>CBDETG010000095.1:0-132728 GCA_965242745.1 Leptonemataceae bacterium
TGGCGGCGGAGGTGGTGGAGGTGGTGGAGATGCCGGTAGTGGAAATGGCGGAGGAGGAGAGACTCCCACCTGCGCTGGCAGCCAGGCATTGAACGCCGCAAAGAGCGCCTGCATAGATTGTCCTCAGGGTCAGTATCCGAACTCTGATCGCACGGCCTGCGTTAGTAGCTGTCCCTCTGGCCAAATCAAGCCGACAGACAAGCCACTTGCGAGACGCTGGCAAGCTGCACAGGCGCACAGCGCCCAGCCCGGCGACCAATGTCTGCGTGAATTGCGCCGGAGACCAGTATCCTAACTCTGGCAATACGGCCTGCGTTAGCAGCTGTGAGCCTGGCGAGCTGAAGCCCGACACCAAGCCCACCTGCGAGACGGAAGAAAGCTGCACGAGCCCGCAAATACTAAACCGGGCGACCAACACCTGCGGGATTCAGGGCAGTGCGCAGAAGGCGAGATACTTGATACCGTTGATAGTGGCTGCATTGCTGCCAGCGCCTGCCGCACAGCCCCCGGCAAGTTTGTAGACCCTGCAGGTACTTCCTGCATCAGCCCGACTGTCTGCACTTCTAAGACAGGCCATGTTGCTAAGGCCGATGGTAATTGTGAGGCCTGCGCCGACACCACTCCCGTAACGAATGTAGCCAAAACCGCATGTATCAGCGAGGAGACCTGCACAGGTACGGCAGGCCAAGTTGTTGCTAACGGCGACGAGTGCCAAGACTGCGCCGACACTACTCCCGTGACGAATGTAGCCAAAACCGCATGTATCAGCGAGGAGACCTGCACAGGTACGGCAGGCCAAGTTGTTGCTAACGGCGACGAGTGCCAAGACTGCACAGACACAGATACTTTTGCCAATGTAGACAAAGATCAGTGCATCGCCGCATCGGTCTGCACAGGCACGTCAGGCCAGGTTGCCGCTGCCACAGGTGACTGCGAGGCTTGCGACGATGGGGAGGTGCGTAATATAGATCAAAGCGCATGTATCGCTGCGGCGACCTGCACCGATATGGCAGGCCATGTCGCAACGGCCCTTGGCGATTGCCAGGCCTGCGTGGATTCAAGTCAAATAAGCAATGTGGACAAAAACCAGTGCATCACAAGAACAGCCTGCACCAGCGTGGGAGGCCAGGTCGCAACAGCCACAGATGAATGCCAGGCCTGCGCTGATACAACGCCTGTAAGCAATATAGGCAAGACCGCCTGCCAGTCTGAAGATGACTGCCTGACGGGAAGCCCCTCTCCCAATAGCGTCCTGAATGGCAATGAGTGCGTGACGGATGCGGTCTGCAAGGCTATGGCTGGCCATGCGGCCACCTCCGCCAACGTCTGCAGGCCTGCTCTGAGGAACTCCTGTAAGCAATATAGGCAAAACCGCATGCGTCAGCAGAACAGCCTGCGCCAGCGTGGGCGGCCAGATCATCGTCGGCGGGAACGAGTGCCAGGCCTGCTCAGGTCTAACTCCTGTAAGCAATATAGGCAAAACCGCCTGCGTCAACGTAGACACTTGCCAGATGGGAAGCGGCGGCGCAAACAGCGTGCTGAATGGCAATGAGTGCGTGACAGATGCGGTCTGCAAGGCTATAGCCGGCCATGCGGCCACTGTGGACAACGTCTGCCAAGCCTGCACAGACACAAATACTTTTGCCAGCGTAGACAAAACCGCATGCATCGCAGACAGCGCCTGCACCTCTGTGCCAGGCCAGGTCGCCACGAGCGGCGGGGATTGCCAAGCCTGCGATGGCACAACTCCCCTAAGCAATATAGACAAAGACCAGTGCATCAGCATAGACGACTGCCAGGATGGAAGCTCTGGCGCCTATAGCGTGCTGGGCAGCGAATGTATTACGGATGCCGAATGTATGAATATGACTGGCCATGCCTCCACCGCCGACGGCGATTGCCAAGACTGCGCAGACTCAAATCTCCTAAGCAGCGCAGACAAAACCGAGTGCATCAGCAGAACAGCCTGCGCCAGCGTGGGCGGCCAGATCATCGTCGGCGGGAATGAGTGCCAAGCCTGCACTGGCTTAACTCCCGTGAGCAGCTTAAACAAAGACCAGTGCATCAGCATAGCAGCCTGCCAGGCTCTCAGCTCAGGCGAAAATAGCGTCTTGAATGACAACGAATGTCTTAGTGATATAGACTGCACAGGTATAGCCGGCCATGCGGCCACTGCCGCCAACGTCTGCCAAAACTGCGAAGACTCAGATACCTTTGTCAGCGTAGACGGGACCCAGTGCATCTCGGAAAGCGCCTGCCAGGCTATAGACGGCCATATCGCCACATCCTATCATGAGTGCGAGGCCTGCACGGATGTCATCAATTTTGTGCGCAGCGTGGACAGAAGCGAGTGTATCGAGACAGCAGCCTGCATCGCTGAGCCGGGCCATGTGGCCAACAGCGCCGGTAATTGCCAAAACTGCGTAGCATCAAGTCTCATAAGCAATATAGGCAAAACCGCCTGCGTCAGCGTAGACACCTGCCAGATGGGAAGCGGCGGCGCAAATAGCGTCCTGAATGACAATGAGTGCGTGACGGATTACGATTGCACGGGTATAGACGGCCATGTGGCCACTGTGGACAACGTCTGCCAAAACTGCGCAGATACAAATACTTTTGCCAGCGTAGACAGAACCGAGTGTATCACAGAAAGCGCCTGTATCGCTATGGACGGCCATATCGCCGACGCAGACTATCATGAATGCGAGTCCTGCGCGGGGTATCTTTCTCATGTGCGCAGTGTGGACAAAAGCGAGTGCATCGAGGAAAGCGCCTGCATCGCTGAGCTGGGCCATGTGGCCAACAGCGCCGGTAATTGCCAAAACTGCGCAGCATCAAGTCTCATAAGCAATGTAGACAAAAGCGCATGCATCAGCATAAGCGACTGTCAGATGGAAAGCGGGAATCCCTGGAGCGTGCTGGGCAGCGAATGTATTACTGATGCCGCTTGTATGGCGATGGATAGCCATGTGGCTGCCATTGACGGCGCCTGCTTGCCTTGCGCGGATCCAAATCCTGTGCGCAGCGTAGACAGGACCCAGTGCATCACGGCAATGGCCTGCACCGCTGTGTTTGGCCAGGTTGCCACAGCCAGCGGCGATTGCCAAGACTGCGAAGAACCAGCTGAAGTGAGCAATATAGACAAAACCGCGTGCATCAGCGTAGCAGACTGTGAGAATGGGAAGCTCTGGCGCCTATAGTGTGCTGGATGGCTACGAATGTATTACTGATGCCGCCTGCCAGGCTATGACTGGCCGTGTAGCTACCATCGACGGGACTTGCGAGCTCTGCACAGGATCAAGAGGAGGATTATTATCAGGAACTTATAGTAGCATAGACAAGACTCAGTGCATCGGCAGCGCAGCCTGCATCGCTGTGACAGGCCAGGCCGCTCGGCCCCTCACTGCCGAGTGTGTAGACTGTATGACGCTAAGCCTCATAAGTAGCCTGACCGGCTTCGACTGTGTGACCGAAACTGCATGCTTAACTGGAAGTAACAGCGTGCTGGATGCTGCCGCCTGTATTAGTGATGCCGATTGTATGAATATGCCCGGCCATGTGGCTACCGCCGCCGACGTCTGCCAAAACTGCGCAGACTTAGGTCAAGGTAAGCAGCGTGGACAAAAGCCAGTGCATCACGCAAAGGCGCCTGTCAGATGGAAAGCGGGAATCCCTGGAGCGTGCTGGACGGCGAATGTATTACGGATGCGGCCTGCGTGGCGATAGAGGGCCATATCGCCACCAGCGCTGGCCTCTGCCAAGCCTGCGCAGATTCAAGTATGATAAGCAGCGTAGACAAAAGCCAGTGCATCACGCAAAGCGCCTGCCAGAATGAAGGCGGGAATCCCTGGAGCGTGCTGGGCAGCGAATGTATTACAGATGAGGCCTGCATAGCTATAGAGGGCCATGTCGCCACCAGCGCTGGCCTCTGCCAAAACTGCGTGCCCACAGGTGATCAGGTCAACGAAGACAGAGACGCCTGCGTTTCTGGTACTGATAGCGACAGCGATGGCGTAGCTGACTTGCATGACGTAGACGACGATGATGACGGCCTGATAGAAATCAGGACTGCCGAGGAGCTCTACAACATCCGCTTTAATCTAGCTGGGACTTCTTATGACGACGAAGAAGACGATGATACCGGCAACGAGGGCAGCAGGCTTGGCGCTCCTGAATCACCCACCGCAAACTGCCCAATCGCAACAGACGGCGTCTATCTCTGCGGCTACGAGCTTGTCGCTGACATTGATTTTTCCGGCCCGGACGGGCTTCCTGGCACGACAGGGGATAACATCGACCTGAACGGCCCTGCTACCATAGGTAATCTTGATCCGATGGGCAGTGACCAAGCCGGCCAGCGCTTTAGGGCGATACTGGAAGGCAATGGCAATGCAATCAGCAACATCGATATAGACATAACGCATCGCACAGCCGCCAACGATCACAGCAACGACGCTGGCTTGTTTGCCTCCTGCGTATCAACATCAACTGGAGGCTCGATAGGGCAGGCCGCAGAAATCAGAAATCTCATACTGGAGAGTCCTCGAGTCAAGGGGCGCCGCTATGTTGGCGCTCTTTGCGGGGGTACACCGGGAGCAAACGCAGGAATCAAGATCATCGGGGTGCATGTCACGGGCTCCGGCTCCATCCAGGGCGACAGCGCCAGTACTTTTAGCCTTAGCATAGGCGGTCTAGTGGGTTATATGAACGCTGGCGCCGGTACTGACCAGATTATAGGGAGCAGCAATGGTGTGGGTATCTCCAATGGCGGGACGGTCTCAGATTACATGGGCGGCCTGGTGGGGTGGATGTCTTCTGGCAGCCTGATTCTAAGGAGCAGCAGCAGCGCCAATATCATCACTGGCAACGGTGGCAATGATCATATGGGCGGCCTGGTGGGTTATAGCCAAGGCTCTATTATAGGCAGCAGGAGCAGTGGGGTTGTCGGCGATGGTAGAGCTGGCAGTGATTACATAGGGGGACTAGTGGGCAGCAGCGTGGAAGGCATGATTGTGGGGAGCAGCAGCAGTGGATCTGTCGCCCTTGGTGGAGATGGCATTGATCATATGGGTGGTCTGGTGGGCCAGCTTACTCATGCTGTCGTAAGCGAATCATTTAGCAGCGCCTCTGTCTGTGATGGCAGCGACAACACCTGCGGAACTGCTGGTATGGGGGATGACAATGTCGGCGCTCTGATTGGAACTATCTTTGGCGAAGAGACTGCGAATACAAACACTGCCCTGCGCTCTCAGGTCCATAACTCTATGGCGGTGGGCACAACCGTGGGCCATGGCAGCGATAACGTTGGCTTTATCGGGCTGATTCGCAATGGCAACCAGACTAAACTGGATGCAAATATCACAAACAATCACTTTGATACAACAACGGCTACAGTCAACAAGGCAGGAGATGCTCCTGATGGCGTTACTATTAGCACGCTTGCGGGAATAACAGGCTCTGCTACTGCTGTATTGAAAACAGCAACGGCTTATACGTCTTGGCGCACCACGCGCTGGCTTTTTGTGGATAATGCCTACCCGCTCCTGCTGTATTTTAACTTTGATCCAGACAATCCAGAGACAGAAAATCCGAATCCAAGCCTTGGCGCCACCATCAAGGTCTGTGAGACGATTAGCAGCAACGATCAGGATATGGACGAGGGCGAAGCCAGCATCCCCGATTGCGGCGATATACTGTCGGCCTGGCCTCGTCCTTAGGCGGGCGCTTGTGGTCGGGGGCGGGGAAAATGATGGCCAATGCCTATGATTTGCCCGATTGCGGCGATCTGCTTTCGGCCTGACTGCATCCTTAGTCAGGCATGAAAATGGCATCTTGCTGCTTGCAAGAAGTGGCAGGGTTTCTGCGTTCCCCCTGTTTTCTGCTTCGTTATGTGGCTTTAGCAGTCTGGCCTGCTTTGGAAGAAAAAAACGCTTGCCGTACACAGCTAAGGTAGTAGTCTAACTTCATGCAACACAGGGGCCTTTGAATTGAAGACCTTATATCATAGCAGCAAACACATAAAATGAGCGCAGCGATACAAACATTAGAATTGATAGGCAGTTTGGTAAAAGCCAAGATACCCAAGCAGACAGCAACAAAGTTGCTTGATTATATAGAGACGCAAAAAGCTAAAGCTGTGAACTACAATGGACTGCTATTGCTATTTTCTTATAGCGGGCTATTGGGCTATAGTAAGAAGCATAGAGGCTGTAAAAACAGAAATGAAAACAGAAAGCTGCTTTTAGGGCTTATACGAAAGTAATCTACTTAGCAGCAAAAAACAGAAATAAATGAAAGGATGTACAGACTATCAAAAGCTCCATTGTACAATTATACCAGACAATTATACCAGACAATTATATCAGACAATTATATCAGACAAGCTTTGAAAACCTAAAAACTATACGCAAATTCCCGTGTATGAACTTCCCTTATGACTTCTAAGATATCTGCAAACTACCTCATTCGCCTAAGTATTAGAGAGGAGAGGGGGAAATTACACTCTAAGCTTCAGGAGGTAGAGGAGCACGTTGGCAAGGAGGGGATGGCCGAAAAATTAAGCATCATTATAGGCGAGCTTGCTAACAATGCGGTGAAGGCCAATCTGAAGCGGCTTTTTTTTCATGCCAAGGGCTATAAGTTTGATGATGCGCAGAGCTACGAAATAGGCCTTAAAGCCTTTCATGATAATTTTGCCCATATGAACCTTGTCCATTATGAAAAGGCTATGCAGCTCTTGGATTTGAAGGTGCAGATCAATATTGAACTAGATGAAAATCGGCTGCTTATCTTGATAGAAAATAACAACAGCATGTCTGCAGAAGAAGAATTACGCCTGCGCAAAAAGATGGCAAAAGTCATGCAGCGTGATTTAGAAGAAATGCTTGAGCTTTATGTGTATTATGGCGATGATATGGAGGGCTTAGGTTTGGGTTTGACAATGACTGTTGATTTGATACGTCAATTAGGTTTTGACCCGCAGCACTTCCGAGTTTACAATGAGGGCAGCAAAACGGTTACTCGTCTGGAATTCCCTTTAAAGATGGACTATGTCCCTATACGCGGCTCTTGACCTTTGCTGCAAGCGCTTAGATCAGATAGAGTTCCTTGTCTTCCTTATTAAGCGGCGCTAAGATTTTGCTCAATATTGCGTCTGCGTCTGCCTGTATCATGAATGCCTTAGAAGCGCAATTTCACTTTTCTTTTTTGTTGAAAAAACGATCTGAGCGTCATAAAATACGCGAGTTGGCAGACTATGTGGCGCAGATTGCTGATCTTGCGGATATTAGAGATGGTCTTGAGATCGTCATTGCGGAGTTGGTCAATAATGCCGTGAAAGCTGAATTGAAACGTATTTTCTTTGCAAAAAAGGGCTTTTCTTTTGATGACCCTCAAAGCTACCAAAAAGGTCTTGAAGCCTTTCATTGTAACTATGCCTATCTGAATTTTATGTATTATGAAGACGCTATGAGCGGGCTTCATCTGCGTATTGATGTGGATATAGATATGGAGGAATCGCGCATCCTGCTCTATGTGAGAAATGATAAGAACATGCCCTATCCAGAAGAGCGTTCTTTACGCAGAAAACTTAAGAGAGCAATGGACCTCCTGCCGAATGATTTAGTAGACCTGTATGTGTATTATGGAGATGAGACAGGTGAAAATGGCCTGGGGCTTACATTGGTGGTGGATACAATACGTAGAATGGGCTTTGATCCGGAGCACCTACGCGTCTATAATGAGGGGAAATGTACTGTCGCTCGTTTAGAATTACCCTTAGGCTCAAAATATTCGCTGAAGCGATCGATATTCGACAGAGGGAGATAAAGATAGTAGAGAAATAGTATGCACGATCCTTTAGCCATTAGAGAAATCAAAGCCAGGGAGATTTTAGACTCGCGCGGCAATCCTACAGTAGAGGCAGAGGTCCATTGTGAAGACGGCAGTTTTGGAAGGGCGGCTGTGCCTTCTGGCGCCTCGACTGGTGAGCATGAGGCGCTGGAATTGCGTGATGGGGACCCTAAGCGCTACGCATCGAAAGGAGTCTTATGCGCTATAGAAAACATCAGAGAAAAAATTGCTCCTCATCTGATAGGCGAGTCAGTATTTAAGCAGCGCAGCAATGATCAAATTATGCTGGAGCTGGATGCAAGTCCCAATAAGGGGAAGCTTGGAGCGAATGCCATTTTAGCGATCAGTATGGCGATAGCGCATGCGGCCTCGCAGGCTTTGGGCATGCCCCTTTACCGTTACATAGGAGGCATGCAGGCCCGCGTTCTTCCTGTTCCTCTTATGAATATCCTAAATGGAGGACGGCATGCCGACAATGCCCTGGATTTTCAGGAATTTATGATCGTGCCTCATGGCTTTGCCAGCTATAAGGAAGCTTTACGCGCAGGCGCAGAAATCTTTTGGTCTTTGAAGCATATCTTGCTTAGCAAAAAACACATTATTGCTGTAGGTGATGAAGGGGGCTTTGCGCCTAATCTTGCGTCTAATGAGGAAGCTTTGGAATACATTCTAAGAGCTATAGAAAATGCTGGTTACAAAGCGCACGAAGAGGTCTCGCTGGCCTTGGATGTGGCTTCTTCTGAATTCTATGATCCTCAAAAAAAGCTTTATGTCTTGGGCTCTCGTCAAAACCCGAAGAGCACGGAAGAAATGATCGCTTTATACGAGAACTTAAGTCATCGTTTCCCTATTCTTTCGATAGAAGACGCTTTGGATGAAAATGATTGGGAGGGATGGGCCCTTTTGAGTCAAATCTTGGGCAAGCGCTTGCAGCTTGTAGGAGATGATTTGTTAGTTACCAATGCGCATCGCCTCAAGAAAGCTGTACAGTCCCGCATTGCAAACTCCATTCTTGTAAAGATCAATCAGATTGGCACTTTAACGGAGACATTAGAAGCAATAGAGCTCGCTCACAAGTCATCCTATACCGCAATCATAAGCCATCGTTCAGGAGAAACAGAAGATGTAAGTATAGCTCATATTGCAGTGGCATGTAATACGGGTCAAATCAAAACAGGCTCTCTGTCCCGCACGGATCGTTTAGCTAAATATAATGAACTCCTGCGTATAGAAGAGGACCTTGGGGCGCAAGCGCATTTCCAAGCCTCTAAAGCCTTTCCTTTGTGGGATGGCCATGCAAAAAGTAAGAAATGAAACAGGGAGCGTACGGGCATGAAGCTTGTCCGGAGAGTGTATGTGCTTTTTATGCTATGCCTGAGTCTTGGCGTCTATACTCTGCTTTTAGGTGATGTGGGTTATCTCCATCGTATGCGTTTGCAAGGAGAATTGCAGCAGCTGCAGGAAAGAATCACATTGTTGGAGACGCAAAATCAATATCTAGATAAGCAGTATCATTTACTACAGGCAGAAAAAAGAAAAGGGCAGGAGCTCCAAGGCAATGCTGATCCAAGGGAGCTCTTGATCCTAAAGTTTGACCAAAGATATAAAGAGACTTTGGACTTCTCTGAATTTTTATCCCGACGCAAAGATACTTTAGGTGAAATGCGCCTGCTTTTTATCATTGTGATGCTTTTCCTCAGCGCCGGGGGTTATATGTTTCTGCGCTACTTATCTAGGGAGAGTTTTGCTTAGACATACCGAAGTATGAATTATCTCTTGCTTAGCAAGAGGCAGCCTTATTCTTATCTTTTTTATGGGGGACTTCAAGAATAAACAAGACTTAGAGCAGGCGCTTATGCTCTTTCAAAAAGAGTTTCAGGAGCGTTGGAGGAAAAGAGGCTTGGCTGAGCTGCTGCTCTCACTCGAAGATATGGAAAGAGAGATGCAGCAAAGTGATTTTTGGGATGATGTGGAGTATGCCCGCAGGCTGAGCCAAAAAAAATCTGGGCAGGAAAAGTTACTTTTGCCTTGGAAAAAGCTCAAAAAAGATATAGAGGAATTCTCTGAGCTTATAGCTATGACTTATGAGGAGTATAAGGAGCCAGGCCAAGCCCTGGCGCTGCTGGAAGGCGAGCTTCGGGAGCTCCACACGGCCTATGAAAACTTGATGATCACAGAGGCATTGATGGGGGCAGATGACGGCCGCAATGCTATTTTGAGCATCACCTCCGGAGCTGGAGGAACAGAAAGTCAGGATTGGGTCGATATGCTTTTGCGCATGTATTTGCGCTGGGCAGAACGCGAAGCTATGCGGCTAAGCACTTTGGATTTGCAAGCAGGGGAAGAAGCAGGTATCAAAAATGTTTCGCTCTTAGTTTGTGGAGAAAATGCCTATGGCAGGCTCAAGTCAGAAAATGGTATACATAGACTTGTACGCCAGTCGCCTTTTGACTCAGGCAAGCGGCGTCATACCTCCTTTGCCGGCGTTCATGTTATGCCGGAGATCGATGAAGACTTAGAAATAGAGGTGCGGGACCAGGACCTGCGCGTGGATACTTACAGGGCGCAGGGAGCAGGCGGTCAACATGTGAATAAAACGGACTCGGCGATACGTATTATGCACATCCCTACCGCTATTGTTGTCCAGTGCCAAAACGAAAGGTCCCAGCATAAAAATAAGGCTACAGCCATGAAGATACTCAAAGCCCGCCTTTATGAATTAGAAAAGCAGAAGCACAAGCAAGAGATCAAAAATCGATCTGGGGAGAAGAAAAGCGCCGCATGGGGCAATCAAATTCGTTCTTATGTTCTGCATCCTTACAAAATGATCAAAGACCTGCGTACAGGTTATGAAAGCTCTAATGTCGGGGCGGTGATGGATGGAGAGCTGGAGCCCTTTATCAAAGCCTACTTAAAAGAGAGTGTACGTCATGAGAATTAACTGGAGGCTCCTTTGGTTAAATAAAATAAATGGGCAGCTGAGACCGGCTCTTAGTTTGTAGTATCAGCAGGCGCCTCGCTGCTCTTTCGTGCCATGCTTTCTGGCGCCTCTGCGCCAAGCAGACTCAATCCTTTTTTCAAGCAAAAAGCCGTAAGCTCCAAAAAAACAAGGAGACAAGCAGCGCTTTTTGCTTCTTGCTCTATGATGCGATTTTCCTTAGCGCTGTAGAATTGCGTAAAGGTCGCAGCCAGTTGATAAAGATAGCTGCTAATGCGATGCGGCTCCAAAGACTCTGCTGCTTCCTGAATTTCCTCGCTAAAGCGGCAGAGTTGAAAGAGAAGACGACGCCGAGAGGCAGTCCAGACAAAAGCCGCTAAGGCCTGCTCCATCTCATGATGCGCTAAGGCTTTGATCTGTCTTGTTTCATAAAGCTTACGGAAAATAGAGCAAATACGAGCATGGCTGTAGGCCACATAATAATAGGGATTCCTTTCTGAATGATCTTTTGCTTCTGCCAGATCGAAGTCCATAGGCGCCGCAAAGGAACGCATAGCAAAAAAGTAACGCGCCACATCCACGGGTATTTCTTCAAGTAAAGCGCGCAGACTCAGCAAATGCCCTGTTCTTTTACTCATAGCAAGCTTCTTTCCTTTTTCCAGAAGATGGACCTGCTGGGCAATCAGCACCTCAAACTTGCCCTTGTATCCTAGAGACTGCATGGCGCCTTGCATCCGTGCGATATAACCATGATGATCTGGTCCCCAAATATTATAGATATGATGGAAGCCCCGCTTGATTTTATCAGCGTGATAGGCTATGTCTGCCAGAAAATAGGTGGGGCGGCCATCTGCGCGGACTACAACACGGTCTTTATCATCGCCGTATTTCGTGCTTTGGAAATAGAGGCAGCCTTCTTTTGTATAGAGATCGGCAGATAGCTGTTTTTTTAGCGCGGCAAAGTTGTGAGAATCATAAAGAGAGCTTTCCCGAAAGAAATTGTGAAAATGGACACGAAAGTCAAGCAAATCCTGTTTTTGTTCCTGCAGGAGATATTCCAAGAGGGCCTGCCCCATAATCCGTGAGCCTTCTTGAAATTTTTCCTCTCTAACATAATCCATATTTCCTTCATGCTCTTGGGCTAGTTTTTGATAATAAGCAAGCTCGTCAGGAGAGGCTTCCCAAGCTTGTTCTTGGATCATCTTTTGCACTATGTCCTTTATATAGAGGCCATGATAGGCTTGGTGAGGGAAGGCCAAAGCCTTGCCCGGAGGATAAGAGGGCGTGAGCTCAGATTTCGCAGCATGGAGGGCAAACTTCACGGGACATCCCTTTACTTCCAAATAGCGTAAAAAGCCGCTCTGGCCAAGCAGGCTAATTTGGTTGCCACAGTCATTCACATAGTACTCCCGCACAAGCTTATGCCCCACAGTTTCAAGAAGGCGGCAGCAAACATCTCCTAAGGCTGCCGCACGAGCTGATACGATATTGAGAGGCCCAGTAGGATTTGCGCTGACAAACTCAAAAATGATATCTTTCCTTTTTTCCTGTGGGACAAGGAATAGAGCGTCTTTTTCCTTTCTAAGCTGGAACAAATAAGAGCACATTGCTTTTTCTTGCACAAAGAAATTGATAAAGCCGGGACCTGCTACTTGGACCTTCGCTACGAGCTCTGCGGCTTCGGGCTCCTTGCGTGCAAAAGAGCTGATAGCCTGCGCAAAGCTGCGAGGATTATGCAACTCTGGCTTGGCTTTGGCATAGATGGCGCGCAGGCGGGGGTCCATAGCGCTTGTGCAGGCATAGTCACCGAATTCCTCTTTGCGTATGACTTCTAGTTTGACAATAGGGGGTGCTGTCGTTTCAGCATCTAAGGCAAGCTCTTGCGCAAGGGCCTGCAGGCTTTTTAGGATGAGAGAAGCTAACTTTTCTTTGAGATGCATGCCTTATTTTCGCATGGCCTTGCCATTTGGCTTAACTGCTTTTAGAGGAGGAAACAAGGCAAGCTTAGTGGTGAGTATAGCTATGCGCTGCCTAAGCAGTTTTTTTTCAAGGTCAAGGGCATAGCTTAGCTGCCATTTTTTTGCAAAAAGCAGCTTTTGCGATGATAGATAGGAGGCGCCAAGAGCGCAGCTAAAAAAAATAATGGCCAGCCATGCTAAGAAACCTTTTCTCTGCTTATACATAGATGCCACTCCTTATCAAACTTCGGCTTGCGGATTTATAGAATGGAGCGCTTCTCAAGATGAAGCCTGCCCGCATAGCTGCACGGCCTGCCTCAGGTCCAGCTTCTGCTCATAAATAGCACGGCCGCAGATAAGGCCCAAAAGGCGTGGATGAGCCTTTGCCAAAAGCTTCTTGATGTCTTCTATAGAAGAAATCCCGCCCGAGAGAAAAAACTCCAAGCTGCATTGCTCTATGTAGCTAAAAAGCAAAGAGCCTGGCCCGGTCAAAGCGCCGTCGCGCGCTATATCTGTGAAAATTACTTGCTTTACTCCCTTTTGTTCTAAGCTGGCTAAGAGCTCTGCTACCAGTATTCCTCCGTCTTCCTCCCAGCCTGAGATGCGCACTTTGTCTCCCTGCGCATCTACTCCGACAATGATCCTTTGAGGCCCATAAGCGGCAAGGGCTTCCTTGAGGAAGGCGGGATTTTTTACAGCTCCTGTACCTATAATACATCGCCTAAGCCCTAAGGCAAAGGCGCTCTCTAAAGCCCTCATATTGCGCAGGCCGCCTCCCAGTTCTACTTCCATTTCTCCTTCCACCGCTTCCAGTATCGCTCTGATGGCTTTGGAATTGGAAGCAAGTCTAGGTTCATCTTCGTCTGTTTTGCTCCGGGCAGCGTTTAAGTCTACAATGTGGAGGAGTTTTGCCCCTGCCTTTGCAAAGGCCTTAGCTTGCAGCGCAGGTTCAGTATGGTAGAGAGTTGCGTCTTCGTACTTGCCTTGGTAGAGGCGTACAACTTGGCCCTCCAAAAGATCTATAGCCGGAATGATTTGCAGTTTGGGTCTTTGCATTTTGCTGATGATCTCCAATACAGGGCGCTCTATTCTAGGCTAAGGCCTATGTCAATTTCTTAGTGAGGGATTGAAAACGAAAATAGGCCGCTATAGCGCAGGCAAGCGCATCAGCCGCATCATCAGGGCGTATGTCTTTTTCTAAGGAAAGAATACGGCAGCAAATCTTCATGAGCTGCGCTTTGCTTGCCTTGCCGGAGGCGCTTACAGCCTTTTTAATGAGCTTGGGTTCCAATTCCTCAAGCGAAGCGCCTCTCTCACCTGCAGCTGCCAGAATGAGACCCTGCGCTTGGTATACGCCTGCAGCTGTTTTTTGGTTCCTGCTGAAATAAAGCCGCTCCATCGCAAAGCAATCAGGCTGGTATTTTGCCATGATATTGCGTATTTCTTTTAGTAGTTTGGCCATTCTGAGAGTCATTGCCTGCCCTGCCTTGGTCTCCAATACGCCGCAACTGAGATACTGGAGCTGCCCTTGCTCAGGCTTCTGGATGATACACGCCCATCCCATACGGCCATAACCGGGATCAAAAGCCATGATACGCATAGCAACTATACAATACTTAGAGCATGGAGCAGGAAAGCAAGCTCTCTTTCGAATCTTTGCTTAATATAGCAATAAAAAAACAAGCTGGTATGTATTTACCAAAATAGAACAAAAATTAGCTTGACAAAAAGCATAAAAAGGACTGCACTGTCCCTTGAATATGCGGTTAGAAACACAGGAACAAGGCGCCAAGGCGCAGGCGGAGACCCAGTCGGGCGGCTCTGCAAAAGAAAGCCTTCTTGAACACATCTACAGCCAATTTAATGAAGAACGTCTCTTCAAAGACTTAAGCAGCGTACAATTAGATCGTATTCTTGTATTAGACGAGCTGGCAAAGCAAATCCCTGCTTCAGAGGAGAAAGACAAGCTAATAGAAGCCCTCCAGTCTCATTTAGAGGAACGCCCTCACTCTCTAGCATCTCGTTATCTTTTGGGTCTTTTATCCCTTCAGGAACATAAGGAACAGAACTCTAAGGAAAAGCTTAGGCATTCTTTGAATGAAGTCTTAGAAGCTTTTATCGCTATTTCCAAATGGCCTATAGTAGATCATATTGCAGACCTTTTGCTTTCTTTTTACAAAGACCATCGCATTGCTCTGCGCGCCAAGGTGGAAAGTGTTGCAAATCTCAGGGGGAAAAAAGAAAGCCGCCCCTATCTGGAGCGCTTAGCGAAAATAGACCGCAATAACCCAGAGATTTCCAAAAGATACGCCCTCCTTACCATAGACGAAGATAAAGAGAATGCGCTTATCTACCTTAAGCAAGCGGCTGAAACTTCTGCCCGCCTGCGGGATTACAAAAAACTTACAGATATATGGCTCTTGATGATACAGCATGATCACAAGGACTTAGCTTTTTTTGAACGTATTGAGCGCATTGTTGTAGGAGACCGGCAGAAAATATGGATTGCAACGCATCTGTCCTATCTGGTTGCGCCGTATCGGGCAGAAGAGCATTGGGATACTGTGATACTCCTGCTCAAAAAGATATTACATTATGAGCCGCATTCTCCTCGAGCCCGCTCTGATCTAGTAAGGGCCTATAGAGCAAAATATGCCCAGCATTCTCTCCTGGCTGAGTTTTTAAAAATTTCTGATCTCACCAATCATAAGAGAGCTGTGGAGCCTTGTATCGCGAGTTTTGAGAGAAATATCGTATTTGACCTGGGCAACTATGTCATGCATCGCTCGAGGGGAGTGGGGAAAATCACCCAAATTGATAACCAACAAGTTAGCCTTGATTTTGCTGGGAATCCAGACCAAAAAATGTCTATTCAGATGGCAATTCACAGCTTGCAGCCCCTCCAGACAGGCCATATCTGGGCCCGCCATTATGAAAATAAGGAAGAGGTAGAAGAGCTCTTTCAAACAGATACCACTCTCTTTTTGGAAGCCTTGCTTTCCTCTTTTGGGAAGCGGATGTATGTAAAAAGTATCCGCGGCGCCTTGACAGGCCGTCTCTTAAAAGCAGAAGAATGGACAAAATGGTGGGCTTCTGCCAGAGCGCAGATCAAAAAAGACCCGCGCTTTGGCTTTAATCCCCATAAAAAAGATGAGCTCATTCTCAGAGACAACCCTATGAGCCTTACTGAGGAGCTTTCAGGGCGTTTTCAGAGCGAGGCAGACTGGAATAAGAAATTGGAATTGGCTTTTTCCACTTTAAAAAGCAGAGATACGGAAGGAGCCGCTTTGCTGGCTGTGCAGTTCTATAAAAAGAATGAAAAGAGCAGAGACGCGCTTAAGCGCATTCATAGCTATCTTTTTTTACAGCACGCCAAGAAAATATTAGAAGAAGAAATATCTTCTTCTAATACGCAGGAGGATATAGAAGCGCTCATTGCCGAAAGCTCTGTGGAGCAGCTGCAAAAGTGGTCTCTTCATACCCATAACGTAGAGTTGAAAAGAGACCTGATCCATCTTGTTCTTGCCAAGCGTCCTGATTATACGGAGATTTTATGGGCATTTCTGCTGGAAGTCCCTGTAAGGGCGCATCGTTTTATTTTCAGTGAGCTGGAGCGTAGAGGGCATGAAAAGCTTTTGCAGGATTATTTGGACTATGTTTGTCGTAAGTATCGTGATCATCCAGAGCTTGTTTTATGGATGGCTCGGTCTATATTGTATAAGCAATGGGAGGAGTATAGCTGGGTGCAGCTTTCCCAAGAAGACGTTTTTCTTTTGGTATTCCGCCTCCTCAAGCCCTTAGTCACTATAGAGACAAAGGGCACCCGCTTGAAGAATATGGCTTTGGCTTGTATCTGCGGCACCAGCAATATCACTGTTGAGTCTCTCAAGAAATATGAAATTCTCACGAAGATTGTCAAAGAAGCGCAGGCAGATATGCTGCAAAGGCTCTATGCTCTTTTTTGCGATGTGCCTTATATCCCTGATGCTCATAAGGAGAATTTGTATACCCTTTTTAAGGAAGTGCGGCCTGATCTGGAAATAAGATCTGCGGAAGAAGAGGAGGAAGGATCCGAAGAAGATGATACTCTGCTTTTCCCGCCGCGTGGTCTCATACTCAGCTCTACAGAAGCTTTGCATAAAAGAAGAGATTATCTGGACCGATTGATTCATGTTGATATGGTGGCAAACTCTAAGGAAATTGGAGAAGCGCAGGAAAAAGGCGACCTGCGGGAGAATGCGGAATATAAGGCAGCTATGGAGCGCCAGTCTCAGTTACAGGCAGAGATCACCACTGTAAGTAAGGAGCTGCAAAAAGCCCGCGCTATACAGCCTAGAGATGTGCGCACAGACCTTGTTTCTATAGGCACTAAGGTTAAGGTCCTGCATAGCGCCAGGCAAAAGGAAGAGGAATTTACAATTCTTGGTCCATGGGATGCAAATACGGAAGAGAATATTATTTCCTATGAATCGCCTTTGGCAAAGGTCTTGGTCGGCCGTAAAATAGGGGAAGAGGCAGCGCTGGATCAGGAGAGTCTCTATGTCATACGTGAAATTCATTCTGCTCTTTTATCATAAATCGCCCTGTTTTTTTAAGAAGCGCTGCCCCATCATAGAAAAGATAGAAGAGGCAGGGATATATGAAACGAGTAGTTTGTATCTTAGGCTTGTTGCTGATGTGATCTTCTATAAATTAAGCAGCTTAAGAATAGAATGATCAAGTTTTGCCATGACTTTTATAGAAAGCAAAGCAAACACGCCCGTCCTTCTCCTGATAATTGCTGCTAAGGCATTTGCTTAACTGGCATAGGTGAGGGCAGGGCAGCTTTTTAGCAATGGGAATAGCGAGCAGAACGATAAAATTTCACAAGATGCTCATGAGGCAGGGGTTTGCGGATGAGGAGGCAGCTTTGCTTATTGATTACATTAGGAGTGATACGAGAAAAGCAGCTCGGACTATAGAATTATATGAGATCTTGCAAAAACACGATTATTCAAAGCAGGATGCGGTTGTAATCCTTACTGCCCTGGCTGGTGATGAAGAGTAGCGCTGCCTGTTTTCAATCAGATGGAATCTCCATTTTTTGCGCAGATTTCCTCAGCTTTGGCGGGCTCGATCTTGGCTCTGTCGATCTTATCGTTACTTCACCTCCATACAATGTGGGCGTCAGTTACGGCTCGAATGATGACAGTCGTTCATATGAGGAATATCTGTCTTTTACATACGCTTGGTTATCAAAGTGTTTTGCGCTCTCCAAAGAGTCAGGCCGTTTGTGTTTGAATATTCCACTGGATAAAAACAAAGGCGGGCAGCAGGCGGTTTGCGCAGACATAACGACAATAGCAAAGCAAATCGGCTGGAACTATCATTCCACGATCATTTGGAACGAGGGCAATATCTCTCGTAGAACGGCATGGGGCTCATGGATGTCTGCTTCTGCGCCCTATGTCATTGCGCCGGTCGAGGTTATCGTGGTAATGTACAAAGAGAGATGGAAAAAAGCTAAGGGAACAAACGATATATCTCGTGAAGAGTTTATGGCTTGGACTAATGGGCTATGGACATTTCACGGTCAGAGTAAAAAAGGAGCGGGCGGACATCCCGCAGCCTTCCCACTCGAGCTGCCCAGACGCTGTATCAAGTTGTTTAGTTATGTAGGTGATACTGTGCTTGATCCTTTTCTTGGGAGCGGCTCTACATTGCTGGCTGCATACGCCAATAAGCGATGCGGGATTGGCCTTGATATAGACGCAGAATATTGTAAAATCGCAGCGCATCGATTAGAGGAGCTTGTACAAGAAGGGGCTTTAGCATTCGCGTAAGTAGTAATGGCGGGACTAAGTCAAAAAGCATTGCTGGCTCAATATTACAAAGATCATCCTTTTCTGCTTAGATTATATGAACACGCCTGAAGCATCTCCTTCTATAGAAGAGTCATTAGGCAAAGCTCTCTTGGCTCTTGAGCCCGTCCTCCTTGAAATACGCAACGAAAGCGATGCGCATCGGGGCCATGCAGCTGTGATGGCGCAAAAGGCAGAAAAAAGAAGGGAGACTCATTTTTTCGTCCGCATTGCCTCTGAAAAGTTTTGCGGTCTTTCTCCTGTAGAGCAGCATCGGCTTGTCTACCAGCTGGCGCAGAAGGAAATGGCTGGGGGCCTGCATGCCTTAAGGCTGGAGACGCTCTTGCCTGAAGACTTGTCTTAGCCGCACCATGAAAAAGTTTTTCTTCTTATTGTGATCCAAGTTTGTGAATCGATACATGAGTGCATCCTACCGCGCAAGCAAAAGCAAAGACGCATTGGCGCAAAGGCTCCGGCTTTTGGCTAAAGATCGTCCCTGCACCTTCCCTGATATAGAAAGCCTGCTTCTTGCCTCTCGATTCGGCGCAAGGCCGCTGAGCGCCGCAGGCAAACTAGAGGATGGCAAAAGACCGGCTTTGGAGGCTGTCGTCAGCGTTATTACTGTTACAAAAGATCATCCTGCTGCTTTGGAGAAGACGATCAAGAGCGTTATTGCTCAAAGTTATCGCCATATAGAATACATCGTTATGGATGGCAGTCTAAAATGGGAACAAAGTTTTGCAGTGATAGAAAGATACGCCTCTTGCATTCATACTTGGCTGAGTTATCCTGACAGGGGTATTTATGACGCTATGAACAGAGCGGCTCTCTTGGCACGGGGGGAATGGCTCTTGTTTTTGAATGGGGGAGACTCCTTTTACGATGATAAGGCTGTAGAAGAGATGCTCTCTTTGTGTAAAAGTGAGGATGAGTTAGTTTATGGCGATCATGAAATTGTCTATGCAGGTAAAGATTACAGCCGTATCCAGCGCAATCGCCCTGTTACTTCTTACTGGGACCTCTGGCATCATATGGGATTTTGCCATCAAAGTCTCTTAGCTAAGAGAGAGTTGCAGCTGGGAATGCCTTTTGATATTCATAACTTAAGCGCAGACTATGGCTTTGTTCTTGGCGCTTTTCTTGCGGGCCATAAGATACGCCATATCCCTGTAGTGCTGAGCCAAGTAGACACTGCTGGGATTTCGCAAAAAAGACGTATCTTTATGGAATGGGAGCGCTTTCGTATGAGTTGGAGATTGAGCAAAGCATTATGGCAGAGGCTTTGGCTGATTTTTGGATTTGCCTGCGTATTTTGTTCTACTGCCCTGCGTTTCTATATCCAAAAACTTTTAGGTAACAAAATCACTTCTTATATCTTAGGCTTGAAATATTCTTCTCAAAAAAAGCAGCATTGAAATAGCAAATCAGGTTGTATAAGAGCAGGCCTAAAAGCGCTTGACGCGATTCTCAAGATAGGATTCCTTGTTACTTTACTTCTTGCGCTTAGCATCTTGAAAAAAACTCACAATCGCGTATCATCACGGTAGATGGAATTTTTCAAGAGCGCTGATCATACAGGGCTGAGAGCGCAGCTTGCCTCAATACACGCTGCAAAGCGGCTGTTGCTAATGATGTATCAATGGTTTTCTACAGAGCCTATGCTTTTAACTCTAGCTTTGCGCTGTCTTGTCGCAAGCTTTTGCGGGATCATTGTAGGCATGGAAAGGGCCTACCGCGCTAAGCCTGCTGGAATACGAACGCATATGCTGATCAGCCTTGGTTCTTGTATGTTCATGGGGGTTTCGCTGGTCGTGGCCGAAGAGGCCCGCCGCCTAGGCTATACTACTCCAGACCCCGGCAGGATTGCAGCTCAGGTAGTTACAGGCATAGGTTTTTTAGGAGCAGGAGCAATCATCAGGAATCGCGGCTTTATACGCGGCATGACCAGCGCCGCTACGATATGGTGTATGTCTGCTATAGGTCTGGCTGCTGGAGCGGGCATGCTGCTTATGGCAGCAAGCGCCAGCATAGGCATTGTGTTTATTTTACGCCTCTTTGACTTTATAGAAAAGCGTCTGCATGTCAAGCATTACCGTCTTAGGGCTTTGGATGTGCTGGTGAAAAAAGAAGGGAGAATCTCTGAGGTGCGAAAGGTTTTGCGCGCTTTGGATATTATTTTCTCACGAGAACAGGTAAACCATATTTTGGGAGAGATACATTACCGAGCCAATTTACTTTTCTTAGGCGATTTGGAAGAAATGATTGAGAGCAACTTACGCCAGCTCAAAGGCGTAAAGGAAGTACTTTTGCTCAAGCCTGACGATATATGGGACGGCTAAGGCTGCCCTGCCATAATAAGGCTGCGCCGTACCTGTGTCCTTGCTTTTGCTCTTAGAAGTGGTCTCAAAACCCCATCCATGGCGCTTTTGCCTACTCCGGCGCGCGGTGCCCTTTGGGCAAAAGTCACCTGAAAGTGCAGATTACATCGATAAACTTCACTACTATGTCGCAGGCCTTGTTGCAATAAGCAAAAGCGAGAATCGGCAATTCCACGCAGGCACCATAGCACTTATAGGCCGATTCACGCATTTTCGTGAGTGTCATTTTCCATTTTGCGAAGGCCGTATAAGTGCAATAGTACCTGTACTTATCAGCCATTTCGTGATTATTACAACAACGCCATAGCGTTGGGCGCTGCATTATGTCGTGTTGTCGCAGGTCCTCTGCATGCTGTATATACCAGAACAATCCAGTGCAAATCATAGGCATTGCGTCACGAGCACAGGATGTGCGAGAGTCTGGCGCTAAGAATGGCAAACCTACAGAGCTGACAATACGGATATAGTTTTTTCTGGAGCTGTTCATACTAGAACAATCCAGTGCAAATCATAGGCATTGCGTCACGAGCACAGGATGTGCGAGAGTCTGGCGCTAAGAATGGCAAACCTACAGAGCTGACAATACGGATATAGTTTTTTCTGGAGCTGTTCATACTAGAACAATCCAGTGCAAATCATAGGCATTGCGTCACGAGCACAGGATGTGCGAGAGTCTGGCGCTAAGGCAGGGAAGCCGTTTGCGCCAGACCAATGCCTATGATTTGCCGTCAGACCAATGCCTATGATTTGCCGCTATGTCATGTTAGCTCAGGGGCGCAGTATCCATTACTTATCACAGCCATGCTATCGTTATTCCAGCGACATTTTCTTCATATTTTTTACGCAACTCCCATTTTTTACAGCTATTCCCACAGCTGTTGCACAGTTTTTTCTATTATTGGTGAGGTATTACTATAATATCTAGTTTCAAAACTATTTTGAAAGCCTATGCCCCGCCCACCTGGAAAGCACTACCAGAACAACACACAAAAAGCCATCCGCGCCTTAGAGAGTCAGGGTTACGAAGTCAAGCCCGCTTTGCAGTCTGCTATATACAACCTACCCACTCCAAATTTATCAGTAAAAAAATAAATTTTTTTCTAAAAAAAGTTTGACATATATTTGCCCTAGTGCTACAATACCATAAGCTTTTGATACAAACATCATGCTGATACAAACATCATGCTGATACAAACATCATGTTAATAAAAGCATCATGTTGATAAAGCATCATGTTAATAAAGCATCATGTTGATAAAGCATCATGTTGATAAAGCATCATGTTGATAAAGCATCATGTTGATAAAGCATCATGTTGATAAAGCATCATGTTAATAAAGCATCATGTTGACGAAAACTCTTGCTCTGTTTTAGCATTTCTAAATATGTAAAAAAATAAATTTTTTCTAAAAAAAGTTTGACATATATTTACCCTAGTGCTACAATACCATAAGCTTTTGATAAAGACATCATGTTGATAAAGACATCATGTTGATAAAGACATCATGTTGATAAAGACATCATGTTGATAAAGACATCATGTTGATAAAGACATCATGTTGATAAAGACATCATGTTGATAAAGACATCATGTTGATAAAGACATCATGTTGATAAAGACATCATGTTGATAAAGACATCATGTTGATAAAGACATCATGTTGATAAAGCATCATGTTGATAAAGCATCATGTTGATAAAGCATCATGTTGATAAAGCATCATGTTGATAAAGCATCATGTTGATAAAGCATCATGTTGATAAAGCATCATGTTGATAAAGCATCATGTTGATAAAACATCATGTTGATAAAACATCATCTTGACGAAAACTCTTGCTCTGTTTTAGCATTTCTAAATATGTGAAAAAAAGTAAATTTTTTTCTAAAAAAAGTTTGACATATATTTGCCCTAGTGCTACAATACCATAAGCTTTTGATAAAGCATCATGTTGATAAAGCATCATGTTGATAAAGCATCATGTTGATAAAGACATCATGTTGATAAAGACATCATGTTGATAAAGCATCATGTTGACGAAACATCATGTTGACGAAAACACAGGTGTTTTTGCAAAAGCATATCACACTCGCTTAACAAAGCAATCGCATTTAGGAGGAAGTAAAATGCAGAACAAATTTAAAAAAACCACAGCTCAACTCAAAGGAGGCATCACAGACTTGCAGGGCAAAGCCCACAGCTTTCCTGAGCACCTGCGCCCACACGACATAATGCGGCGCCCAGACTTCGCTTACTACAACAAGGCCCGCCGCCATCACTTCCTACGTAGCTTAGCCTTGCAGCGCTTCTTTACCCCCCCCCCCCCCAACTCGCTCAGGAGGCAGGCGCATGAAACACAGCTTAGTTTCTTGTCTCTTCCTTGCGGGTATTCTTTCGCTTAGCGCCCAGTGCGGCTACATCAACCCCGGCCTCTGCGGCGGTGACCAGTTTGCAAACCCAGACTTTGAATGTATGCCCTTCGCCGTCCAAAACCTGCGAAGGGAAATGGACCCCGCCCATCCCACCAACCCGAAAAAGTTCTTCCTTGCATGGGACCCAGCCCCCGGCGGTTATGAATACATACAAATGTATAAAATCGAGAAGGGCACTGCAGGCTTCACGGGCGCAGAGGTCCAATGGCAGGGCGACGAGACGATGGCCGAGAGCCGAGGCCCCAGCATGCCCATGGACATGGACGATGCCTCCACCGAGTTTTACTATTATTTTCGTGTCACCGCCTGCAGCGCCTACGGCTGCGGGCAGGCCAGCGAGCCCCTCGAGATGCTACTCGGCCACGCCCCGCCCGAGCTGAGCGGCGTCCAAGTCAATGGCCAAAAGCTCTTCAGCTCTGCCGCCGAGCTCAAAACGAACGATTACAAAATCACATGGGAGCACTCGCCCGATGTCGATGGCAACGCAGAGCGCATTTTCTACCAGCTCCAAGACAGCGCAGACGACCCAGTTTCTATAAAAGAGGGTCTGCAAATCCAGCGCAGCGAAAACCCCTACGGCTACACCTACCAGAATTTCCTGCGGACCTGCGAGCGCACGCCCAAAGAAAGCGCCTGTGGCCCGTGGTCCATGCCCTTCCAAGTTGCCGTTGACCTGCCTGCGCCCCTCGCTGAAAACTTGACGCTGGCTTCTGCCGAGTGGCAGCAGGAAGGCAAGCACGTAGCCTACGATCACGCCTACACGCTGGCCATGTCTGCGCCGGCATCTTTGCAAAAGCATGTCGCCGCCTACGAGTTGCAGGAGCGCATCAGCGGTGACTCTGGTGAGAGCTGGAGCCCGTGGTCCACCGTGCCCGCCGTCTCAGGTGAGCGCCACGCCTTTACTAGCAAGCAGGATGGCGACTACGGCTACAGCTTGCGCTTCTGTCCCGCAGGCGAAGGTGCCCGCTGCAGCACATGGAGCGGCGCTGTCCTGAGCCTCAGCGTGCTTAGCATCCCCCCGCCCCCGCCCGCCGCCTTCCAGAGCGATGAGCCCGACCCCAGCGCCTCCTACGATGGCATCTATCGTCTGGTCTGGGAAGCCCCCGAGGGCGCGCCAAGAGACACCTACTACGTGCTAAACCAGACCCAGCGCCTAAGCGGCCTTGCGTATTCTCCCGATCCCGCAACACCCACCGCCGAGCCTCAGACTTTTTCCTATGAATTGCAGCTCTGCCTCGATCATCCCGAGGAGGGGGAGGCCCCCATCTGCAGCGAGCCTGTCAGCTACGACATCATCGTCCAGCGGCTTGCCACGCCCCGCCGCCTTTGCTACGAACTTCAGCCAGCGCTATTTTGGCCAGCCCTACAGGCTCAGCTGGGATCGGGTCACGGGCGCTGTAGAATACAGGTTTGACGGAGGTGCAGGCTGCGCCCGCCTTGCCCCGCAGGCGCAGGATGCGCTTGAAAAGCAGACCATGGACGTGATGCCAGAATACGGCCAAAATGACAGGACCTGCACATACAAAATCCAGGCCTGTCCTGGCAGTGAGGCTGCGCTCGTCTGCAGCGAGTGGAGCCCCGATGTGAGCATCGCCTACAAGCCCCTCGGCGTGCCCGTGCTCACGCACAGCCAGAGCGGGCAGCACGGCGACAAGTCCTACGACGGCAAGTATTTTCTGAGCTGGCCGAACATAGATGGCGCCGCCCGCTACCAGTTTGAAGAAAAGGCTGGCAGCGCCACGCAGCACGAGCTCGACACGCCCCGATACCCCAAGGCCACTTTGACGAACAACAAGCTGGGCGCCTACGCCTACATGGTCCGTGCCTGCTCGCAGACGGAGGAAGCCGATCCCAGCGATGCCAGCTGCGGCGCATGGTCGGCTTCTTACAGCGTGACGGTGGAGGCCCTGCCCGTGCCGAAGGATTTTGCCATCAGCCTCGATCCCAGCGACGTATCCCAGTCCGAGAAAGAGCGCACCTCCTACAACGATGCGGCGGGCTTTAGCTGGTCTGCGGTCACGGGCGCAAAGTCCTATATAATAGAAGAAAGTTCCGATGATGGCGCAAACTGGGCTAAAGCTGTGGGTGTGGATGCGCCTGCGCTCAGCGCCAGCATCACGAGGAGCCTGCCTGCCAGCGGCGCCGACAGCTATATTTACAGAATTAAGGCCTGCACGCTCGCTGGCGGCGGAGGCCCCTGCAGCTCGCCTACGGCTGATGCCGATCTGCTCAAGCTCCACTTTCGCAGTAGCCTCAGCCAGCCCGCCGGCTTTGCGCTTTCCACAAAGAGCCTTTTCGTAGGCCAGCCCTACGACATCAGCTGGGCAAGCGTGACGGACACGCAGCGCTACGAGCTGGCCCGCTGCGAGGCCTCCTGCGATAGCGATGAAAACTGGAATACAATAGAAGAAAGCCTGACAGGCTCGCCCAAGAGCATGGCTTCTGAGAACAGCGATTCAGGCAAAAACTACGCCTACAGGCTGCGCGCCTGCCCCTTTGCGATGCCAGAGCAAGACCTTGGCTGCAGCGTATGGAGCAGCAGCGCTGCGCTCAGCATCCATCTGCCCACCTCCTCTACGCTGACGCACAGCCAGAGCGCGCAATACGGCGACAAATCCTACGACGGCAAATATTGGATGCTCTGGGGCAAGGTGGATGGCACTGTGCGCTACCAGCTTGAAGAAAAGGCGGGCGACTCAGCTGCAGACAAACATGACAGCACGGTACTGCGCCATCCGGCAGCGGCCGCATTTGCAAAGGAGCCGGGCGCCTACACTTACAAAATCCGCTCTTGCTCACAAGAGGCGAAGGAGAGCGATCCGGACTCTGGTTGCGGCGCATGGTCCGAGCCCTACACGGTGACTGTGGAGGCGCCTGCCGTTCCCGCAAACTTTGCCATCGAGGCCGATGCAAGCGATCACGTCCTATCCGCAAGCGAGCACATATCCTACAATGCAACGGGTGCGCTCAGCTGGTCTGCGGTGACTGGCGCCAAGTCCTATATAATAGAAGAAAGTTCTGATGGCGGCGCAAACTGGTCTGAAAGCACGCTGGCGACGCTCAGCAAAAGCATCACGAAGAGCCTGCCTGCAAGCGGCACGCTGAGCTACGTCTACAGGGTCAAGGCCTGCGCTGAGGCGGCTGGCGCTGGCCACTGCAGCTCTGCAAGCCCACAGCTCACCCTGCGCTTTCGTAGCAGCCTCAGCAAACCCGCCAGCTTTGCGCTCTCTCGCACCAAGGCCTTCGAGGGCCAGGACTACGACATCAGCTGGGCAAACGTGGAGTATGCAAAGCGCTACGAGCTGGCCCGCTGCCCCGGCTCCTGCGATCAGGAAAAATACTGGTCTATTATAGAAGAAAGTCTGACAGGCTCGCCCCAGAGCTATACTGTGGGCGTGGCGGTAGTTGGCCAAAACTACAGCTACAGGCTGCGTGCCTGCCCCATCGCCGCTGCCAGCAATGATCTCGGCTGCAGCGCATGGACCAGCGCTGCTACCATCAGCCTGCTGGAGCTCCCCGTCCCTGTGCTCAAGTTTAACGGCGCTGCGGGCCATGCGCACACCTCCCTTGGCGCAAGCTACAGCGTGGGCTGGAATGCCGAGAGCTCGCTTTACTACAAGCTGCGCGTTGTCCAGTATGCCATCAGCGACCTTGCGGGCACGAGCCCCGCCGCCACACTGCCTGCCGGCAAGACCTCCATCACCGATCGCCACATGGCGCTCAGCGCAGCAGGCGCCGCCGCATCAGCGCAAAGCGTAGCCCCTGGCTATCGCTACTATTACAGCGTGCAGGCCTGTCCCACTAGCAGCGGCAAGAACTGTGGATACGCCTCCAGCTACATTTCTGTGGAATATGATCTTGCTGCCCCGCTCCTGAGCGTTGCAAACGGCGCAGGCGAGTATGCAACGAGCGCTACGCCGCCCCAGCACTATTCTTTTGACGGCACCTACACGCTCACATGGGATGCAGTCGACGGCGCAACATACTACGAATACAAGGACGCCGAGGACGAGCCCTGCAGCCTTGGCGTGGATATCCAGACTACGGCGACCAGCAAGCTTTTTAGATCCAACCTGAGTCGCACAAAGAATCTGAACTACTGCATACGTAGCTGCGGCTCTGAGCAGGATGCTGCAAAAAAGATATGCGGCAAGTGGGGCCCCAATCTGTCCATCACGGCGCAGAAGCTGCCAGCGCCTACGCTGACAAGCGGCAGCACGAGCCAGAGCAGCGGCATCTTTACGCTGAGCTTCGGCGCAAGTCTGCCTACGGGCGTGGCCCTGAGCAAGTATGTTTTAGAAAAAGAAGAGGCTGGCGCATGGCAGGCGGACAGCTCCTGCGCAAGCGCTATCTCCTCCAATCCCAGCAATCCCGTAAGCTGCGCCCTGAACCTAAACACCACTGATGCGGGCCCGCACAAGTACCGTGCGCAGAGCTGCGTTTTGGATACAAGCAACGCGCAGCATTGCTCTGGCACACGCTCCAGCGTGCTTGCACTCACCGTCCCACAGTGCACGGAGGCGAGCCTCGGCGGCTGGGCAGACGGCAGCTGCAAGAACGGCAAGCGCGAGCAGACGAAGACCTGCACGAATGGCAAGGAGGGCGACGGCAGCTGCGCCTGGAATTGCAGCACGTTGGAGCTCACGCAGCTGGTGGCTGATCCTGCCTGCAGTACCGGGATTGACCCATCGCCCATAGGCTTCTTGGCAAGCTGCAGCGCAGACACGGGCTCTGGCACAGGCACAGGCACGGCGGACGATCCCTATCGCATTGGCGATTATGACACGCTAAAGTCTTATGCTGAGCTGATGCGGGGCACAAACAAGGCCACCTACCTTGCTGCGCACTACAAGCTGACTGCAGACATCGACGCAAGCGCAAGCAAGACGGAGGACAGCGGCAAGGGCTGGGAGCCTATAGGCGCCAGCAGCGCCGATTCCTTTAGCGGCAGCTTTGATGGTGGCTGCCACAGCATTTTTTCTTTTCATATCAATCGTGCTGATGAGGCCTATGTGGGTCTCTTTGGCTATGCGAGCGGGGCGCATATTAAGAACCTTGCCATGGAGGGAGTCAGTATAAGCTCTTCGCACAGCTCTGCCTATGTCGGCGCTATTGCGGGCATTATGGAGGCTGGCAGTATCAGCAACAGCTATATGACGGGCTCTGTCACGGGCGCATCGCATGTTGGGGGGCTTACGGGTTATCTGAGCAGCGCCAGCAGTATGAGGAATAGTTATGCGCTGGGCTCCGTCACGGGCTCCATTGTTGGCGGCCTTGCGGGCTCTACGGCTGGCTCGCTCTTGGAGACAAGCAGTATCGGGAACAGCTTTGCGCTGGGCTCTGTCACGGGCTCCTCTCACACGGGGGGGCTTGTGGGCTTTATGGACAGCACCAGTATCAGAAACAGCTTTGCGCTGAGCGCCGTCAAGAGCTCTTCCCATGCTGGAGGACTGACGGGCCAAATGAGCGGCGGCTCTATCCATGACAGCTATGCGATGGGCTCGGTCTCCTCGTCTACCAGCGCCGTCCAGCAGGGTGTGGGGGGGCTTGTGGGCGATCTCAGCGGCAGTATTACGAACAGCTATGCGACGGGTTCTTTGTCCCTTCTTAGCAACTTGCACCAGGTCGGTGGCCTCGTGGGCAGAATCCATGGCACAAGCGCAAGCATCAGCGCAAGCTATGTCAATCAGGGGGCCGAGCATAACCAGGGCGGAAGTGACATAGCTTTAGCTGGCAAGCGCTGGGTGGGGAATAAGGAGAATACGGATACGGCCGTGCAGGGCAAGGTTTATGGCAAGACGATGGCGCAGCTGCAGGCGCTCACAAGCGCAGGCACGGGCTGGAGCAGCACGAACTGGGCTTTTGCAAGCTCCAAGCTGCCCGGCGTGCAGTATGTGCAGAATCCGTCTACGGCTGCAAATGCGCCGCAGTGGTGCGGGGCTGAGGGCAACAGCGACGAGCTGCCTGTCTGCGGCACGCTGATACTGGGCCAGCAGCTCGGCGGCCTTGTCGCTGGCGGCGGCGCTTGCAGCGCCCGTGACCTGAAGTCCTGGCTGAATGGCGTCTGCGAGCAGAGGCTGATGAGCCAGGTGCGCACCTGCACAGACGGGGCGCGGGGCGATGGCAGCTGCAATTGGAGCTGTCTTGGCCTGTCTATGAAGAAATGGAAGAGCGATAGCAGCTGCCTGCCCTGCAAGGCGCGGACGCTCACGCAATGGGCAAATGCTGGCTGTACTGCCCCGAATTCGGGATACATGCGGCAGACACGAACCTGCACGCCTGGGACCAAGGGCAATAACAGTTGCGCTTGGTCCTGCGCTGGCATTGCGGAGTCGCAGGCAGTGGCTCATAGTTCTTGCAAAAAAGTGACACTAGGGCCATGTGTGGAGTGGACGCTTGGCTCTTATACTAGGACCAGCACTTGCTCGGGCGGCCAAAGGCTATGGACGCGCTCTTGCACGGACGGCACGCAGGGCGATGGGGGCTGTGACTGGGATTGCAGCAAGGCAACAACGCAGGACTGGAGGACGGACAGCAGTTGCACGTGCTCTGAGTGTGGGGTATGGCCTGCCTGCAGGGCGCAATGCTGGGATGGGTCTTGCGATAGTCCTTGTCCAGTGAAGACATGTAAATCATGGAGTGGTAGTTGCACTTCTTCGGGTTGGGAAAACTGCACGACCCAGGGCGTCACCGCCAAACGACCTTGTAAATCCTGCCGGGGCTATGGCGCTTATGGTTCCTGTGCTGTGAATGGCTGGAAGTGGAGGGAACGTACTTGCTACAGAGGCGGCAGCTCGTACACAGAACGCGACAAGGCGTCTTGTACAAAATGCGGGGCATGGCGCAGCTGCAACGGCGGCACGAAGTCGCGCACTTGTTATACGGGGGGTGTGGCGAGCACTGAGACCAGCAGGAGTGGGTGCCCGCAGAGCTGTAACTCATGGAACGCTTGGAGCTCCTGCAGCTCGCGTGGCTGGAGAACCCGCAGCTGTACGACTCTGGGCTTCTCGGATATTGAGAGGCAAGCTTGTAAATACTGCCTTGGTTATGGCAGCTGCAGCGGTGGCTCGAAGTCGCGTACTTGTTATAAGGGGGGTGTAAAGAGCACTGAGACTAGTAGGACTGGGTGTGCGCAGAGTTGCAGCTCATGGGGTAGTTGCAGCTCTTTGGGTTGGCAAAACTGCACGACCCCGGGCATCACCAGCAGGCGATCTTGTGAAAAATGCGGGAATTGGGGCAGCTATGGCAGCTGTGATTCGCAGGGCTGGAAGCACAGGACGAAGACCTGCTACACGGGCGGCGTCAAATCTACAAAAAGCGACAAGGCGTCTTGTGAAAAATGCGGGAATTGGGGCAGCTATGGCAGCTGTGATTCGCAGGGCTGGAAGCACAGGACGAAGACCTGCTACACGGGCGGCGTCAAATCTACAAAAAGCGACAAAGCGTCTTGTACAAAATGCGGGAGCTATGGCAGCTGCAGCGGTGGCTCGAAGTCGCGTACTTGTTATACGGGGGGTGTGGCGAGCACTGAGGCTAGTACGGATGGGTGTTGCAGCTCATGGGGTAGATGTATTGCTAACTACCGTCACAAAGAAAGCGATAGAGGTTGGCGAAACTGTACGACCCCGGGCGTCACTAAGAGGCAAGCTTGTAAACAATGCTGGAGCTGGCACTGCTACCACGTCAACTCACCGCCCGGGACGCAGAGACGCTCTTGCTATACAGGGGGTGTGGTTAGCTATGAGTTCCGCTATGAGGCTCATAGCTGCGGTGATGGTGGCCGTAACTAAATAGAAAGTATGTTACTGATCCTGGCTGTCGGTGGGGCAGGCCGCCGCCCTAGGATGTTTGTGCTCAGAGATGTTGTAGGATTGGCAGGAGTGTTGTTGGAATAAGCGGCGTTGTAGTGATGATGAGGGCGCCCAGAGAAATAAGTAAAGTTTGAGAATAGGCAGCGTTGGCTTTGATGACAGCGGTGTTGTTGTAATATGCGGAGTCTGGGCGCCGTATTATGTCGCGTTGGGGCGCGGGGGCCCGGGGCGTTGTAGTGATAACGGCGGCGGGGTTGGAATAAGCAGCTTTGGTTTCTGCTGACTGCGGCGGGGGTTGTAATAGGCGGAGTCTGGGCGTGGTTGTAATAATGCAGCCTTAGTTTTCATGACTGCGGCGGGGTTGGTAATAAATGGCGTCTCGGCGCCGCATTATGTCACATTGGGCGCAAGTGCTCGTGTGCGTTACATACCAGAACAATCCAGCGCAAGGCATAGGCATTGCGTCCCGAGCACAGGAGGTGCGAGAGTCTGGCGCTAAGACATGGATGTCGCCGCGGCAGACCAATGCCTATGCCTTGCCGTAAGGGCGCCCACAGTTAGCAAAGCTCCACGCAATCTACTCCTGCACCAAGGCCTCTACGCGCATACAGGCATGGCGCATATGTGATACAATATACGCTAGCCATGCTAAAGCCGGGACAGGAGCTGCTTGACCTTGCTTGTGGAGAGCTTCGTCACCTTGGCAATGTCCGTAACGTGAAAGCCTGCTCTTAGCATAGCATGCGCAACTTCTTCATGACCTTTCTCTAAGCCTTCCTGCCTACCTTCCTGCCTACCTTCCTGTCTACCTTCCTGTCTACCTTCCTGTCTACCTTCCTGTCTACCTTCCTGTCTACCTTCCTGTCTACCTTCCTGTCTACCTTCCTGTCTACCTTCCTGTCTACCTTCCTGTCTACCTTCCTGTCTACCTTCCTGTCTGCCTTTCTCTATACCTTTCTCTATACCTTTCTCTATACCTTTCTCTATACCTTTCTCTATACCTTTCTCTATGCCTTTCTCTATGCCTTTCTCTATGCCTTTCTCTATGCCTTTCTCTATGCCTTTCTCTATGCCTCGATTTTCTGCCTTTCGTATCGCTGGCATCACATATTCGGTTATATCTGCTACGGCTCCCATATCTACTTCTCCTTCAAAAATAGCTAACCTAGCTTGCAAGGCCTGTCTCAAATTAGCAAGCACTTTTTTGTTTGTAGTAAAAGCCTGCCTTGCAAAACGCCTCTGTGTCTCTTTTAGACGAGCAAGGTCTTTACTAAAGGCTGTCAAAAACATACTGTCGGCGCTGCTCAGCTCCACGGCCTCGATATTGATTACGCGCATATGGATGATGGGATTTTCTATTACATAGACACCCTGCTCAATCTCCTCTACAGCGCCTCCATACTCAGACAGAAATTTACGCGGCCTTTTCGAAAGCAGCAAGGTCACAGTGAGATTGTCTCTGCAGGCCTCTGGGTTAAGCTGGAGATAGTGGTAGTAGTAGATCATACAGTCGTGGATATCACGCAGCTGGAAGTGATCTTGAAAGGACTTGTAGCTGAGCAGATTGTGATCAGAAAAGTAATGGAAGAGCTCCAGCTTTGCAAGGGGAGGTATATGGCTCTTGCGCAGGACCACAACATCGATGCGCTTTGTTACTGTGCTGAGCTCATACTCGCTTTGGACCTCATAGCCGAAAGGCGGGAAGAAATTAGCGCACTCTCTCTTGAAGAATTGATCAAGCTTAAGGTTTATGCGCTGAGACATTCTGCTATCTTATTTTATACTCTTTAGAACTGGTCTGAATTTACAAAAATACATCCATGTATTTTTGAGACAGACGCAATTTTAGGGAGACAAAAGCTAAAATTGCTTACATTTGGCTTTCTTCGATCAAGCTGGTAAGACGTTAGCCAAATGGCGACACCTCCTGTGTCGCAAGAGCCTAGTCTTTGATGCGCTGACCAGCTCTTTAGCATGCAATGTGAATTTACAAAAGCCAGAAGAAAGCAGCGCACTCTTGTTTCTGATCAAGCTTGGTTTATGCGCTGAGACATGCTGCTATCTTATGATGCGCTCTTTAGCATGCAATGTGAATTTACAAAAGCCAGAAGAAAGCAGCGCACTCTTGTTTCTGATCAAGCCTAAGGTTTATGCGCTGAGACATTCTGCTATCTTTGCACGCAGCGAAGCTTTGGCGCCTTTGTCAAAGAAGAGATCAAGGGCTTCGAAGGATCGCATGCTCGCCTGAAAGAGTATTTTGAAAATTGTCTCGACATGGATGGCGAAGATGCAGGCGAGCTTGCAGCCCTTGCTATGGTAGAACATGCCAGAGCAAAAAAGTAAAAAGGAGCAGAAATGGGAGCGATAGCAGATACATTGAAGCAAGTCTTTGCAGCTCATAGAGAAGAAGATTTCTACAAGGCGAAGAAAAAAGCAGAGCTGGAATCCATAGGCCTTGGCGAAGATGACATGGATGACGAGGTCTATGCAGCGCAAAGCCCTATCGCCGGCGGCCCGCTCCACTGCCAGCGATGGCGGCATGCAGCAAGGAGAGTAGAAAGATCCATGCTGTAAATGAAATGTTTTGCATAGGCCACAGCAAAGCGGCTTAGTACAAATGATAAAAGGCAACAAAGACTTTCGCCAGAAAAAAATACTAAGGAAAGATATAAGGCTTTGTTTGCCTAGCTTGTGGATGGCCTTTGGGGCTTGTACTGCATACATTGCTTTTAGTCTTTAGATGATTAGCTAAAGAAAAGGAGCGATTCTTAGAATAAAGCTGCCTACCAACACCATCTGTTTTCTTTGAATGCAAAAGTAATGCTAAGCCTTAAGCCTACTTCCTGCCGCAAGCCTTTGCTTTGTTGGCAAGCGCTAGTATAACGTCCGCCAGTATTTACGCAGACAAGCCGGACATAAGAGTAAAAGAATTCTGTATTGATGAAATAGTACGGGGCAAGCTGCCATAATTTCCCTACACCTCCCTGCAATCCTGCGCCAGTATAGCTCGTTATATGAGTCTCATCATCAGAAGTGGTCCCTATTGGCTTCCCAGAATGATAATGTGAAGCGACTGTACGAATATAAGATAGAGACAAAGAATACTCAGGACGAAAGTAGTACAGAAGGCCAATATCTCCTTCTAAATAATCATAATTCTTCTCAAGCTTAAAAGTATCTCCTACGTCGCGCTGGATTTGGTAATTGACTTCGTTGTTTCTAATAAGATTGACATTCTTCATTCTCCCGCCAAAACGCAAAAAATAATTATTATATATAGAAATACCATAAGCAAAGCCAAATCCATAATAGCTGTTTTCTGTTATTTTTTCTTCCTGAATGTTGTAAATAGGTCTTTTCAATGAAGTATGATTAAAACCTCCTCCTAATTGTATTTCAAAAAACTTGCCGACATCCGCAGGTATTTCTGCATGCAAAAGGGAAGTATGCAAGCATAATAAGCAACACAAGGCTACGCTTGCTGGCCATAGCTTTGCTAACATTCTTACCACAATTGCCTTACAGGGCCTCCTATATCCACATCACCCGCAGCGGCAGGCGCTTCATTATCACCTATGCCTATGTAATGCCCATAGCCAAGCTGCCCATAAGAAAAGTTGGCTCCCCAGCAGCGCACTTTAGCATTGCTAAGCAAGGCGCAAGTATAGTATGCACCCGCAGCAATTTGCGTGACACTTCCTCCGACATCCACATTACCCACACTGCTTGGAGTTTCATTTTCGCCTATGGGTCTTGTATGTCCATAGCCGAGTTCACCAAAGAGATTGCTACCCCAACAACGTACTTTAGCATTGCTAAGCAAAACGCAAGTATGGTATTCACCCGCAGTAATTTGCGTGACACTTCCTCCGACATCGATATTACCCGTGCTGGCTAGTGTTTCATCATCGCTGATATTTTCTTTATGGCCATAGCCAAGTATATTATATCTACCCCAGCATTTTACAGCGCCTTCACTAAGCAAAGCGCAAGTATGAGATGTACCCGCAACAACTTGCGTGACTTCCCCTCCGACATCGACATTGCCCACGCTGGCTGGTCTTTCATCATCACCAATATTACTCTTATCAGAATCATAACCCAAAGCTCCCAAAATATTCCATCCCCAGCATTTTACAGCGCCTTCACTAAGCAAAGCGCAAGTATAGTATGCACCCGCAGCAATTTGTATGACTTCCCCTCCGACATCGACATTGCCCACGCTGGCTGGCCTTTCATCATCACCAATATGATTTGTATGTCCGTAACCTAACTGCCCGTATTCATTATTACCCCAACAGCGTACATTAGCATCACTGAGCAAAGCGCAAGTATGAGATGTACCCGCAGCAATTTGTATGACTTCCCCTCCGACATCGACATTGCCCACGCTGGCTGGTCTTTCATTATCACCAATATGATTCCTATGACCGTAACCTAACTGCCCGTATTCATTATGACCCCAACAGCGTACATTAGCATCACTGAGCAAAGCGCAAGTATGAGTCTTTCCTACTGTTACTTGTGCTACTTTCCCTCCGACATCCACATTGCCCACGCTGGCTGGTCTCTCATTATCACCAATATGATTTGTATGTCCGTAACCTAACTGCCCGTATTCATTATTCCCCCAGCAACGGATATGCCTACCTTCTAACACAACACAACTATGCGCTTTTGGATCATCAAACATATGCTCCTCACAGGCATTGCAATGTTGCGGATAGCATTGTATTTGCGTAAATAGTAAAAAGGGAAGAATAATGAGGACAGCCTGCATACAATTTGCTGTATTATGAAGCAAGGCTACGCTTGCTGGCCATAGCTTTGCTAACATTCTTACCACAATTGCCTTACAGTGCCTCCTATATCCACATCACCCGCAGCAGCAGGCGCTTCATTATCACCTATGCCTATGTAATGCCCATAGCCAAGCTGCCCATAAGGATAGTTGTGTCCCCAACAGCGCACTTTAGCATTGCTAAGCAAAGCACAAGTATAGTATAGCCCCGCAGCAATTTGCGTGACACTTCCTCCGACATCCACATTACCCACACTGCTTGGAGTTTCATTGTCGCCTATGGGTTTTGTATGTCCATAGCCGAGTTCACCAAATTCGTTGTTACCCCAACAGCGTACCTTAGCATTGCTAAGTAAAGCGCAGGTATGAGTCTCCCTCGCAGCAATTTGTATGACTTTCCCTCCGACATCCACATTGCCCACGCTCGCTGGTCTTTCGTCATCACCGATATGATTCCTATGACCGTAACCTAACTGCCCAGAACTATTATAGCCCCAACAGCGTACATTAGCATCACTGAGCAAAGCGCAGGTATAGAATGCACCCGCAGCAATTTGTATGACTTCCCCTCCGACATCCACATTGCCCACGCTGGCTGGTCTTTCATCATCACCTATGTTATGCGTATGTTCGTAACCTAACTGCCCAACACGATTATCCCCCCAACATTTTACAGCGCCTCCACTAAGCAAAGCGCAAGTATGCTTATATCCCGCAGCAATTTGCGTGACACTTCCTCCGACATCCACATTGCCCACGCTGGCTGGCCTTTCATCATCACCGATATGATTCGTATGACTGTAACCTAACTGCCCAGGATAATTATGACCCCAACAGCGTACATTAGCATCACTGAGCAAAGCGCAAGTATGCTCATATCCCGCAGCAATTTGTATGACTTCCCCTCCGACATCAACATTGCCCACGCTGGCTGGCTTTTCATCATCACCGATATGATTCCTATGACCGTAACCTAATTGCCCGTACTCATTATGACCCCAACAGCGTACATTAGCATCACTGAGCAGGGCACAAGTATGCTTATATCCTGTAGCAATTTGCGTGACACTTCCTCCGACATCCACATTGCCCATGCTGGCTGGTCTTTCATCATCACCGATATGATTCCTATGCCCATAGCCTAACTGCCCGTATTCATTATTACCCCAGCAACGGATATGCCCCCCTTCTAACACAACACAACTATGCGCGGGCACACCCCTAAGAGAAGTAGAGGTCTCGCAGGCATTGCAGTGTGGTGGATAGCATTGCATTTGCGTAAGTAGTAAAAAGGGAAGAATAATGAGGATAGCCTGCATACAATTTGCTGTATTATGAAGCGCAAGAAAATAGAACAAGAAAAAATGTAAGCTAACTTGGCAAGTAGGAGCGATATTTTGAGTTTTTTGATAAAGGCTAATACAAGAAAACTGTACAAAATACTAAGGTGCTTGTAATATTCGACTCACTCACATACTGCTTCTCAAAGTCTTTTGACATTCGCTTTGAACAGTATATGCCTCCCGCTCAAGATCACAGGGCATAGATGCTTTGTTTTTTCTGATACATCCCCCCATCACATACGCAATGCAAAAATCCCGAGTACCTTTATCGCGGAATTGTTGCGTGTGTTTTAGTTCATGTGCCCAGAGACAGGTATCATATACAAGCGTATTGTCCAATATTATGATATCTTTAGCTAAAGTCTGAGCATTTGCTCCCTTGATCGTTTTGATGGTTAAGGTGCTAATATTGAATGAATCTACATCCTGCACGACTGCGTACTTCACATTAGCATAACTGTTAGCAAGTTTCTTAGCAGAACACATGAAATCATACGTCGTATTTCCACTTTTACACAAGCGATTTAGTTGATTCTTAACAGATTCTGGCATATCTTTCTGTTTGCTTCTAGCGTTTATAGCAGATGATTCTATATAGGCTACTCCCCCGAGACCATCACAGAAAGCCCCAGCTTTAAAAATACTTCCTATTTGTGTAATAGCATCTTTAATCGTGCAGGTAGGGCATTCTAGTATTCTTTTAATTTCATCTACACTAAGTTCCTTAGTTTCGCCCATAGACGGATTTTCGCACCTATGCCTTGCTGCACACTGAACATGATTTGCGCATAAAGGCCATCATATCTATAGTCTTCTGCATAAACTTCTGTTTGTATAGCGGCCATCATAAATATGTAAAACATTATGATAAAAGAGATAATAGAGAGGTAATACTTATTCATAGAGATCAGTTGTATGTAGAAACAAAAGCAATGCCATAAGCTCGGTAAAAATATTGTACCTCAGGAAGTATTAGATCTTTGTAAGGTTGATTAAATTCAAAATCCATACTATTAGAAAACAAAGCAAAACCAAGTGTCATATCAGAAGATACAAAAAACTCTTTACCGATGATCAAAGTGCTGACAGTACTCAAGTATGAGCCAGATAGGCTGGAAGTTGCAGAAGGGTTAGTAGACTGTGCGGGTATTCTAGTATAGGGATGGTCTTGAGCATAAATTACTTTCCAGTTGCCGCTATTAATGAAGCCAACACTGCAAGATACGAATATATTTACAGGAGTAAAATAATAAGTATATCCATAACCCCAGCCCTGCAAGTCAAAATGAACTCGCTGTGAACTTGCAGGAATAGCGCCTAAATGAAAGAAATTTACATGCAGAATGAAGCGATTAAAAAACGTATATCCTATGGCTATTCCATGTTATATGTAGAAGCCCATCCAGGTGAATATGAGGCAAATTGAGAGTATACATTGCCTTGCGAATCAATGCTGGAGACGCTTTCTGAGAGCTTGCCCTAAGCTAGGCCTGATATGAACCTAGTATAGAATCCTTGCCGCTTGTAAGCTTCTGCGTTTAAGTGAGATGGAAAAACAAGAAGAATGCTAATGATTATATATTTGCGCATCGCTTTGCTTGATTTATGCTGCTAAAAGGACCTGCCGCCTCCAAAACGCCAATCCCCTCCCATTCCGTTATCACACTCTGTACAGTTTTCTTTTTTACAACTTTTACATCCCTTGTCTCGTGACAAAATAATGAGATGCAATGGGTACTTTTCTGTAAGGCAACTCTTAATAAGCGGATCAGCGTTTAGGTCTACCATACATTTATATTCTCTCATATCATTCATTGTTGTTGAGCCGCGGCATACGCGACCTACTACGCATTCAACATCTTTCTCGCTATTGATCACGAAGCACCCTGCCAACTCAATCTGACTAGGACAAAATCATGCAAAATGATGCAGTAGAACCAAGGCTTCTGCCCCATAAATGTCACGCCTTGATAGTAGTATTTTATTATGTGCTATTTCAATTTCCAATTAGGACAAGCATAGACTACGGGCCATCCGACCATTTGCTATTTCAATAGCGTACACATAAAAGCGCCTTAGTCAGATTGAGTTGGCGCTCTATTCCCAGTGTTAGAAAGTCCTGCCTTTGATACGGGCTACTTCTGCTACGTCTTTATCGCCCCTGCCTGAGAGGCACAACAAAATGTTTTTTTTAGGGCCGAGCTTTTTAGCGATTTTTTTTGCAAAGGCAAGGCAGTGCGCGCTCTCCAGCGCAGGCAGGATTCCTTCCAAGCGGGCTGTTTCTTCAAAGCTTGCTAAGGCCTCTTCATCTCTGACATGATGGTACTGGGCTCGTCCACTGTGCGCAAGATAGGCGTGTTCAGGGCCTACTCCCGGGTAATCCAGGCCTGCAGAGATGCTGTGTACTTTTTCGATTTGTCCTCTGTTTTGTATGTAGAGGGAGCGGCTGCCATGAAAGCAGCCAATTTCGCCAAAACTAATGCTGGCGGCATGTTCTCCCGCCTGGTCTGCGCGCCCTCCCGCTTCTACGCCATATAAAGCCACATCGCTGTCATCTAAAAAGGCGGAAAATATACCTATAGCATTTGAGCCTCCTCCCACGCAGGCTATCACCGCATCCGGCAGGGAATTGTATTTCTCAAGCATCTGGCTGCGCGCTTCCTGCCCTATGATCGACTGGAAAAATCTCACAATTTGCGGGAAGGGATGCGGCCCTATGGCAGAGCCTATGAGATAATATGTGTCCTCAACGTTTGCGCTCCAGTCACGCATGGCTTCGTTTGTTGCATCTTTCAAAGTTTTGGCGCCCGAAGAAACAGGCAGCACCTCAGCGCCCAGAAGCTCCATACGGAAGCAATTCAAGCTTTGGCGGCGCATATCTTCTGCGCCCATATAAACCCGGCAGGAAAACTGAAAACGCGCTGCTACAGTCGCTGCAGCTACTCCATGCTGGCCTGCGCCGGTTTCTGCGATCAAACGTTTTTTGCCCATAGAGCGCGCTAAAAGGGCCTGTCCCAAAGCATTATTGATCTTATGAGAGCCTGTATGATTGAGGTCTTCTCTTTTTAGGAATATCTGCGCGCCGCCCCAAGCCTCGCTCAATCTGGGAGCAAAGTTCAGGAGGGAAGGCCGGCCCGCATAGTCTCTTAGAAGCTGCCGCCATTGCTGCTGCAGGGCGCTGTTTTTACGAAAGGCGCCGTAAGCAGATTCCAGTTCTTCCAAGGCAGGGATGAGTACTTCGGGGCTGTAGCGTCCGCCAAAGGGGCCGAAAAAACCTGCGGGGTCTTCTTGGTAATGAGAATGAAAGGCTATGCTTGGCTTATGAGCTTGCATGATAAAAAGGGCTAGGAGCCGGCCAGCGCTGCTTGCGCAATAAACTGTCCCGAGACGGAAGCCAGCTCGTTTTCCAGCTCTTTTTTGGCGCCTGCCAATTCTTTTGTAGTAGAGAGTTTTTTACTGTAGCGGAGGCTTGCGTAGAGTTTGATCTTTGGTTCTGTTCCTGAGGGGCGTATCGTCAGTTTTCCTTCCGGCTCTAAGAGAAATTGTAAAACATTCGAGGCAGGCAGGTCTTGGAACATTGAGGGCGTGTGTTTTTTGTTGCAGGAATGGTTCTGATAGTCCAAGACCGCGCATACCTTACGTTTTCCCAAGGGCCAAGATGCGAGGTCCTGCTCGCGCAGATTTTGCATTGCTTCCTGAATACGTTTTTGTCCCGCAAGGCCATGGAGAGTAATAGAGCGCAGGTTTTCAAGATACAAGCCGTAACGCAGATACAGCATATCCAAATAGGCATTGAGGTCCTTGACTTCTGTAAGTATCTCACATAAGAGCAGGGCTGAAGCAAGGGCGTCTTTGTCTCGTACAAAATCGACAGGGAGATAGCCGTAAGATTCTTCGCCTCCAAAGAGATAGTGGTCCTGTCTTTTTTCTATGTTTGCTATCTGCTCAGAAATGTACTTAAAGCCGGTCAAAACCTCACAGACCTGCACATTATGAGCTTCTGCAATTTTTTTTTGTAAATCGGTGGTCACTATGGTTTTGCATATGTAGGGACGGCCATCTCGGCTGCGTTTGTAGCGTGCAGAGGAGGCATAATTCTCGCACATATAGGCGCACATAATACTCCCTAATTGATTACCAGTGAGGCGAATGTATCTACTGTGAGAATCACGCACTCCTGCGCCCAGCCGGTCAGCATCCGGGTCTGTAGCCAAAAATAAATCCGCCTCCATTTTACTAGCATACTGCTCCACCAGCTGCAAAGCCTCCGCTTCTTCAGGATTAGGATATTTTACTGTAGGGAATTCGCCATCGGGCTCTGCCTGCGATGGAAGTAATTGCACATCAAAGCCGTGCTGGCATAAGAGCGGCACAAGCCAATTCCCGCCTGTGCCGTGCAAAGGAGTATAAACGATTTTGAGGCCCTTTTTATTAGGATTTTCACGAGAGCTGACAAAAAAGACATGCCCCATGTCAGCTATATATTGTTTTTTTATCTCCTGACCTATCATGTGGACATGCTGCTTGTAGAGCTTGTCTTGGGGATCAAGAAAAGGGATATCAGCCCAGTTGTGAGTGCTGTTTAGGATATTTTCAAGCTGCTTTTGCGGCTCAGCTACGATTTGCCCGCCGTCAGAGCCGTAGATTTTGCAGCCATTGTACTCAGGGGGGTTGTGGCTGGCAGTGATGATCATCCCTGCCAGCGCTTTTAGCTTCCGCACTGCGTAACTGAGTATGGGAGTAGGAGTTACTTCATCAAAGAGATAGACTTTCACGCGCATGGCAGCGGCAATCCCGGCCGCAGTACGTGCAAAATCGCCGCTCATACGCCTTGAATCGTAGGCAATCACCAAGGAGGGCGAGCTCGCCTCGTGTTTGAGCAAGTGGCATAGAGATAGACTCAGCCTGCCTACAGTCCACTTATTCATACGCCCTGAGCCGGGTCCAATAATGCCGCGAGCGCCCCCTGTTCCAAAGCTAAGCTCGTGAGTATAAAATTCCAGCTCAGGATTAAAACGCCTCTGCATATAATCCGCAAAAAGCAGAGCAGCCTGCTCACGTATTTCCAAAGGGAAGGTTGGTCCAGCCCAGTCAAGAATGCGTTTTTTTAGCGCCCTATCTTCTTCGTGGCTTTGCTCTTTTTTGGGAATAGTCATCTTCTTTAGCCATCTCTAAAAGCTTTACTGCAGCAAGCAATCATTTCTGAGAACTATATACAAGATTTTGCTTTTGCGATTGTAGCATGAAAACTAGCAGCTTATAGCAATCAGATATAAGCTGCGTTAGCCGCTGGTATGTTGGAGCATGAGAACAAGTCAGGCAACGTTTAGGGCTGCAATACGGATATGGTTTTTGCTGGAGCTGTACATATCAGAACAATCCAGGCAACTTATAGGGTTGGCAGCTGCGATGTGGACAGCGATAATGCTGTACAAGTCAGGCAGCTCATAGGGCCGCAGCACAGGCCTAATGCCCATCTGCTGTGCGCATACCAGAAGCCTCCTTTTGCCATAATGCAGGGGGAGGGCAGGAGCAAATGAGATTTCTATCCCCGTAAGCATTATCGATACGCGCTATGGGGGGCCAGAATTTCCAAGCCCTTTCTTTTTCTGACATAGGGTAGGCTGCCTGCTTGGGGCTGTAGGGATGCGGCCATGCTTCTTCCAGCAGCTCTTGGGGGGGGTGAGGGGCATTTTTCAGGAGATTATCGTGCGAAGCTGCCCTGCCTTGCGCAATTTCTTCTATTTCTGCCCTAATCCCCAGCATAGCGTCGCAAAAACGGTCCAATTCTTCTTTCGTCTCGCTCTCTGTGGGCTCTATCATAAGACTCCCAGGCACAGGCCACGACATAGTTGGCGCATGAAAGCTGTAATCCACCAGCCTTTTGGCAATATCTTCTACCTGAATGTTGTATTTTTGGAAGCAGCGAAGGTCTACGATCATTTCATGCGCTACCCTTCCCTTAGGGCCGCTATAAAGTATATTGTAATCCCTTTCCAAACGTTTTTTTATATAATTTGCGCTCAATATGGCATGCTGGCTGGAGGCCTTTAGGCCCTCTGCGCCTAAAAGACGTATATAAGCGTAAGAGATCAGCAGTATACTTGCGCTGCCCCAAGGAGCGGCAGCGACGGCGCGAATCGCCTTTTTGCCTCCTACTTGCGGCGCAAAGGGATGTCTGGGAAGGAAAGGAGCCAGTTTTTGTATTACGCAGATGGGCCCCATTCCAGGCCCGCCTCCGCCATGTGGTATGCTGAAGGTCTTGTGTAGATTCAAATGGCACAGGTCTGCTCCTATTTTTCGTGGATTGCTAAGGCCCATCTGGGCATTCATATTAGCGCCATCCAGGTAAACCAAAGCTCCCTGATCATGAATGATCTGGCAAACTTGCCGTATATTTTCTTCGAAAACGCCATGCGTAGAAGGATAGGTCAGCATAAGGCAGGCCAATGTCTCCTTATGCCTTTGCGCTTTGGCAGTCAAATCTTCCAAGTCAATGTTGCCCTCTTTATCACAGGCAAGCAGCAAAACTTCCATGCCAGCCATAGCGGCGCTGGCTGGGTTCGTGCCATGCGCTGAGGCGGGAATGAGCGCCAGATTCCTATGTCCCTCCCCTTGCTCCTGATGGTAGGCTCGTATGACTAGGAGGCCTGCGTATTCTCCCTGTGCCCCGGAGTTAGGCTGCAACGATACAGCGTCCATACCTGTGATGGCGCCCAGGTATTCTTCGAGCTCTTGGAATATGTCAAGGTAGGCTGCTGCTTGGTCTAAAGGGGCAAAAGGGTGCAAGCTGGCAAATTCACGCATAGATACAGGCAGCATGGCTGCTGCGGGATTGAGTTTCATAGTGCATGAGCCGAGCGGGATCATGGAATGATTCAGCGCAATGTCCTTTGCTTCCAGCCGGCGCATATAACGCATCATTGCTGTTTCAGAGTGGTAATTATGGAAGACTTCCTGCGTTAAAAAAGGCCTACGGCGTAGCAGCTCCTTTGGTAAAGACGCTTGCTGTTGCATGGGGGGCGGGGCGGCGGGCTTCTGTAAAATCTGTATGCCTTTGTTTTTGGCAAGATCCGCAAAGATCGCAAGCAGCTCTTGGACATCCTCTTTGCTTGTTGTTTCGTTGAGAGATATGCTTATGCTTTCATCTTCGTGATAACAAAGATTCACGCCTTTTGCCAGCGCAGCCCTGCGTACTTCTTCCTTTGCAATGTCAATAAGGCTAAAGTGGAGCGTATCAAAGTAATACTCGTTGTTTTGGCGCAAAAAAGGGAAGGCGCCGGCGGCTTCATTCAGGTCTTGGCTAAGGCGATGGATGCGCCTTGCTATAGCTTTCAGGCCCTCAGGCCCGTGATAAATGGCATACATGGCAGACATAACAGCAAGAAGGGCTTGGGCAGTGCATATGTTAGAGCTGGCCTTTTCTTTGCGTATGTGTTGTTCTCTGGTCTGAAGAGCAAGGCGATAGCCTCTTTGGCCTCGTCTATCTATGGATTGCCCGACAATACGCCCTGGAATAGCGCGCTTATTCTTATCCCAAGTAGCCAAAAAAGCGGCATGAGGCCCGCCAAAACCCATAGGCGTTCCAAAACGCTGGGCGCTGCCTACGCAAATATCAGCTCCCAAAGCGCCGGGCGCCTCCAGCAGGCAGAGAGACAAAGGGTCTGCCGCCATTACTATGCCTATGGAATGACTATGGGCCTGAGAGATAAGCCTGCGATAGTCTTTTACTCTTCCCTTAGCATTGGGATATTGCAAGAGCATAGCAAAGTATTTTTGATCATAGGAAAAATTCTCTTCATCTCCGAGTTCTATCTCAATCCCCATTCTTTCAGCCCTTGCATGCAGCACCTCTATGCTTTGCAAAAAACAATACTGGGAGACAAAAAAGACCTTGGCTTTTGCAGCTAAGGCTTGGGGAGAACGAAGGCGAAAAAGCATCGCCATAGCTTCTGCAGCTGCTGTGGCTTCATCTAAAAGGGAGGCATTCGCAATCTCCATAGCGCTAAGCTCAACTATCATAGTCTGAAAGTGGAAAAGCGCCTCTAGGCGGCCTTGTGATATTTCTGACTGGTAAGGAGTATAGGCTGTATACCAGCCTGGATTTTCGAAGACGTTACGCAGGATAACAGGCGGCACAGCGCAGTCATGGTAACCTAAGCCTATATAGTGCTTAAAGAGCTTATTTTTTTGCGCCTTGGCTCGTATTTCACGTAGAAAGGCAGTCTCATCTAGAGGCGGAGTTAAACGCAGGGATTCTGCTTTGCTTAAAGCAATGGAAGGGGGAAGGCTTTCCTGCATAAGCTCCTCGAGGCTGCTTAGACCAAGATAGGAGAGCATCTCGTCTCTTTGTGAGGGAGTAATGCCCAAATGCCTTGGCAAAAAAGGGCTTGGAGCTTGTGTGCGCATGACTTGTGATCTTTTTTAGAGAGCTGCATTTAGAGCCGGTTTCAAAACTAGGCTCAGCATGGATGTACTTTTGAGACCACTTCTTAGAGGACTTCAAATTCCTTGCTTTGCAAGACTTCTCCCTTATGATCTACGATTTCCAAGCTGTATTTGCCGACTTCCAGGGGCCCCATGAAATAGATATAATTTACGCTCTGCGGTTTCTTGCGCCCCAGTACAGCTTCTTCCTTTCTGCTGTCTCCTGTGAGCTTATAGATTTGGATGCGTAAATAATCCGTGTCCAGCTTAGTATCTTCCCATTGGAAGCGAATGTAAACCGGCTGACTTGCGCTTACCTGAATTTCGGAATTGCCTGCGAGCTCTGCAAGCTTTGCTTCATCAATATACTCATTTGCGATAGCCAGTTTGTAATGCGGCGCATACAAAAAAGTATAGCAACGGTAACTGCCATAGACAAGGGCAAGGCTGGCTAGGATAATAAGCAGGGTCTTAGGGATAAGGCGCAGCATAGAAGAGCTGTTCCCCTTTTCGATATAGTCTTCCAGACGCACATCACTGTTTACATTATATATTGGTTTTCCAGGGCGGGATTGTTCTGCTGCGCTCTCCATGTTTTCTTCTTGCTGCATCTCCGGTTTTGCAATTTGCTTGTCTTGAAGGGCAGGGGACCTCTTCTCTTGCTGAGTGTCTAGATCAAATTCTTTTTTGCCATGAGGATGGGCAGCATCACTCATAGACTCATCTCTTTGCTGCCCCGTGCCTGCCTTGCTTTGTGATGCGCTCTGGTCCCTGTTTTCTTTGTAAGTTTTGCCGTCTTCCTCCATTCCATCGAGCAGATTTCCCATAGCTGCTGCCGTAGCGGGGCTCTTCCCCGGCTCTTGGCTTTGCGCAAGTCTCTCCTCAGCTTGGCGCATTGCTGCTGCTTCTAATTTATCTTTTTTGGATTTCATCTAGAAGTTCCTCAGTAAACTGTTTGTACTCTTTGGCTGCTTTAGAATGCGCTTTGTATTCAAAAATACTTTTACAGAACAAATGCGCTTCTTCTAAAGCTACAGAGGCGCTGATACGGGATGCAAATAGAGGCACGTACTGCTGGATAGGCTGGATAATGGCCTTAGAAATGGAAGTCCGGGCTTTATACATGGTCAGCAAAGAGCCTAAGATCACAAGCTCAGGATGAAAACGTTTTTGTATAGTACGGTGTGTTTCCAGAATAGAGACCAAGCCGTCCAAGGAAAACTTAGCAGCTTGCAGGGGAATGATCAAATAGTCAGAGCATACGAAAGCATTGACTGTCAAGAGACCCAGATTGGGGGGGCAGTCAATGACAATCAAATCGTAGCATTGCCTCCCCTGCTCTAAGGAGATACTTTCTTCCTTTTTCAAAGAAGCCAGAGAATCTTGCAAGCAGAAAAAACCATCTACCACGCCTGCCAAAAGACTTTCCAACTCCGCAAGACGCATATGGGCAGGGAGCAAGTCCAGGCCAGAGATGCGGGTGCTATGAAGCAGATTTTTGGCTTGCGTCCTTTCCTTAAAGATTTGGTAAACAGATTCGTGGGCAGAGAGCTGGTCTTCCGCTAAAAAGATGGATGAGCTATTCCTTTGGGCATCCAGGTCGATGAGTAAGGTTTTATGGCCCTTCTGCGCCAGTCCTACTGACACATTGACAGCTGTGGTAGTTTTGCCTACGCCCCCTTTCTGGTTTGCAATACACAAGATGTAAGTCTTTTTCATAGCAAAGCAAAGCAGACTCTAAGCCTAAAAAGAGCTGGTCTCAAACAAAAGCCCCGATGGGATCTCAAGAAAACATGGCAAGACTGCTTTTGCTTGTTGTTTAGGTTTGTACGGCTTTGGCCCAAGGATTCTCTGCGGATGGATCAAAGATAAAGGCGATCTCAGAGAGCTCTTTTCTACCCGAAGGCTTTTGCGCTCTCTGCCTGAGGCTCTCAGGCAAAGCCCCGATGTCACCCGGATAGCCCACTGCTACTGCCGTCAGGGCTTCAAAGTCCTCTGGCAGTTGGAGCAGCTCGCCTGCGCGTTTTGGGTCAAAGCCTGCCATTTGGTGTAAAACCAAGCCTTCCTGCGTCGCATGCAAAGAGAAAAAGGCAAGGGCCTGGCCCAGATCATAGAAGGCATGTTTGTTGGCTTTCCCATTATAGCTGAAGGTTTTTTTAGCTATGGCCAGCATCAAAAGAGGGGCCTTTTTGGCCCAAAGCTGGTTGCCTTCAAACAAACAGGAAAGGATCAGGTCGAATGCTTTGGGATGCTCCTGCCGAGAAGCAAAAACAAAACGCCATGGCTGCTCATTAAAGGAAGAAGGGGCCCAGCGTGCAGATTCCATAAGCTTTGCCATAAGCTTGGTGTCTATGGGGTCTGGCAGAAAGGCAAGAGCGCTTCGCCGCTTTTGTATGAGCTCTTCTATTTGCGACATACTGTGGGCATTATTCCGCATGCCTTGCGCATTGTCAATGAGAATCGTATAAGCAGGCAAAAGACCGCCGGCTAAGGCAAGACTTGTACTTTGCCTGCAAGAGCTGACGTGCGCAATTGGAAAGCTGCTGCGCTTTGGACCTTTGCTGTTGTCTGGACTGGGAATTGTTCCTAAACAAGGCGCGGGTTTTTAAAATAAGCTTGCTATTTGCATATCGTCTTAGTGTTTTGTATATAAAACGCAAATGAAATACAAAGCCCTTTTATGTATGAGCTTGGCTTTCTTGGCCTGCAGCAGCGCAGAAGAGGAAGCAGACAGCGCGCTTGCCTTTGAGATCTGCAAGGCTGGGAACTATGATCAGGACAAGGATGGCCTTATAGATTATACTCTGGCATGCTACGACAAGAGCAGCCTCGCAGCGCGCACTATTTATGACAAAGATGGAGTAAAAAAGGAGCATGTCATTTTCTACGAGAATGGCTATAGGCAAAGGCTTACGCAATATCATGCCAATGGCATGGCAAGCCAAGACATCACATACTACGAAAGTGGTCATCGCAAGGCTCTGCTCGGCTATTCCAGCGCTGGCATGAAGCAAATAGAAAACACCTACTACGAGCGCAGCAATAAGCTCTCACGCCACATCACGTATTATCCTGACAGCACAAGGAAATGGATGGAAGTTCTATACTGGGAAAAGGTCACAAAGGACACGCAGAATTACTACGATTGCAAAGATAAACCTGGGGAGCCGTGGTCGCGATTTGACACGAGCATAAACAAGGCTCTGACATGCTATCGCGAGGATGACACAAAACGTTTAGAGTGGACCTTCCGGGAAAGCGATGGCAGTCGGAAGACAACAATATACTATAACGAAGAAGGAGCAAAAGAGGCTGGCTATCCACAATGCGATGGCCCGCCCGTAGTAGTAGAATGTCCATCACACATCACCGCAGAGGGCGCACGGTGCTTCGCCGATTCGCGTGTAAGCTGCACAATACCTGAACATGGCTGTGATGAAAGCAGCAGCACCTGCATTAGATAGCGCAAGGCTGCGTTACTATAAAGAGAGCCCTCAGTTTCTCACAGCAAAGCCCATACAGATTAGAAATAAACTTGCTATTTGCATATCGTCTTAGTGTTTTGTATATAAAACGCAAATGAAATACAAAGCCCTTTTATGTATGAGCTTGGCTTTCTTGGCCTGCAGCAGCGCAGAAGAGGAAGCAGACAGCGCGCTTGCCCTTGACATCTGCAAGGCTGGGAACTATGATCAGGACAAGGATGGCGTGATAGATTATACTCTGGCATGCTACGACAAGAGCAGCCTCGCAGCGCGCACTATTTATGACAAAGATGGAGTAAAAAAGGAGCATGTCATTTTCTACGAGAATGGCTATAGGCAAAGGCTTACGCAATACCATGCCAATGGCATGGCAAGCCAAGACATCACATACTACGAAAGTGGTCATCGCAAGGCTCTGCTCGGCTATTCCAGCGCTGGCATGAAGCAAATAGAAAACACCTACTACGAGCGCAGCAATAAGCTCTCACGCCACATCACGTATTATCCTGACAGCACAAGGAAATGGATGGAAGTTCTATACTGGGAAAAGGTCACAAAGGACCCGCAAGGGTACTACGATTGCAAAGAACAGATATGGTCGCGATTTGACACGAGCCTAAACAAGGCTGTGATATGCTACCGCGAGAATGGCGCAAAACGTTTAGAGTGGACCTTCCGGGAAAGCGATGGCAGTCGGAAGACAACAATATACTATAACGAAGAAGGAGCAAAAGAGGCTGGCTATCCACATTGTCATGGCCCGTCCGTACAAGTAGAATGTCCGGTACACAACGCCGAAAACGGCGAAATTTGCACAGACAGTCAGGATGAAAGCTGCACAATATCTAAGTACGGCTGTGATGAAAACAGCAGCGCTTGCATGTGACCCGGAGCGCCATGGCAGATTAGGTATACTTTCCCAGGCAAAACGCTCTATAAACATATTTCAAAAAAGGATGTGTGCAAGACGGCAGCTAACGTAAATTCCATGCACAGGATGGAAGGAGCAGCCGGGGGTTTAGAGCCAAAATTTGCTAAAAGTGTCCTAGTCAGCCTGAAGGATCAGATCAGGCAAAATCAGTTTTTTATTTTAGCTTGCATATATAAATGCCCCGCCCGTATTATATAAAAGCTAAGTGAACAGGAAAGAAGGCAAAACACTCTTAGAGAGCAAAGTCAATGATTTTGCAAAAAATGAAAAACAATATTTAAGCCGAAGCTTCGGGGAAACTGAAAATCGAGATAGATTCATCGACCCTTTCTTTAAAGCTCTTGGCTGGGATTTTGGGCAGACCCATATTTCGCGGCATTTATGGGATGTGCATCGGGAATTGTTAGAACGTTTTGAAAAAGAGAAGCTGAACATATTCTTGAGAAAAAAATGGGTATTTTTTCCCTCAACCTGAAGTTGAAGAGTTACATTTTATTTCCAATATTTACCAGGTCAGGCATTTTGAAAATAACCTTAGGCTTAAAAAAAGAATGAGCGGCGGGCCTTTTGCTGATCCTTTCGTTATAGCAAAAGCCAAGTGTCAAAATGCAGTTGTTGTTAGCGAAGAAAAGTTTAAAGAAGGCGGGGCAAGCATTCCCAATATTTGCAAATACTTCAAAATCGAATTTACAAATTTAGAAGGCCTAATGGCAAAGGAAAATTGGGTCTTCTAGTTACATTTTAAGAAAAGACGCCCCACATACGCGCCAGCTTGGCCTGCTGTTTCAAATGTGCAAAGTTTTCTATATATATTCAGTTTTTGTTCGTCTGTAGCAAAAGCGTAAAAAAAGTGTTGTCGTATGTAGAGAATTTGTATATGTTACGTAATAGTTACTTAAGAAAAAGATTGCGGCTTATGCTGCGCTCTTTCTTAAACTTATTCCTAAAGTGAGGAGGATTGTAAGATGAAAATGAAGAAGGAACGTAGGTTACTTTTTTGTATTTTGGTAGGGTGTGTGTTCGGGGCTGTGTCCTCTTGCACTGACACCGATTCCAAAGGAGAAACAGGGAATCTTCGCTCAGAGCAGGTAGTTGGCGTGCCGGTGAAGCTGAGTGATTTGCCTGAGGAAAATTACCACCATGTTCTAAGGTCGGCTTGGGAGGCAAGGCGTCTTTATGGTGATAGTTACTTTCCATCAAATCTGCAGAGCTATATTGCTCAGCAGGAACAGGAGCAGACGGTGCAGGGGGCTTATGCCTTGCGTGCGCATGCTATGTTTGTGGAGAGCGCTTGTGGTGATAAGCTCGAAGATGAGGCAAAGCAGCCTACTGTTTTCACATTAGAGGTAGGTCCGCTTTGGAGGCAAAGACATGCTGAAAGCGTCTGCCCCACAGCCTGCTTTTTTGATGAGAAGGCGGAATGGACGGGTCATTGGTGGACTACCATATGGAACGAGATGTCTGTATGCGAGTGCAAGAGGAAGCCAAAGCAAATTGTGAAGTTCATGTTGGAGGTAGGTCCGCTTTGGAGACAAAGCCATGCACACAGAGTCTGTCCCACAGCCTGTCCTGCAGCTGGAGCGAAGTGGACGGGCCATTGGTGGACTACTGTATGGAACGAGATGTCTGTATGCGAGTGTGAGCTGGATCGCGCCTCTCTGGATTTTCTGGCATTTTCTAATCTGACTTCTTCCTATCCTCGTGTAGCAGGGAGTGGAGGTGAGATTGTTTTGACTCCGGACGATGCCTATAATGCAGCCTCAGCTGTCTTCTTCGAAGCTCCACAAAAGGCTCCGTATACAGTTGAGTTTGAGTATCGCAGCTATGATGATGACAGGCATTTTGGTCCTTGGCAATCTGGTCATGGCGTGCATTTGCTTTTGGGAGTGAGTCGTGAAGCTATAGATGCTTACAAGAGCTACTATGCAGGCCAGTCAGGCAGCGTGGATTGGGGCGAGAGAGCAGGTCTCTTGCTGGGAGGTAGTTTGCTGCATGCGGTGCATTTCAGGAATGTTGGCATTACTGAAGAAATAGTTTTATGGGATGGGGTGCATTGGGCGGGTAAGCAAATCGATTCTCAAGGCATTAGGCTCAAATCTGGCAGTTTGTGGCAGGGTGAGGTCTTGGCTGATGCGAGTGAGTTGCCCCGTAATGGTAAGTGGCAGAAGGTACGCGTGCAGGTGCGCAAGTCTTCTGTGATCATTTCCAAAGATGGCAGGCAGATTGCAGCTCAGCATACAAATCCGCACATAGGCGAGGGCTACATAGGCTTTGCTGCTGGTAATGGTGAGGGAGACGGTGAGCATCGTATCCGTAAGATCAAAATTATCAGTGAGCAGAAGAGTTGTTCTCGTCTTGCGCAGAGCAGCCAAGATGGTCCTGCAGTGCTGACCAGCAAGCCGGAGAATAGGGATATTCTGGAGCGCTTGAGCACGGCGCCCAATACAGTGGACGGCGCAGCTCAGCCTTCGGAGGAAAACATTAAGGACACGGCTCAAGTGATTCAGGATTCCATATGCGAGGCTGTCGGTGCAGGCGCTCCTATTGCAAGCAGCGCAGAAGAGGAAGACGCAGGTCGGCCAGAATACTATGTGACTTTGAAAGCTGATTATGGTCTGGCCTTAGCTTCTCCTGATAAAAAGCTGGTGGCAAAGTCTAAGGGCTGGTCTCAGTTTGGTGATCCTAAGTTCTGGCAGGGAGGCGGCAATGGAGGACAATTCGGCCAGACGCCGTATAGCTTTGTGCAGGCTCCTGCTGGCTCTGATTTCAGCAAAGAGGCCGGCGCCAAGTCTGTGTGTGATGACATTTGCACCCTTGCAGAAGGCGAGTGGAATTACATTACAACAAGTGACGAGGCGAAGCTCTACTGCGCTTGTATTCTGAGGCGCTCTGATCGGTCTTTGGTCTTCCGGGCTTTTTCTAATCTTAGTCCCTACTATCCTAAGGTATCAGAAGATTTGTCTGAGTTGACTTTGATCCCTGATGATGCATACGGCGCTGGTAGTGTAGTTTTCTACAATGCGAAGCTGAGCGCTCCGTATAAGGTGAGCTTTGAATATCTGATACATGATAACGATGGCCCTGCAAGACCTGAGTGGAATGTTGCTGACGGTATTTCTGTGATCATCGGGAAGGATGTCTCTGGCTATATACATGGGGCGGAGATTCCAACAGGATACAAGCGTGCTGTCATTAGTGATGGCTCCGGCTATTCCGTGCATTTTGCCGTCTATGGTCCGAACAAGAGTCTTGATATACAGTCTGGTGATGGGAATATCCTAAGCACCATGATAGATAACAGCGTGTATATTGATAATCAGTGGATTCGTGTAGAGATAGAAGTTCGCAAGGATGCAATCTTCGTGAAGAAGGGAGGCCGCCTTGTAGAGGCTAAGCATCTTCACATACAGGATGGCTATCTTGGTTTTGGCGCAGCCACAGGCGGCTCTGACGGGGAACACAAGATACGTAATATAAGCATCCAGCGTGACTAAATCATCACCTTTGCTGCTCTTAGGCCTCGGCGCTGAGAAAAGTATTCTCACGCCGAGGCGCTCTGTTTACGGTATTTCTGAGGGCCTGCTTGGGCGCATATAAGCGCACTTCCTGCGTCTTATCTTCTGCTTTCATGCTCTCCAAGAGCTCTCGAATTCTGGCATTGCTGGCTTCCAGAAAATCCTGATTTGCCTGCACTTCTCTTTGTAAAAGCTCTGTAAGCTCCTTCATCTTGCCGCCTAGTTCTTCTAATACATGGGCTGCTTTTGCTTCCATTGTCGGCTTGTGTTTTTTGCAAAAGAGTGACTCCTCTAAGCTTGCCAGCTTCATAGCGCCTTGCTCTGATTGCAGGCTCAGGTCTTTTAGGAGCTTCCCATCTGCCTTACGTATAGCATGCCTTTTTTGCCTTTCTAGCTGCAGCAGGTTTTTGATGATCTCTATTTGCTTCTTGAGTATGTCCTGCATGATCCTGCTTGCTCTTTCTTAATGTATTAACACAAGGCCTATAAAAACATAGGAAGATTTGGCTTTTGTGCGCTTTGAGCGCAGAGCAGTCTATTGCGTACTAACACGTAAGGGAGAGTAATGCTGCCTGCGCAGGCGCTCTTCTAATGCCTTGCTTGCCTCTAAAGAAGCAGCTTTGGCAACCCGTACTATATAAAGACCTTGCTGACTTTTGTGAATGTAGGTCTCAAAACCCTGCTGCTTGAGTTGTTGGTACATGCGCTCAGCAGCTGCCTGCGAGCGAAATGCCCCCAGCTGGAAGCTGTAGCTCGGCTTTTTTAGAATCTGCTTTTTTGCCGGCGCTCTCTCTGGACTTGAAACAATGTTTGCCAAGCGCAGGCTTCCCTCCCTTTTTTTCTCTGACTTTGGTTTTACTTTCGCGCTAAGCCTTTCTGCGCCTGCAGCGCTCTTTTTTGCAGCAAGTGTTCTGGAAGCAGCCTTTGCGCCAGAGGCCTTTTTCTTAGCCGGCTTTTTTCTTGCGATATTTTTGGAATGGGCAAGAGCTGGGCTTTCTTTTCTTTTTGGCTTAGTTTTGCTAAGGGCTTTCTTTTTCTTATACTTTTTATTTTTATGCGCCTTAGCTGCAGAAGCTGAGGCGGGAGCGCTTTGTTTTTTTAACTTCTTTTTATCCACCCAGCTGAGCTGCTCTCCTTCCCATTGTCCACTTTCTTCTTGATCCTCGTAATCTTCTGCAGGCTGCTTTGGAGTTTTGTATGATCCTTTAGCGGATAATAGAGGGAATAGCTCTGAGCTGTTTTTATCTCTTTTTGTTTCAAAGCGCTGGCCTAAGGCGAAGCTAAGCATAAGAAAGCCGCCAAAAAGAATGCAGAGCAGCAAGATACGCCCGCGGTCTAGATGAATGACGTAAAAAATTTTCGTTTTCATTTTATATATACTTATGACTAGGAGTGTTGAAAAACTTTCTTATAGCCCTAGCCTTGCTGCCAGGGCGCTTTTTGTCTCTTTCAAGATGGGAATGACTTCAAGAAGCCTGTTTTTTAGGCAGACTCTGACGCCCTGTCTGCAGGAGACGAAGGCAAAGCAGACGCAGCTCTTGCCCTCAGCCAGGGAAGGCTTTTTGGATAAGAGAATAAACATGCCGGACAGCCTCACGAAGATCATTCTTTCCCTTTGTATTAACAATTACAAGGTCGGCTCGCCTGCTTTTTTCCTTGCTAGAAAATTGACTCTCTTCTCTGCTTTGGAAATCTTGCCAACTCCAAGCATTCCTGTGTTTTGCGCGCTCATAGCGCAGCTGCACGGGAGCATCGATCATAACATTCCAATCCATGTTCTTATAGGCAGCAGCTTCAAAGAGAAGGGGCGCATCGTAGACTAAGATTTCCCCTTTAGCCAAAGCATTGCATGCGAGTTTCCATTGTTTTTGTACATATGGATGGATTAGACTGTTTAGCAAAGCTCTTTTTTTTTTATCTTGAAATACGATCCTGGCTAAGGCTTGTCTGCAAAGCGCTTCGGGAGCCGTTTTGCCGCTTTGGGTAAAGACCGATTCCCCAAAGGCCTTGTGCAGCTGCTCTTGTATCTGGGCCTGCTCCAGGCTTTCTCTTGCTAGGAGATCTGCGTCCACCACTTTAGCGCCAGCTTCCTGAAAAAAAGAGGCAGCGCTGGACTTGCCGGCAGCAATAGTGCCGCTTAAACCTAAGAGAAAGTAAGGCTTTGCCCATACAGGCAGGGGCAGGTCAGGATAGTATAGAGCCATTAGCTGTCGTTTTAGCGCAGGCGCTTCATCAATTCCTCATGTGATTCTTCTATGGCCGGCTTGTATAGCTTTTCCTTGTGTCAAAGATTTTTGCCAGCTTTTTTTTACTGCTAACAATTCTCAAGATTCTGCAGTCATTACTATGGTGGAGATAAAAATGGCGCAGATAAAAAATCTAGCAAAGAAGCTGCCTTAGCAGCCCGATGAACTAAGAAATGAGCGCCATAATGAAATTTCACCCGCACAAAGTTCCGCAAAAAAAACCTTTGTGCGGACGCTTCCTCCTGCTTTTTATTCTTACGTTCTTAGGTCTAGGAGAATGGCTTTTTGGTCCCAATTTTCTGCAGACAGAAGAGCTGACAAGGCTGCCCTATATCTCTGGTCCCAGTTTGCCCATGCGCTCTGGAGCTTCTCCAAGCTCTGGCAGGAACAAGGAAGGTCTTTGGCAAAAGAAAGATGGCGCATCGTCTTTGCCTCCTTTATCGAGCAAAATAAAAAAACAAAAACAGCAAAAAGCAACAGATACGATAGCGCTCAAAAAAAAGCAGGCAAAGGCGCATCCTGCTTTCTCTAGTACCCAAAGCAGGCGCATAGCTGCATATAAGAAGGAAGCAGAGCTGGATACTGGCATGGCTGCTCAGGCAGGGCAGCTTCTGCCTCTAAGCCGGCAAAGTTCCCCGGCCCCTGCCCAAAAGACTTCTCCTCCGCTCTACTATGAAGGCCTGTATCTGAGCAGTTATGTGGCGCGTATAGCCGAGCGATACCAGCCCATACTAGGGGCAGCTCATGCAAGAAATATGAATACTCTAGTAGTAGACGTGCAGCCTAAATTCCCCACTGAGGCTTTTTTTAAGCAGGCAGAGAAGCTCTCCTTTTATTTAGTGGCAAGGCTTGTGGTCTTTGAAGGTGGCTTGCTGGAGCATCCGGCCTCCCAAGAACATATGTCCAGAATTTACAAGCTTATAGAAAGGACTGCGCAATCCCGCGCCTTTCATGAAATACAGCTGGACTATATCCGCTTTGCAGATAAACTTCACATCTATTCCAAAGACGGGAAAAGTCTGACACAGCTCAAAGACCGTTATCGCTATATTGCAAAGATCCTTGCTAAGGTGGATACTCTTTTAGAAAGATACAACCTGCCTTGGGGCGCAGACCTCTTTGGCAGAGTAGCATTTAACAGGGATGATCGCATAGGGCAGAATTTAGAGCTCTTTGCAAATTATACGGATACTTTGTACTTGATGCTGTATCCTTCACATTTTTATGGTATGCCTGAGAAAATACGAGACCCTTATGGCACGGTATGGGCTGGGATTCGTAAGGCAAAAAAACGTATCCAAAAGCAGTCTTGCGTGGTTGCGTTCATCCAAGCCTTTAAGATGCAGATAGCTCCGAGTAAGCTTTCGCTGGTCGATTATATTTACCAGCAAATTCGCGCAGCAAAGGATGCGCAAGGCAGTGGTTACATAGCTTGGAACGCTCACAATCGCTATGGAAGTTTTTTCAGCGCTTTGGACCAATACCGCAGGCAGCAAGTAGCAAAAAAGCAGTAAAGAAACACGCTTGCAATAAAGATGTCTTCGGCTTTGCACTTATCTCCTTTTTTTCATTTAGCAACGCGCATTTATATTGAGCACAAGGCATTAGAAAAGATAGCTGAGTACTGCGAAGGTTTAGGTTCCCATGCTGTCTTGCTGAGCATCCAGCGTGAGTGCCCGTCTACAGCGCAGCTAGAAGCGCTGGAGAAGCGTCTGGAGCAGGCGGGCATCAGCAGTATAAACTATGATAAGATAGAGAGGCAAGCAAGCTCAGAAGAGCTAAACTCGTTGGTATACTTTCTTAAGCAATGCAGAGCTGATTTCATTATTGCTTTTGGAGGACGAGAAAGCCTGCAGGCAGCGCGCACAGCCGCCTTCCTTGCCGCCAACCGCATCTTTGCTGAAGACCTTGCCAGCGAAAAAATAACGCAGGCGCAAAAGCCATTGCCCGTAATTGCCCTGCCCCTTGGCCCTGCAATGGGGGAAGAACTCGCTCCTTTCTGCAGCGTTTTTTATCCTGATAAAGCGCATGTTCTTTACCACAGCCGGCGCCTCTGCTTCCCTTATATCGCAGTCTTGGATCCTTCAGCTCTAACAGCGCTAAGCAGTACTCATATAGCAAGAGCTGGTCTTGCTACTTTAGCAATGAGCGTGGAAAGCCTTTCTTCGCCGAAGGCAAATGACATCTCTATACTGCATTCTATGCGCAGCATAGAGCTTGTCATGCGTTATCTTGTGCGAATCTCGCAGGATGTGCAGGACAGCCAAGCTGCGCGCCATTTATGTTTGGCCAGCGCATATGCTGGTATGGCTCTGGCCAAATGTGGTCCAGGGCTTTGTTATAGCTTAACTAGCTCCATTTGCTGTGTCACAGGAAGCGATTTTTATATGATGATGAGTATACTACTGCCTCATGTTATGGAATACAATCTAACAGAGAAGGCCGAGCTGTATGTACATGTCGCAAAAAGCATAGGGGAAGACATATCTAAGATTACAGTTGTAGAGGCAGCGATTAAAGCTATAGAAGCCATACGTAAATTGTGTTTAGAGTTCAAGGTACCTAGAAGGCTATCTGATTTCCAGATGCAAAAAGGAGACTTGCAGGAAGCTTCCAGACTTGCTGCGCAAAATGATATCAGCTATAACAACCCTCGTTCAGTACAGCAAGACAGCATGGAAAAACTTCTTCTAGCCGCATTGTAATCCCTGCCCAGCCTTTATGGTAAACAAAGTAAGTGGGTATTCTATGCCTTCGATGATCCATCGTAAAAAACGTGCCGCATCGGCGCCGTCAATAAGGCGATGATCGTAAGAGAGAGACAAGGGCGTTATCAGCCGGGCTTGGAACATAGCTTCCTGAAAAACAGCCTGGTGTTTTGAGCGCCCCACGCCAAGCACTGCGGCCTCAGGCCAGTTGATAATGGGCGTAAAATAGCTTGTTCCTAATGCTCCCAAGTTACTGAAAGTCATGCAGGATGCCTGCAGTTCTTCCGGAGCTAAGCTTCTCTCTTTGGCTTTGGCAATCAGCTCACTCAGCTCAAGGGCGATTTGAGTCAGGTCCTTACGATCAAGATCGCGCAGGACAGGCACGATGAGACCGTCCTTAGTATCCACAGCTATGCCCAAATGTACATATTCACGATATAAGATTTCTCTGCTTTGCATATCCAAGACGGCATTGAATTGGGGAAATTTTCGCAAGGCCAAGGCCAGAATTTTCAAAAGCACTGTCGTCAAACTCAATCTATGCTCCTTAGCTTGGATTTTCTTGTTGTACTTCTTACGAAACATTTCCAAAGCGGTCGTATCTGCTTCATCGCATTGCGTAACATGCGGGATAGAATGCCAGGCTATGCTCATTTTTTGCGCAATGCGCCAGCGCAAGGCGCTCATTTTTTCCCTGCGCAACGGGCCAAAAGAGCTCAGGTCCGGAAGAGATGAGACTGCGTATGCAGCTTGGGCAGGCGCTTCTTGTTTCTGACGCATAAGACGCTTGACATGGGCTTTGACATCATCTTCGCTGATACGCTGCATCGGGCCTGAAGGCGGCACATGTTCTATCTCTACTCCTAACTCACGCGCAAGGCGGCGGACAGAAGGCGCAGCCGCCACTGGAAGCTTTCCTTGCGCTTCTGCTGTATATGAGTCCTTTGGCGGCGATTCCTGTTTTGGCGCTGGCAGAGCCTCTTCTTCTGCCTTCTTTGGCGAGGCTTCATATTGTTTGGGAATATGCTGCGCTTGGGCGTGCAAGGCAGAGCTTTCTTTTTCCTGTTCTTTTTGCTCTTCTGTTTCAAGATACAAGATCACATGCCCTGTCTGGAGATCATCTCCAATTTGGATTTTGATTTCTTTTACGATGCCATCGCAGGGAGCCGGGATTTCTAAGGAAGCCTTGTCACTTTCTACCTCTACCAAGGCTTGTTCTTTTGTAACTTGCTGGCCGGGCTCCACGAAAATGGCTGTGACTTGCGTGCTCTGGATGCCTTCACCTAGTTTTGGTACTCGTATTTCCTCTAACATTGCATTGAATAAATAGTGACTATGGACTCTGCTAATCCAAGCCTATGCCAAAGTATCTTTGATAGCGGCAAAGCTCTTCCCAAACAGGCATCCCTTGGTAGATGAAGCCAAAGACATGCTTGGACTCTATCCCTTCCTTTGCGAGTTTAGCAGGATGAGCTGCTACTGTAAGTATCATAGCCTTTTTGCTTAGAGGCAGAGTATGTATAAGCTTTGGGATCAAGGCAGCATAGAGACTCTCAGCGCCGCATAAAGTAAAAATTTTGTGTTTTCCCTGTTCCTTAGACAGAGCTGCAATATCTACGAGGTTAAGGCCCTGTCTTTCTGCTGCAATGGCATAGCCTGCGCAGCCAAAGAAATTGCCTGCAAAATTACTGCCTTGCTGCGCTATAGCTCCCTTTTCTAAGAGTATGGGGTAGACAGTGGGTATTTCTCCTTGCGCAGAGCCATAAGCCTCTGTGGCACGGCGAAGTCTTTCAAAATCCTGCGCCAGGCGCACAAGGGGCAAGGTAGAAATATGTCCATAGCGGGGCTTGTCTTGCCTGACTTTTTGTTTTAGATTGGCTGCAGGGCTGCTTGGCAGGGAGTCCTTTTGAGGCGCTGGGGGGAATTCATTGATCCCCAAAACACTGATTTTACGTCTGCCAACCTGCGCAAGCTGCTTTTGCGCAAGTTCCTGAATCTCTTTTTGAATCTCGCCGCTTTGCAGCAGAACAAGGAGACCGCCCCTGGCTTCTATCTTCTGAAAAAGCTCCCATACTTTTCTGGCAATAAGATCAGTGCATTTTTCTATATAATAGCTTCCTTGAGCAGGGTCCATGACCTTATCCAAATAAGCTTCATGACGCAGGATAAGCTGAGTCTTATAGCTGAGCTCTTGGGCTAAGATATGCTTTTCGTTTTGTTCTAGATCAAAGGCAAGGGAAGAAATACTGTCTGCTCCTCCTATAGCTGCCGCCATAGCTTCTGTAGTAGAGCGCAGGATATTATTCTGAGAGTCATATAGGCTTTTGTTGCTAAGAGTAGACTGACTGTGAATGTACATAGGCGGGATAGCATCTTCCATATATTGGGCGGCAATGTGGGGCCATAAAAGGCGCAGTGCACGGAGACGCGCAATTTCCAAGAAGTATTCCCTGCAGCTGCCCACACTAAACCATAAAGAAGGCAGAACTGCCTTTGCAAAAAGCGGCGCAGGAAGCTGCTTTTGCAGACCAACAAGTAATTCGTGGCCGCTTGCCAAAAGCAATGCTGACTCCAGCATGGGGTCTGCCCCAGCTTCCTGATAAATGACGCTAGAGACATGCAGACAGCGTAAGCTCCTCAGTTCTTTCTGACAAAATTCTATAAGCTGCGCGAGCTTGGGCCATAAGTCCTGGGGAGGGAAAGGAAGGGAGCCTTGTCTAATCCAAGCAGAGAAGAAGTCAGAGTCTATGCAAGAATGCACGTTATGGCTCTTGTAAGAGTTTTCGTCTAAAGCTTTTTTTAACCGCATAAGAAGTGTGCCAGGCTCCCATCCGCCATAAAAATGCACAGCATGTCTTTTCAGGTCTATGTTTTGGAGCAAGATAGAAAAAAGCCCCGCTTCTTCTCTTGGGTAAGTATGGCTACGGGAGAGGGCTGTATGCGAGGGATCAAAGAAGACAGCGTCTGCGCCTCCTTCCAAATATTTATGCGCCATGGCATTGGCTTTCACGGGGTCTTTTTCCCTAATTGCTTTACGTATTTCCCAAGGTCTTTTGCTGCGAAACAATAGATTATTATGAGAAGCTTCACTATCACGCAGCTGCGCTCTATCTCTAAGATCATCAGCAGTATAATAAGGTCCTAGTTGCAAACCCTGGCTAAGCTGCCAAAACATGGTCTCCTCGTAATCCAGGCCTTTTGCTTCTATGTCCCTTTTTGCAGCTTTTTCCCAAGCAGAGCCGGTTGTTGCGGGAAAATCTTCAAAAAGAGCAGCGAAGGCAGAATGCGCAAAGTCTTGCTTTTGTCTTTGTTCCATGCTATAAAGTTTTTTAGACAGTATTGTGCACTTGTTTCAAGATGAGAGCAAAATACCAGCATTTTTCCTGTCCATCAAGAATGGGGAGCAAATACTCCTAGGCCTACCTAGGATCCAGGCGCTACGCCTGCTTTTAGAGTTGGTGCTGGTTTTTTCTTAATCCATCTCTTTTTTGGGATATGCTTGACAAAGAAAGAGGCTTGTAAGTAGTGTACATTCATATGCGTCTCTACGATGTAATAGTGGTCTTGTCTCCTAAGCATCCAGAACAGGAGGCCATGGATGTCTTGAATCGTATTCTGGAGCGTTTTGGCGTACATATAAGGCGTGAAGAAAAATGGGGCTATAAGAGGCTACCTCATCCTATCTCCGGCCTCAAGCGGGCTTTTTTTGTCTATAAAAGCTGCAAGATAGACGCAAAACAGATTCAGGAACTAAATAGAGAATTGCTGCTAAACGCACATGTTTTGCGCTTTATGTTGAAAAGGGCTTAGGTGGTCTGCGCCTAGTGTTTGGGAAAGGGGAGTGAGGGCAGCATGATTGGAGTTTGTGAGGAATTAGGAAATTTATGGCTGGTGATCTAAACCAAGTAACGCTTATAGGGCGCCTAACCAGGGACCCGGAGCTTCGCCAAACGGGGAATGCTGCAAGCCTTTGCCGTTTTAGTATAGCAAGTAATTACATCTATGTACAGAATGGGGAGCGGCGTGAGGAGGTGTCTTTTTTTAACTGCACAGCCTGGGGGCGGCGGGCAGAAACAATACAGCAATACTGCCATAAAGGCAAACAGGTTGCAATATCAGGGCGCTTGCGTCAAAACACTTGGCAGGATAACGAAGGTAAGAAGAATTCCATGGTGGAGGTCGTAGTGGAACAGCTGCAATTTCTAGGCGCTATGCAAAATGCCCCTATGCAAGAAAGCGCTTTTCAGCCGCCTATGGCACATCAAGAAACTCCAGCCCCCTCCAATGGACAAGAGAAGCAAGTTGTGTCTGCCCAGCCTCCCCATCATGCAGCAGAAATGGAAGATGATGATATCCCTTTTTGAGCGCTTTGACCATGAAAGTGATTTTACAAAAAAACGTTCTCGGTTTGGGTGACTTTGGGGAAGTCAAAGAAGTCAAAGCCGGCTATGCTCGTAATTATCTTATCCCCCGCAAGCTTGCCATATCCGCTTATTCAGGATCAAGCAAGGCTCTAGAACATCAGAAACGCAGTCTTGCAAGCAAAGCGCGCAAGCGCCAAGCTTTCATGGAAAGGCTCGCATCCAAGATAAAAGAGCTGGAAAGCTTGGAGATGGAAGTGCGGGCTGGAGAGGCAAATAAAATCTTTGGTTCTGTGACAAATGCCCATATTGCTGAAGCCTTATCAGAAAAAGATATTATTATTGATAAACGTAAAATAGATTTGCGCGACAAAATACGCGCTCTTGGAGAGTATCCGCTGACATTGCGCTTGTCTGAAGGAATGCATTGCAGCCTGAAGCTAAGGGTTGTACCTGATGCTATTTCTCTAAAAAAGATAGAACGAGCGCAGAAGAAAAAAGAAAAGCAGGAAGAGGCGCAAAAAGCAGCATCGGCGCAATCAGCACAGGAATCAGGCCAGCCCCAGCAGCCAGAGTCTGCAGGCAAGAAGTCAGAGTCATCACAAGGATCAGGGGAGCCTCAGCAGCCAGAGTCCGCAGTCAAAAAGTCAGAGTCATCACAAGGATCAGGCCAGCCCCAGCAGCCAGAGTCCGCAGGCAAGAAGTCGGAGTCATCACAGGGAGCCGGGGAGCCACAGCAGCCAGAGTCCGCAGGCAAGAAGTCAGAGTCATCACAAGGATCAGGGGAGCCCCAGCAGCCAGAGTCTGCAGGCAAGAAGTCAGATTCATCACAAGGATCAGGCCAGGCGCCGCAGCCAGAGTCTGCAGGCAGGAAGTCAGATTCATCACAGGAAGCCGGGGAGCCACAGCAGCCAGAGTCTGCAGGCAAGAAGTCAGATTCATCACAAGGATCAGGCCAGGCGCCGCAGCCAGAGTCTGCAGGCAAGAAGTCAGAGTCATCACAAGGATCAGGGGAGCCTCAGCAGCCAGAGTCCGCAGGCAAGAAGTCAGAGTCATCACAAGGATCAGGCCAGGCGCCGCAGCCAGAGTCCGCAGTCAAGAAGTCAGAGTCATCACAAGGATCAGGGGAGCCCCAGCAGCCAGAGTCCGCAGTCAAGAAGTCAGAGTCATCACAAGGATCAGGGGAGCTCCAGCAGCCAGAGTCCGCAGTCAAAAAGTCAGAGTCTGCACAGGAAGCAGACCAGCCCCAGCAGCCAGAGGCCACAGGCAAAAAGTCAGAGTCGGCACAGGGATCAGGGGAGCCCCAGCAGTTAGAGTCCGCAGTCAAGAAGTCAGAGTCAGCACAGGAAGCAGGCCAGCCACAGCAGCCAGAGTCCGCAGGCAAGAAGTCAGAGTCATCACAAGGATCAGGGGAGCTCCAGCAGCCAGAGTCCGTAGGCAAGAAGTCAGAGTCATCACAGGGATCAGGCCAGGCGCCGCAGCCAGAGTCCGCAGTCAAGAAGTCAGAGTCATCACAGGGAGCCGGGGAGCCCCAGCAGTTAGAGTCTGCAGGCAAGAAGTCAGATTCATCACAAGGATCAGGCCAGGCGCCGCAGCCAGAGTCTGCAGGCAAGAAGTCAGAGTCATCACAAGGATCAGGCCAGCCCCAGCAGTTAGAGTCTGCAGGCAAGAAGTCAGATTCATCACAAGGATCAGGCCAGGCGCCGCAGCCAGAGTCTGCAGGCAAGAAGTCGGAGTCATCACAAGGATCAGGGGAGCTCCCGCAGCCAGAGTCCGCAGTCAAGAAGTCAGAGTCATCACAAGGATCAGGGGAGCTCCCGCAGCCAGAGTCCGCAGGCAAGAAGTCGGAGTCATCACAAGGATCAGGGGAGCCCCAGCAGCCAGAGTCCGCAGTCAAGAAGGCAGAGTCATCACAAGGATCAGGGGAGCCCCAGCAGCCAGAGTCCGCAGTCAAAAAGTCAGAGTCTGCACAGGAAGCAGACCAGCCCCAGCAGCCAGAGGCCACAGGCAAAAAGTCAGAGTCATCACAAGGATCAGGGGAGCCCCAGCAGCCAGAGTCCGCAGTCAAAAAGTCAGAGTCTGCACAGGAAGCAGACCAGCCCCAGCAGCCAGAGTCTACAGGCAAGAAGTCAGAGTCAGCACAGGAAGCAGGCCAGCCACAGCAGCCAGAGTCTGCAGGCAAGAAGTCAGCGCAGGATGAGAAAGCCGGCTTGCGTGTGCCAGCAAGCGGCAGCTGAAGGCAGCAGCTCTTATACTTCCAGCTATGATATAAAAACGGAGTGCTGACTGTGTTGAAACTGGTAAATCCCATCTCGCCTTCACTTACTCCGCCTCATGATATAGAGGCAGAGCGCCAACTCTTAGGCGCTTTGCTTGTTCGTTCCACTCTGATACCAGGCATAGAATCGCAGCTCCATTCTGAAGATATTTATTTAGAATCGCATAGACTGCTCTACAAAACCATACTTGAGCAAAATCGTGAAGGTGTGCTTGATCTGGATTCTGTGCAGGTCATACAACGTCTAAGCGATCTATCACATTTGGAAGAAGCTGGAGGCTCTCACTATATTATGAGTCTTGCTCAGAAGGTTCTTGCTCCAAGCAATGCTGCTCATCATGCGCAGCGCATTAAAAATCTTGCTATGCGCCGCAAGCTTATGGAAGCGGCCAATAATATCATAAAAAATGCCAGTATGCCTGTTGAGGATGAGGATGCTTTTTTGCATCAGGTAGAAGACAGCATCTTAAGTATTACCAATCAGAGCTTACAATCCGGTATTCAATCTACCAAGTCTTTACAAGAAGATTTTCAAGAACATATAACTGGATTGTTAGAGGCGCGTGGTGAGCTCAGGGGAGTCCTCACGCACTACAAAGAGCTGGACCGTATCACTTCCGGCTTGAAAGAGGGGACGCTGCTTGTCATCGCTGCGCGTCCAGGTGAGGGGAAAACAACTCTTGCTTTGAATATAGCCGCTAATATAGCTCTTATGGACCAAAAACCTGTCTTGCTGTATTCTTTGGAAATGAGTCAGATGGAGCTTATGATGCGTCTCTTGTGTTCTCGATCACAGATCAATCATGAGGAATTGAAAAGGGGGCATGTGAATTCCAGACGCATCTCAGACCTCAATAAGTCCGTAGATGACATTTGCCGCGCTCCTATTTATATCGACGACTCTGGAGATTTAACTATATGGGAGTGCATGGCGCGTACCCGTAAATTCAAAATCGATCTGCAGCAACAAGGGAAAAAGCTGGGCTTAGTAATCGTAGACTATCTCCAGCTGATGAGTGATCCCGCAGCTCGCAGCCATGGGCGTCAGCATGAAGTTGCTACTATCTCGCGCTGCCTCAAGCAGCTGGCCCGCATAGTGGATGCGCCTATTATTGCGGTGTCTCAGATGAATCGTTCTGTAGAGCAAAGGAAAAGCCGGCCTCTGCTCTCAGACCTGCGTGAATCCGGCGCTATAGAACAGGATGCGGATATTGTGATGTTTATACATGATGATACAAAGGGAGAGAGGGAACAAGATGCGGACGAGTTTGATGATGGAGCCATGTCTCGGGAGGAGAAAGAAGGGAGTATGGAGATGATCATAGCTAAGCATCGCAGCGGACCTGTAGGGGATTTTCGTCTGATCTTCCGTAAGGCTATTAACCAGTTTGCGGATTTCCCAGAGCTGAGCGCCAAAATGCGTTGAACTAAGAGCCGTCTCAAAACTAGGCTCTTGCGGCGCAGACATAATGCAGCGCCCAGACGCCGCATTTGCGCTACAAGGGCCCCGCAATCCTACGGCGTCCCGGGATCCACTATGTACAGCTTAGAATTGAAAGGCGGGTCTAAGTAGACCTACGTTGCCTGACTTGTTCTGATATGTAACGCACATGAGCTTGCAGGCATTTAGAGAAGCGCAAAGGCGTTCTTATTTTTAGCTGCATACAAACTATTTTGCATACGCGTGATTTTTTGGCTTTGCTAAAAAAAACCTGTTCCAAAAACTCTGTAAACATAAAGTGACATTTAGAATACGGCTAAGCGAGTCTCTTAAAGCCGCCAAGACGCAAGGGGGAGGGGCTTAAGTTTCAGTATCATGAATCGTATTTTCATTTCATCAATTTTATTATGGATCGTATAAAGGATCATATTTTATCTACCCATAAAGGTTTTTACTGCTTTGCAAGCGCAGACTTATGGGACATGTGGAGCAGCATCGTCAAGGGGCTAAAAAAAATGGATGCTCTCCAGAGCAAGTCTGCTCCCATAAACTTTCCAGAAGAAAGTATCTTTATCTTCATCTTAAACAAGCTGGATATACAAAACTATGCTCCCTTTCTCGATGAGCTGAGCGCAGGGGGCGCAACTCAGATCGGCTTCCTGCTCGAAGACAATGAGGCATGGCTCAGCTTCCCTGAAAGCTTGTGGAAAAAGAGTAATGTCCTGTTGTCGCATAACCCCGGCCACGCAAGCCGGGAGCTGATATGCGGTAATGTTAGGAAACTCTATAAGCAGCTCCTAAGAGAAAAAGAAAACCTTATGCTACAACAACAGATTGTAATGCGTAGAAAAAGTTTAGGCAATATTTTACACATAAGCAGGGCCTTAGCGACAGAAAGGAAACTAGACGTATTGATTACTTCGATTCTGGATTATGTTCGAGAAGCAGCCAGCGCTGATGGAGGTTCTATTTACGTAGTGGAGAGTCATAAGAATGGAACTCAGGCTGACTTCCTGCGCTTTAAGGGCTCTGCTATGCTGCTCAAACAAGATGAATTTCTACTGCCGATCAATAACCAATCCATAGCCGGCTATGTGGCTTTAACAGGCAAACCTGTGATTATCAAAGACGCTTACAAACTGCCCGCAAATATATCTTTTCGCTTCCATCAAAAATTTGACCGCATACACTCCTATCATACCAAATCCGTGATGGCTCTTCCTATGATAAACCAGCTAGGCGAGATCATGGGCGTTTTACAGCTTGTGAATCGCAAAAGAAACTTTGAGAAAAAACTTACAATAGAAGATATGAAAGGCAAAGAAGTAATCCCCTTTAGCCAAAGAGACTACCAGCTGGCATCTGTTATCACCAGCCAAAGCGCAATAGCTCTATACAACCACAAACTCATACACGGACAAAGAGAGCTGCTAGAAAGCGTGATCCATCTGATTGACGGCGCCATAGACGCAAAATCAAGTCATACGGGGGGGCATTGCCACAGAGTACCCATATTAACAGAGATGCTGGCGCAGGCCGTTTGCGATACCAAAGAAGGGACATTTGCGGATTTTCATCTTTCTGAAGAGCAGTGGTATGAGCTTCGCATTGCAGCTGGCCTGCATGACTGCGGCAAGATTGTTACCCCTGTGCATGTTATGGAAAAAGCTACCAAACTAGAGACAATTTTTGATCGTATAGAGCTGATAAAATTACGTTTTAGCATTCTTAAGCAGGAAGCAAAACAGGAACATAGAGAAAGATGCTTGGCGCAGAAAATCCAGGAGCCAGAAAGCGAAGCTATTTTAGAAAAGCGTCTGCAAAAGATTCATGAAATGCAAAGTTTTATAGAAAACGCTAATATCGGAGGAGAGTTCCTAAGTGACGCAGACAAAGCAAAAATTCAAGAAATTGCTAAGGAAAGATACAGCTCAGATTCCGGCAAAAAACCTCTGCTCACGGAAGACGAAGTAAAAAATCTTTCCATAGAGCGGGGCACTCTCACGGAGGAAGAGCGTCTGATTATCAATGGCCACATGGTAGAGACGGTAAAGATGCTGGAATCTTTGCCCTTCCCGCCCAATCTACAGTCTGTACCGGAATATGCCTGCGGACATCATGAAAAAATGGATGGCACGGGTTATCCCCGCGGTATTTTTGCGGGCGACATGTCTGTGCCTGCGCGTATCATGGCGATAGCGGATGTATTTGAGGCGCTTACAGCAGTAGATCGTCCTTACAAAAAGGGGAAAAAGCTTTCTGAAGCCATGTATATCATGGGCAGGATGAAAGAAGATAACCACTTTGATCCGGAGCTTTTTAATATTTTCGTAAAGTCCAAGGCTTATCTGGCTTATGCGCGCCTCTATATGCGCTCTGATTTGATTGATGAAGTGGACGAAGAAGCATTGCTCAAAATTCAGGCTAAGGGCTTTGATCTGCCTTCCCAAGAAGAGCGCCAAAAAAGGTGGGGAAATTTCTTAGCTGCCTACCAGAACATTTCTACTTGGACAAAGTAGCGCTTAGCGTTTAGAGTGCTCTCAGAAAAGACAGTCACGCCTTTGTACAAAGGTAAAGTACGCAGATTATATCCGGTAGATGACAGAAGCCTTATGATCTATGTTAGCGACCGGGTCTCTGCCTTTGATCTTGTCTTTGCAGAAAGCATCCCCCGCAAAGGCAGCATACTCAATCAAATATCAGCAGCATGGCTACAAGCTATAAAAAAAGAGGCCCTCTGTGAGCGCTACGGCTTCTCTACTCATTTGATCACAGACAAACTTGAAGAATTCCCAAGACCTTATTCTCAATTCTCTGCATGGAATGGCAGAGCCATATATGCCAAAAAAACGCAGCCCATAGACTTCGAATGCATAGTCCGGGGCTGCCTGGCTGGCTCTGCCTGGAAGGAATACCTAAAAAGCAAATCTATTTGCGGCCAAAAGATGCCCGGAAATCTGCAGGCAGGAGAAAAGCTGCCAAAGCCTCTTTTCAGCCCATCCACAAAGGCCCCCCTCGGGGAGCACGATCGCAATGTCAGCTATGAAGAAATGGAAGCCAAATTGGGTACGGTATTGAGCAGAAAGCTAAAAGAGATTTCCCTGGCCCTTTATGAATTTGCTGCAAAGAAAATGCTTGCGCAGGGGATTTTGCTTGCTGATACAAAATTCGAATTCGGTCTTGCAAAGGAAAGGGAATTAGTATTGATTGACGAAGTCCTTACGCCTGATTCGAGCCGCTACTGGCTTTGGGATCATTACTTGCCTGGACATATCCCAGCTGGTCTTGATAAGCAGTATATACGTGATTATGTAGAGTCTCTAGGATGGAATAAAAAACCCCCTGCTCCCCCGCTTTCGCAGGAAATCATTTCCAAGACCAGCGCTTTGTATCAGGAAATACACAGCAAGATTAAACAAGCGCTGGCTTAAAAAAGAAAGACCGGCAAAAAAACAGCTAGATAAAAGTATCAGACCGCGCAGGGAAGCACGCTTTGCTCGTCTTCATTCCCGCTCTTCTACAAAAAGCAGCGCATGGCCATCAGGGTCCCTGGCCAGAAAGGCTCTTTTATAGCCCCGCAGAGTCTTATTGAGAGTCACGGGTCTTGCAGAGACAAGCCAGCTTTTTTGTTTCCTAAGAAGTTCCCAAAAGGGCAGAACATTTTCTACATAGAGCACGCTGTGCCAGTGCCATATATCACTGGCCTGAGTGTCGCGGGGATAAAGACGACCAGGTCCGGGGCGCAGGTAATGCAAAAACTCAATGGCTGGGCCTGCTTTGCCTTTTAGCGTTGTGATTTGCACCCGCGCATCTTTCACATTATTCAAGCGAGCCTGCTCTATACCATAGTTTAAGCTTCCGCCCAGCTTCTTCATTCCAAGCATATCTCTATAAAAGGCCAGACTTCTTTGCGTACTAAAGACAGCTATAGCCGTATGATCTATACCTAAAAAAAGCTCTGCCTTCTTTCTTTGCCAACGGGGCTCGCCCTTGCCCGGCGGGAAATAAATGATTTCCAAAACATGCCTGTCTGGGTCCCGAAAATAAAAAGCCTTGATGCCGGCAGCGCTCTTATTCCAATCTGGTATACGCTGCGGGCTTGTGGAGACATGAGCTACGCCGTGTTTCCGTAAATGCCTATAAGCTTTTTCCATATTACTAACAACAATAGCTATATGCTGAAACCAGAGATCATTGCTGCGAGAAGGCACGGGTATAGGGCGCCCCTCTGGAGTAAGAAATTCGTTAAGATGTATGATTTCCCGTCCTAAGCGCAGGCGGGCCGTACGCACGCGCAGGCCAAAAATACCGTAAAGCTCCTCCCATGGCTTTCCATAGACCTCACTGATCCACAGCTTCTTAAAAGCTAGAACTTTAGTATAAAACAGGAGAGACTCCCGCAGATTAGAGACCGTAATCGCTATAGGTCCTACAGACTGGATATGAAGACTGCCGCTGGAAGCTCTTTCTTTCTGAGCCCATAACAGGGACAAAGAAGCGCCGTCAAAAAGCAGAAACAGGGATATAAATAAACTAAGCTTTTTTATCCTGCTCATCTCTTGCAGAGCCTTTACATTATCAGATGCTGCGCTCTGGAGCGCTCCAATTCCCGCCGCCATTAACTCCCTAAGCGCCCTAAGATATGCTCACCTACGCGTATGGCGTTTGCGATAATCGTTAAAGAAGGATTCACGGCAGCGCTTGAAGGAAAAAAGCTTCCATCAACTACATAGAGATTTTTGACTTCATGACTTTGGCAGTTTATGTCCAAGACGGAGCTTTGCGGGTCTGTGCCGAAACGGCAAGTCCCTACCTGATGAGCAACTCCTCCCAGAGCTATCTTTTTCTTGAGATGCAGCGCAGCAGGCACAGAGCGGTCGACCTTTTTTATGATCTTACTCCAGCGCCTCACCAAGCGATGAAAAGAGCGCACATTGTTTTCTTTATATGCAAGACGTATAGAGCCCCGATACAAGCTGATACGATTTTCCGGCATAGGGAGGTCTTCTGTCGTAAACCACCAATCTATAGAATGGCCTGCCATATAGTTCAACACAAAAGCAGGCGTCAAAGGAGGCGCATCGCCAGCGAGCATCTCCATCTTGGACTTCCCAAGAAGCTGAATATGACCCATAGGAAAATCATAACCTTTTTCACCCCAATAGAAATCATTGACTGCCATCGTTTTTTGAAAATGCGTAGGATTCTTCTTGTGGCTGATGCCAAGCATTGCCCCATTTACATGCTTCATAAAATTACGCCCCACTTGATCAGAGCCGTTAGCAAGCCCTCTAGGATGCTTGTCATTGGCAGAGGCTAAGAGCAAGGCAGCAGAATTGGCCGCCCCGCAGGCCAGCACAACAATATCAGCGCTGAAGCTGAGCTTTTCTCCCTTGCGCTCCACTTCCACTTCTTTGATTTCTTTACCGCTTGTATCTGTATGCAGGCATACAACCTTAGCCTGCGTCAAGAGGCTGATTTTAGCGCTGCTTAGAGCGGGCCGTACACAATCTACGTCAGAATCAGCCTTTGCATTAACCATACAAGGGAAGCCATCGCAGGTATCACAACGTATGCAGGCGCTGCTCAACGCATTTTCTTCGTCCAAGTGCAGACCCAAAGGTACATAGAAAGGAGAATGACCTGCTCTAAGCAAAGCATCATAGATTTCCTGTATACGAGGCTCATGACTTACAGGAGGATGCGGATACTGCCTGCTGAAAGCAGGCTCAGTAGGGTCCAAGCCCGCCTTCCCATGCACAGAGTAGAGCTCTTCGGCTTGGCAGTAGTAGGGCTCAAAGTCACTGTACTTGAGAGGCCACTCCGGTGAAATGCCGTCTATATGCTGCAGCTTCTCAAAGTCCTTTTTGCGTAATCTAAGGAGAGCTGCCCCGTAGACTTTGGTATTGCCGCCCACCCAGTAGCCTGTGCCAGGGCGGAAGGTCTTGGCTTTATGATTGTACCATAATTCACTAGTATGATAGCGCTCTTTTTGAAATACAGAAGTAGGATCCCAATTTTCCTTTTCTCTGGGCAAAAAAGAACCACGTTCTAAAAGCAGAATGTTTTTATTGCTGCCTCGGAGAGCATGAGCAAGCGTTCCTCCTCCCGCTCCTGTCCCAATAATAATTAGATCATAATGCTCTGCCATACTCTCTCTTTCTAAGCCCTTGCAATTGTATCGTACGGCAGCAGCGCTTTAGATAGGGGTAGCGCAACACCTTACTTTTGCGCTAACCATTATCAGCAAAACCGGGATAGCAAGTCATGCCTCCATCCACATAGATCGTGATTCCATTTACATAGTCTGATTCGTCAGAAGCAAGCCACACAGCCGCCTTCCCTATGTCTTCTACAAGCCCTACCCGTTTATATGGAATCAGGGCAAGTAGTTTTTCCTCAGCTTCTGGGGTAGACCACGCAGCCTCGTTAATAGGAGTTTTGATTGCGCCGGGAGAAACAGCATTTACCCGGATTTTTTGTGGAGCAAGCTCCTGAGATAAAGACTTCATCAAAAGCAAGACGCCGCCCTTAGACGCAGCATAGTTACAATGGCCGGACCATGGGATAATATCATGCACAGAGCTCATACAAATGATCTTGCCAAGGGCACAGGAGCGCTCTGGCGCAGGCCCTCGGCGCAGGAATTCTCGTACTGCCTCTCTTGCGCACAGAAACTGGCCGGTCAGATTGACTTCTATGACCTTGTTCCATTGCTCTAAAGTCATATCCGTGATCTTAGCGTCCCTTTGCAAACCAGCATTATTAACAAGTATGTCTATTGTGCCAAATTCCCTGCGCAGCTGAGCAAACATATCCCGCACCTGTTCCTCTTTAGAGACGTCCGCTTGCAAAAGGATGGCCTTGCCGCCGGCTGCTTGGATTTCGTCCTGGGCCTGGAATGCCTTTTCCTTCTCTGCTACGTAGTTAATAGCTACCTGCGCTCCAACAGCAGCCAGAGCCTTAGCTACGCCCAGCCCTATGCCAGAGTTGCCTCCCGTAACTAAGGCAGACTGGCCTTGCAGTAATGAGTCTTTCATCGTTATTTTTTCTCTAAAGCGGGCCAGTTTTTATCGGCCCTTTTTATATAAAGCGCCTTGTTTTTACGCCATTTGGCCTGCACATCTCTATCATAGTTTAAATAAAGTTTCCCCTTATAGATATCCCAGGCATTGGGATCGATGCCCGCCGTATGGCCTTTAGATACCGCATAAGCGCAATATCCGCCGAACTGCGGGGCATATTTCTTAGGCGCCTTTTTGAAAAGATCGCGGTTTTTTGCGCTTGCAAAAAACCAATTCGCCCCTTTCCAATGGAAGGAGTACTTCTTTTTCCCCTGCACAGGACGCTTTTGAAGGAAATAAGCTACCACATCATATCCTTCTATGGCCTTACTTCCAAAAAATGTTTTATTCACTGGATTTGCCCCTAAGGACAAAAAGCTAAGCAGCAAGAGGCTGATGAAAGCTCCCGCTAAGCATTGCTTGTTTCTATTTCTTGTACGCATAAGCATACCTCCTTTAACATAAAACCTGCCTGAAAGGACAATGCCGCAAGTACGAAGCGCCTTTTTGTACAGACAAGTTTTTCTCTTTTCTTTGACAAGATATATATACGCACAACATATCTGCAATATAAAATCCTATGATTTTCAAAAAATTCTCACTATGAGCGCAGAGCGCCCTGCTGCACAAAGCAAAGTTTTTGAGACCACTTCTTAAAAGCAGGAAAGAGAAAGCGCTACATATCTAAAATAGAGAAGACGTTTTTTTCGCTTAAATCATAAAAAGAAAAACAGCGCAAGCTGTAGTTTTCAAGCGCGCAAGATATACAAAAGCGCCGGGACATAGAGTACGATCAGCGGCGATTGCGAGCGGGAAGAATTACAACAAGCCACAGCTCCCCGCTCTTTGCGCAAAAACGCCCTTCCACTGTGTAGGCGCAAAAATAGGCGCTATATACAACTGACTCAAAATAAAATAGAAATGAAGAAAACTATATACAATAGTCCGCTAAATGCAAATACATAATACTATAGTTTTTCTTTTGAAAAATTGAGGATTTTTTTGATTTTTCCTGGTTGCGCAAAATTACATTTTCCTTGTCCATTAAGTTCAACTAGGAGTCTGGAAATATGTGGGCATTGTAACTCCCTGCATATGCGATTTGCGTCATCCAAATTTTCGCAAGGTATGAAGGCGTGCATTGCTTGATTGCCTTGCCATGGTTGACCATTCAAACTGCCAAGCACTTTAGGAAGAAAGCTATGTTTTCCATAGGCTTCCCATATGACTTTATAAGGAGCAAATGAATATGGCCCCACCCCTAAAAGAAACCACCAAATTCCTTTGTCTATAAAGTTTTTTATGAGAGTTCCTTTCCGATTCTCCAATTCTTTTTTGCAAGAACATAAATAATCAAAGCCCTTTATGGTTTTTATTTTCACTTTATTAAGTGGTTTTCCTTTCATTCTATCATAAGGAAGAAAAACCCATTTTAATGGTTTCGTATTTTCTTTGCGCCATATTTCTTTTGAAGCTAATGGAAATAAATATTGATCATCTAAGTACTCTGGTTTAGCGTCAAAAATAAATACTTTACTTGCGCCGCAGGGATTAACGCCTTGACGCGGTTTTTGTTTTGCTTTGATAAAAACTTCAACATTCAATTTTTGGGGGGCATTTAAAGAAACTACTCTTAAAGGATCAGAAGGGGCTTTTAATGGTAATGCTTGAAGTGAAGAATAATTTTCTTTCCCTCCTCTAAAATATGGAAGGGGAAATTTTTGTTTGCTGCCTTTATGAAAATGACATGCGCAATAAGCAGTCCCGATCCCTTCAAAGACCTTTTCCCCGCAAAATTCAAAAATTTCTTTTACGCTGAATTGGCTCGTCTTGCTTTGATAATCCCGAAAACCCATGTGCGCATCATCTCCCGTAAATAAAGACAATGGAGTAAAAAAAAATGCGTCACTATTATTTTTTAGCATTTTGTGAAAAACAATCTTTAATACCAAAGCGGCAATATCCGTTCTAGATGCCCCCAGCAAGGCGGCTTGTCTATTAGGAACAAGTCCGTATTCAATAAAATAATGTTTCAATACTTCTTTATAATTTTGTGGTAAATCCGTAAAGTTTGCCCAAGGCGGATTGCCAATAAGAATATCAAACTTATACTCAAGAGGCTTTAGAATGATGTCTCTCAAAATAATATTACTTTGAGGAAGACAAAGGCCGTGCTGTGACTTTAATTTCTTTCTTAGAATATTCAAATTTTTTTCTTGGAGTTCAACCATATAAAGCCGGCTCAGCATTTCGTCAGTAATTTCAGTGTTCCTTTCTTTTGCCGTTTCAATGAAAGCTATAGCGAAGGCTCCAGTTCCAGCAGTTGGGTCACAAATCGTTTTGCCTTCAAGCCAGCTCTCAAAAACATTCCAACGGGAAATCAGCCACTTAGCCCAAAGGACGGGGGTAAAAACCTCTCCAATCTTATCTGATTCTAAAACTAAAGTTTTGGTAGCCATTCTCTCTAAACATTTCTAATGCTTCAATTCTCTTAATCGCGTCTTTACTTACTCGACGGTAATGAGCAATTGCAAGCTCTATAAATAAATCATAAAACTCTGTTAATTTACGATTCCAGTCTATTTCATCCCATATTTGATTAAGCGTGTAATTAAGACGAACTTGCCCTGTCCCCAAATTTTCAATACGATAAGCATTCTGGGGCAATACAACAAAGGGAGCTACTCGAATATACTCAATGTCTCTCTTGCTTGTTTTATTTGATGCTTGGTTATGGCCAAATTCAGCAATTAGAAAAACGCCCTTATCATTAGCGAGGTATTTAAGAAGATTGCCAACCGCACATATGCCTCCATCTGAATACTTTTTAGAGTCTAAATCTTTTGTTTTTAGATCAATACCAACAACTTGATTTTCTTTTTGAAAGGCAAAGTCAAAGATAGTTTTCTTCCCAGGTCTTTTTAATGCGGTATAACCTAAATCGTTACATATAGCCTCCCAATTATCCGTAATACGTTTTTCGATCATTGCTCCAAAGGCCCGAGAGTCTTCTCTAGCTGACATTCCTGATTTAAGTTCTTCAAAGAGACTAGAAATTTTATCTTCTACTTGTTGAGAAATATTTTTTTGATTCATTTTGTATTTTTACAGTTTTAGGTTTTCATCTATTCCTCTAAAACTGTAAATAAACCTGCTTCCTAAAATTGAAAACCAGAATGACTCTATGCTATTAGCGTAGCAAGCGTCTTTTGCATACTCACCTTGACCGTGCTTGACCGGCTATTTCAATTTCAAATTGGGACAAGCATAGACTTCACGGGCTGTCCGACCATTCAATGAAACTCTGTGCATGTTGTTCAACAATGCAGCGGCCTGATCCTTCAGCCTGACTTTAGGACACTTTTAGCAAGTTTGGCTCTAAACTCCCGGCTGCTCCTTCCATTCTGCGCATGGAATTTAAGTTAGCTTTCGCCTTGCACACATCCTTTTTTGAAATATGTTTATAGAGCGTTTTGCCTGGAAAGTATACCTAAAGTAGGCGAATAGAATTTTCTACTAATCCTTTCTGCCATGGCGCTCCGGGTCGCATGCAAATACGCGGGTGTTTTGTTGCGGTGCCTAATTCCATCGCTTGCAAATTGCGCACGATCAGCACGATATACTTGATCCTTCCTGCGACTTTGACTTTATCTCATGGGCTATTGCTTATCTTGGATAAGCCTAATCTTTTAGCAATTTTTCTGCAGCTCATGTCCCGCCTCCCTTCTTTTTTCGATGACACAAGGATCTTCGTATGTTATTTTGTACATGCTTCTGCTCCCTTTTTTAGGGTTGGTATTTGCCTAAATGGTGGCAGAAGCCTTGGTTGTCCTACATCATTTTTGCATTATTTTGTCCTAGTCAGATTGAGTTGGCACATAGCTGTCCTAATTTGAAATTGATTTTGCCCACGCTGGTATCATTTGTATGCGGGCTGAGTATGAAGCGCCGCTGCACGCACCTGTCTGTAGAGATCCAAAAAGCCGTAAGAGGCGGGCACTTTCTCCGGCACAAAGAGGCTGTGATATGCTGCCTTCATTCGAAACCAGGGGATATTGGGATACTTATGGTGCACATAGTGGAAACGATCATTGTGGGGGCTGATGAAAAGCCATTCCAAGAAACCAAAAGTATTACGGGTGCGCTCCCCCTGGATTCCAAAATGCTCGCCTGTCTCACTCCAAAAAATCAAAGCCGGGTATGCCCAAAAGAGAGGGACAATCCAGTACAAGAAAAGCAGCTCTAAGGCCCCTGCGCCGCCGAAAAGAAGCAGGAGGCAAAGCCAAAAACTTAGCACTTTCTTACGATAAAGAGCATCCTTCCATATATTTACTGCTATAGTTTTTAGCATATGCCAGCTGTCAAAAAACAAGAAAGGCCGTATGAACCATATCCAGAACATGTTCTTTTTCTTTTGAAAGAGACCCCAGCGCTGGTAGTCCTGCCAGGCCGGGTCCTGCGGGCGCAGAAGAAAGCCATGATGATGCTGATGCTCTTTTCTGTAATTTTCCCAGCTTTCAAAAACAGGCAGAAACCATAAAAAATCCAGCTTCCTGTTCCAAGCCCTCTTTCGAAACAAGTTGTAATGCACAGAGTCATGACCGAAGACCTCTGCCAAGGCCACCATACGGCTAGCGATGAACCATAGGCAGGCAATGTAGAGCAGGACATTCCCACTGTATACTGATAATGCGGCGCTTAAGGCGATAAGCGCCCAGTTGAATGCAATAAACAAAAATGAAATCCAGCTGCTTTTCTGCATGAAGCGAAGTAGGAGCGCCTCTTTTTCCTTGCGCGTCATGGGCTTTTCTCTTAGACAAGCTTGGCTTGGAGAAAAGGGCTGCCTTGCCGGCTGAGGGCTGTTCTTTGCTGCATTCACTTTCGACTTACATAGGCTAGAACTTAGTCAGGGCTTGGCGCGTCATACTCTGCCTAAGCTATACTCTATGTACATATATATACACTATAATTGCAAAAAAAGCAATACAGAAAAAGTAAAAATTGTAATCTTTTTACAAAATTAGCTAAAATGAGTTAGAGGCATAACAAGGCCAATATATTAAGCATCGGGAAGCAGAGATTGTCACCCTCGTTTTTGTTGCGAAAAAAAGAGCGCCTTATATCACGGCAAATCATAGGCATTGGTAGCAGCGCAGCGACATCCATGACGGCAAATCATAGGCATTGGTCTGGCGCGGCGACATCCATGACGGCAAATCATAGGCATTGGTCTGGCGCGGGCGACATCCATGACGGCAAATCATAGGCATTGGTCTGGCGTAGCGACTTCCATGTCTTAGCGCCAGACTCTCGCACCTCCATGTGCTCGGGAGCAATGCCTATGATTTGCACTGGATTGTTGTAGTATGGGCTCGGGACGCAATACCTATGCCTTAGCGCTGGATTGTTCTGGTATGTACAGCAGCAGAAAAAACCATATCTGTTTTGTCAGCCCTGCTTTAGCGCCAGACTCTCGCACATCCATGACGGCAAATCATAGGCATTGGTCTGGCGCGGCGACATCCATGTCTTAGCGCCAGACTCTCGCACCTCCTGTGCTCGTGACGCAATGCCTATGATTTGCACTGGATTGTTGTAGTATGTGCTCGGGACGCAATACCTATGATTTGCACTGGATTGTTGTAGTATGTGCTCGGGACGCAATGCCTATGCCTTAGCGCTGGATTGTTGTAGTATGTGCTCGGGACGCAATGCCTATGCCTTAGCGCTGGATTGTTGTAGTATGTGCTCGGGACGCAATGCCTATGCCTTAGCGCTGGATTGTTGTAGTATGTAAAGCAGCAGAATGGGCATTAGGCCTGTGCTGCAGCCCTAAAACGTTCCCTGGATTGTTCTGGTATATAAGGCACATGAGGCCCCGTCGCCGTCAGCAAAACCAACGCCCCGTATCACAAGCTCCCCCTTATTACAACAACGCCCGCCCGCGTCATCAGAACCACCACGCCCAGCACCTCCGAGCGTTGTTGCGTAACTCACGAAATGGCGAATAAGTGCCATATATTGCGGGTATTCGGCCTTCACAAAATGGAAAATGACACTCTCGAAAACGCCTGAATCGGCCTATAAGCGCTATGGTACCTGCGTGGAGTCGCAGATTCTCGCTTTTGCATTACGCAACAACGCCAGACGTCGGAGCATTGTTGCGATAATCAACAAGGCCGGCCCTCATCAAGGGCCATGCCTCAGCACACCAGCGCCACATTTTCACTAAGATCCCACAAGGCGCCTGAGTCGCACACGCAATACAACTTCTACACATTGCACTGTGCGGCTTTTGCCCGCGCATTTGAGAGTGAGTGAGGCCTGTATGCTTGTTTGCCATATCTTTGATATAGCAAAATCGTGGGCCAGGGAAGACTCGAACTTCCGACCCCTTCCTTATCAGAGAAGTGCTCTAACCGACTGAGCTACTGGCCCATTGCGCCTATTTCAATATGGGGGTCTTGTATGTCCATTCTAATCTGCCCTTCTCATTATCAAGGGCGAATGCTCTATATACAGTAATGACACAGTAGTAGTATAGGGTCTCAAGTCTTGCTGGACTTAGCGTCTTCTGCGGCAGTAACGCTGTATAGCTATATGTCCTTTCTTTCGTCTAACGAGTATAATATTTTGTTATTTTTTGCCTTGCGATGCGTGAAGTTTGAAGCTGGAGGCTTCTTGCAAAGTTGCCTCTCATATTTTCTGCCTTGCTTTTACTCCAGTTTGATTTAGGCAAGCTATGACAATTTTCCTATGCTCTTTGCTGTCGTTTTCATAATAATAGGCACTATCTTTCTTTTGTTTGCCTCATATAATATCAAAAAAATTATCCAGCTCTTAGGGCGTAAAAGGAAGAATTACTATCATTGGAAGAAGCTCTTTTACCTGACTCTTTTTTTTGTCGCAGGCTACACTTGCACCATATGTTTCTTGTTGCAAGAATGGATTGAGATACTCATATATCTCTTAGGCTTAGTTTTCTTTTTTGGAGCTTGTTTTGTTTTATTAGTAAGTTATATAGGCTTAGGGACCATTGCTGATATGGAAGAGGAGGTGCAGATACGCACAAAGGCAATGTATGCGGCGAAACAAGAGGCAGATGCGGCTAACAAGGCTAAGTCACAATTTCTTGCGATCATGAGTCATGAAATACGCACTCCCCTTAGCTCCATTATTGCGACCATTGATCTCTTGGATGAGATAAAGCTTTCCAAAGAAGCAGGCTCCTATGTCCAAATCATGAGCCGCGCTGCGCGTAATCTCTTGCATCAAATCAACAGTATTCTGGATTTTTCTAAAATCGAAGCGAAGCGTATGGAATTAGCGGAGGCGCCGAGCTTGCTTCATGAAAATATAGACAATGTTTTGCAGATCATGCAGGTTCGCTGCATGGAAAAAAACATAAAGCTGCTGAGCAAAATTCATTTAGAAGACGATTTATGTCTATTTTGCGATACAGTGCGTTTTGAGCAAATTCTTATCAACCTCATAGGCAATGCAATCAAGTTCACTCTCCATGGCAGTATTTCTTTAGAGATACTGCAGCAGGAAGAAAAGGACCATAAAGTTAAGCTGAGTATCAAGCTTTCTGATACGGGCATAGGTATTCCCCCTGACAAGATCGACACGATTTTTGACAGCTTCTCACAAGCAGATGCGAGCATCACGCGCAGTTATGGAGGCACTGGGCTTGGTCTGCCAATATGCAAAACATTAGTCGGCCTCATGGGCGGCGAGATTCGTGTAAGCAGTACTCTAGGCGCAGGAAGCGTCTTTTCTTTTGATCTCTTTTTGCAAAGAGTAAAGAAAGAAGCAAAGCCTGTGATTACAAAAAAGATCAAAAGCGATGCTGCACTGAAAGGCATGCGGGTCTTGCTTGTGGAAGACAATGAAGACAATCGCTTCCTCTTTCAAAACTTTGTCAGCGGCATTGGAATACGCATGGACACGGCTGAGAATGGCGTTATAGCGCTGGAGAAAATCTGTACTGAAAACGAAGAAGATCATTATGACCTAATTCTTATGGATATACAAATGCCCATCATGGACGGCCTGACAGCTATGACTCATATCCGGAAATGGGAGAAGGAAAGGGGGAAAAGGGCCCTCCCTATTCTTGCTCTTACAGCCAGCAGCACAAAAGAAGACGTGATGAAAAGCTACTCTGCCGGATGCACGGAATACATTACAAAGCCTATTCGCAAAAAGGCGCTTCTAGATACGATCCTGCGTTATGCTGTGGAAAGCTGACGAAATAAAAGCGCCTTTACATAGCCATGCTACTCTAAAGCTCTTGCTGCTTTAGTAATGCGCGCCTACATTATGCAGGAGGCAAGAGTCAGCTTGTGAAAAGGGGTATATGCGCTGGCTATGTAAAGACACAAGGACGCCTTTTCTTTAGCAGTTGCGGACTTTGTGTTCAAAAATATCCTTAAAGCCAAGATAATCTAACTCTCTTTGCGTAGGCAAAAAAGCCAGCAGCTTGTCATAAAGGTCCTTGCGCTTTTCTCGTATCAGCATCGTCTCTAAGCACGTACGCACCTTGAAGAGATAGAGCACATCACATGCCGCATAATGAATTTGATCTTTGTGAAGTTGTTCCTTACCCCAATCCGAAGACTGCGCGCTCTTGTCCATTTTTTCACCCAGAAATTCGCGCACTAATTCCTGCAAACCATGACGGTCTGTATACGTGCGGGCTAAGCGCGAGGCTATTTTTGTGCAAAAGATATTTTGCACCTCGATGCCTAAACGAGTATAAAGGAAAAGTATGTCCATGCGCGCATAATGAAATATCTTCAAGATTTTCGGGTCCTCCATGAGGGCTTGCAGCTTAGGGCTTTTCTCTTCCTCCTTTATCTGGACTAATACGCAGGAACCCGTTTCACTAGCTACTTGTACCACGCAAAGCCGGTCACGCCTGTGGTCAAGGCCCATCATCTCGCAATCTACCGCTAAGGCCTCAGCAGCAGCCAGCTCCTCATAGAGCTCAGGGCTTATGTCTTTACTTTCAATGACAGGCTTTTTCATGTTTACATGGCTGCTCTTAACTAGAACGCCGCTCCAGCCATCGGAAAAGATAGTGCCAAATATAACTCATTCTTCCCAGCGCTAAAGCAGACAAGATTATATCAGGCCATACAAAATGACGCCGCGAAACAACTAATGATGAGGCATGCAAGAGACGTAAAGATGGTATATAATACACAATCAGGAAGGCCGTCCCCAGCACCAAAATCTGGAAGAGCATGAAGTACTTGGGCTGCGCAAGATAAGATCGCACAAGGGGAAGATTCATAAGCGCCTGAGATGCTAAATAGAGGCAAAAGGCTACAAAAATAAAGCGCATAAATACAATGCCCATTTTGGCAAGGATCAGCGCATTTGGACTCGTTTTTGCTAAAAATACTTCCATCTACGAAACTATCGGAATGCGCATGCTGCAATTTCACTTCATGCTGATAAAATTTCGCTTTGCAGCGGGCAGCCCTTGCTTCCAGAGCAGGAGCTATCTTTGCTGTCTATAATAGACTATAAGATTTACTACAACAGCATATGCAGGCGCCTATTTTAACACGATAAGCGTATATTTTAGCAATGCTCTTTTGCCTCATTACTTTTGCTGCGGTACAGATGGAATAAGACGCGCAGTCATCATTTTATCTGCCTGCAGATAACGCCATGCTGCTTTTTGCAAATCGCTTTCGTGCATATTCTTGTAAAGCAATTCCTTGTAACTGAAGAAATGCTGGTAGCTGCCCGTAATACTTTCAAAGTAGCTGAGCAAATCTGCCAAGGCGGCATTGCTTTGAAGCTTGTGGATCAAAGACAGCGTTTCACGTTTGCGAACAAGAGCCAGCTCCTCTTCGCTTATTTGAAAATGGGGGCGGGCTGAGGGCATGAGCTTCCCGATTTCCTCAAGCAGGACGGCTTGTATGCGCTCTAAAGAAACCTTCGGCGCCGGCTCTACCCCTATCAAAAAAAGATTATCGGCCCTATCGCCAATGACGCCATTTGCCGCAAAAACTCTGACAGCTAGTTTCTCTTTAGAGATAAGGCGCTGGGGCAGACGGCTTTCTGCTTTGCCTGCCAAAATCTTGCTGAGAGCTTCCATATACATATCATCAGGATGGGGAGCCGCTGCCTTAAGCCACGCAAAGTACATCACGGGACTTAAGCCTCCTTCTAATGTTATACCAAAAGCTCTAGGCTTCGGCTTTGGAGTATCTTTGCGCTGCGGGAGCCTTCTTGCTTTGAGTGGAGCAAAATAACGGCGGATCAAGGACTCGCTTTTGTCCAAATCCATTTTGCCCACTATGGCAATCACGGTATTGTTAGGAGCGTAGTAGCGTTTGTAAAAATCCATAGCTTGGTGATAGTTAAGATAGGCAATGCTCCGCATAGGACCTATCACAGGATGCCCGTAAGGATGCGAGCCATAGATAGCCATACGAAATTTCTCCCAAAGCTGGGAGCGGGGCGAATTCTCCACCCGCATGCGCCTTTCTTCTGCTACAACAAGGCGCTCTGTATAAAATCCGCGAAGCACAGAATGCTGCATGCGATCTGACTCAATACGCGCCCAAACCTCCAGCCGCTCTGTCGGGAGCTGCACCTGATAATTCGTAAGATCAGAAGAAGTATAAGCGTTGTAGCCCTTTGCCCCTTGCAGAGCATAAATACGCGAGTCTTCTTCTTCTCTGACATAAAGGCGGCTTTGGCGGCTTAGCAGAGCAAGACGCCGTTCCCATTTTCCTATCGCTTCTTTCATCTCTTGGAGCTCTTCTGTTCCCGGCGCAGCCTGCGCCTTTTCCTCATAACGCCTGCGTAAAGTATCCAGCTTATCCATAAAGCGTATGCTGAGCTGCAAATATTTTTCTTCTTTAGCAAAGTCACTTGTCCCCACGCGGCGCGTTCCTTTGAAAAGCATGTGCTCAAGCATGTGCGCAATACCATAACTGCCCTCCCGCTCATCAAAAGAACCTGCGCGAAACTTAATATAACAGGCTACAACAGGCGCAAAGCCTCGATTGACAAGGATAAGCCGCAGCCCATTATCCAGCTTAGCGTAGCGGAGCTGGCCCTTCACCTTATCAAAAATCTGTGAGAGAAGATTTGCGCCCTCTTGTTTTGTATCTTTTGGCTGTGCCTGCAGCGGCTGAGTTGCAGCTAAAAAAGCAAGCCAAAAAAGGATCAGGAGACCAAGTCGAGGAGCTAACAAAGAAGAAATAAGACGCATCATCGCAAAATAATAAACCTGCTCTATTTTGGCAAGACTTAAATGTCTTCCCGGGAACTATGTATCTCAATCCACGGCAAGTTATGAAAATGATATTGATATATAAAAAGGCTTGCGGCGGGAGCTCTTATTTTGAAAATGGATAGAAACTCTCGCATTTAGGCGCATATGTACATAGAAGGAGCCTCCCTTAACGCAGTATCCCACGATACTTTGATGCTATGGGTGCACATTGTGACTATTTTGGCCTTTGTTATTGTAAATTCCATCCTGATATATTTTATCATTCGCTATAGAAAACGCTCAGAACATGATATAACCTCCGCAGTAGATCATCACACGGGGCTGGAAGTAGCTTGGACAGCTATACCCACGATCATTATGGCTTGGCTCTATGTCTGGGGCCTTGTGGAATTCATTAAAATGCGTAGCATCCCCGCAAACAGTATGGAGATCAGCGTAAGAGCGCAGCAATGGGCATGGAGTTTTCTTTATCCTTCTGAATTGCAGGGAGAGGGAGAGGGCGGGAAAAGGGCGAGTCTCAAAACGAACAATGTGCTGTATTTGCAAGATGGACAGCCTACCAAATTGCTTATGAAGTCCAGTGATGTCCTGCATTCTTTTTTTGTTCCCGCCTTTCGCGTGAAAGAGGATGTAGTGCCCAATATGTTTACCTACGCTGCTTTTACTCCTGTCTTGCCTGAAAACAAAAAGGATCAGGAAGAAGCTGTGTATGATATATTTTGTACAGAATACTGCGGCAAAGACCACAGCGCTATGCTGGGGAAAGCAATCATCCTAAGTCCTGAAAAATTCCGTCAGAAAATGAAGGAGCTTGCAGCGGAAGCTTCTAATATCAGCCCGCAAAGAGGAGAAAAACTTTACTTAGGAAACTGCAAAAGCTGTCATAGTATCGATGGCGCCAGGCTGATCGGGCCTTCTTTGAAGGGTCTCTGGCAGAGTGAAAGAATACTGCAAAAGGGCGAGAAAGTGCTTGCCGATGAAAATTACATACGAGATTCGATACTTTATCCTAACAAGCAAGTTGTAAAGGGCTACCCCGCAGCTATGCCTCCGCAGAATTATGGAGATGCGGAGATATATTCCGTTATAGAATATATCAAAACGCTGAAATAAAGCATATGGCGCAAATCAAAGAGTTACATTTAGCCTATTTTCGCACAGGGCGCGGGTTTTGGGGCTGGGCCCTTTCTACAGACCATAAGAAAATAGGGGTCATGTACCTCTTTGCCATACTAGGCTTTTTTATTGTAGGCGGCGCAGCCGCTATGTTGCTGCGCCTTGAGCTGATTTCCCCCGGCGCTACCATCATGGGCGCCCACTCCTATAACGTATTGATGACTTTGCATGGCGCTGTCATGGTCTTTCTATTTATAGTGCCAGGGATACCAGCTACATTAGGAAATATCCTGCTCCCGCTCCTCATTGGCGCAAAGGACGTAGCCTTCCCCCGCATCAACCTTGCCAGCTGGTACGTGTATCTTATAGGGGCGGGCATAGCCTTGGTTTCCCTGCTTTCTCCCGCAGATACGGGATGGACTTTCTATGCTCCTTATAGTATGCAGTCCAACAGCTTAGTGATCTGGCTTACCTTAGGCGCCTTTGTTATGGGCTTTTCTTCTATCATGACGGGCTTTAACTTTATTGTTACAATCCACCGCATGCGCTGCCCCGGTCTGACATGGGATAAACTGCCGCTCTTTGCTTGGGGCCTCTATGCTACTTCCATTATTCAAGTGCTCGCAACGCCTATAGTAGGGATGACGCTGGTCATGCTTATACTTGAAAGAATGCTCGACATAGGCATTTTTAATCCTGCAAAGGGAGGGGACCCTATTTTATTCGAGCAGTTCTTCTGGTTTTACTCTCACCCTGTAGTCTATATTATGGTGCTCCCGGGCTTTGGTATTATCAGTGAGGTGCTGCCCGTTTTTTCCAGACGCCCCATCTTCGGCTACAAAGCCATCGCCTATTCTTCCTTAGCTATCGCTCTTGTCAGTTTTATCGTCTGGGGTCACCATATGTTTGTAAGCGGCATGTCTGACTGGGCGCGTTGGCTTTTCTCAGGCCTGACTTTTTTGGTAGCTATTCCTACGGCTATCAAGGTCTTCAATTGGACTTCTACTTTGTGGAGAGGCTCCATACATTTCCAAGCTCCTATGCTTTACGCCTTAGGCTTTGTTTTCATGTTTTCTATAGCCGGCCTTACTGGGATTCACCTTGCGGTTTTAGCAACAGACGTGTTCTTGCATGATACATACTTCGTAGTTGCGCACTTTCATTATACCATGCAGGGAGGCACTGTTATAGCCTTGTTCTGCGGCCTGCATTATTGGTTCCCATTGATCACGGGACGCATGTTCAATCCTCGTGTAGCTTTCTGGGGCTGGTTCTTGCTTTTTATAGGCTTCAACATGACTTTTATTCCTCAGTTCTTTCTGGGCATGGAAGGCATGCCCAGGCGTTATTACGATTATCTGCCCCATTTCCAAACTTGGCACAGCATCTCTACAGTAGGCTCATGGTTGAATGGAGGCGCATATCTTTTGATCATGGGGCATCTTTTTTGGGCGGCATGGCGCGGGAAGGCAGCTCCAAAAAATCCATGGAAGTCTTTGTCTATGGAATGGCAAACATCGCTGCCGCCCCCTACTACCAATTTCTCAAAAGTACCGCATTTCCCCCATTCCATTTATGATTACGCTACTGAAGGAAAAAGTAAAGGACGGGACGCAAAGCGAGACGAAGACGCCGCTTAATGGCTCTCCTTTAAGCTAAGTGAAGTCCCTTAAGATCGCTCTGATCAATAGCTGCATATTTATACGCTGCTATGAAAGACAGGCAAAACGCCAAGACTTTCCTTTTCCCATAACAGGCAATTTACATATCTACGCTTTTTCATAATACAACATTGTCTTTGCAAGATCACAGCGCCGGCATTTTATATAATGCCGCAGAACTCAGGAAGATAGCCTCATTGTTAGAGCAGGAATTGAAGCGCTCCTTAGAGGGCCCATGGACAAAGGCAAAACCGCCGCTGTACTATCTTTCTTATCTCTTTAGAAACCACAAAATAGAACGCTTAGGAGGGCGCTTAGGCGCCTTAGATACCGCTAAAAAACGTATCTATAACAGCGTCTATTGCGATCTGCGGGTTGGTTCCTATCACTATGATAATATGCGGGGCGGCGCTCTCAAGTCTAACAAAGAACAAGAAGAGGCGCTGGCAGTAGCCAAAATGCCTTTGGCTATAGCCGCCGACGCATTTCGATTTGAGTTATGGCGCCTGACAGACAGCGCCTATAGAGAAGCCATCGATCATTATTACAAGCAGAAATCCCATGAATTGCATTATGCGCCCCTATACCCCAGACTGGCTTCTCGAAGCAGGCAAGGGCCGCACAAGGCTTTTTCCTATAAAAACCTGCCTCCCATTGACCGGGATTATTGGTCATACCTAATTGCTAAAGCAGGTAAAATCATAAAAAAGTTTCATGCCATCAAAAACTCATATTTTGCCTTTGACAGCTGCCAAAAACAAGAGCTGCTGAGCAATTCGGAAGGCTCTCATATACTCAAACAAAGCCAGCTTTACGAACTCCATGCTCAGCTTTGGCTTCTGAGCAGCAAAGGGGAAAGCTTCAGCCAAGAAATCAATCTTTTGGAAGGCAAAGCAGAAGACCTGCCCTCTGAAAAGGACTTTCTTGCGATGATCAAGGAACGCATTCAGCTTTTATTCCATATTGCAAAAGCGCCTCGTCTGAATTCCTTTTCTGGACCTGCTCTGCTGAGCCCTCAGGCAAGCGGCATATTCTTTCATGAGGTTCTGGGCCACAGATTGGAAGGCTCGCGCCTGCTTTCTCAAGAAGAAGGAGTCACCTTTTTGGACTTGAAAGAGAAGCGTATTATACCCGAATATATAGATATTGTAGATGATCCTAGGCTCAAGTACTATGACAAAAGAAGCATGGTAGGACATTTTCAGTATGATGATGAAGGCAGCCCTGCGCAAAGAGCGCTTTTGGTAGAAAAAGGAATACTCAAAAACTTTCTTAGCACAACAGCGCCTCTGCCAAAGCAAAAGCATAACAATGGCCATGCCCGCAACGCTTATGGAGAAAAAGCCATGTCCCGCATGGGCAATGTTTTTATCTTAAACCATAGGCCTGTTCCAAAAAAAGAAATGCGCGCTCTTTTACTTGAAGAAATCCAAAAACAAAAGAAAGACTATGGCATCTATATCAAAGAGCTCTTGGGAGGAGAAACGGGAACGGGCGCTTATGACTTTCAGGCCTTCAAAGGAGAGATTCTTCATGTCTGCAAAGTTCTGCCAAACGGGAAAGAAGAGATCATACAAGGCGTGGACTTTATAGGGACGCCTCTTTCCGCCCTGGATGCGATTCGCTGCTTAGGAGATCAGTACGAAATGTATAACAGTTACTGTGGAGCTGAGTCTGGCATCATCCCTGTTTCTACTGTAGCGCCCGCTATGCTTTTGCGCAATCTGGAATTGCAAGGCCGCGATAGAGAGCGTTTTACGCAGCATGTTCTGGACTTACCCTATGTTTGACAAATGAGAAAGCCAGTCAGATAATGACAAAATATGTTCTTTCGCAAGGCTGTCAGCCCGGACATTCATCTTTACGCGCATCGCGGAGCAAACAAGCATTTCCCAGAAAATACCATAGCAGCCTTTGCGCATGCGCTTAAGCAGGGCGCTACGCATTTAGAGATGGACCTCCGGGAAAGCAAGGACGGCCACTTGGTGGTTGCTCATGATATTGACGCAAAACGCGCAGCTAACATTGACAAAGCTATTCCTGATTGCGCCCTACAAGAGATACAAAGCTGGGACCTGACAAAGCACTTTCCCAAAAGCATAGCAGAAAAGGAGAAAAAGGATTGTCGTATTGCGACCTTCGAGGAGACGCTGAGGAGATTCCCATATGTTCCGATCAATGCGGATATTAAAGACAATGATTATAGAATAGCGCATAAGATTGTGCGCCTTTTACACGAAACAGGAGACTTTGAACGGGTTTTACTCAATAGCTTTCACAGTAAAATCGTGGAATACATACAACAAATTCCCTATCTTGGCAAAACAGGGATAACGCACTATTCTGCCCTGCTTGTTTTACTAAGTCCGCCTTTGCTCTGGAGAGCTGCGCCTGTGCGAGGCCATGCCTTGCAAATACCCAAGAGCACGGCCCTTCCTTTTATTAAGCTTCCTATCCCTTTGGACAGAAGGTACCTGATAGAACGTTGTCATGCTTTTGGAGTACGCGTAGACTATTGGGTTATCAACGATCCTGAAGAAGCCTATGCGCTCCTGAAGGCAGGCGCTGACGGTATCGTTACAGATGACATAGACGCCCTAAAAGATGCCGTCTTTGATTTTGTAAAACATTCCGAGAGACAATTAGCAAAGCATGATATATAAGGGCTCAAGCCTCTTTATCTTGGTCTAAGCGCCTTGTCTTCGATTCGATAGAAAAGCCGCATATTATAGAAGGCTGCAAAAAGCATAACAAATGTGCTCTAACTTCCATTGCTCATAGCTAAGAACAGGAAAACTTATGACAGCCCAAAACTCCGCCGCTTTGCGTATAAACAAAGAACAAGCCTTTTTGTATCTTAACGCAGCAGCGCTCATCCTGTCGCTCTTTGTAATGCTTCTAGGCCCTCTTGTGCGCGCTGAGGACGCAGGCTTGGCCTGCCCTGACTGGCCTCTTTGTAAGGGGAAGCTGATCCCTGACTTTGATTGGAAAATCTTTCTGGAGTGGACGCACCGCATTGCGGCAGCTGCCTTGAGCCTTGTGGTCATTGCATGGCTAAGTCTTAGTTTCAGCTCAGCCTCCCTGCGCAAGCAGCACATGTATGCGGGCTCTTTAGCTTGTTTCCTGCTGCTAATCCAAATTATCTTGGGAGCCCTGAGCGTAACACAACTTCTGGATGCCACGGTCGTCAATCTGCACCTGATCAATGCCATGCTCTTTCTTAGCGTCATTGCTTACTCTCTGCACAAAAGCTATTATCTTTACCGCCATCACGGCAAAGCTGCCGCAGGCAGGCCTGCTTTGCTGTATCCTGCCAGTATATTCCTTACACTGTGTATTTTTGCGCAAATCTTTCTGGGCGCACGCGTCAGCACCAACAATGCGGGACGGGTTTGCAACAGCTTCCCAGCCTGTTATTATGAAGCTGTTATAGACAAGGAGAAGGGAATGTATTTTGTGCCCCAGTACTTTCCCACCATGCGGGGGAATTTGGAAAAACACATGACGCACCGCTTTATGGCCTACTTTCTCTTAATCCTTGTTCCAAGCATCTTCTTGCTGGCTAGAAAACGCTCCTGGCCGCCGCTTATCAGAAAGCTCTTAGGCTGGACTCTTGTCCTGATCTTCTTCCAAGCAGTAATAGGAGCGCTGAATGTCATCTACAGCCTGCCGACTTCCCTTACTGTGCTGCACAGCTTTACGGCTTACTGCATATATCTTACAGCCTTCTGGATGCTCTTAGAAGCAAGAATGGAAGGCTTAGGAAAACGAAAGCAATGACAGAATACCAGCTCCCTGATCTTGATCCTGCTTACGCAGACATGGAACTCTCCACACAGCTTTTGATACACGCAGCGCAAAAGCGCCAAATCAAAGTAAGGATATGCGACAGAAAGGCGCATTTCCTGTGTCTGAGCAAAGGAGGACGTAAACAATACCTAAAAGAGGCCACAAAAACAGCTTTAGATTCCTATATGACCTTTCTTCTTATGGAAGACAAATTCATGTCAAAGCTTTTACTCGAGGAAGCGGGATTAGGCACGCCCCGCGGGCTGTGTTTTGCCTCCAAAGCTAAGGCGCTGCAAGTAGAGATAGAGACTCCAAAAAGAGAGCAGCATAAACTTATGTCTGGCCCCCTGGTTGTAAAACCCGTAACAAGTAATTTTGGACTTGGAATCACAAGCTTAGAGACGCATGCCTCCCAAGAAGAATACATAGAGGCCGTCCAAACAGCCTTCACTTACGCAGATAGGATACTAGTAGAGGAATGGATAGAAGGGCAGGAATACCGTTTTTTTGTTCTGGGCGGGGAATGCGCTGCGGTATGCAAACGCATAGCCGCAAATGTCATAGGAGACGGCAAGTCAAGCATAGGCCAGCTGGTAGAAGCCGCCAACCAAGACCCGCGCAGAGGCTGCGCTCATGCCACGCCCTTGGAAAAAATCCAACTTGGAGAGGTAGAAAGAAAGATACTGCAAGCCCAAGGCCTTAGACCAGAAAGCATCATCAGCAAAGAGCAGCAGATTTTCCTGCGCATGAACTCTAACGTAAGCACAGGGGGAGAATCTATAGAGTGCACAGAGGAAATGCCAGATTGCTGGAAGAAGCTGGCGGTCAAAGCAGCACGCTGTCTCAAAGCGCAAATATGCGGCGTAGATATGATTCTCCCTTCGCTCAAAGCAGAAACTATGTCTTATGCCATTCTTGAACTGAATTACAACCCTGTTCTCTACATACATGAATGCCCGGCAAAAGGCAAAGCACAGCCTGTTTCAGACAAACTCCTTGACTTTCTCGGATTCTAACGGCAAATCATAGGCATTGGTCTGGCGCGGCGACTTCCATGTCTTAGCGCCAGACTCTCGCACCTCCATGTGCTCGGGACGCAATGCCTATGATTTGCACTGGATTGTTCTAGTATGAACAGCTCCAGCAAAAACTATATCCGTATTGTCAGCTCTGTAGGTTTGCCATTCTTAGCGCCAGACTCTCGCACCTCCTGTGCTCGTGACGCAATGCCTATGATTTGCACTGGATTGTTCTGGTATGTACAGCACATGAGCCCCTGCGCCCCCTTGACAGACTACTCAGAAGCAGGATACACAAACTTGCGGCGTACCTTGTGCTGGACGACGCTGTCGCCTGTGCCTTTCTGGAAGGTGATGGCGAGCCAAAAGCTCTCGCCGCTGGCGATGCCGCTGATGGAGCCGCCGGTAGTGCCTGAGGCCGTCCAGGTTACGGCGGTGGTGGCTGTGCCGTCGTCCTGCTCGACGGCGGCGGAGGCGACGCTGATGTCAGAAAGCAGGTTGTAGGTGACGGTGACGGCGGGCTGGCTGAGCGTATAATAAAAGCCCGTGGCGGGCGCAGTTGCCGTAGGCTCGCCGATGGCGACGGGCTCCTCAGCCGTGCCGCTGTCGGCGTCGTGGTCGTGGGTGAAGGCGACGTTGGCGATGGCCGCATAAAGGCGCTGGTTGGGCAGCTCCTGACCGCAGCAGAAAGTTCCGCCCGAAACGCAGTTGGCGTCGTTCTCGTGGTCGTAATCGGGGAGCAGCTCGCATTCGTCGATGTTCTCCGTATCAGGATCATCGGCGTACTTGAGGCGGGGATGCTCGTTCGTGCTTTTCGCCCAGTTTGCCGTGGACCAGCCGTTCAGCTCGGTCGCATCGGTCAGGGTGGTGTCCATATCAGCGTCAAGGGGGAGGCCGAGGATCGTTGCCTCCGTGACATTGGCGCAGTTGGCGGCCGGGCAGGCAGTTGCGCGACTCTGCAGATCACCAATGCCGCCGTTTGCCATGCCAGCAGAGTCCACGTAAAGATTGCGGCCGCTGTAGGTGGACGGCAGGATAACTCGAGCAATAAGGCCACCGATTGTGCCACCGTCAGTGAAGACGGCTCCGCTGGCATATACGTTCTGAATTTCCATGTTTACACTATTCTTTTCCTCCGCAATCCCTATTAGAGCACCGCCGAAGGTGTTTTTGGAATAGACAGGGCCCCGCGCATAGCTATTACTAATGACTGTTGATGTAGAGAGCCCTATCAATCCACCGACAGGGTTTAGGCTGGCGCTACTGCTGCGGCCGGCAACAGGGCCCAGGGCATAGCTGTTCCTAACAAAGTTAGAAAGGGAAGCTGTGCCAATAGTTCCCACCAAGCCACCTGTGCCAATTGCGTTCGTGAGTGTCTCGGTAATTGTGCCAAGGGCCACAGCAGCATAGCTGTTATTTATGGAGAAATGGGGTATTGTGCTAATTCCAATAAGACCGCCTGCATTTACAATAGAGTTGCCGGTGTCTGCAATATGTCCCAGGGCATAGCTGTTGCTAATATGTGCCATAGAATTGGATGCACTTGGGGATACGTTACCTACGATCCCGCCTAAGACTGTCCAGTTGCTACTTTGAGCGGAGGCCTCCAGCTGGACCATGCAGCCCGTGATCAGGAAGCCAGAAGAACTGGTCCCAAATGCTTGCGCCAGAAGGCCGCCAAGGTAGCAGATAGCACTGCTGGCGCTGCAGCTGAGGCTGCCCTGCGCCCGCACGGCGATGATGCGCGTCTTATGCCAGGTGCTGTGCCCGGCGCTGGCACAGAGGAAGCTGACATTGATGGTGCCGCTGGCGTCGCTCGTGCTGGCGATGGTTGCGTTTTGGATATGCAGGTTGCGTATCACGCTGCCGTTGCAGTTCTCGAAAAAGACGGCGCTTTCGTCGTCGGCGTTGGTCTTGGTGATTTGCATGTTGTTTATGGCCCGGCCGTTGCCGTCGAGGATGGCGGTAAAGGCGCCCGTGATGGGCTCGAAGTTGCTGTCATCGTCGCCCGTATCCTGATCGTTGGCGGCAAGGTCGATGTCGGCCGTGAGCTCGTAGCCGCAGAGATAGATGCCGGAGCCTGCGCTCGTTTCATCAGGGCAGTTGGCGGTCTGTGCTGTCGGCGCCCCAGTGGTGGAGGCCGTGCTTCCGTCGTTGTAGCTTGCGCCGGCAAGGTCGTGGCGTATGTTATCCAGCTCGGCGGCTGTGGCAATCTCTATCAGCCCGTCGTTATCGTCGTCTACGTCCATAGCGTCAGCTACGCCGTCCCCATCATCGTCCGTGTCCACAGTCAGGGTGGTCGTACAGCCCGCAAGCAGGCGATCGGGCTTGTTGTCGCCATCGCTATCCACGCTTGCGCAGGCGTCGGTACGAAAAGCATCATGAGCATCAAGCACGCCGTCGTTATCGTCGTCGTGGTCCTCGCTGTTCTTGCAGCCATCGCCATCGGGGTCGGCAGTGTCGGCGCTGGCGTCCCCAGTCGTGGCTGCGCCCGTCTCGCCCATGGGGCAGGTATCAGCGCTATCAGCCAGGCCGTCATTGTCGCTGTCGTTCTCGCACATAGCTGTGGCCAAGTTTGGCGCTTTTCCGCTCGCGCATTCCATGCAGACTCCATCATGCTGCGCAACATGGTTTGCCATGTCCAGGCAGGCCTCGTCCGTGATGCAGTCAGAACCCAGCAGGCTGTTGGGCCCGCTGCTGTTGCCAGCATGGCAGGCCGTCGCTGTGATGCATTCGGTCTTGCCCACGTTGCGCACGTTATTTGCGCCCGTGCATTGCTCGCAGTCGCCATCATCAGTAGCAACATGCCCCGCCATGTCCTGGCAGGCTTCGTCCGTAATGCAGCGATTGCCAAGCAGGCTGGTGGGGCTGTCGCTTGTGCCCTGGCAGGCGGCCTCGCTGATGCAGGCGTTTTGTTCTTTATTAACGACAGAAGTTTCGCCTTCGCAAACTTCGCAATTGCCCGCCGTAGTCGCAACCTGGCCAGCCACGCTGCTGCAGGCGCTTTCCCTAATACAGCTCTGCTCGTTTACGCTCACGACCTTGCCATTGTCGCCCCGGCATTTGCTCTTCGTAATGCAGCCGTTCGGGTTCACAGTCGTATTGACAAGCTCGTTTGCCAAGCAGGTGTTCTCGATGCAGGTATTATCCGCCGGATTGTGAATCATATCGCCCGTGCAAGTCACCATGGTCTCGCAGGTAGGCTTGTTGTCGGGCTTGAGCTCTCCATCATCGCAGCTGGTCACGCAGGCCGTCCTGTCAGAATTGGGAAAATCGGGATCAGCGCATGCCACGCACTGATTGTTCTGGAGCGCCTGATTGCCCGTGCATGTCGGCGTGTCTGCGCTGATGCAGGCCGTCTTGTCAGCATTGGGCTTCTGCTGCGCAGGGCAGGCTTCACATTGCCCGTCCTTAAGTATCTGCGTGTCCGTACAAGTCGGCTCGCCTCCGCCATTGCCTGAGGAGTCTCCTCCACCACCGCCTCCGGTATCGCAGCCCGCCAGAGTCAGGCTCAGGCTGATGGCAGCCAGCATCATAAAACGAGAGGCAGCTGCGCTGCTTTTCCATGCAGCTGCGCTGTTTTTCCATGCAACTGCGTTGCTTTTCCATGCAGCTGCGCTGTTTTTCCATGCAACTGCGTTGCTTTTCCATGTAGCTGCGCTGTTTTTCCATGCAGCTGCGCTGTTTTTCCATGCAACTGCGTTGCTTTTCCATGCAACTGCGTTGCTTTTCCATGCAGCTGCGCTGCTTTTCCATGCAGCTGCAAAGTTTTCCAGTAAGCCAGCAGAGCCAAGGCCCGGCTGATTAAACAAAATGTTATGCGCATGATAGGGAGCGCATTCCATCATTTTCTGAAATATGTTTCTCATATTTTCCTCCATAAACACAGCCGAGCTTAGAGCCCAGCCTGATACAAAACGAAAGCCAGCAGAGCCAAGGCCCGGCTGATTATACAAAATGTTATGCGCATGATAGGGAGCGCATTCCCTAAGTTTTTTTATAATAGACATCTTCATGTCCTCCTTTCATAAAAAATGACTGCCCCGCTTTGCAAGACAGTTCTATTACTTAATTTAGACAGGCGCTAGAAAATGGCAAGTCTTTATTGTAAAAAAATAAATTTTTTGGGGAACAAAAAAGCAGGCTGCGACCTTTGTTTGCCAAAGAGGCGCTTGTGCTCATGTGCCTTACATACCAGCTCCACGCCGCTTTCTCCACACTCCAGCGCCAGTGCGCTCCATGATAGCGCAAGGCTGAAGGGGATCACGGGATTTCTACTCTTCTTTCTTCTTCAAGAGACGAATTAAGCCGAAAATTGCTAATGTAGAAGAAGAATGCGTATGAGTTATGTTCTTTGCCTGCATACATTGCTTTTTGTCTGATGCGCCTCTTATTACACTTGCGATTGCGAAGAGCTGCTTATGCCTTGAGCTGCTTTTTGTTCTGTGGTATTTTTGCAAAACAGGAGCTTGGGGCAGAATGCCGCATTGCTCTGAGGTCTTCAAAACATCTCCGCCTTAATCAAAGCGCATGGCTCTTTTCGAATCAAGTATCTTCTGTTGAGGCAAATAATAAATACAGCAACAACGCAAAGTGGCAGGAGGCTGATTTAGACGAAGACTGGCTAAGCCTTGGTCTGGATTCTGCCTTTGACGGCATGGCTTGGTACCGCTGTATACTTGATCTTGAGATTCTTCCTGAACATCAATATGCTTTCTATCTAGGGCAGAGCATACTCCCAGCCAGAGTTTTTATCAATGGCGCTCTGATAGGGGAGACAAAGAATTTTGGAACGAGGCAGTATAATCTTGCAAGAGAATACATTTTTAGTATAGACCAGAAGCTTTGGGAGAAGGGGGAGAATCTGATTACGATAGCGCTAAGGGGCAGAGCAAGTATTGCAAAAGGCATCTCGGACAAGGCTGCTCTTACAGATGAACATAAGATGACTCAGGCGCTCATACTCAAAGACATGCCGCAAATTTTCTTCAGTTTCGCCTATATTCTCTTAGCAGTCCTGATAGGTCTTTTCTATTTCGCTCCCCAGCAAAAGGCAGCTTTATTTCTGGGCTTACTTTCTTTTGCATTAGGCTATTGCTATCTTCTGAGAACATGGGTGCAGTATGAGATTTTTCACAGCCCGAGTTCTGCATACATAACGCAGCTTTTTTTCCTGTTCCTTTGCCCTCCTCTTATGCTTGAGTATATGATCCGGGTTACGAAAGGCAGGCTTCTTTCCTACCGTTATATTTTTTACATCCCTAGCTGCGTTCTTATTGTGACTCTGCTGTTGGGAGCTAATGATCCATACCTTTGGAATATCCTTGAGAAGAGTAATTTGCTGATCATAACGTTGTCCATAGCCTATGTTGTATATCTTCTGCGGCAATATAAAAGCAGACAGGAAGAGGGGGAAAAATCTTTGTCATGCCTTTCTAAAGCCACATACGTTCTGGTACCTGTTATATCGTGGGATATACTGGCTGCAATGGGTCTGCACGGCTTAGTTCGTCTTAGTCCCTATGGATTTTTCTTTTTTATCGCATGCGCCTTTCTGGAGATCATGAGAAACATTGTTACTCTCTATCAGCATATGCTGGCAGACGGCAAGCATAGCCTGCTCATCGAGAAGAACAAAACACGCTCTGTATACAACATGTCTCGAGAATTTGAAACGAACCTGAAGACATTGCAGCTTCTCTGCAAGAACGCACGCAAAACAAAGGAGCAGCAAAAAGACGGAAAAACAAGCCATGCCGGTCACAGGCAGGAAGCGCAAAGGGCTGTGCTGCGCTTAGAAAATCTACTCTATGATAATGAGCAATTCAAGCAGCTGGAGGCGGGAAGCTACATTCCGAAGCATAATAGTATAGATATAAAGGAACTTTGCAGAAAGACAGTAGAAAAACTGGCGGCCGTTTATAGCAAGCAAAAGGCGAAACGTATCAAACTGACAATACAAAAAAATATTGGTATCATCAGCAATGATCCTGAGCTCATTGCTTTGGCTTTGTACCATCTTCTGGAAAATGCTTTGGTCTATACTACAGGGAAGATAGAATGCGGTATTTCCCGGGAAGAAAAGAATCTCTGTTTGGAAATTACAGACGAAGGACCAGGCATTAAAAATGAAGATAGAGTGAAGGTATTTCAAAAATTCTTCCGCGCCGGCGAGCCTCAGCAGGAAACGGAAGGCATCGGCATAGGGCTTAGTCTCGTTTCGCTTATAGCGCAGAAACTGCAGGGCGCCATAGACTTTCACAACAATCACGGCTTTTTCTCAAGTTTTCGTCTGACTCTGCCGGGAGACTAAAAAGATATTATGAAGCTTTGTCTTTTTGCAGCTGCTCTTTTTTTCCTTCTTATGAAAGGCATAGGGGCGCAAAAGAGCCCTAATCTAAGCTGGAAATACAGTATAGAAGACAAGGCCGAATTCACTCTTGAGTCTCTGAATGTGCAGAAGTGGCGAAGCTTTGCTGCGCATAGCTCTTTGTACAGTACAGGAAGGGATATATTCTGGCTCCGAGGACACAAAACGCTTCCAGCGAAAACGCTTCCAGCGCAAAAGCAAAAGCTTGCTTTTTTCTTTGAGAAGGTCTGCGGCCATCTGGAGCTTTATGTAAACGGCAGGCCTGTGAAGCAGCAAGAAAGAGCGCTGCAATTCCACTCCCGTTGTTATCGCTCTGCTATTTATCCTCTTCCCTTATCTTTCAATAAGCTGCAGAAAACTAAGATAAGCATAGCAATACGTTTAAGTAAAAGCAATTACTTTCGCCCGCCCGCTTTATATTCCCAAGTTGCGTTGATGGAGCTGCAAGAAGCAGAGAAAGATCTTTGGAGCTCCAATCTCTCCGGCCTCCTCTATGCTTTTCTAAGCCTTATACTTGGCGCCTTCTTTCTTGGAATTTATATGCGCTTGTACCAGGCAGAATCCTATAAGGCCTTTGCTTCCTTTTTACTTTTCTATGCCGCCTATAAGCTCTTGCAAAGCGAGTTAGTTTATTCCATTATAGACCTCAGCCCTTATTTCAGCCGCGCTTCCATATGCTTAGGGATCATGCTGCCATACTTGGCTTACAGTTTCTTTATACGTTTTTTTCTTATAGAAAGGATACAAATCAAGCTCCCTTTCTTCAAGTTAGACAAAGACGCTCAGGAATGGGGATACTTCTATTTTCGAGCGCTTGCGGGGACTGCTTTTATATGCCTGCTTTTCCCCAATTTGACGCATCGCCTGTATCTCGTAGAACTTTGTTTTTTCTTACAGCTTCCTGTTATGCTCTATTTCTTGTTTATCAGCGCTCCATACTTCCGGAGCCTGCATTATCGAAGTATTGGCGCATTGGGAGCGCTCCCCCTTTGCCTTAGCATAGTTCTGCATATTGTTCATCCCGCAGCGCAGAATCCCTTTTCTCCTGCTGCCGGGGCTTTTATGTTTGTGCTGCAGCTGAGTCTTGCTTTGGCTTTGCTCTATCATCTTGTTATGAAAAGAAAAGAAGTAGAAAGTCATAAGCATTACCTTGCTTCCATTGACGCAATGCAGGATCGTATTTTCAATTATATGGGAGCGGTCTTTGCCAAGTCAGCCAGGGAAGTTGTGGACCTTAGCCGTAAGTACATAATGAGAGAGGAAAGAAAAATCAAACAAGAAGAGCTTGGATCTCTATCGCTTAAGATAAGCGAGATGCAGTTTCAGCTTGGCGACATAATGGAATTGGCACGTTTGGAAAGCCTTCCAAAGCCTGAAAATCTAGAAAAGCTTAAGTTAAAAGAGTTTGTACAGACTTTTGTATCGCAGGCAGACATAAGCTGCCATATACGCGTAGATGAAAAACTGGAGATCACGAGCAGCATGGAGTTTCTCAATACTGCCTTCCTGCACTTATTAGATTTCCTTAAAAGACAGGGTACGCAGCATATAGACCTGCTGGTAAAGCCCAAGAATAAGCATGAGATACTTTTTCATTTTCTCAGTTTCCACTCTGATGAAAAAAAAATCAAGGAACTGTACAGAATTTGCAAAAGCGAAGTGTCTTTGCGTGATGCCCGCTGGATTACATGGTCTATTATCAAGGAATCAATGAGGATTTTACGCTCACAGATCAGCGTTCTGGTCAACGGAAGCAAGTTCTTAAGGTTTGCAATTACGATCCCTGTCGATATCAATCTGCAGGAGAGCTACAGATTGGAGGATTCCTCTGCGCAGGAAACAGAAAGCATTAGCCTTGTTTTACATGGGACAGAAGAAAAAAACAAGGAAGATGATACCGCAGCTAGAGCCCTTCTTGCAATCAGGCAGGGGAAAATGGCGCAGCGCAAAGGCATGGGCCTCCGCAAATTGCGCGACTGGCTGCCTTTGCTCGCCGGAGGCCAGAGCAAAAAATGAAGGCAGAAGCTCAGCTGAAAGTTTTTATGCGGTATGCAGGCTGTAAAAACCAGTCGCAAAGGGAACGCGAAAGCTGCCCAGACGCGCGCTACGGCCTTCCTCTTCTAAGCTGGGAGTCTGGGCGCGGATTTTTTCTCCAAAGCGCTTTAAGTAACAGTATCTGGCAGGAAGGCGAAATTCAATTTCTTCAAAGGGATTCTTGGAAGCCTGATGCAGCGCTTTAACAGAAAGAGAAATCGTATGCTCTTGGTTCATCTTCGCTCGGAATTCAAAATAAGAATAAGCCCCTTCCATGTACTGCCTGCTTTTTGTATCATCTATAAACAGCCTGCCAAGCATTCTTTCAGAGGGGTAAATCTCTAGTATGAGAACGCCCTCTAAGGACAACTCAGCGTTTACCTGCGGAAAGCAAAGAGGGATAATAGCGCCTGCCCGTATAAAAAGAGGATAATAGCCGGGCTGTGTTAGAAAAAAATGACTTGTACCTCCTTGGTAGAGAGTCCCAGTCTCGTATTCATACCAAGCCTCCTGGGGATGAGGGAGGTAGACACGGCGTCTTCTTAGCTTTGCCTCCAGTACAGGCGCTGCAAGAAGCTCTGATCCTATCAAAAATTGATCCTGCGCTATGTCTGTATCCAAATCGGGAAACTCATAAAATAGGGGTCTAAGCCAAGTCAGCCCTTCTTTATGAATCCTGTAGGCAAGCGTATAGAGATAAGGTAAAAACTGATAGCGCCGCCGTATATGCTTAGCGCACATCTCTGAGAACTTAGAGCCAAGGCCCCAAGGTCTCTGTTTTTGAAATAAAAGGCTGCCGTGAATGCGAAAGAAAGACATAAGTGAAGCAAGCTCAACCCATCGGACAAAAAGCTCCCGCTTCTTGGGCGATTTGAGAAAAGCCGCTGCCTTTGCTAAGGCGGAGCCGCAAAACATATCTCCTATATCTGCGCCGCAATAAGGCACAGCGCTGAGATTCAAATTGAGGGCTGCGTATAAATGTTCCCGCAAGTTATCCCAAGAGCTATGGCGCATCTGCGTCCATAAAGCGGCATATTTTTGTATCCCACAAAAGCCAGAGCGGCTTAGGACCCAGGGACGAAGCCTTTCCGGATGCTCCCTTTCAAAGGCCTTGAAAGCCGACTGCGCCTGCAGCTTAGCATAGAGAGCGCCTAACTTTGCGTGAGGAAGCCTTGCATTGTCATGGAAGAGGTCTTCTTCCAAGGGATCAGAATGCTCCCGCAGTCTGGCTTCATTCATGTTATTCCATATGCCGGATACTCCAACTTCGAAAAGTGTTTTATGCAGCTTGCTCCACCATTGCTGTACTTTTAGGAGACTGAAATCGGGGAAGGCTACTTTGGATGATCCTATATAAGTCTTTTGCTCAGAGTTCTTGCAAAAATAGCCCGCTCTCTCTCCAGAACGATATATGCTAAAAGAAGGATCAGCGGGCACTTCAGGACTCACAGCTGTAACGATACGTAAACCCAAGCTGCGAAGTTTCAACAGCAGAGCTGCAGGCCTGGGGAAGGCTTTAGGGTGCCAGGTGAAAGTACGTGAGTTGTGCATATAGCCCCTATCCAGATGTATTGCGTCACAGAGAATGTTTGCCTTAGGCAGCCGCTTGGCCATCCTCCACACCTCTTTTTCGTTAGAGTAAACTGAGCGGGTCTTCTGATGGCAGCCTAAGGACCACAATGGGGGGAAAAAGGGCTTCCCGCATATGGCGTAGAGATTCTGGAGTATCCCCGAGGGCGTGCCTGTGAAAACGAAAAAGTCCTGCGCCATAGGAAGTAAAGCATGACGCTCCAGAGCCTTTGCAAAAGGGCGGATATAGATTCCCCGCTTCCATTTTTCTCCTTCCTCGTGTGCAATCATCACCTGAGCTGCTAAAGTAGAATTCCAATATATCCCTGTACATGCCTTGCTGGCGTGCCGTATGAAAAAGAAAGGAAAGCTTGAGGCGACGCCCTGACCCAGCAAATAGAATGTCTGGTTATTTTTTTCCAAGGCGGCAGAGGCTGCGCCTAAGGCGTAGATTCGATCTTGTTTTGCAAGGTCTACAAAAAACAAAGGCGAGCCAAATTGCCCTGTCTGTAAAGAGCCGGTGAGGATTTCTCTTTTTTTCTGGGCTACTCTGAAATTACCCGTAGTAGGATCATACAAAAAGCGTATCCTGTCTTTCTGGCAGCATAAAAGGCCCTCTTCTATCCAACGCCCAGGCAAAAGCTGAGAGCTTAGGCGTTCTAGATGCGCTTCTTCAGGAAAATCGCTGCTATGATTTGGGAAAACGGCAAAGCGCAGGAGATCTCTGTTATAGACTCTTCCAATAACTGAAAGACCCTCTGTTGGAGACACAAGCAAAAGAAGAGGCGTGGGCAGGGAAGGATTTGAACCTCCGTAGGCTTGCGCCGCCAGATTTACAGTCTGGTCCCTTTAACCACTCGGGCACCTACCCCCAAAGTTGTGCTGCCTGTAGGAGTCGAACCCACGACCTGCTGATTACAAGTCAGCCGCTCTACCAATTGAGCTAAGGCAGCTAGAACTTTTGTAAAGCTAAGCAATACAAGCTTAGAGCGTCAAGTAATTCGTGAAAATATGTCCGCAGCTTGTATAAATTATTTGCCGCGTCTTATGGAGACAGATAGGAGCATTCCCAGCCGCCTTTTTTAGAGGCGCGGTATGCAAGTCTATCGTGCAGGCGATGCGGCCTGTTTTGCCAAAACTCCATGTACTCTGGAACAAGCAGGCAGCCTCCCCAATGCGGGGGGCGGGGAATGGGCTTGTCTGCAAACTGTTTTTCTAGGATCGCAAATCGCTCTTCTAAGTCTTTTCTAGAGCTGATCATGCTGCTTTGCTCGGAGGCATGGGCTGCTATCTGACTGTGGCGCTCGCGGGTGGCGAAATATGCGTCTGAGGCTTGGGGGCTGAGCCGTTTTGTTTTGCCTTCTATGCGCACTTGTCTTTTGCAGGGGGCAGTCCAGTAAAAAAGCATAGCTGCCTTAGGGCATTGCTCCAGCTCTTGGGCCTTGGGGCTCTTGTAGTTTGTATAAAAGCAAAAGCCATCTTCGCCAAAGCTTTTGAGCAGGACCACGCGTGATTTAGGCTGCCTTGCAGGCATATCTACAGTAGCTAAGACCATCGCATTTGCCTCCCCGCCCTGAGGCGCAGCTTCTGCAGCTTTGCTAAACCAATGATGGAAGAGGCTGATGGGATGAGGCGCAGCTTCCAGGCTAGGGACAGGGAATTGCATAGGTTTATGGCATAGAAAGAAGAGCGCGGGATTTTTTGGCAAGCAGAAGATCCAATGCGGGGCATTTCCGCCAGCGCAGTTTTCTGAAGTCTTTTTCCTGCACGCTGTCAAAGGCCAGCAAAACAGGAATCTGACTTATCTCTTCTACTGTGCGCCAGTTATCTGTCTTTTGCGTGGGGCCGCAAAAGAGCAGCCCCAGCACAGGGATGGAATGTGACTTGAGCAGCTCTATAGTAAGCAGGCTGTGATTGATTGTGCCCAAGGCGTTACGCGCCGCAATCAGTACAGGCAGGCCTGATGCTTTTAGAAAATCGAGCCAGGTATAAGAACGCGTTAAGGGAACCAGAATGCCGCCAGCCCCCTCTATAAGAAGCGGACCCTTTTTGCTCTGATGATTTTGCAAATCTTCTAATATCTTCTCAGGATCAATATGAGTCTTAGCAAGCTCTGCTGCACGATGAGGGCTTAAGGGGGCGGGGAAATAGTAGCTTTCTTCCAAAAAACGCTCTGGAGCTCCTAAGGTATCCTGGCCGTACATACCGCATAGGCTTTGCACGCGCAAGCGATCATAGTCAAGTCCCGTCTGGACAGGCTTCCAGTAAGACAAGCCCGGATAGCGGAGCATAATGGCTGCGGCGCTTGTGGTTTTGCCTGCGCCGGTATCTGTACCTGTCAGGAAGACGGACATTGTTGAAAGACCCACTGCAGGAAGGCGGGATGGGCATCGCAGGAGGAAAACATAACTATACATGGGCAGTCATAGCTATGGACAGCAAGCACGGCAGACCTGAGCTCTGCAAAGAGTTCCGGCCTGCTTTTTGCAATCACAATACATTCCTGCCGCTCTTGGAGCTCCCCTTCCCATTCATAAACAGAGCGCATTTTTTCTATGATGTTTACGCAGGCGGCCAGCTTTTTCTCAGACACAAGGACCTTCGCGATCTTTCTTGCCTGGGCCATATCCTCAGCTGTTATGTACACAAAGGCGATTTTTTGAGAAGACTGCAAAACAAAATGATGCCTGTATGACACTGTGCCCATACAAACACGACATTCCTACTCTATTTTGCCTTCCATCCACTGCAAGAACAATTCTCATCAGGTCGTGTGAGCCTAGTGATCCTTCTGATCCTTCAGGCTGAATTTAACATGTCTATGTTGCTAAGCTATGCCTGCGCATATTGCTGCAAACTAGCGCCGGGAACTGTTTTCGTGATTTGCTTAGAGCGCAAGCAAGAGCAAAGCATTGTTCTTTTGTCTCACATAAGAGGCAGTCCTTGACGATAGGAATTTCATCTGGAGCTTGAAAAAGGCTTTGCAAACTTTCCATTTATACGTAATTCTTATTTTTACCTGGCTGCTGAGCTCGGCTTGCCAAACATACAGCTTAGACTCTGATGCGCAAGGAGATGGTCCCTGGTCTTTGAAATCTTTTCCTATCCGGCATGGATGGACCAAGCAGGACATACGGCATCCTTTCATTGTTGCCGCCTTGCCTAAGACAAAGCCAATTCCACAGCGTTATGTACTGCCTGATCTCCCTGCTCCAGGTCATCAAGGGAATCAGGCAAGCGGCACTGCCTGGGCTGTGGGTTACTTTGGCATGAGTTATTATATACATAAGCATAAGAAGGCAAATAGCGCTTATCGTTGTTCTCCCGCTTTTTTGTACAACAGCTTAAACAGAGGCAGGGACCAAGGGATTGAGATTGTGGATGCCTTAGTTTTTCTGAAGGAGCAAGGATGCCCAAGAGAGGAACTTATGCCTTATATCGAGAAAGATCATGCCTACCAGCCCAGCAGCAGAGCAAAAGCAGAGGCTGCCTCCTATCGTATTGATGGTTTTGGAAGAGTGGATTACAGCGATATGGATCAAATTCGAGCGCATCTCCTGCAAGGCAGAGTGATTATTGTTACGATGCTGATCAGTGAGAACTTTGTAACATTGGATAAGGAATTATGGGAGCCCGAAGGCAAGAGGCGTGGGCGTCACACTATGGCTATGGTTGGCTATGATGATAGGAAGCGGCTCATCTATGTGCTGAATTCTGTAGGTAAGTCATGGGCTAAAGAAGGGGGCGCTGCCATCTCCTATTCTTGGTTTGTACGCCTTTGCAAACAGGCCTATGTCTTCTGGTAATAAGAAACTGCGCAGGAATGCAGATAGGCCTTGTCGTGCAAGCTTGTATATATGGCGCACGGCTGCATACAACTGGCGCGGGTTTCTGCTGACTGAGGCGGGAGTTGTAATAAGCGGAGTCTGGGCTTTGTTGTGATAAGGAGGCGTTGGTTTTGATGACTGGGGCGGGGATGTAATATGCGGAGTCTGGCGTTGTTGTAATAATATAGCGTTTGTTTTCATGACGGCGGCTGTGTTGTAATAAATGGCGTTTGAACGCCGCATTATGTCACATTGGGCGCTGGGCCTCTGCATGCTGTACATACCAGAACAATCCAGTGCAAGGCATAGGCATTGCGTCACGAGCACACGGAGGTGCGAGAGTCTGGCGCTAAGACATGGATGTCGCCCGCGCCAGACCAATGCCTATGGCTTGCCGTGGCGTTGTTGTAATAATCAGAGTCTCGGCGCCGCATTATGTCGCGTTGGGCGCAGGGGCTCATGTGCGTTGTAATGTGGCCTTGGTTTTACTGACAGGCGAGCGGTATTGTAGTAGGCGGCGTTGGGGCGCAACGCGACATAATACAGGTAAAAATAGACAGGGCGTTGTTGTAATAATCAGAGTCTCGGCGCCGCATTATGTCGCGTTGGGCGCAGGGCCTCGGGTGCTGTACATACCAGAACAATCCAGTGCAAGGCATAGGCATTGCGTCACGAGCACATGGATGTGCGAGAGTCTGGCGCTAAAGCAGGGCTGACAAAACAGATATGGTTTTTTCTGGAGCTCTACATACTACAACAATCCAGTGCAAATCATAGGCATTGCGTCCCGAGCACATGGATGTGCGAGAGTCTGGCGCTAAGGCAGGGAAGCCGTTTGCGCCAGACCAATGCCTATGCCTTGCCGTCAAGGATGTCGCCGCGCCAGACCAATGCCTATGGCTTGCCGTGGCGTTGTTGTAATAATCAGAGTCTCGGCGCCGCATTATGTCACATTGGGCGCAGGGGCTCATGTGCGTTGTAGTAGTAATGTGGCCTTGGTTTTACTGACAGGCGAGCGGTATTGTAGTAGGCGGCGTTGGGGCGCAACGCGACATAATACAGGTAAAAATAGACAGGGCGTTGTTGTAATAATCAGAGTCTCGGCGCCGTATTATGTCACATTGGGCGCAGGGCCTCTGCATGCTGTACATACCAGAACAATCCAGTGCAAATCATAGGCATTGCGTCCCGAGCACAGGATGTGCGAGAGTCTGGCGCTAAGGCAGGGAAGCCGTTTGCGCCAGACCAATGCCTATGCCTTGCCGTCACCTTCCAGAAAGGCACAGGTGATGGCGTCGTCCAGCACAAGGTGCGGCGCAAGTTTGTGTATCCGGCTTCTGAATAAGTTATTAAGGGGGTGTTGGGGAGTCTGTTGAACAACCTCCAAAAGTAGTTGCCATATAGGGTAAATTATTTTATGTCACTTGTATGGCAAAGTATAAACACGCTGATGTAGATCAGTATCAAATGATAAGTTTAAATTTGGGAGAACTCTTTGAGGAGGGTCACCCAACACGTCGTTTGTTAGAGATCATCGATAAGCTTGACTTAAGCATTTTCGATAAGAATTATACAAACGATAATGGCAAAGGAGGCCGTCTGCGCCTTTCCCGTGAATCGTCTTTTGGCAATTCTTTTCTACTCGCTATTACACGGCAATATTTCCATGCGTAATTTGGAGCGTGATCTTCCCTGTCGTGCCGACTTGCTGTTTTTATCAGGCGGGTTGCGTATTGATCATTCGAGCATCAGCGTTTTTCGCAAGCGTCATAGTCATGCCATAGAGGAGCTTTTTAGTCAAACAGTATTTTTAGGGAGTGAAGCGGGCCTGATAGATTTTGATACGGTCTGCATAGACAGCACAAAGATCAAAGCAAACGCCAATCGTAATGACATAGGCACGCGTGAAGAATTGCAAAGACGCTACAAATATATTCAGGAAAGTTGTAAGAAACGATATGCGCAATGGGAGCGTTCTGAAGATGCTGAGGAGAAAGAGTCATTGCAAAAGAAGCTTTCGCGTCTACACAAACAAGAGAAGCGCATTGAGCGGGGACTTGAGTTTTTAGAGGAGCACAAAGAAGCTAAACGGGTTCATTTGACGGATAGAGATGCGGATTGGCATAAAAACAGCAGCAAGGGTTTCCTAGTCGGCTACAATGCGCATATTGCCGTAGATGCGAAGAGCAATATGATCGTGCATCATAAAGTGGCAAGAGAACAGTCAGACGCAAAGCATACTGTTGCTTTAGTAAAACAGAGTGAGGAGCTCAAGGAGAAGGTAAAACCTGCTCGTCAAGAGCCAAGCAAATATGTTTTAGATGCTGGTTACTCCAATGAGGCAAATTTAGAAAAATTACAAGACAAGGACCTATATATGCCTGATCAAGACTACGCCAATAAACTTGGAAATAAAGTAAAGCCTGAGGAGCGCAAAGAGCGTAAAAGAAATGACTATGCTGATCTTACATTTAGATACAAGGAAGCAGATAACACTTATGTTTGCCCAGAAAATCAGACCTTATATTTTGCGCGTAAAAAGAAACTAGGGGGTGTCTTATACAAAACATATAAAGCCAAACGAAGCGCCTGCGCATCTTGCGCATCCAAAGTTGGCTGCATAGGCCATCAATATCAAAAAGAAATATGGCTGCAAGATCATCAAACTTTTCAAGCTTAGCCTCTTGCTTCATAGTTCTGTGAAAGCGTTCAATCTTGCCATTGTGCTGTGGCGTGCGCGGACGGATAAGATGATGCCTGACACCAAGAGATTGCAATGTAGTTTCAAACAATCCAGCCCTGCTTTGCTTTTGCCTTTTTGCATTCAACTCTGAAGTATAACGATTGGTAAACTCAACGCCATTATCTGTTTGGATCAATTTAGGCTTCCCATATCGATTTACATATTCGTGCAAAGCTTGCGTTGCTTCATAAGCAGACTTTTCTTCACAAACACGGACAAAAACACTTCTACTACAATCATCAATAAAAGTCACAGCATAGACTTTATTGCCGTTGTTGTTTAGGACGTATCAGCCTGCACTCTATCATGCTTATGAGAGGCGCTATAACGCTTATTGTGCGGATTCTCCTTTTTACGCTTATATGTATTGCTTAGATTGTTGCGGCGCAGAATCTTATCTACAGTGGAAGGCGCAATATACTTTCCTGTTTGCCTGCGATACAGAGCAGCGATGATCGCTCCACCATTCTGCTTGTCTTTGCGTATTTCTAAAATCTTACTTTCTACTTCGCAAGAAGTTTTGTTTGGCGAGTTATGCGGCCGTCTACTTTTACCTTTTAGAGCATGAAGACAATATCCATGTTCACGCAGGACTTTTATATGATTGTAAAAGGTTCTGCCTTTTATGCCAGCTTGATCGCAGCCTAATGAAATGTTTTTACTTTCTAATACGCGGATCAGCAAGCGTGCTTTTGAGCGCACTATATGCTCTTTTACTCCTAATAGATTTTGTTTTATTTTTTGCAAGTCATGTTCATAATTGGACATAGGTCCCTCCTGTGCTTGTTTGTTCTTTCAAGCCCAGTAAAATGTGAAATATGTTCGTAGGTTGTATACCATAGCTGGTAAAATCACTTGACGTACTCTAGCCCTCCAGTTTTTTAGGAGACGTAGATGATGCTTAGGTTTTGCACAGCTGGCTCCTCTTTTTGCCAATATATTCCCCTTTGCCTGCTCCTTGCTTTTGCAACAGGATGCGATCAAAAAAAAGATGCCTACGTGCGCTTAGGCGTCCAGCTTTGGGACAGCGTAGAGAAAAAGAAGCGGCTTGCAAGCTTGGGAAAGGGTGAAAAAGTACAAATTCTGCAAGAAGAGGGATCTACATTCGTCAAACTACGGCTTTCTGATGGCCAAGAAGGTTACATAGAAAAAAAATATCTTGCCCAAAAGGCTTTTGTGCTGAACTCTTCTGATGTAGTGCTCAAGAGGCGTCCAGATCATACGGCGCCCAATAGCAGGACAGCTGATCATATTTCTATGGCTTCTCTTGTTTTTGTCATACAAAGCAAAAAAAACAGCCAGGATGAGACTTGGTGGGAGGTCAAGGGCGGCTATCCCCAAGCTTATTTTTATGGATGGCTGCCTGCTACTACAGCTGTACGTAAAGATGCAAAAAGCCTTCGGCTTGCTGTGGACTTGGAAGATGCAATACGTAAAAAGAATATCACAAAACTGGAAGATTTAAGCAAAGAGGAAGCGCCTATAGGAGAGAAGGCTGCTAGTTACCTGATGCAATTACAGGAGAGGCTTGTCGTACCAAAAAAAGAAGAGGGGGCTAAGGCAAGTGATAACGAAGACAACAGAAAGCTCCCTTCCATAAAAAAGGAATGATGAGCAAGCTGATCTTAGGCTTCCATTATAGATATTTGCTTGCAATATAGTTGGGCTCATATAGTTGCTAAGTTGGGGCTTGTTTTGTACGCATTGCTTTTATGGCTTTAGTCTGTACAAACTAAAAATTGCTTCTTAATTTAAGGCCTGCTTGAGAAAGTGGCTCTAAGATCACCATATGAATCCAGAATCCAAGGAAAATCTACTGGAAGTAAGCATCTCGGACGTATCCATTACAAATGTCGGCTTTGCAATTTTTCTCAAGCCAGTTGCTTCTTCATCCAATAGAGTCGTGCCGATTTTCATTGGCCCTCTGGAAACTTACTCCATTTCCAGCGCTCTGGATGGCATTGCGCCCCCTCGTCCCAACACGCACGACTTAATGCTCAATATACTGCAGGAAATGGATGCGCAAGCTACGCATATTGTGATCAATGATATCATCGGCAGTATTTTCTATGCACGTATCGTCGTGCAGACACAGGGCGGCATAGTAGAATTGGACGCACGCCCCTCAGACTCCGTTGCCATAGCTATACGCAGCAAATGCCCCATGTACATGCATAAAAAAGTATATGAGGAAGCGTCTGTAACAATCACTATGGAAACAAAAGAGAAAACAGAGAAGCTGCAGGAAGAAGAGCCCCAAAGTGAGCTGGAGAGACTAAAGAAATCCTTGGATACGGCTGTAGAAGCCGAAAATTTTGAAGAAGCAGCTATGATTAGAGACAAAATCAAGCAGCTCATGCAGGAAAACTAGAGACAAAATTACCAAAAGCCGGCTTGCTCCATTGCTAAGCTGCTGTTTCCATTTTTAGTATGCGCCCATGTCAGATCAGAAATTGGGCGGCTTCGATGACATGATTGCAATGAGGCCGGAGCAGCTTCGGCCCGCATATGAGCGCAGCAAAGTCGGGAATGCCTTATGCTGCGATTTCTTCCTGAACCGGACTCGCCCCCTTTTTTCTTAAAGAGTGCTGCCTATCGACATGAAGCTGCCCTGTGATTGCCTTTCGAACAAGCTAAAAACTACTGACCGTCCGTCTAAGGACAAAATACATGAAAACAAAAAAGAGGGAAAGCCAGCTTTTGCCCCAAGTTGGCGTGCTTTGGGGGATTCTCAGGAATGGCGCTGCTATGCTCCTCCCCAGACTTATGATGCGATAAAAAAAGACACTCTTCCAAATAAAGCAGCTGGAAAGAAAAACTTATCAAGACCAAAAGAAGCAAAGTAAGAAAAGCAATGTAGAAGGGAGCAAGGAGCTTCAGGTAAAAATGCGCATAGAGCCACAAAGCAAAAAAACAACTAAGCCACAGTGAAGCTGTCCCGCCGCACCAAAAAGCGCTGAGCAAAAGGAGGAGGAGCAAAAAGTTTGCCGCAAGAAACTCTAGGCTAAGATCAATTTCCCTTTGTCTTAATCTCTTCTGAATCACTTTACTGCCATAGTAAAGGGCTAGAACATTCACTGCTGCAGGCAAAAGAAGTAAGGCAAGAGCTCTATGCCAAGGCAGCCCCTGTAGAGAATAAGCATAGAAACAAAGCAGCGGAATAAAAAGGCATAAGACAATATGTTTGAGAAAGCCTTCAAAAATGAGCCTAGGTATCTCTTTCTTGCCGAGTATCATAGAGCTAGTATCGGCCCAGTTCAAGAGCTTTACAGCACGGGCCTGCCTATGGCTGACTTGGCGCCCGCTTAAATCTTGAGCGCTTAGCGTAGAGCGCAAGAGTCCATTTGCGCTGAAGCCCTAAGTCTTAGGCTTAGCAGAGTCCGCCTGTATATGTAAGTCTTGCAAAAAAAGTTCTATGCTAGTTTGGGCCTCATAAAAGCATAAGCCTGCCTGAATGCAAGATGTATTATAGCCCTAATGCCTACAAGCTTGCTTTCGCTCAGCTTGATTTTTTTTCCAAGCTCCATGCAAGAAATGAGCAGAGCCTTGTGTATTATTCGCTTCCAATGTATAAGGCCTGTCTGGTCAAAGACCCCGCATATGTTGAGGAATTACTGCTGCGAAAAAAAGAGCTGCTCCAAAAAGACCCTGTGACCCAAGTCTTGCAGACATTCTTGGGCAAGGGCCTGCTAAACAGCGAAGGGAAACTCCACCAACAAGAGCAAAAGCTCATAGCGCCCCTATTTAGCCAAGCAAAGCTTATGAGCTATAGAGCGCAAATGCTGGCTGCAATCCATAGCTGCTCGGAGCGCTGGGAGGATGGGCAGGCGCTCTCCATAGCAGAGGAAATGCAGAAGCTCACCTGCAAAATCATCCTGCATACAATTTTCAATCTCCCCAAGCTAGATATAGCTCAGGAGCAGGTAGAAAGGCTGCTTAAGGCAAGTTATGCGCAAAGGAAGCTGCTTGCCCATAATCCACTTCTGATGTATCTATACAAGAAAATGGCAGAAAGGAAGTACCTGCGTATTCCTTTTACTTTCTTATCAAAGCTGCAGCGAGTAAAGCGCAACTTGGACTGTGCTGTTTATGATCTTATCCAAGCCGAAGCCAGGCAGCTTAGGCCGCAGCAAAGCAGCTTGATTGCGGCTCTACTGCAATCAAAGCAAGCCCTCTCCCATAAGCAGATCAGGGATGAATGCGTGACCTTTTTAATGGCGGGCCACGAGACCACAGCAAAGGCTTTGTGCTGGACTTGGTATTTGCTTGCCAAGCATCCAGAAGCGCAAAGCAAATTGCAAGAAGAGGTAGATCGCATCTTGGATTTACCTAAGCTTTTACTTGAAACGAGCGACTTTAAGGATTTCCCTTATGCGCGCAGCCTTTTTATGGAGACCCTGCGCCTTTACCCGCCTGTCTGGATTATTTCCAGACAGGCCCTTGTTGATTTTCACTTAAAACAGCACTTTATTACGCGGGGTACAAATCTCACATTTTGCATATACGCAATGCACCGCGATAGTAGATATTTTGCTAAGGCTTCGGATTTCCTCCCAGAAAGATGGCTGGATGATTCGTGTAAGAATTTGCCTCCCTTTGCTTTTGCGCCATTTGGCGGCGGCTCCAGGCGCTGCATGGGCAGTAACTTTGCTTTTGTAGAAGCCCTAAGTATTATCATTGCGCTTGCAAAACAATGGGATTTTACTTTACTAGCGCAAGATGAGGAAATAGAATGCTTGCCGCATATAACGCTCAGCCCGCGCCGCCCCATAGGCCTGCAGCTCAAAAAACGCCTGCAGCCTAAAAAGCCTAAGGCTGTCTCATGAAAAAGGGAACTATATATCTAAACCACAAAAATTGCTCATTAATAGAAGCCCTTTTGAACCCGCCAAAGCAAAGCAACAAGTAATTCTATGAACAGTCTTGTAAATGGAGTATAGGCAAAGGCAGTTATTTAGCTATTCCTGTGAATTTACGTATATAGTACCCATAAAAAAGCGCTCTGTCAACTAAGATATTGCTTGCTTTTTCCTCCAGCAAGTACAAAAAGGGAAAGGAGCTTGCATTAACATCATGATTATACCCAAGGCAAAGACTCTCAGTCAGCAGCAAAGCGAAGAGTGCGAATCTATACTCCAGGAATTCAACTGCCGCCTGCAGGCTATAACAGGCACAACCCGGACCATTTATGCTATTGTAGGAGATGAAAGAGAGGAATTGATGATCAACAGGCTAGAAGGCCTGCCCTACATAGCGCGTGTTGCTACGATTCAATCGCCCTACAAACTGATGGACATAAAGTCTGAGTTGTCACAGCATAAAATTAGAGCAGGCAGCATAGACCTGACTAAAGATTTACTTGTAATAGCGGGGCATTGCACGATCGATCCTGAAAATCCTCAATATTTTATAGAAACAGCCCATGCCGTCAAAGAGGCAGGCGCACATGTCTTACGAGGAGGGGTATGGAAGCCGCGTACGAGCCCCTACAGCTACCAAGGAGATGCCAAAGCCATAGATATTCTGCTCAAGGCTTCTCAGGAAACAGGTTTAGCGGCCAATACGGAAGTGATGGAAGAAGAACACGTCCACATTGCTGTCTCAAACCGAGTCCCCATGCTCCAGATAGGCACGCGCAATGCCTTGAATTACCCTCTCCTTAGCAAAATAGGCAAGCTCAGCGCTCCTCACCAAACGATACTCCTGCTAAAAAGGTCCATGCACATGGGCAAACTCAATGAATTTCTTTGCGCAGCCGAATATATCGTTTCAGGCGGCAATCCTAACGTGCTGCTTTGTCCCCGCGGCACTCTCCCAGCCATAGATGGTTACAGAAACTATCCTGACGAATGTATCTGCCCTTTGCTCAAGCAAAAGACCTGGGCGCCTATTGTGGTTGATCCCTCTCATTCTGTTGGGAAAGCTGTCTATGTGCCTCATGCAGCCCTTGCAGCTGTTGCCTATGGCGCCAATGGCTTAGTAATTGAAAGTCACATATGCCCCTTACGGGGAATAGGAGATGACCCCAAACAAGCTATAACGCCCGATGTGCTAAAAAATCTGATCCATGATGCCAAAGAAATATATCAACGCAGGCAGCGCTACCAAGAAGCATATATACCATCCATCCAAGCCCTATAATCCTTGTGTCATCTAGTTTTGGTAAACTTTATCGTATCCATAGTTTTGGAGAATCACACGGCCCCGCTGTAGGCCTTGTTATCGACGGATGCCCAGCCGGCCTGTCCTTAGACCCAGCTCGTATAGAAAAACAACTGCGCAGAAGAAGGCCAGGCCAAAGCTCCTTCGTAAGCCAGCGCAAAGAAGAGGATCAATGCAGCATCCTGAGCGGCCTGTATCAAGGTAAAAGCTTAGGCTCCCCTATCAGCATCGTAGTACACAACACAGACCTAAAAAGCAAAGATTACGAAAGCTGGCATGACATATACCGTCCTTCTCACGCTGATTACAGCTATCATGCCAAATACGCCTGGCGCACCCCTCACGGAGGAGGACGCGCCTCTGCCAGAGAAAGCATAGCAAGGGTTGCCGGCGGAGCTGTGGCTGCGCAAATCTTAGAAGAAGAGCTTGGCATCCAGACCATAGCGTGGGTAGATTCTGTAGGCGACATAAAGGCAGATTTACTTGCCTCCCCTCCCAAGAGCCAGGAAGAAGTGGATGCCTCAGCCCTGCGTTGTCCCGATCTTCAAAAGTCCAAGGAAATGATCCAACTGATTGAAGAAGTGCGCAAGGCGGGAGATTCCATAGGCGGCACCATAGGCCTCGTTGTCTGGAATGCGCCGCCGGGCCTAGGGGAGCCAGTTTTTGGCAAACTAGAGGCAGAGCTGGCACGGGCATGCTTGAGTATTCCCGCATGTAAAGGCTTTGAGTCCGGGAGTGGCTTTTTGGGGACGCAAATGAAAGGCAGTACGCATAACGATGCTTTTTTTCCAGCCCCTTCTCCTGCAAAACAGAACAAGAGCACAAAATTTTCCTCCATCGCCTCTGCAAAAACGCGCAGCAATCATTCTGGGGGCATACAAGGCGGGATCAGCAATGGCATGCCTATACAAATACGACTGGCCTTTAAGCCCACAGCTAGCATTTTTCACAGCCAGGAAAGCATTAACGAAAGCGGGCAGCATGTGCAGCTCAAACTCAAGGGACGCCACGACCCCTGCGTACTCCCCCGCGCTGTTCCTATAGTAGAAGCTATGGTAAATCTAGTCTTGGTAGACGCATATTTACTGCAGCGGGCCCGCCAGCCTGAATGGTATGAACAACATAGGAGCGGCAAATCATAGGCATTGCGCTCAGACTCTGCTTATTCCATCCCCGCCCAGTCATGACTACAACGCACACGAACCCCCGCCCGCTGTCATCAAAACCAACACTACATTACTACAACAAGGCCAGACGCCATTTATTCCAACATACGCCCGCCCGTCAGCAGAGCCCCACGCCGCATATTCCAAAGGCCGCTTTATCCCAAAAAGCGCGCTTTAGATGATGGCAAAGCGTGCATTGCGCGCTTTGCTTCCCCAACACCCCCTTAATAACCTACTCAGAAGCGGGATACACAAACTTGCGCCGTACCTTGTGCTGGACGGCATTTGCGCCTGTGCCTTCCTGAAAGGTCAAAGCCAGCCAGAAAGACTCGCCAGCGGCGATGCCGCTGATGGAGCCGCCGGTGGCGCCTGAGGCCGTCCATGTTGCGTCTGTGTTTGTGCTGCCGTCATCGTTTTCGAGGGCGGCGGAGTCGACGCTGATGCCTGTCAGCAGGTTGTAGGTGACGGTGACGGCGGGCTGGCTGAGCGTATAATAAAAGCCCGTGGCGGGCGCCGTTGCCGTAGGCTCGCCGATGGCGACGGGCTCCTCAGCCGTGTGCCGCTGTCGGCGTCGTGATCATGGGTGAAGGCGACGTTTGCGATGGCCGCATAAAGACGCTGGTTGGGCAGCTCCTGACCGCAGCAGAAAGTTCCGCCCGAAACGCAGTTGGCGTCGTTCTCGTGGTCGTAATCGGGGAGCAGCTCGCATTCGTTGATGCTGTCCGTGTCGGGATCATCGGCGTATTTCAGGCGGGGATGCTCGTTCGTGCTCTTTGCCCAGTTTGCCGTAGACCAGCCGTTTAGCTCGTCTGTATCGTTATCTGTTTCGTCATCAGTAGCATCGATATCAAGGGCAAGGCCGCGGATATCTGCCTCGCTAACACGAAAACAGGCGCCGCAGGCGCTTGCGCGTGGAGGGCCCGAAATATCACCAATGCCGCCATTGCCCATGCCTGTGCTGTCCACGTAAAGATTGCGGCCGGTGTAGGTGATGCTAGTCCCGAAAGATACGCCAATGAGGCCGCCCCTTGTGCCGTTGCCGGTGACGGCGCCCGTTGCATAGGAGTTCTGGATCTTGCGCCGGCGGTAAGCTGGCCTATCAGAGCACCGGCAGTGCTGCTTTGGGAGTAGACGGGCCCCCGCGCATAGCTATGTATGATGCGCACGCTAGAACTAGATGTTAGAAAGCCTATCAGTCCGCCGTTTCTGGAGCTGTGCTGCTCGCAACAGGGCCGAGGGCATAGCTGTTCCTGACGACAGAAGTGTCGTCTGATGCAGCAAAATACCCTACCAGGCCACCTGTACCAGGTGTGGCAGCATCTCCTGTAATTGTGCCAAGGGCCACAGCAGCATAGCTGTTATGTATGGAAAAAACTCCGTTACCAGATAGCTCCAACAAGGCCGCCTGCAGTTACAATATTGCCATCCTGAGATATATCCTAGGGCATAGCTATTGCTGATACGCAAGATTGTGGATGTGTTTAAGGCAGCTCTGGTAGAGGTAAGTTAGCTACTATGAGCCCGCCAGAGACTGCAATACGGTCAGCCTTCGTAAGGCCCTCCAGCTGGACCATGCTGCCTGTGATCAGGAGACCATATCTGCCTGGCAGAATTTATGCTTGCCACCAGGCCGCTAAGGCCGCAGGTCGCGCTGCTTTGGCTGGCGCTGCAGCTGAGGCTGCCCTGTGCCCGCACGGCGATGATGCGCGTCTTATGCCAGATGCTATGCCCCGCCTCAGCGCAGAGGAAGCTGACATTGATGCTCTTGCCGCCGGCGTCGCTCGTGCTGGCGATGGCTGCGTTTTGGATATGCAGGTTGCGTATCACGCTGCCGTTGCAGTTGTCGATAAACGAAGCGCTTTGCGTCGTCTGCGTTGGTCTTGGTGATTTGCATGTTGTCTATGGCCCGCCCGTTGCCGTCGAGGATGGCGGTAAAGGCGCCCGTGATGGGCTCGAAGTTGCTGTCATCAAGTCGCCCGTATCCTGATCATCGGCGGCCAGGTCGATGTCGGCCGTGAGCTCGTAGCCGCAAAGGTAGGCGCTCACGAGCGTAGAGCCATCGGGCACGGTGCCGCTGGCCGGGCTGGCTACGCCCGTTGCAGTCACAACGTGATAGTCAACGGCGGTGGTACAGTCATCGGTGGCGCTTTCGGGCGCCCCAGCAATCTGTGGCGCCGCCGCAGCTCCTGTTTTGTAGCTTGCGCCAGCCAGGTCGTGGCGTATGTTGTTTAGCTCGCTTGCTGTGGCGATTTCAATCAGCCCGTCGTTATCGTCGTCTACGTCCATAGCATCGGCCACATTGTCGTTATCATCATCGTCATCGCAGGCGTCGCCCTGGCTATCGCCGTCAGCGTTGGCTTGGTCGGCATTAGCTAGTTCCGGGCAGTTGTCGCTTCCATCGAGCACCTTGTCGCCGTCTCCATCCGCATCGCACAGGCCTGTGGCCACGTTCAGTATCTTCGGGGCTACGCATTCCGCGCATACGCCGTCATGCTGGGCTACGTGGTTTTCCATTGCCTCGCAGGCCTCGTCTGTAATGCAGTCAGAGCCCAGCAGGCTGTTGGGGCCGCTGCTGTTGCCCTCATGGCAGACTTCCGCAGTAATGCACTCGTCCTTGTCCACGCTGCGCACTGGCGTTTCGTCGCTGCAGGCCAGGCATGCGCCGTCTGCAGTGGCAACATGGCCCGCCGCATCGGTGCAGGCGCTCGTGCTGATGCAGGCGTCCTTGTCCACATTCACAACAGGCGCATTGCCCGCGCAGGCCACGCAGCTGCTGTTTGCGCTTACAAACTGATTGCTCTCGGCAAGACATGTCGCCTCGCTGATGCAGGCTGTTTTGTCCACATTGCGCACAGGCGCATCTCCTGTGCAGGCCTCGCATTCGCCGCTTGCGTTTATGAGCTGATTTGCCACGGCAAGGCAACCGTCTTCGCTGATGCAGGAGCGCCCATCCACGCTGAGCAGCTTGCCTGTGGCATCACGGCAGGCCTCCTCGGCAATGCAGGCGGGCGGGCTTGCGGTCGTATCTGCGATTTCGCCTTCGTTGCAGTTTAGCGTAAAGCAGCTGTTATCCTGCGGATTGTGTATCTCCCTGCCCGTGCAGCTTGCGATGGCCTCGCAGGTGGGCTTTTTCATCGGCTTGTACTCGCCGTCTGGGCAGTTGGCAACACAGGCCGTGCGATCCGCATTGGGAAACTGCGGCGCCGTGCATTCTTCGCATTGCTCGTTTTGTAGAATCTCGCTGCCCGTGCAGCTCGGCGTTCCGCCGCTACTTCCAGAGCCGCCACCTCCGCCGCTGCTCCCGCAGCCGCCGCAGTTGCCAAGCAAGGCAAGAGACAAACTGAGCAGGCTCAGTACTGCGAATTTGTTAAGTGTCTGCATTTTAGCTCCGGGGGCTATTGCCCCTCTTCCTTGTATCCCCACCATCCCACCATGGTTTTGTTCCGTACCTGTTGTACGGGTGTATGTAAAATCTTTCATAATTTCACACTCCTTATTCAAAAATTTAGCAAGCGTTTTTAGCCTGCTTGCTTGCGGCTTTTGCATCATGCAATCACACAAAGCTGTGTCATGCTTATACTGCTGCCTATGTTTGCAAACACTTTTAGCGCAACACTTTAGCGCAGGCAATCACACAAAGCTTATGTCATGCTTAGGCTACTGCTTATGCTTGCAAGCGCTTTTAGCGCAAGTTTAGGCCCGCTATTTTGCTATGCAAGCGCAGGATAACAATCTGCCTATATTACTTGATATCATAAAGCTATGAAAAAAAGCAAGTAAAAAATGCTGTTTTTGTGCGAAAAGGGAAGTTTTTTTCGTTTTTTGGGGACAAAACACGTTTTTCTGCGCAACGAAAACGAGGATTGCTACTTTACGTTTTATGTACGTCACTTCTTTTTTCTCTGACGTGTTTTGTATATAAGGCTGTCTGCAAGGCCAATGCTAAGAAGCAGAATGAGGCTCAGCGCAAGGGCTTCGTAGGGCAGCCATAGGAAGACGCCGCCTATCATGCCAAAAAAGCAGCCTAAGTACTGGATATGGGCAAGCTGATCGGAAGTAGAGCGCCTCAGCAGGCGCTCTAAGCGCGCTTCATCAAAAGACTGCAGGTTATCCATAATAATGCCCTGCACGTTGATTTGATCTATAAAATATGTAAGGAGGCTCAGGATTTTTTCGTCTATTTCTTCTTTGCTGTTTTCTAAACTCAAAGGCAGTTTTTTGAGAATGTTTTTGAGAACATTATGGAAGTCTCTTTCGTAGCGCTGGAAGTTTGTTTTTAGGTGCTTGAGGATTGTTTCTGATATGTAAGCTGTTTCCATATTTCTTGAAAAGAAATGATAGAGCTTAAAAAGGGCGCCGGCTAAGAAGCCTGCCTTCCCCCATCGCAGGAGGAAGTTTTGGGGAATCATACTAAGGCCTGCCTGAAAGGCTTTGGAACGCAGGCTTTGCTGCAAATAATGCCATAAGAGCTGCAACAAGTCTTTTTGAAACTCCGGGTTTGCGCCCGCCTTCCTAAGGCCCTCTGCTAATGCCTGCCTATGATTTTTGAGGAATTGGGAATCTTTGATCTTCTTTAGAATAATTTCAGAATTGATGATTTCCCTGGATATTTCATCTCCCAGGCGCATTACGACGCGCGCTTTATGAGCGGGGATCAATCCTTGTCCTAAGAGCGGTCTTTTTGTGCGGGGATAAAAAAGCATTTTGATAGCAAGCCAGTTTGTCAAAAAACCTACTAAGCCCGTGGCGCTGATTTTTCGTACCAAAGCATCCAAACTAACAGCTTCTGTGCGCCATGCTAAGCGTATTTCACCAGAGCTGTCCCAAAATAAGGAAAGTACAAAAGCAGCAAAGCACAGATAAGGCAGGGAGCGCAGGAGGTACAGGAGCAGGACAGGCTTAGAAGAGATAGGCAAGGGGGCGGTATAAGTAGCTTTACTGCTCTGAAAATAAGAACCCCACTTTCCCCAAAAGCCTTGGAAAGATGAGCTTTGCGCTTTGTTGTCCTGCTTCGCCATTTTTTGCTGAGTATGTGCTTGGACTACGTGGAATAGGGGCCTTGAGAAATATTATAGAAGAGACTATGAGCGCAGGGCCAAGCCGGCTCTAAGCGCTTTGATGCTCGCTTTGCGCAGTATGGGAGCAGCCTAAGCAGAAAAGCTCTGCGTCTTTTTTGAAGCCCTGCTTTTGGAAAAGCAGCTTATTGCAGGCAGGACATATTTCATCAGTAGGCCTATCCCAGGTAGAGAATTCACACTCAGGGTATCTGCTGCAGCCGTAAAAGGCCCTCCCCTTTTTTGTAGAGCGGCGAATTGTAAAGCCCTCCTCGCATAAGGAACAAGGGCCTAGGGGTAGAGATTTGGCATTACGGCAGTCAGGGAAACGGGGGCAGGCCAGAAAATAACCATGCCGGCCTAATCTCTTGACCATATAAGAATTGCATTTTTCACAAAGGTGCTCTGTGGGCTTATCCAAGCTGCCTTTTAAGTCTTCAATGTTTTGGGCCGCATCCTGCAGGGTGTTCTTAAAGGGCTTATAGAAAGCGTGGAGCATATGAACCCAGTCCGAGTCGGAAGCTGCGATTTGATCCAGCTCTTTTTCCATAGCAGCGGTAAAAGACGTATTTACCAAATGGGGGAAATGCTGGCACATAATACGATTCACAATATGGCCCAATTCTGTAGGCTGCAAGGCGCGGGCCTGCACACGGCTTACATAGTAGCGCCGCAGCAGGGTTTGTATGGTAGGGGCATACGTAGAGGGGCGGCCTATGCCGCTTTCTTCCAGTAATTTTACGATAGTGGCGTCTGTATAGCGCGGCGGAGGCTGGGTAAAATGCTGCTTAGGCAGGAGTTTCTTTAGCTGGAGCACGGCGCCCTCTTGCAGCTTGTCTACTGGGAGCGGCTTCGATTTTGTTTTTTCTTTAGCGGGGTTGAGTATGTTAAAGCCGGGGAAGCTGATAACTCGATGCACGGCCCGGAAGATCATCCTTTTTTTTGGCACTGCATGGACCTGCACGGTGGTGTATAGAGAAATCTCATTCGACATTTGGGAGGAGACAAACTTGTTCCATATCAGCTGGTAGAGCCGCAGCTGGTCGCGCGTTAAAAAGGCGCTGATATCTGCGGGCTTGCGCCTTAGGTCTGTGGGACGCACAGCTTCGTGCGCATCCTGCGCGCCTCCTTTGTTTGCATATTCGCGCTGCTTTTTTGCAAGATAGTCCCTGCCATATTCCTGTGGGATAAAGGCGCGCAGAGCTGCCATGGCCTCAGGCGCCGTGCGTTTGCTGTCCGTGCGCATATAAGTGATAAGCCCCGTGTGTCCTTCCTTGCCTAAAGCCACGCCTTCATAGAGCTGCTGCGCAAGCATCATGCTTTTCTGCGAAGAGAAAGATAAGTGATTAGCGGCGTCCTGCTGGAGCTTGGAGGTTGTGTAAGGAGCTGTGGGGGCGCGCTGGCGCTCGCGGCGACTGATGGAAAGCACAGTAAAAGTTTCTTCTTTCAGCGACGCTATGATTTTGCTCATTGCTTCTTCTGTTTGGATCTGCTTATTAAGAATGACTCCGTCTATAGAATAAAGCTCCGCTTCTAGTATCGCTCCAGAGCAGTTGAGGCGCGCTTTCAGGCTCCAGAATTCTTCTTCTACAAAGTCTTCTATTGCTTTTTCCCGATCGCAAATCTGTTTTAGCGCTACAGACTGCACTCGGCCTGCAGAAAGGCCTGCTTTGACTTTTTTCCATAACAGGGGCGAGATATTATAGCCGACCAGACGATCTAGGATACGTCTTGCCTGCTGCGCATCGACCAGGTTTTGATTGATCTCACGAGGACTGCTTATAGCTTTTTGCAGAGCGCTCTTGGTAATTTCGTTAAATTCAATACGTTGGATGGCGGGATTATTTGCCTCCAAAGCTCTTTTTAAGTGCCAAGCGATAGCTTCGCCCTCTCTATCCGGGTCAGCAGCAAGGAGCACTGCGCTCGAGGCTTTCGCAAGTTTTTTAAGGCGCATAAGCACCCCTGCCCGCCCCCTTACGGTAATGTATTCAGGTTTGAAATCGTTTTCCGTATCCACTGCCATACGTGATTTGGGTAAATCGATGATATGGCCCAGAGAAGCTTCAATGAGATATTGTTTCCCAAGATATTTATTTATGGTTCTTGCCTTGGCGGGTGACTCCACTATGACCAAAGTCTTGGCAGCTTTTTTACTCTTTTTTGCGGCGGCGCTCGTAGCTGAAAGCTTTCTTACTTTTTTCTGCGCCTTCTTTTTTGTTTTGAATGTAGCCATAGTTTTTGCAATGTATACGCAACTAGCTCTAACTCAGCTGCATTTTGCAAGCACAAACATAATTCCTATTCTTTCGAATCTGCGCTTGATCCAGCAGAGCTTGACAATAATGAAAAGGCGGGCTTGACTCAGAAGGGCAGCTTGCTAAAGTTGCAATGATGTCTTCTTTTGCTCCTAAAAAAGACGCCCTTTTGCTTTTAGAAAATGGCAGCGTTTTTTATGGAAAGGCTTTCGGTTACAGAAGCCAAGCCATAGGTGAAATCTGCTTCAATACTTCTATGAGTGGTTATCAGGAAGTCATTACGGACCCTTCGTACAGAAAGCAGATCATAGTTTTCAGCTATCCTATGATAGGCAACTACGGCGTCCATAAAGAGGAAAGCGAATCAGACGCTGTGCAGGCAGCTGCCGTGATCGTCAGGGAATATATCCCGCGCTATAGTAATTTTCGAGCCCAACAAAGTCTTGAGGAATTTCTGATTGAGCATAAGACGCCGGCGATCCAAGGTATTGATACCAGAAAACTAATCTTGATGATACGCAAAGAAGGGGCGCAGAATGGAGCTGTCTTCCCAGCAACAAAAGCGAATCCTTCTATGTTAGCAAGCCTAAGAGCTCATCCAAAGATGGAGGGCCTGGACCTGGCTTTGCAAGCCGGGACCAAAGAAGCCTACTATTTTGGCAGGCAGGAGGGCAAGCTCTTTCGTTTGGCCGTGCTGGATTTTGGCATTAAGAGAAGCATATTGCGCTGCCTGGACGAGCTGGGATTTGCTGTTGAAGTCTTTCCTCCTAAAACAAATTTTGCTGCGATCCAGGAGAAAAATTTTCACGCTTATTTTCTTTCTAACGGACCTGGAGACCCCGGAGCTTTAGATTATGCAATAGCAACTACCCGCTCCATTTTACGGGAGAAAAAACCTACTTTTGGAATATGCCTCGGTCATCAAATCATTGCTCTTGCCTGCGGCTATGAACGCTTCAAGCTCAAGTTTGGACATCGTGGAAGTAATCAGCCTGTATATCATAAGGAAAGGTCTCGAGTAGAAATTACATCTCAGAACCACGGTTTTGCCATCAAGCAAAAACAAGACAGCGATGGCCTGCAGATCATGCCCCGCATAGAAACAACGCATTTTCACTTAAACGATCAAAGTATCGCGGGTTTTTGCGGTAAAGACCAGCCCCTTATGTGCGTGCAATACCATCCTGAGGCAAGCCCGGGTCCCCACGATTCACGTTATCTTTTCCAAAGCTTTTTTGCAATGGTGAAACAATACTATGCTGAATAAACAAACAAGGCGGCTCAGAGCAGTTCTAAGAAAGCCATATCGGAGGCATGGCTGCGTCCTTATGCCCTCTATTCTTATATTTGCTTTTGCCTTCCTATGCCTTTGCAGCGCAGGGAATAGAAAGCAAAGCTCCGGCAGGCAGACGAAAATCCCCGGAGTGATAGTAAATCAAGGGCGTTACAAGATCGCATCGAGCATCATCACGGATCAAGACATCCAAAACATGCAGACAAAGCTAAGGGCCCTGGGTCAAAAACGTAATTTGAAACAAAAGGCCATTGAAGCTCTCATTGAACGAGCTCTTGTGAAAAAGGCTGCTCATCATTATGCTGTTGTAGTCTCCGATGCGCGCATTGAAAACGAAATTGAAAAACAAAGCGTCGAGCAGGGCCTAAACAGAGCTGCTTTCCAAAAAAAAGTGGAGCTTGAATTTGGCCTGCCTTTCCCAACATGGAGTGAGGAGCTGCGTTATAGGCTTGTCAAAAGCCAGTTGATTCAATTTGTTTTGCATGTTAGCCCGCCTACTGAAAAAGAAATCCGCAGCTTTTATCGCAAGAACCGCAGGCGTATCGGCCTTGAATTTCGTTATAGAGAGATCATTCTTATCCCAAAAAATACTTCTATCAAAGAAGAAAGACGCATCTCCAAACTGGCAAGCTCTCTCCATAAGCGCCTCAGCGCCAATCCGAAAGCTTTCGCTACAATTGCCCGCAGCGCCTCTGCAAATGCCTCGCCTTACAAAAGGAGAGGCGGCTTAAGGCCCTATCAAAGCGTATATGAGATTGCATTTCATAATCCTATCCTTGCCTCCGTATTGCATAATCATCCTCTAAAAAAAATAGCCCGCCCCTTTCGCGATTCCCTGAACCGATATATGATCATTCAAGTGCAGGCGCGCCGGCCTCTGGCTTTCAAAAGAGCGCGCCCTATGATAGCGCGCCAAATTTACGCTAAGAAGCAGGAAAAGAAATTCCAGGAATGGCTTGCTGAGCAAAAAAAGCAGCAGATCATTCAAAAAATTTTATGAAAACACGTCCTAATATCGGAGCAGTTCTGGTCTATACAAATGGCGATGAGTTAAGAAAAGAGCTGCCTGTCTTCCCCGAGCTGCAAAAAAGAGCTCTCGCAGAGCTGCAAAAGGCTTTCCCAGAGGCTCCTATTCTTGCGGGCAGCGCGCCGGATACTGCTGGAATCAAGCTCCTTTCCTCTCATGCGCTCTACCCTGCTCTCAAAGAAGCGGCAAGCTTGTGCCATACAAAAAGTCAAAGCATAGCCTTATGCTATGATTGGTATCCCTTGTTTGATCAAAGCTTGTTTGAGGAGCTCTACGCCGAGCACGAAAAATTTTTAGCCCATTTCAGCTATGCTGAAAATGTGCCCTATGGCTTTGTCCCTGATCTTTGCTCTGTAGAATTGATAGAAGAACTTCCGCAAGAGGCGGCAGGAGATCTGCGTGCTTTTATGTTAAAGAACATAGATAAGTACGATGTAGAAATATTTTACAAGCGCCCAGACCTGCGCTGCTATCGTTTGGATTTCTCTACAAAAAAGCAGCGCTCTCAGCTCCTTGCCTATTCTTTTCTACAAGAAAACGCAAATTTGCGATATGCGGAGCTTGAAGAAGCTATCCATAAAAATCCTTCTTTGCTCAGGCCCTACCCCTCCTACTTTGAAATAGAGCTTAGTACGCGCTGCCGTCTGCGTCCTTTCTATTGGCCTGAGGCAGACTGCCAAGATAGGGACCTTGATTGGCTTCTTATAGAAAAATTGATTGAGGACATACGAGAAAATGCCATAATACATGAGCTTACTATCACTCTCGGTGGTTTGGGAGAAGCCAGTCTGCACCCGCAGTTTCAGAAAATTCTTCCAGCTCTGCTTGCATTACCTCAAGTTGAGCTTGTGTATCTGGAAAGTTTTGGTGGAGACCTGCAGGATGACACAATCAGCCGCTTAGGCGAATTACCAAATCTCTCCAAACTGCATATTATTATAGCCCTTAGTACTCTTCAAAAAGAGCGTTACCTAAAATTTTATGGGGAAGACGAGCTGGATCTTGTTCTGGAGAAGATGCAGCGTCTAGAAAAAGTAAAAAGAGAGCTCACAGCCGGCAAGGCGGGCGCTTCCTTTCATTTATATACGGAGATGATCCGTATGCGGGAAAATACTGATGAGGTAGACAGCTATTTCCAACACTTTCAGAACACTGCCTTCCAAGTAATCCTGCAAAAATATAACTCTTATATAGATAAAGTACCTCAGAGGATGGCAGCTGACCTTAGCCCATTAAACAGAAGTTTTTGTTGGCATCTTGCCAGAGACTTTTACTTGACAGCCGCAGGAGAAGTAGCTATTTGTAAACAAGACCCTTTTGCAAGGCAGGCTCCGAGTCTTTCCTTTCGCAGGCATAGCATCAGCCAAATATGGTCACAAACAATGAACTACCATAAAGCTTCTATAAGAGGTGAGCATCAAAAAATACCCATGCCATGCCATAAATGTGACGAGTGGTATACTTTTAATGCCTAAATCTGTTTTGTGAATTGTAGAAAAGCTATTTTGCTGCCGTCTATATATAGCAAGGGCCTTTCTCTTAAAGCGCTATAGACCTGGTTCTATAAAAAAATCATGCGCTTTGTCCAATTTTGTATATATTGTACAATATAACGCAATAATGAAACACAAGAACACTATCAATAAAATCAAAAAGTCCTGGGGAAAGTCCTTGTGCCTGCTGTTGTTCTGCTTATGCTGTGTACTCTATAGCGCTTCTCTCTTTGCGCAAAACATTGTAGTAGAAAGCGGTTATGATGGTTTTTTCGCCCGATTGCAGGTGGGCTATGCCTATAGTGAATTAAAAGAAGATTATTTAGATGAGGAACTTTCTTATTTTGGAACAGGGCCTTTGCTCACAGCTCAGTTGGGATGGGCTTTAGAACGCGCATATGCTTTACACTTAGGAGCCTCCTTTTTTTATCCCCTCAATACTTTAGGCCCTGAGTTAATAGAAACGGAAAATAATCCCAATATATCCATCACGCAGCATTCTTACAATCTTTTTGCCCTTGCTCTGGGCTTTAGCTGGTTTCATATACCTACCGCTATTTATATTTCTCCTGCAATACGCGTCTTTCAGAACGGCAAACGTATTAGAAAGCAAAGCCTCGCTACGCTGACCGGGCCGGATGAACAGGAATTAACAAGAGAAGAAGCCCTTTATAGCAAACGTGTAGGAGCTTCCTTAACAATAGGCAATGACAGATGGCTTGGTGAAAGAGTAGGCTTCGGGATCGCTCTCGTTCTGCAATATGATACCTTACTGCTGGATAAATCTAAAACTACGATTATCAGCCAGCCTTCCGGCACAGAAGTTTTTAGCATAGAAACAGACTTACAGAGAGTACCAGTACAACATTTTCTTGGCGGCATTGTCTTGAATATTACCTTTAACTAATCACTCCAGACTGCAAAGACCCAGCACAAGGCCCCTTGCTTAGACCTGAGCTTACTTAGGAGTAGTCTCAAAAGCAACGCTGCCTAACGGCAAGGCATAGGCATTGGTCTGGCGCAAACGGCTTCCCTGCCTTAGCGCCAGACTCTCGCACATCCTGTGCTCGTGACGCAATGCCTATGCCTTGCACTGGATTGTTCTAGTATGTAAAGCTCCAGAAAAACCATATCTATTTTGTCAGCCCTGCTTTAGCGCCAGACTCTCGCACATCCTGTGCTCGTGACGCAATGCCTATGATTTGCACTGGATTGTTCTAGTATGTAAAGCACACGAGCGCCTGCGCCCAGACTCTGCTTATTACAACAAACGTTCGCCTGTTAGCAAAAGCAACGCTGCCTATCGCTATCCTTGCGCACAAAACGCGCCTGCGCTTTGCTGCCATACTGGTTTTGTAGTCTCTTAGCTATCACTTGCCAGTCTTTTGTATAAACTCTATAAGTAGCTTTCTATTTTCGTTTATGCTTTTCTTGAGTTCTTGTATTTCTTGCAGCGTTGTTGTAATAAGGCGCGCTTTTTGTGATAAAGCGGCGCGGGGTCCGGGCGGGGGTTGTAGTAGGCGGCGTCTGGGCGCTGTTGTAATAATGCAGTGTTGTTTTTCATGACGGCGGCTGTGTTGTAATAAATGGAGTCTCGGCGCCGCGTTATGTCGCGTTAGCTCTGCTGACTAGGGCGGGGATGGAAGTAGGGGGCGTTTGTGGTAGGAGGCGGGGGTTTTGCAGACTGCGGCGGGGTTGGTAGTAAGCGGCGTCTGGGCGTTGTAGTCATATGTGGCGTTATTTTTGATGACAGTAGCGTTGTAGTCATAAGCGGAGTCTGGGCGCCGTATCCACGTAAGACGTCTTGCATAACAACTATATAAGGCCTTGCCTTTCCAAGCTGCCACGCATACGAAAATCCCCTCCCCTTGCTTCCACGCGCAGGCGTACAAAACTACTGTGGGCAATAAGAGGCTCAGCGCTGCCCGGCTTGCGGGTCTTTGGATCCACCTGCGCAGAAAAGCCCACGCGCAAGTAATTATCCGTCAAGGCCTCTGCCTGCGCATTGTCTTTGTCAATTTTCTCGACTATGCCTATTTTCAAGCTGCCCTCTTGCTTTTTTGCGTATGCGTGCCAAAGCTCGGAGCGAAGCTGCTGCACGCTTGCCATGCGCTGGCGCACAGTCGGTCTATCTAATTTTTGGCTTAGCTTTGCAGCTCTCGTGCCCGGGCGGGCTGAATAAGGAAAGGCATGGATAGCCGCAAAAGACATGCTGCGGCAAAAGCGAAGGCTTTCTGCAAAATCTTCCTTGCTCTCACCCGGGAAAGCTATCATCAGGTCCGTTCCTAAAAAAATATCGGGGTTGTATTTGCGTATCTTTTCTATACGTTTTTGATAACTGTACGGCGTATAACTGCGGCGCATGGCGCGTAGTATAGGGGCTGAGCCGCTTTGCAGGGGCACGTGTAGAAAATCACAAAAACGCGGATGGAGGCTTAGTTTGGCGAGCGCTTCGTCTACATCACAAGGTTCTATGCTGGAGAGGCGCAGGCGCGCATGGTTTAGACGCTCTAGTATTTTTTCAAGCAAGCCGATGAAAGCCAAGCCAGCTTTGCGGTCTTTGTACCAGCCCAGATTCACTCCCGTCAGCACAATTTCCGGGACCTCCCTTTCATCTAAGTATTGGGCATGTTCTAAAACCTCTTCGTAAGGACGTGAGATTCCTTTACCCCGTGCCAGTGGTATTTTGCAATAGCTGCATGTTTTGCTGCAGCCATCTTGTATTTTCAAATATGCGCGGCTTCTCTCAAAAGGGAGCACCTTCCCATAAGCAAAAGGACGGTCCAGCTTAGGATAGCTGCTTGAGCTTTCGTCCTTCTTCTCTCTTTCTAATACTGTTTTGAGTCTCTCAAGTTCTTTGTGTTTTTCTTGCTGCGCTTCTTTTCCCGGAGCAAAGGTTTGGCTTAAGGCAGTGATGTTTTCCCCCGCCTTCTTCCCCGCTATCTTTTTCTCGACAATTTCCAAGAGTGAAGATTTATATTCATTTCCTATGACAAGAGAGGCCCCTGCCAAGCCTGCTTTTTTGGCGTCTGTCTGAGCATAACATCCTGTAACGATGACCATCGCAGCGGGATTTTTTTTGCGGATGCGGCGAATCAAATTGCGATTGCGAGCATCTGCCTGCGCAGTAACAGTACAGGTATTGATGATGGCCAGATCAGGCCCGCATTGTATAGGAAGATATGTATATCGGCCGCTTTCCAGAAAGCTTTGGATCATGCCGTCAGCTTCGTATTGGTTTAGCCTGCAGCCAAAGTTGTATATGCCTATGCTGGGCTTTGCCTTTGGACGAGCGTAACTCATAGAACAAATAAACAAGATAGATAAGAAGGATCAGGGCTCGATACGCGCTTGGTTGGCCTGTATAATGGGGTCTTCCGGCCTGATTTCTAAGGCATAGTGATAATAGCGGCGTGCCTGCGTATAATAATTATCAGCCTGCTCCCTAAGACCTTTCTTTGCCATGAGCTCTGCTTGTTTTTCGTAAACAACGCCGAGATTGTTGTAAAGCATAAGCATATCATTTTGATTTGCCGATTTAATATGCAAGGCATTTGCTAAGCGAAACTGGGCAGATTCATAACGGCCTTGCTGCAAGAAGATCAAGCCGTCCATATAGATGGCATAAAAATTTTGCGGTTCCTGAGCCAGAATGTATTCTAACTGGCGATGAGCTTTGCGATACTGTCTTGCTTCATAATAGACTGCCGCTAAACCGAGTCTTAAAGGGACAGCCCCCTTAAAACGCCTGAGGGCCCTTAAAGCAAAGGCAAGGGCTGAGCTGTACTTTCTACGAGCCCGTAAAACGCGCAGATATAAGGCAGAGACCTCCATACGATTAGGATGCTCCCGTAAAGCAATCTGGGCATGAGCCGCAGCTTTCGGGTAATTCTTTAGAGCAAGGTAGTTGAAGGCAGCCAGCATACGCAAGGCCATGTGATTTTTGTGCTGGTCAAAAATACTGCGTATTTTCTCAAGAGAAGCCTCATACTTATTGTACAAATATAATTTCAAAGCCTCTTGGTAAGCTGACTCAAATGCGATTCTTAGGGAAGGGACCTCTGCCTCCTTTTGCTGAGCCCACATGGAGTCCTTGCCCGTCGCAAGAAGAATACAAAGAAGGCTAAAAAAGAGCTGAAGGCAAAAAGGCAAGGCACAACCTTGGAGTGATCTGCCGAGTACTATCACTTTTGCGAGCATAGAAGTTTTTAGTTTTTCATCATGCCTTGATCATACTAAGAATGGAGCATTCAGCCAGCTGGGTATGAGAAGAAGTTTTCTTCTGACATGATCGAAGCAAGCGCCAAGAGCGAAAAAGCAAAAACGAAAATGTCTCTTAGTCTGCCAAAAAGGCAATTTACAGAGCACTTTGGCTTAAAGCCTATTGAAAAAGCAAGCGTTTCTCTATACTCTGATTTACTTTCAATTTGCCCCTGCAGAAGGAGCTGAAGAAGGCGAGGGTTTTCGTTTTCTGAGCTCTGGCTCTAGGAGCAGAGTAGACTTAGGATGAACCCTTTCTTTGCTTAGTTCATCCTGGCGCTTTGCCAGAAAGGCTTCTTTTTTAAGACGTATATTTTTGTAATTTTTCCATGGCTCTTTTCTGAAAATCAGCTGTTTTTTTTGCCCTCCCTCTTTGGAGCGCATACTTGAAGGCGCGCTTATGAAGAACTCGTAAGGGCTATTTAGCTGCTCTTCAAGCATTTGTACAGCTAAATAGTCCTCAACTTCCTTTTGGAGAAGACGACGAAGAGGGCGCGCCCCCTGCTTCTCATCAAAGCCCAAAGAGGCAAGATAACGTACAGCATTCATATCAATATGAAGATGGATCTTTCTTTCAAAAAGATGTTCATTCATATCCTGCACCATGATTTTTATGATCTGATGTATGTCCTTTTCTTGCAAGGGTTGAAAACTAATCACTTCATCGATTCGGTTCAGGAATTCAGGATTAAAATGCCTTTTGAGCTCTTCCTCAAGCTTGCTTTTGCGGCTTGCATCCAGTTCCTTTGCATCCTCAGTAAAGCCCATAACGCTCCCTTTTTGTATAGCGCGTGCGCCCAGATTGGAAGTCATAAT
>CBDETG010000096.1:0-150624 GCA_965242745.1 Leptonemataceae bacterium
TCCTGCTGTGTTCGAATGCTTCGCTCTTCCTTTTGACTGATATCTTTAGAGGGAAATATTAGTATTTGTTGATATACGCTTCGTAATGAAAATGCAGGCTAAGTCTTTTAGAAAGCAAAGGAGAAAATGGATTGCTCTGCAGCTGCAGACACGCAAAAAGCTGGGTTTTAGTTTATTGGAAATGGGCATAGCGATCAGCGTTATGTCTCTTGTGCTGGTAACAGCGATATCTTCCGTAGTGAGCGCCTTGCATTTACAAGTAGATGCTGATCGTCTTGCTCTGGCTATGAGCCTGCTTCAGACGAAAATGGCAGAAATCCGTTCTAATCCTGATCTTTCTTCTACAGACGCTTCCGATGAGATCACAGATAGTGAGTCCATACACTATGGTTACAAATGGGAAAGTTCCGTAGAAGAAGATACTCTCAATGTAACTGATCTTTTGGAGGGCACTCTGGCTGCAACAGGGCTGGGCGAGGAGCTTCCAGACGGAGTGCAAAACCAGCTTGGTGACAAAAAGGAAAGCCAGAAAAGCACTTTATTTTCTTTGGGAGATATCCCTATATTACGTATTTCACTGACAGTAGAATATCCCAAAGGCAAAGGCGCCTATGGCATATACAATGTGGAGACTTTACAAAGGTCCAAACGTTCTCGTATTTACCAGCGCCGCTAAGACTGCAAAAAACAGGCTGCGTGCGGCAGTTTTGCATGCAGGCCAGCGGCTTTCCAATAACAGCAGGGAGTTTTTGTGATATGAAGCAAAGGATAAGGCCTCTTTTCTGCTTTGCGCATCATAGGCATAAGGGACAGCGTGCGCTGCGTTCCGGGATGAGCCTGGTAGAGCTGGCTCTTGTAATTTTGATTTTAGGCCTGCTGCTGACGGTAGTTTTTGGAGTTGTGAATGGTATCGTTAATATCTCTACGCAAAGCTCTCCCTCGAGAGAGGCAAAGAGACAAGCCTTTTTTGTTTTACAAAACATTAAATCCAGCATAGATCAGGCTTATTACCGCTATGGGCACAAACGTATTTGGTTTGTGGGGAAAAAAGACGGCTTTGAAGGAGGGCGTAGAGACCGCCTTACTTTCTGTGCGGTGCATCCCGGCTCTGAAGTTATAGGCGCAGCAGCAGTGCGGGAGGTCTCGTTTTACCTAAAAGAAGAGCATGAAGACGGCTCCTATACGCTTACACGCCGTGAAGACCTTCTCGTAGATGAGAACCCCGGGAAGGGCGGGCCGCATTACCCCTTACTTAAGAATGTATCCTCTTTCGAGCTGCAGTATTCTTTGGATAATAAGGATTGGCTCGACGAATGGGACAGCCGCAAAAGACAGCGCCTGCCCCTGGGAGTCCTGGTGAGTTTTACGATTCTTCTTGGAGAACGAGAGTATACTTTCAAGGCCTTTGCAAGCCCTGGTCTCAATAAGAAATAAACACGCTGTCTCATTATGAAAAGTTATAGAAAAGGAGCGCATATCAGCCGGAGAGGCGCAGGCATTCTGATGGCTATCAGCTTTCTGGGCGTAGGCATTACGGTGACGGTCAGCACCTATACCAGTCAGGCAGTTGCTTTTTACAGCAGTATACGATCTATGGTAGATTCCTATAGAGGCTTAGAGTTAGCTCATGCTGGGATAGAGGCCGGTCTCTTAAGTTTAGGTAGTCTGCAGGAAGAATATCTTTTTACTCTGGGAATAGTCAGCAATCCTCCTCGTATTTTACTTAGCGAAAAGTGCAATGATCTTGATGTCTGCCATAGATATTACACCAGCTACAGTATACAGCCCGAAGACGGGAAATTGAATCTCAATCATTTGGTAAGAACAGATGACGAGCCCAATGGGAATTTCTACCGCATTTTCTCCCGGCTTTTTGAAGTTTTTCAACTGGACCCAGACCTCACGGGAGCCGTAATAGATTGGATCGATCAAAACAATTCGATTAGTACGGGGGGAGCTGAACAGGATGTCTACGGCGCTTTGGCGCCGCCGCGCAAGATCAAGAATGCGCCCCTTTATTCACTTTCTGAGCTTGGCGCCATACAGGGCTTTAATCATAATATCATTTATGTGGAGCGCGCGCCTGCCAGCTTTGCGCAGGAAAGAGAAGAAAGGGCTGCTCTTTCTCAGGAAGAAGAGTACCTGCTGCAAAGCGAGGATTGGGTGCTGGCTAATCACATTACCGCCTACATTCCCAGAAAACTCTTAGGCAGTGAAAAAATCAGCGTAAATGCGGCCCGTTATCATACTCTCTATAGTCTTTCTAATGTGATGGGGCGCCGGGAAATCTCTGCCATCCTGCGTCTCAGGCAAAAGAACAATGGTTATATCAAAAAGAAGGAACTCATACAAAAACTTCCAGAGCTGCAGGTTATAGGCAGCACCGGCACAAGCACTTTGGCTGATGAACTGCTCGGCGCAGATAAAGTCTCTGGTTTCTTAACTACGAGCAGCCGCTTCTTTCGTATTACAGGCATCGGCTTTGTAACAGTAGCTTCCGATAATGATGAAAAGACTGTTATGATACGCCGGGTTTGGGCCATATGGGACAATGTAGATAAAGAAATGATCTATTATGCTGAAGATTAAGCCTTAGGCCTCTGCATCGCACTTCTAAAACAATGCCCTTACTGCAGCACAGCTATCTCATCATAGATTACGGCGCAAGCCATATCCGGGCAATACTTTGTGAGAAAGGCCTCTTGGGAGAGCGTATTCTCTCTATGGAAAGCCTTCCTATAACAGAATTGAAGGGACTGGGCCTGCATGAAAATGGAGCAAAACAGGCATGGATAGAAAAAAAAGAATTCGCTGGGGAGGCGGGAGAAAACTTACAAAAAAAAGCAGAGAAGCTGTGGATTGCAAAATATGAGTATAATCTTATACGTTTCATTAAAGCCTTTTTCCCGGAGGAAAAAAGTTATATCCTAAGCCTGCCTATATCGCGGATGCACATCCGTGATATCAGCATGCCGGCCGCAAAACCAAATCAGATCGCTCAGATGCTTGCCTTTGAAGCAGAAGAGAACCTGCCTGCTTCTCTAGAAGAGGTGGAAGTTATAGGCCACCCATGGTTTAGTGATAAAGAAAATGTGCATATGCTGGCTTTTGCTCTTTCGCAGGAATTTATGGAAACTGCCGTAAGGCCTTTGCTCAAGGAAGATGCAGCCATTGCGTCTTTGCCTGCAGACGCCTCGCTCCTGGCAGCCTTTCTCAATACGCTGCCTGAACAAAGCTATCTGCACAGCACCCTAGGGCAGCTCCATATGGGCGCAAGCCATACGATCCTAAATGTAGTACATCATGGGAAACTTGCCTTCACAAGGTCCCTGCCCTTTGGAGGAAATGAGCTGACAAGCTTTTATTCTTCTCTGCTTGGCCTCGACTTTGAAAGCGCAGAAAAGAAAAAACTTGATATGAATATGGACCTGGCAGATTGCAGGCACAGGCCGGATTCTTTTTACCGGGAACACGAGATTTCCAAACACAGCTATCATGCTATACAAAAACAAAGCAGAGCCTACTTGGAAAAGCTTTGTCTGGAAATAGAACGTTCTCTTTTTGCTCTGCGCTGCGCCCAGCCAAACTGTTTTTATCTGAGCGGAGGCCTTTCCTTAAGCAAGGGTTTAGCGCCCCTTATGTCTGAACATTTGCAAAGACAGGTGGAAAGCTATCCTTTGAGTTTGAGCAACAAAGAAGCTCCAGAAATTTGGGCTTTAGCCTTGGGGGCGACGCAGGAACGCGCTTTGCCCCAGGAGGAGAGAGACAATTTCCTTAAGACGGCCTTTGGTTCTACTCTGCGCGGGGGGCGTTTCCATCTAAGCGCCTTTAAGACGCCCTTTATTTTTTTAGCAGCCTCCCTTGCGATCTTTTTTTTATCTTTAACTTTAGGCATACTCAATGACCAAAAACGCCTCACTGATTTTGAAAGTTCTATCTTTGCTTTGGGCAAAGAAATCCCCGGCCTTTTGGCAGACAATAGCACGGCAGAGCAGATACTACAAGAGGCCACAGGATTATGCCAAAAGCGTCTTCAAGGACTTCGCAAGGCTGATCATAAAATTCTCGCCATGCTGCAAGAAATCACGCAGAATGCTCCCGCAAAGGAGAGCTTTGCGCTGTCCTTCCGGCAGCTGCGTTTTGACGGCAAGGCCTTGGAATTAGAGGTAGAGGTGCAGGATCTAAACAACTCGACCGTATTGCAGGAGAAATTAGGCGCAAGCGCAAGCTTTAGAAGCATTGAGGCAAAAAGACGCGTCATCCTCCCCGATAAGAAAACGAGAATTACCTACCGCATGGAAGCAAAAAAGCCAAGCGCTCAGTCTGCTCTCAGTTGTCAGTAAATCTCCTTTGCTCAATAGAAAATAGATGAAGTTAGAATTTTTGGAAAAATTGGATGCGCGTGAAAGGCGTTTTGCTCTCTTTGCGGCGCTCTTCCTCTTACTTGTCTTGACAGTCATAGGAATAAGCTCTTTCTATAATTTCCGTACAGAACTTAGGCAGAAAGCAGAACGCAGCAAAACGATCTTACATAAGTTATTACGAATCAAATCTCAAATCGCCAGCATCTCACCTTTACAAAGTCTACCGGAAAAAAACCGCTTTTTAGCCCAAATCAACAGCCTGCTCCAGAACAATGGCTTATCTCCCACGAGTATCAACGAAAAAGCAAAGGCAAAACAAGGCGTACTAGAAGTCGCTATACGTCTTCAATCCGTAGATATACATAAATTGCTGCAATTTCTCTATAGTATAGAATATAATTCTCACTTAGCCTTATTTATCAGCCGCTTTCGCATTCGGAAGCTTCCTGCGCAAAAGGAGCTCTATGACGTGGAGCTCACAGTAAGCCTAAGAGGGGAAAAATAGGAGTCCATCGCGGCGGCATGTAATAGAGTATCATGGGCAAACTGAGATCAAAGCCACTTTCCGCTTCCATACAGGAAGAAGACTTAGAGCATCTAAGGAATTATGGCGCGCAGATAAGCGCTCCCGCCATTCATTCTGCTGATTCTGCCCTGGAGGATATCGACATAGACAAAGAAAAGACGCAGAGGCCAAAGCTAAGTTTGCAGCAAAAGAGTCAGGTCTCTCTGACTGTGCTTTTTAGCTTTTTAGCATGCAGCTTCCTTTTTTTTCCTTATACGCAGCTTATAGATTACTTTTTTAACTCCATCAGTCACAAGCTCTCTTTCTCTGTTACTAAGGCAGACCTCAATCTCTTCTCGCCCAGTACGCTAGAAAACCTCAGCTATCAACTGACTCCTTCTGCGGGACTTAGAGTAGGGTCTATGTTGCTCGAGGCGCCTCTTATTTCGTTCATAGGCAATGCCGTAGATATGCGCGCCAAAGCAACAAACTTCCTTTTCACCTCAGAATCTATAAAATTGCGGGGCAAAACAATATGGTTAGATATACAAATCCAGGATAGAAGCTCAGATATACGCGCATGGCAGGCTTCTTTTGCTTTAAATGGTAATAATATAGAATTGGCAGGTCTCAGCTTAGCTGCCTTGGAGAGCATGGGCATAAACTTAACGAATCTTTCTATACAAGAATTGCGGATAGGGCTGGTCTTAGAGGCAGGACGGCTTATGTTTGATTCCTCTCGTATTGTGACTAACTATTTTAGAGGGGAAATCAAAGGTAAGGCGCAGCTGGCAGCTAAGCTCGAAGCAACTAAGCTGGATGCAAAGCTATGCCTGGAAGCTGCGCCTGATTTGGAAGAGAAGAACAGCGCGCTTATGGGAATCTTTATACTAGCTGGAGAAAAGCCATGTTTAGAAATCAAAGGAAGCCTTCAGACTCCTAAATTCGAAATGCCTTCGAGAGCGATATCTCCCTCCAATCCCATAGAGAGTCAGGAAAATTTTCCGACGGGAGCAGCAGGATCAGGAGAGCCAGACATTCCTCCTCCTATGCCTAAAGGCGATCAATATCTCCCCTAAAACATGAAATAAGGAGCTTCTATTTAACATTGGGAAAAAAAGTCACGTCCTCTAAGCCTAAAAAAAAAACTCCCGTATTAGAAAATGCTAAGGCGCGTTTTCGCTTTCATATCATAGAGAGCTTGGAAGTTGGCATTGTTCTCAAAGGAAGTGAAGTCAAAAGCTTAAGACAAGTAAAAGCAAATCTCACAGAAGCCTATGCTACAATACGCAATCAGGAAGTTTTTCTCATCAATTTCTATATAGAAGCTTATAGCAAAGCTGGCAATTTTGGTCATGACGAAAGACGCAGCCGTAAATTACTGCTCAAGAAGAGCCAGATATTAAGCTTTGCAGGTACATGCGCGCAGCAATCACTGGTACTCATTCCACTAAAGCTTTATTTTAATGCAGAAGGACGGGTAAAATTACTCTTGGGCTTGTGCAAAGGGAAAAAACAACGAGACCAGCGCCAAGACATCAAGAAAAGAGAATCGGAAATAGAAATACAACGATACCTCAATAAGCAGCAACAAGCGGGAACTATATACAAAGCGCAGCAAAAGTATTAAGCATAGCGGCTTTTTGTAAAAATGCGCTTTTGTTTTGTGCGATTTGAAGTACTATATATTATACAAAATCAGGTCTCATGCGGGACGTGCAAGCATATCTAATACAATCATGAAAGCTGCCGGGCACAATGCTGTATTTTATGATTTTGCATGCCTTGAGCAGGAATGAGGATTTTTGTTGAGTCTCAAATATCAGGAAAAGAACAGCAAATATATGATAAGTTTGCTTTGAAAAAGGCAGGGATTATTTTGGCAGGGTACAAATTTGGGGAACTATATACCTAAATCCACAAAAATGCCACACCATCATATAACAGTCTTGCAACTGTCAATCAATGAGAAACATTAGGGATCTAAGACCTACAGACATTTTGCACACTAGGCTGCTTGTGGCTCAAGGTATCCTTTATCAAAAACCTGTTTTGGCGCAGGCTTTCTCACTAGAGCTATGAGGCCTTTCCTCGTTGTAATATCTGACATACTCTATAATCCCTTTTTCTATCTGGCAATGCGCAGGGACCATCTAACTTTTCAAGCTTAGCCTCTTGCTTCATAGTTTTCTTGCCAACTCAATCTGACTAGGACAAAATCATGCAAAAATGATGTAGGGCAACCAAGGCTTCTGCCCCCATTTAGGCAAATACCACCCCTAAAAAAGGAGCAGCCGAGAAGCGTGCAGCCAAACTTGCTAAAAGTGTCCTGGTCCGACTAAAGGGTCATTTCAAAGAATATGTAGAATAGAAAACAAAACATATGTTAACGACACTGCAATACTTATCAAGAAAAAAGACATCCAGGCTATATCATGCTTATAACAGAAATACATTCCTACAAATACGCCTATCCATATTAAAGAAAAAATTATCCAGTTAATTACTATCAATGTCTGTCTCATATCCGATAAAGCCCAAAAATACGTCAAGTCAAAACAACTCTACGCAGGCGAAGCTAGCCTGCGGGATTAAGACATCCCCCAAAAATACGTCAAGTCAAAACAAGAGCTTTTTGGCGAATATCTTGTTGCGCATTAAGACATCCCCCAAATGCCAACCGGCACAGGCGCAGATGCAAAAGCCATTGACATTTGCAAGGCTTATGTTTTTCTGTGCCCATATCGTCTCCATCATTTCAGTAAGACAAAAGCTTCCTATGCCGCTGCGAGCCTTTATACCTAATGGTCCTATAGAACAGAAATGGGACAAGCATAAATTTGACATTCCACTGGTCAATCCCGCCAACAAGCGAAAATTTCATCTGATTGTCGTCGGGAGTGGCCTGGCTGGGGCTTCTGCTGCTGCCAGCCTGGGCGAGTTGGGTTATCATGTGAGTTGTTTTTGCTTTCAAGACAGCCCTCGGCGCGCGCATAGTATCGCAGCGCAGGGAGGCATCAACGCCGCAAAAAACTACCAAAACGACGGAGACAGCATCTATCGTCTCTTCTACGATACAATAAAAGGCGGGGACTTTCGCTCGCGTGAAGCAAATGTCTACCGTCTCGCCCAGCTGAGCGTAGCTATCATTGATCAATGCGCAGCGCAGGGCGTCCCCTTTGCCCGCGAATATGGCGGAGTTTTGGCAAACCGCAGCTTCGGCGGGGCGCAAGTCTCGCGTACCTTTTATGCAAGGGGGCAAACAGGGCAGCAGCTCCTCCTTGGCGCTTATCAAGCCCTAGAGCGTCAAATTGCATTAGGCCAGGTCACAATGTATACGCGTACAGAGATGCTGGATTTAGTGCAAAAAGATGGCAGAGCCTGCGGCATACTTGCGCGTGATCTAAAAACGGGGGAGCTGCGCTCTTATACAGCCCATGCTGTCATTTTGGCCACCGGGGGTTATGGGAATGTGTACTATCTTTCTACTAATGCGAAGGCCTCGAATGTCACAGCCGCCTACAGAGCTCATCGCAAAGGCGCCTTTTTTGCTAATCCCTGCTATACGCAGATCCATCCCACTTGCATACCGGTGAGCGGAGATTATCAGTCCAAACTGACTCTTATGTCAGAATCTCTACGTAACGATGGGCGCGTGTGGGTGCCCAAAAGCAAGGGAGACAGCCGTAATCCAGAAGATATATTAGAAGAGGAACGAAACTACTATTTAGAAGAAAAATACCCCAGCTTCGGGAACCTTGTTCCTAGAGATATAGCCTCACGTTCTGCAAAGATGGTCTGCGATGCGGGCATGGGTGTGGGGCCTGGCGGGCTTGGCGTCTACCTGGACTTTGCAGCTGCCATCCAAAGGCTGGGCAGGAAGGCCATAGCAGACCGTTATGACAATCTCTTCCAAATGTATGAGCGTATTACTGGGGAGGACCCCTACCAAAGACCTATGCGCATCTTCCCCGCTGTGCACTATACTATGGGCGGGCTATGGGTGGATTACAATCTCATGAGCAATGTGCCCGGGCTCTTTGTGCTTGGCGAGGCCAATTTTTCTGATCATGGCGCAAATAGATTAGGCGCAAGCGCGCTTATGCAGGGTTTGGCAGACGGCTATTTTATTTTGCCCTATACGATAGGGCAGTATCTTGCGCAGCTTGGCTGGGACCCGCCGCCTCCGACGGATGACAAGGTTTTTCAGGAGAGCCAAAGCCTGCAGAAAAAGCAAATCCAGCGGCTTCTTTCTATCAAAGGCAAACGTTCGGTGGATTCCTTTCACCGGGAACTGGGCCTCTTGCTGTGGGAGCATTGTGGGATGTCCCGTAATAAAAAAGGTCTGGAGCATTGTTTGCAGCGTATACCGGAGCTGCGAGAGGAGTTTTGGCAGAATGTCTGCGTTCCTGGAACAGAGGCAAGCCTAAATCAGAGCCTGGAAAAAGCCGGGCGCTTGGCAGACTTTCTTGAATTTGGCGCATTGATGTGCCAGGATGCCTTGCATCGTAATGAATCCTGCGGAGGGCATTTCCGTGAAGAATACCAAAGCCCTGAAGGAGAGGCCCTCCGCCAAGATGAACGTTGCAGCTATGTCGCAGCATGGGAATACAAGGGTTATGGCAAAAAAGCAAGGCTCCATAAAGAAAAACTGAGTTTTGCATATGTAAAAATGACTCAAAGGAGCTATAGATAATGCGGATAAAACTGAAAATTTGGCGTCAAAGCAGCCCCAAGGCAAAGGGAGCAATGCAAAGCTATCACCTTAAGGACCTGAGCAAGGATATGTCCTTTTTGGAAATGTTAGATGTTTTGAACGAAAAGCTGCTTAAGGAAGGACAGGAGCCTGTTGCCTTTGATCACGATTGCCGCGAAGGCATTTGCGGCGCATGCAGTATGGTGATCAATGGCATCGCCCATGGGCCCCAGCGTGCTACTACCGCCTGCCAGCTCCATATGCGTCATTTCAAGGACAAAGACAGCATTTGTATAGAACCCTGGCGCGCACGGGCCTTCCCTGTTATCAAGGATTTGGTTGTAGACCGATCCTCCTTTGATCGTATCATTCAGGCTGGAGGCTACATCTCCGTAAATACTGGGAATGCGCCGGATGCCAACGAAATTCTAATAGGGAAAGAGCAGGCTGACCTGGCTATGGATGCGGCCCAATGTATAGGCTGCGGCGCCTGTGTTGCCGCCTGTAAAAACAGCTCTGCTATGCTTTTTGTAGGCGCCAAAGTATCTCATCTGGCGCTGATGCCGCAGGGCGCTGTAGAGAAAAAACGCCGTGTTCAGAATATGGTAGCTCAAATGGACAAGGAGGGCTTTGGAAACTGCACAAACCAGTATGAATGCGAAGCCATCTGTCCTAAAGAAATCAGTATGGACTTCATATCGCAGATGAATAAAGAATATCTCTCGAGTGTTTTCTAAAGCAAGGCATGCCTTTGGCCTACTGAGCCTTGGCTTTGAATTTCTTGCCGTTTTCCTCGTTTTTGTTGCGGCGGGCTGGTACTACGACAAACATTTCTCTTCTACAAATTCTGTTATAGGCCTCATCATAGGTCTGTTCCTAGGCTTCTTTTCTGCTCTCTGGCACTTGTATAGGAGAGGCCGCGAAGCTGCAAGGCATCTTGACTCCCCGCACGAGGGGCGGGGGAGCGCTCAGGCAAAGACAGAGCAAAGGCCGGCCAAAAGTGATGCGCAGGCAATATCCAGCTTAGCAAAAGAAATTGACAGCTTGAGTCATAAGATGCAGCATGCCATTGTTCAGGAGAAGAAGCGATCCAACTCAGACTCCGCCTGAGCCCCTTTGTATGCTGCAGATGCCATAGCGCTAAGAGCCGCTCTCAAGCAGGCTCTTGCGACACAGGAGGCGCTGCCAAGCAGACTCCAAGTTGCCTTAGAGCCGGTCTCAAGTAGGCGCTTGCAGGCTGCCTAATATTTGTTTTGAAGATCATCTATCTGACAGACATCCACGACGCTCTGAAAAACCTGCGTTCTTTGCTGGACAGCACGCACACAGACCTCTATCTACTATCCGGCGACATCATTTACAAAGCCTTTTATGAAGAAGAAAAAATATACGATTTCGTTTCTCTGCAGGAGTATTTCTATCATATTTGCCAGGATATCCAAGAGTTCCAGTATCCTATGGACTTAGTATCTGATATTTTACGCTTCCCTGAGAAATATACAAAGCAGGAAACTAAGTCTAAGGACCTGCAGGAGAAGGCTCATAGATACCGTGAGTTTTTTGAGATCGCTGCCAAAACCATGAAAGAGAAGTACAGCCTTATACGAGAGCTCATAGAGAAATATGCGAATGCGCCCGCCTGGCTTTTGCCCGGGAATTATGATATTGATCTGCGTTATACAGACTTGCGCGATTACGACCTGCACCGCCAAGTGAAGTACAAAAGGGCGGTAAAATTTGCAGGCTATGGTGGCGCTCCTATACGCGCCTCAGGCATACCTGAGAAGTTATCTATCGTCTATCATGAGGAACAGGAGCAAGGCCACCTTTATTCCGAGCCCTTGGAATTCTTCACGGAGGCGCAGCCTGATATTTTAGTCCTGCATAATCCCGCCTATGGCTTTTTTGACTGCATTCCTTCCCTAGGCCATGTTGGCTCCCAAGGCATACGGCGCTACCTGGACGAAAACCAGCCCTCTCTCGTGCTTTCAGGGCATGTGCATGAAGACTATGGAGTAGCGCTTGCAAAGGAAACTGTTTTTTTGAACTCTGGAAACTTTGGAGGCGTCGATTCTGCTCACGGTTGGCAGGAAGGCGGCTCCTATGCTGAAATCTATCTTGAGGACAAACGCGTAAGTAGCATTCGTTTTTTACAGCTAAAGGAGAAAAAGCACTACACTTTGATGCGCATACACAACACAGAGCAGGGCCTGCTGGGGGAGGTAGACCCCACGCATCGCTCTGTGAGTGTCCTTAGACCTCAATAAAATTATACGTGACGCCAGATGCGTAGCCCTATAAAGCAAGGCATAGCGGATGGACATGCTCCAGCAAATAGATGAGACCTGCGCTTTCTTGCACAAAGAAGGCATAAAAGAGCCCCATATAGGCGTTATTTTAGGCACTGGCCTAGGCAGGCATTTTTTGGAAGAGCTTAGGCTGCAGAAGAGTCTGGATTACAAGAGCATACCCGGCTTCCTTGCTCCTACTGTAGAATTCCATTCAGGGAGACTGCATTATGCGAGCTATAAAGATGACAGGCAGAAGCTTGTGGTCTTAGAGGGGCGTTTTCATTTTTACGAGGGATACAGCATGCAGCAAATCACATTTCCTGTACGTATTCTCAAGGCATTGGGCGCTGCGTATCTGCTTATTTCTAACGCCGCCGGCAATCTAAACCCCTGCTGGAACAAAGGCGAGCTCATGCTGATAGAAGATCATATCAATTTGCAGACAGACCATCCCCTGAGAGGCCCAAACAAAAATGCCTTAGGCCCGCGTTTCCCTGATATGAGCGCCCCCTATTCTCACACGCTGAACGAAAAGCTGCATGCCATAGCTGCCAAAAACGATATTTTGCTAAGACAGGGGGTCTATGTCGCCCTAACAGGCCCCAGTCTTGAGACAAGGGCAGAATACCGCTTTCTAAGAACGATAGGAGCTGATGCGGTGGGCATGTCAACAGTCCCCGAAGTGATCGTGGCTGCGCATAGCGCCCTGCCATGCTGCGCTCTTTCCGTGCTGACAGATGACTGCGACCCAAAGCGCCTCAAGGCCGTCTCCATACCAGAGATCATGGCTATAGCCGCAAAGGCAGAAATCAAGCTCAGTACACTCTATCTGCGTTTGATAGAAGAACTAAGTGAAAACTAGCTCTAAGCTGGATTGTTCTAGTATGTACAGCACACAGAGACCCAGCGCCCAACGCGACATAATGCGGTGGCCAAAGGCCGCATTATTACAACAAAGGCCTCATTATTACTACAGCACACGAGCCCCAGCCCCAACGCGACATAATGCGGCGCCGAGACGTCATTTATTACAACACCGCTGCTGTCATCAGAGCCAAGGCTACATTATTACAACAACTCCCTGACTCTGCTTATTACAACAAGGTCGATCTTGCTACCTTCAGGCCCTGCCAATAGATGTGCTTGGACTTGATACAGTGATATCTAAGCTGTCTTTATCATCTTGGAGTGGATTTTGTGGCTTGTTCCAATGGAGAAAGAGAGAGGAAAGAAGGAAAAGCAGGTTGGCAAAATACATGCAGTTACGCAAAAAACCCAAAGTAAAAAGAGCTAAAAAGCATATGATAGGCCAGTACGGCTTGGTTTTCTTATGACGCAGGGAAAACTGGCTGCTTCTATCCAGGTATCGCATATGTACGTGATTCATTACAAAAATTGCCCGCTTTTGCATACTTACTTTTATAGAATAAGTACAAAGATCGGCTTTGGTACATGCAAACTTCACTGGGCAGGACGATCAAAAGCAGGAGCACAACATGCAGGATACAATAAGCAGGACAAAATTGCAGCCTGTGTCAATAGCGCTCCACTCATCGCTGAGAAGAGCATGCTTATGGCCTGCAGCCCTCACGATCCTGCTTTTACAAACAAAGGCACGCCTCCTTTTTAGGGCTTGCGCTTCGATTATGCTCAGCATAGTCATGTAGCCTTCCTGCGCCTCTGCTATTTGTGCGCTTAGGCCGCCGTCTTAGCCCTATAAAGCGGCATATGAGAAACATAGGCTGCTTGTAGCGTCATAAAAAGAGCGCAAGGCTCCAAGTTTCTTTGCTGCTCATTTTTTCATATCTTTACCATGATATCTTTACCATGCGCTTATCTGCCAGCGTATATATGACGAAGCCAGGTCAGAATTTCTTAGCTTCTGTTGAAAAAGCCAAGCTTAGCGCTATGTAGAAGGAGCAACTCTAACGCAAAACGCTAAAAATACTACCGCCTTTTTCTGTACTTGCAAAAATAGAGTAAAAAACAAGGCAAATGTATGCAACACCAAGCCATCATCAAACCTTTATTGTACAATGCTATCTACAAATACTCAAAAATCCTGGACCTTCCTTGCCTTGCAGGGCAGCAAGTACAGTCACTGGAAGGAACTTGTCAGGTAAAATAGATCAATTTCAGTATATATTGCAGCTTTTAATTGCCTATGAAGAAAAAGAATATGCGATAAAAAAGGCGCTTCCCCTCCCATGGCTCTTTCATTTGCGGCGCGCCCTTTCTGTATGTCCTTGTGAACAGGTGCGCGTCTTCATGAAAAATTTGGGCGGCTACCTTTTCCATATTGTTATGCAGGCAGAGGACTTAGGGGGACGGGTCAGCGCCTCATGGCTGCATGAAGATGGAATACAAGCAGAACGTGACAGAAATATCACGGTACAGGATCATCCAGTGCATACGATACTATGTTTGAGCGATCTTTATGCTAAGCATACGCGTAAATTTTCTTCAGACGACATGTCTCGATCGCCGAGCGCAGATACTCTCTTGCTTATGCGGGAAGGATGAAAGCTGAGATGGGAAAAGCTTGCTGTTTGCAGCTAAAGCAAAGAGAGCGAAAAAAGAGCTTGCTATATTTTGACTATAGCCGTACAGCTTACTATAAAAGCGCAGGCAAGGCAAAAGGCCTGCCTCTTTGCAATGGCTTATGTATATATACTAAAGTGCGCGGATGGAAGCCTTTATACAGGCGCTGCTCTTGATCTTAAAAAACGTCTCTTGAGCCATCGCAATGGGGCAGGCTGCAAAATACACGCGAGGCAGGCGCCCTTTGCGCCTTGTTTACGCAGAAAACTTAGCAAATCTTAATCTGGCCTACAAGCGAGAAAAGTCTATCCAGAAACTCAGCTCTTTGCAAAAAAAAAATCTTATCAATACAAAAAAATAATGCGCAGCGTCCGGCCCAAAGAAGTACAAGACAGCCATTGCGTACAAAGCAGAGGAGGTAAAAAACTGCGCAGCATAGATCCTAGCCTGCCAAGCTTTTTTCGCTATGCTTCCTTTTGCATTACCGATCTTGCAAGGCTTATCTTTTAGGAATAGAAGCGCTAAGCATCACGAATTGCAAGAGTCGAAAGTAAGTCCAGCAGGACAAAGAAGTCTACAGAAGCCATAGGTGGAATCCTAATCTTATGTATGGGAAAAAGCGAATCAGTTTCCATATTTCTGATTTTCTTATGAAATTTGATATTTTTTTCCTATTCCTTTGTTATTTTCATAAAAAGTGTTTGCATTTTTCAAAGCATATGTCTAATGTATATATACTATAAACAAATAGCATATATTTTATGCAAAAAGGATGTGTGAGACAGTGGATATCATTTTATTACAAAGATTATTAAGAGAAAAAATATCACATAGGGGCTATGATCTGCTTTCCCTGAGCTATCATTTGCCGCTTTTGTTTACATTTTTACGTCATTTGGGCTGCGCTTTTTGTCACAGAACGCTCTTAGACCTCAAAACGCAGCTGCAGGCTATACATATGCAGGGAGTAGATCTCGTCTTGGTTCACATGGCGTCCCAGGAAGATGCAGACGATGTATTTGATCTTTATGGACTACAGCATACGATACGCGTCCCTGACCCGCAGCAAGAACTCTACCGCGTATTTGATTTGAAAAGAGGGAAGTTGCAGCGTATTTTTAATCCGCGTATTTGGTTAGAAGGCAGCGGCGCTACGGCTCTCAGTAATGATGAAATCAACCTCAGCATGGGAGACCCTCTGCAGATGCCCGGCGTCTTTTTGGTATACAGGGGGGAAGTTTTGCGTAGCTTCAGGCATAAAACAATTCAGCCTGCCCCGATTATGCTGCTCTGGCAAATATCCAACAAGACTTTTTTAAGCAGGATACAGGAAGCAGAATGCAGGACTTGCCGCAGGACAAAGAGAAGAGCTATGCCCTTTCCTTAGGCAGCAGCGCGCAGTCAATGCAAGAAGTGCCGCATCCCCGTAAAGATCATAATTAGGCCATGCTCATTGGCAGCTTCTAGTACTTCTTGGTCTCTGATAGAGCCGCCCGGTTGTATGACCGCTTTTGCGCCTGCTTTTGCCAGAGCGTCTATACCATCCCGAAAAGGGAAAAAGGCATCGGAGGCTACAAGGGAAGCTTTCAGACTAAGCTGCGCTTTAGCTGCCTTAGCTATAGCAAGCTCAACCGAATCTAGGCGGCTCATCTGTCCTGCGCCTATCCCTAAGGTCGCATCTTCAGAACAAAAAACTATAGCGTTCGATTTGATCTGTCTTGCTATGCTCCAGGGGAAGCCTAATGCTTCTATTAACGTAGCGTCTCCTTTCTTTTCACTCACAAGCTTCCATAAAGCGGGGTCGCAGGAACTAAGGTCGCTGTCCTGGTATAGGAAGCCATCCATAGCGTTGCGTATTTCCATAGGCTTGGCAAGCCTGAGCAGGGCAGGCTGATAAGAAAGGAGCCGCAGATTTTTCCTGCGTAGAAAGAGTTCTCGTGCCTCCTGCGTAAAAGACTCAGCAAGAAGAACCTCGGCAAAGTTTTTAGAAATTTCCTGCGCCAGCTTTAGGCCTACTTCTCCCTTTACCGCAATAATGCCCCGTATGCGCTTAGAGGATCACAGGAAAAAGCGCGTACAAAGGCATCGCAAAGGGCTTCATCGCTTGCCTGGGCAGAAAGCTGCGGCACACGGGAAATAAGCGCAGCCCCGCAAGGGTTAAGATGCTTGATGATGGCAACCCCAGGGCGCTGCAAGAGTATCAGAGTCCGAAGAGCCGCATGAGCATCTAAGACGTTGTTGTAAGATAATTCTTTGCCCTGTTTTTGTTCCCAAAGTCTCTGGCCGAAAGCCTGCTTTTGATACGAAGGAAAATACAGAGCCGCTTCTTGCTGGGGTTTTCTCCATAGCGTAAGCTTTGCGCCTTCTGCAAACTCAAGTGCAGCGTATTTGGCAGCTTCTCACCTCTATATTCTTGTAAATAAGAAGCGATCATGCTATCGTAGGAAGCAGTATGACTGAAAGCTTTGGATGCCATCTCAAGGCGCCTGCTAAGGCTGATGCTCTTGTTGTTTTGTTTGTACTCTTGGATGAAGGCCTCATAGTCAGCAGGGTCACAGATCACAAGCTTATGCTTGTAGTTTTTAGCAGCTGCCCGGAGCATGGCAGGCCCTCCTATATCAATCTGCTCCACAGCTTCTTCGAGAGAATGGCCTTCCTGCGCAATACATTGGCCAAAGGGGTAGAGGTTTACCACCAGGAGATCAATAGCTTCTATACCATGATCCCTCATAGCCTGTCTATGAAGCGCTATGTCAGTTTGCCCCAAGAGGGCGCCGTGTACTTTGGGGTGCAGGGTTTTGACGCGGCCATCCAGTATTTCTGGAAAGCCGGTATAAGACGCAATGGAAGTCGCCTTGAGGCCTTGGGCTTGCAGAGCCTGCAGCGTGCCTCCTGTAGACAGAATCTCCACGCCCTCTTGGCTGAGAAAAGAAGCTAGTAAGCCAAGCTTCGTCTTATCAGAAAGGGAAATAAGGGCGCGTTTTATGGAGCTCATCGCCTTGCCCTATCATCCTTCATAACTCAAATATCGCAGGCTCTCACTTCTGGCAGCAGGCCTTAGCATGACGAAAAAAGGAAGGCGGCAAAAGTCAAGTTTTTTAAGGCAGCGCATGGGGGCGGGGCGGGCGAATTTTATTTTTAGAAAGGATATTGTTCTGCCCTTGCAATGTCACGCCTATATACACTAATGTAAATAGTGCTTGCTTAGTCTTATGACTATAGTAAGCTGGCTTTCATTATCAGTCATGGATACGCAAGAAACAAAAGAAGCGGGCATTACTCCCCTGCAATCTATGCAGGTAAAAATAGAGAAGCTGGAGCTTAGTTTTGACTGGCTAAAGTGGAGTCTCTTAGCTGGCTTTGCTGCCATCGGGCTTTGCTTTACAGCGGTCTTTTTTACAATAAGAGATACAAAGCAAGATTTAAAGCAAGACATACAAAGGCTAGAGTCTGGAATAAGTGAAAATAGAAAACTGCTTATAGAGCTTATACAAAAGCAGGCAGGCGCAGGCCCGCAAGAAACAAGCAAGGCAAGTCAGCAAGATATAAAGCAAACACAGGGCAGAGCCAGCCTGCGGTAAATTCTGGCTATTTTAGTTTCCTGCAATAAACAAACAAGGTTTTTTGCTTGCTGGATTTACTTTCTTCACATTCCACATCTTCTAATATCAAATTGTATTCCTTACAGGCTTGCTGCGCTGCTAATTTGAAGTAGTAATAAGGCGGCGTTTGTGGCCCGCGGCGGGGGTTTCTGTTGACTGGGGCGCCCGGAGAAATAGGAGGCGCAGGCGCTCTGCGGCGTTTGTTTTGCTAACGGCAGCGGTGTTGTAATAAATGGCGTCTCGGCCGCCGCATTATGTCGCATTGGGGATGGGGCTCGTGTGCGTTGTAGTAATAATGTAGCCTTGCTTTTGCTGACAGCTACAGCTGCGGTCTTGTAATAAGCGGCGTTTGTACTCAGGGACGTTGGTGCTGGGGCTCAGGTGCTATCCATATCAGAACAAGCCCGGCAGCTCATAGACGCAAATAGTTCTTAGGCCATGGAGGGAGGGCTTCAAGCTGTGCTTCCTGATTTCGCTTTGGAGCGTAGTTTCCTTTTTGCTTTTTTTGTAACAGCGCTTGGTCCCTTGTTTCTGCGAGTTCTTGCAGCTTTGTATTTTGGAGCAGAGTGATTTTGTTTGCTTTCTTCTGTGATACGCATGATGGTATCGCGCAGCAAGGCAGCCTTTTCAAAATCAAGATGGGCTGCTGCATCCATCATACTTCTGCGCAAGATGTCTGTCTTCTCTTTAAGCGAAGCCTGAGGGGGGAGCTGGATCTCTTTTTGAATCTCGACAAGGGCCTCATCTTCCCTCTGATCACCATAATCTCTTTCAATAATGTCCTGGATTTTTTTTCGTATAGTCTGAGGGCTGATATTGTGCTTTTTGTTATATGCTGCTTGCATTTTACGGCGCCTCTTTGTCTCTTCTATAGCTTTGCGCATGGAATCGGTGAGGCGATCAGCATATAATACAGCGTGGCCCTTTGCATTGCGTGCAGCGCGTCCTATGGTCTGGATCAAAGAACGGGTATTGCGTAAAAAGCCCTCCTTGTCCGCATCCAAAATCGCAACAAGGGAGACTTCTGGTATGTCGAGGCCTTCGCGTAAAAGATTGACTCCCACCAAAACGTCATAAACTCCATAGCGAAGGTCGCGTATAATTTCTACTCTTTCTATAGTCTGCACTTCTGAATGGAGCCATGCCACCTTGATGCCCATTTCTGAGAGATAATCAGATAGGTCTTCAGCCATCACTTTGGTCAAGGTAGTCACGAGAGCGCGTTCTTTTGCTTCCTTACATTTTTCTATTCTTTTTAGCAGGTCTTCAATTTGATCTTTGGTAGGGCAGACTTCTACTTGAGGGTCCATAAGTCCTGTGGGACGAATGATTTGTTCTACGTGCATCTGAGTTTTTTCTTGCTCATAATCTCCTGGAGTAGCGGATACATAGAGCACACGTTTTGCTCGCTCTTCGAATTCCTGAAAATGCAAAGGTCTATTGTCTAAGGCGGAAGGGAGACGAAAGCCGTAATCCACGAGTGTCTGTTTGCGGGAACGATCTCCCTCATACATCCCGCGGATTTGAGGCAGGGAGACATGGCTTTCATCAATAATCACGAGGAATTCCCCCGCAAAATAATCTAATAAACAGGGAGGAGGCTCTCCTTGCCTGCGTCCCGTAAGGTGGCGCGAATAATTTTCAATCCCATTACAATATCCCGTAGTCTCAAGCATTTCTAGATCAAAACGCGTTCTCGAAGCAATGCGTTCTAATTCCAGGGCTTTGTTTGCCTGCTCAAAAAATGCGATACGTTCTCTCAGTTCTTCTCTAATACTAAGTACTGCGTTCTTGAGCTTTGGGATAGAAGTAATAAAGTGGCGGGCGGGATAAATGATGACTCTTTCCAGTTCTCCAAGAGTCTTCGAGCTTGTAGGATGAGTAAGCGCAATGCTTTCTACTTCATCTCCAAACCATGTAATGCGTATGCCTTCTTCACGATAGGCAGGGAAAATCTCCAAGGAGTCCCCACGCACCCTAAAGTTACCGCGGGCTACTTCTATATCGTTGCGCTGGTACTGTATATGCAGGAGCTGGCGCATGACTTCGTTGCGTTCGGCTTCTATGCCTCTTTCAAGAATGACAAGGCTATGGCGATATTCTTCTGGTGAACCAAGTCCATAGATACAAGAGACAGAAGCAACAATGATAACGTCTTTTCGTTCTATGAGAGCAGAAGTGGCGCGGAGGCGTAAGCGGTCAATTTCATCATTCACGGAAGAATCTTTCTCTATAAAAGTATCGCTGACCGGCACATAGGCTTCAGGCTGGTAGTAATTGTAATAAGAGACAAAATACTCTACTGCATTGTGGGGGAAAAATTCTCGGAACTCACGATATAGCTGCGCTGCCAAAGTTTTGTTATGCGTGAGGACAAGCGTTGGTCTGTTAATCTTCTCTATAAAAGACGCCATCGTGTAGGTCTTGCCTGAACCTGTTACTCCAAGCAAACAGAGTCGTTCTGTACCTTTTTGATAGGCCTCTGCTAATTGACTTATAGCACGGGGTTGATCTCCGGCCGCTTGGTAATCAGAAAAAAGCTGAAAAGTATGGGAAAGGGGTGACATAGTCTTCAAGACATAAGAAACTAAAAAAGAAGGGCAGAGCCTATGGGCAAAGAATTGCGAGCATGGCGGGTTTTGTAAATTCCTTTTTTAGCTTAGGTACTGCTATGCACAGCTGTTATCTTCGAGCAAGCTGTAAGTCTCCCTGCTCTGCTCCAATTCCTGAGCTGAGCTCTTGCAAGCTTTGCGCTTTTTGCAGTACGATACAGGCCTGCATGGCTGCAAGCCATTGCTATAAAAAATAAGTCCTTGCATTGGCGAAGCTTTAGCATGATCTTTCCCTTATCTTTTTTGCCAAGCCAAATGCAAAGCAGAAGTCTAAGGGCTCTCAGCTGATTATTAGAGCCAAGCATGGCCATAGCCCTGACACTGTGGGATGTGAAAAGTTATGAATGCAGAAGAAATGTTTAGCCGCTACGCCTGGCAGCCTTATACGCAGATGAAACTGGCGCCCATGCCTCTGCTCATAGACAGGGCTGAGGGCGTATATCTCTACACGAGAGATGGGAAAACTATTATAGACGCAATAGGCTCCTGGTGGGTGAATATACATGGGCACTGCCATCCTTATATAAATCAAAGTATCAGCAGGCAGCTAGCAAGGCTAGAACACGTAATCTATGCGGGCTTGGCGCATGAGACGGCTATATGCCTAAGCCAAAGACTTGCGCAGAGTACCCAAGAGGCGCTGCCGCGCGTTTTTTTTTCTGACAATGGCAGTACTGCTGTGGAAATTGCGATAAAAATGGCGTACCAGTATTTCTGGAATCAAGGTGATACAAAACGTAGAGAGTTTGTGACTCTAGGGGGGGGCTATCATGGGGATACCTTTGGCGCAATGTCAGTTGGTGATAGGGGACTTTTTCATCAGGCCTTTGCTCCCTTGCTTTTCCCTTGCCATCGCCTTCCTAAGCCAAGCTGTCCTTTTGCTTACTTTGGCGATGAGAGCCTCGCTTTGCCTTCGCTTGCGCCTGTTCTTGATGCCTTCCAATGTCTTTGCAAAGAAAGAGCCGGCAGAATTTGCGCCCTTATCCTGGAGCCTGTGATTCAAGGAGCCTCTTCCTCCTTTCATTTCTATGCGCCTGCGCTGCTAAGAAAACTGCGTGAGATATGCACTGAGGAAGGGATTTTCCTGATTGCAGACGAAGTCTTTACAGGCTGCGGACGTACGGGTGTTTTGTATGCTTGTCAAATGGCAAAGATATGGCCTGATCTTATGACGCTTAGTAAGGGCCTTTCAGGGGGCTACCTGCCCATTGCTGCCACCTTAGCGACAGAAGAAATATATCAGGGCTTCTACGATGATTCTCGCAGACATTGTCTTTTTCACGGGCATAGTATGACGGCAAATGCCCTGGCTTGCGCTGCGGCTCTTGCCAGTCTTGAGCTTTTATCTCCTAAAGAAACATGGCAAAATCTAAAAGCTCTGGAAAACTTACATAAAAAACACTTAGATGCTTTGCAGCAAAAGCCCAAGATCGCAAATAAGATAAAGGAGTGCCGCTACTTAGGCTCCGTGGGGCTTGTAGAACTTCGGGAAAAAAGAGAATATGACGCAGACTTTGCCTGGCGGGCGATGCAATATGCCTTGCATAGGGGCGTTTTCCTTCGTCCTTTGGGTAGCGTAATCTACCTGACTCCGCCTTACTGCATAGAAGAAGAGGCCTTAGAAAAAGTGTATGACTGCATAGCAGGGATCATACAAGACTTAGCTTAGGTATGGGAAGTATGCAGGCGCTCATAGCTGTCTTGCGATCATGCTTTATTTTCGTAAATTTTGATCAATCTGCACGGTGGCTGTTTTCTGCCCTTTGTAAAAATTATTTCTGTCTACCCGGTACATTGCATTGTATCATCTTTCTGCTCACTATAGATTTTCATGATCTTTATTGCCTTTTTATTTTTTCAAGTACAAGATAAACAATTTCCTTCTCATATGCTTTGCCTGATCTTTGTGCTGTTGTTTGCGTCGCTTCCAGCGCAAAAAGCGCTTTCATGAGCAGGCTTTCTGTACAATCATGCGCCCATTTTTTCTATAAAAAAACCTTTACGATCTATCATGCTTGGCCTAGCCTTGCCTTTGATTGCAGAGCCCCTGCCCTTGCAAAAGTACAGCGCAGCTTAAGGCTTTCATGATACATATGGTAGAGCAAAGAGAGGTACAGGAGCTCAGTTTCAGCCAGGCGCGGGCGCAATTAGAAGAAGAAGCGCTGAGAATAAGAGACCTTTCGCAGAGCGCGCAGCATATGCAGCTGCCTGCCTTGCAATTCACAAAGGGAGAGAGCAAATTTACTTTTGATGTGCCAAGCATCGAGAAAGAAACAATCTATGATGCCTTAGCCTTGATCACGCGATATATAGAAAACGTGCGCATACAATCTTTTGAGCAGAATTTTGTAAGTTTTCAGGATGCAGGCCCGCTGTACAAACCATACGTCAGCCCTTATGATGGGATACGTTTTAAGTTCATCTTTTTGACTTCCCATGCTCTTGTTGAAACGCAAAAACGCGGCAACCTGAACCAAAACGAAGTGCATTGCTGTATTGCGCTTTTGAAATTCTTTTTAGAAGCCTCCCAAAGCCAAAAACAAGACCCCGCTTTGCTGCTTGAAAAACTTGGAGCCCGCATCCTCCTTCCTCCGCAAAAAACAGCACAGGAAGGGCAGCGGGAAGACACGAAGGCAGAGCAGCAAAAAGACAGCGGCAGACTAAGATTGCAGGGCTTTGCAGGATATCACAAAGTTCGTGAAGAGATTCTGGAGACGATTCTTCTTCCACTGCGCCATCCTGAGATTTTTGATAAGGTGGCACAGGCTACCAGAGGAGCGCAGGCTACGAATAAAGCGGGCGCAATCCTTTTTCAGGGGCCTGCGGGAGTAGGCAAAAGCACTATGGCGCAGTTGATAGCTCAGCAAAGCAGGCTTCCTATGGTGTATATCGCTATAGAAAACGTGCTGAGCAAGTACTATGGAGAATCCGCCCAAAATCTGGCTGCTATTTTTGATACGGCCGCTATGTATGAGAGGGCTCTGATTTTTATAGACGAGATTGACGCCCTTGCCACTTCACGTGAAGGAGGGCTCTTTGAGGCTACGCGCCGCCTTTTGTCTGTTTTACTTCGTAAAATTGACAGCATAGAAAAAAAAGAAAGTGTTTTGACTATAGGAGCAACAAATCGTAGAGAGGATTTAGACCCGGCGCTGCTCTCGCGCTTCGATACTGTGATTCATTTTCCCCTCCCGCAAGCCCGCGAGAGAGCTATGATCTTTGCGCAATATGCGGGTCATTTAGAACAAGCGCAGCTGGAAGCTTTGGCGCTGGCTTCTGAGGGTATGGCTGGACGCAACATAGAAGACCTGTGCCAATATACAGAAAGGAAATGGGCGCGCATACTCATAGCCAGAAAGCAAGAGCCCTGCCCTCCCCCAAAAGAGCTGTATCTTACAGTTACGAAGAGCCGGTCTCAAAACTAAGGCTCAGAGAATCTGGGTCTCAGTTTTCGTTTTTGCCTGCGCAGAAAAACCTGTTTTGGGACAAAAAACAATGTTATTTCAATTTCAAATTAGGACAAGCATAGAGCAGGGCAAAATTTGTTTGACTAGGTTTTTGTAATCAAAAAAGAAGATATGCAATTAGATGATATAAGTCCAGCTTGCGTAGGCTAAGCAAAAAGAGTTTTTTCATTTGTCCACTCATCGGCAGCTGCACTTCACCAGCTCCTGAGGCTGGTTTTTTATGCGTCCGCCTGCTGGTATATCCCGCATCTCCTGCTATAAAGCCTTGTTGCTAAAAGCATCTGCTATGCAAGGCTAGGAATCGGCGCTTAGCTTCAATTATAGGTATAGGCGCAAATAGCAAGCGGCTACTCCTATAGCAGTTACATATAGAAAGACAGTACAGCTACCATGTTCCAACGCGCTCGCATCCTCAAAGTCATTGATAAAGGTCTGCAAAAAGTCATCGCTGAAGAATTGCCTGTCCTGAAAAAAATCAAGGCATATGTCAGGAAAAGCGGCGGGAAACGTATACGACCTTTGCTGCACTATACTGTTGCAAAGCTTTTGCGCTGCGAGGCTCAGGAATGGGTAGATGTAGGTGTTGTAGGGGAGCTTATACATATGGCCAGCCTTTTGCATGACGACGTAATAGATGATGCAAGCATACGGCGCTCACGACTAAGCCCTAATGTTGTATATGGGAACAAAGTCAGCATTTTGAGTGGAGATTATATACTTGCCTGCGCTTTGCAGCATCTGAGTATTAACAAATATGCCCCCTTGCTTCTTCCACTGTTTAGTCGCGCTATACGAAAGCTTGCTTTGGGTGAATTGATACAAATGCGGGAGGAAAACGAAAAAAAGATCATTCTATCTACCAGTCTCAAAAATTACGAACGTATTATCCTATGTAAAACCTCATCCCTTTTTGGAGCTATGACAGAGTCGGCTTATATCTTAGCAAAAGACGGGAAGAGCGATGCTCATGAGAGCCTCAGCTATCGCCGCTTTGGTGAAAACCTGGGGCGTGTTTTTCAAATACGGGATGATTTTTTAGACTATTACGCAAGCACATCTAAGCCATCAGGGAAGGAGCTGTACCAAGATTTCAAGAAAGGCTTGATGACAAGGCCTCTCTTTGTACTTCTGCAAAGAAGTAAGCCAAAGCAGGCTGCATTTCTTTTAGACAGCCTACAGGATGCAAAAAAACGACGGGCAGAAGAAACAATAAAAACTTTACAAGAACTCCTGCAAAGCGCAGGCGTACGGCGAAAGCTGGAGCAAGAGATTGAAGAAGGCATACATGCGCTGATGCGCTTTGTTCGCAAACACGAGCCTTCAGCATACCGTTCTTTGCTTTTGGAAGAATTACGTAATCTGCTTCTTTAGAAATACTATTGGCTGCTCTTGAGGCCCCACAGATGGAGTTTATAGATCGATACATTTAGGAATGAGAATATTAGGCGTATTTTTTGTGCTGCTCTTACTTATGCACCATAGCAGGCCTGCGCTTTGGGCAAAAAGAGAGCTGCCAGAGCTCCTCCGGGCTCATGATTGGGAAGAGATCAAGAAACGTTTTGCAGACGCTGCTCCCTACCATAAACAGGCAAGCTATGCCCTTGCTTTAGCGCTATTGAACAAAGATAAGCAGGAAAAGCAAAAATCTCAAAGCAAAATTATACGCTCTTTTCGCTATTTTTTTTCCATTTTGGACATCTCTTGTCCCACGGCAAGAGACGAAAAGGGGCTCTTGCTTTGTCTGCGCCCTGTAAAGCAGGATTCCCGCTCTCAGCCTATGGAAGTGATCACTGCCTGGCAGGCTGCTCTGGAAGCGGAACGCTATGAGATGTCTGAATTGAGTTTAGGCCTTTTGGAGATCATCCGCTTAAGAAAAGACGCCTTTTCAGAGCATGTCTTTCAAGCAAGACTTACAAAGCTTATACGTAACAAAGATCATAAAACTTCCCTTAAGCTGATAACATCTAGACTGGCGCAGACATTCCAGCGGGCTTCCAGTTATTTTCTCAGAGCGAGGGCATTTGCTTATGCAAAGAAGAAAAAATTGGCGCTTAGCCTTTACTTCAAGGCTGCCTATAAAAGCAAGGCGCTTTGGCTGCGCCGGGAGATATGGCACGACTTAGAATTCTTTTATCCTGATCTTTTTTCTTCAGAGAAATATATTTCTTACAACAAAAAGCTTTGGCGCAATATCATCAGCTTGTCTGATGTAATACCAAAGTCCTATCTCTCCCGCATGCAAAGCGTCTTCAAAGGAAAGGAAATAGTGCAAAGCAGTAATAGCTTCAGACTACAGGGCGATGCTTTGTATCTTATTGCTGCCAAGAATATGCAGGGCCTTAGAATGCTGAGAAAATCTTTTCATTCCTATCTAAGGAGAAATTTGCATATTCTTGCAAAGTGCGCATCTCAGTTACATAGTATGGGAGAATACAAGGAAAGCCTATTGCTTCTGAGCCCTTTTCGCTCTTCTTTGCCCAAACACTCTGACCTTTGGTACAGTTATTTACAGGCTTTGGAAGAGCAAAGAGGGAACAAGAGACCCTCTGTACTTTCGTGAGCTCTTAGCTTACGTGCAGGTCTATCCTCACCATATAAGAACGCAGGACCTGCTTATGAAAAGTCTGCTGGGGCAAAATGCAGAGCCAGATTGGGCTCCGGATGATTTTTGGGAGAAGGCGCATAAGCAAATGCCGCATAGCAATTCCAGCGGGCGTTTTTTCTATTGGCTGGGGCGTTACTATGCAGAGAAAAAAAAGCGCAGGCAGGAGCGGGAGATTATGCAAAACTTTTACTACTATGCCCCCGGCTCTATGTATGCGCAGGAGGCTTGGAAAAACTCAAGGCAAAATCCCAATCCGGCAAAGTGGAACAAGGCATGGACAAAAGTTACAACAAGCGCAGATTATCTCAAATGGATCTCACGCTATGGCTCTTCTCGTAAAGCAAGGCGTTTTCTGAGCCTGCAAAAACGCCATCGCTACACAGACCCTAAAGCAAAAGCTATTTGGTCTTCTCTCCAAAAGTCAGTCAAACTCCCCGGCCGCCTTATTCCTCTTCTTTTCCAGTTAGGCGAGTGGGAGTTTGCTACCAGACTCTTTCGAGAGCGATACCGCGCCAAACTAAACAGAAGCCAGTATCTGCTTAGGCTTGTTCGCTTAGGCCGTGCGTCAAAAACTCTGAACGTGCAAATCTACTATTTACGCAGGCTTTTGTATAAAGAAGGAGTGGCTATAGACCCTTTTCGTCTGGGGCAGGCTTTAAACTTCCTTCTTTACCCGCGCCCCCATCGCTCTCTTGTACGCAGCTATGGGAAAAACTATGGCATAGAGGAGAGTATCAGCTATGCCCTTATGCGTCAGGAAAGTCTCTTTCGAGAAAATGCCATCAGCCGCACAGGAGCGCAGGGTCTGATGCAAATCATGCCTGCAACAGGAAAGTGGCTTGCCGATCGTATCTTCCCTCAAAAAAGCCTCGCACAAAAGGCAAGCAGGGAAGTGTTTCAGCCTATGTACAATATACGTTTTGGGATTTACTATTTTAGCGAGCTCTTAGAAAAATATGAACGCAACTTTTGCTGGGCCGCTATCGCCTACAACGGCGGGCCTGGCAATTTACGCAAGTGGCGTAAGCAATATTACAAAGAGGGCGATTTTTATTATTTCTTAGAAAGACTTCCAATCCAAGAATCACGCAACTACTGTCGTTTTACCTACGAAAATTATATGCACTATAGCATCATATATCACTGAGGCTCTGCGCATGGCTTACACAAAGCTGCTGACTTCCCCTTGACAGTTCCCTTTTGTTTATGAACAATGCCCTAATGAGCGCGCCCTTTGCTAAGGAGTATATTGTAACTTTTTCGGATATGGATATGAATGGGCATCTTAAGAACTCTGCCTACAGTGAGTATGCTACAGACGTGCGGATTGCGTTTTTGCGCCAGATAGGCATGCCGCTAGACCTGTCTCGTGTAGTATATGCCCCAGTTGCCTTGCGTGAGTTGTTCGATTATAGAAGCGAGATTCGCCATGGACAAAGCATCGTGGTGGACCTGGCCCTGCAAGGCATTGCTCATAGTAGGAGCCGCTTTCTTTTTAAGCATTGTCTTTATTCCAAAGAGGAAAGCCAAATATGCTGCGTGTTATGGATAGAAGGCGCCTTTATCAATTTCAAGACGCGCAAGCTGTGCAGGAGAATCCCCCCTGAAATATACGAGGGAATAGAAAAACTGCACAAGGCGGAGAATTTCCAGTACTTTGATAAGTCCTTTCGCTTGGGTTCTCATCCGATCTAAGACTCTTGTGATGAAAGAAGCCAGGGCCTGAGTAGATGAGTATGAGGATTTATTTAGAAAACGGGGAAAGCCTTATCTTGGCAAAAGAAGCAAGCTCTGGCTTTGATCTGGCAAAAAAACTCAAGAAAGAAGCAAAGCTGCGGGGAGCGCCTTTGGTCCTAAGACGCAATGGCAGGCTGCTAGACCTCAGCCAAAGCCTCCGGGATGGGGATAAAGCTGCCATATTGGGCTTTGACGATGCAGAGGGCAGAAAAGTCTTTTGGCATTCCTCAGCGCATCTTCTTGCGCAGGCTGTCCTGCGCTTTTTCCCAGAAGCTCAGCCTTCGATAGGACCAGCTATAGAGGAAGGCTTTTTCTATGACTTTGGCTGCCTGCGTCTTCATGAAAAAGATTTAGAAAAAATAGAAAGTGAGGCTAGAAACATTATCAAAGAAAGGCTCATCCCCGAACGCATTGAGTTTGCCAGAGAAGAAGACGCAAAGCAGGCTTTTGCTAAGAACCCTTTCAAGTTAGAATTAATCCAAGGCAAAGAGGAAACTTTAAGCGCCTACCGCCAAGGTGAATTTCTGGACCTTTGCGCTGGCCCGCACATACCTCACTTTGGTTTGATCCAAGGCTTTAAGCTCTTAAAAACTTCAGGCTCTTATTGGCGGGGCGACTCCCAAAAAGAACAGCTGACCCGTATCTATGGCATTTCTTTTCCAGAAAAAAAAATGCTGACCGCATATCTCCATCGTATAGAAGAAGCCCGCAAACGAGACCATCGCATTTTAGCTAAGCGCTTAGACCTCTTTTCTTTTCATGAAGAGGCGCCCGGTATGCCCTTTTTCCATCCCCGCGGGATGCTGATATGGGAAGAGCTGCTTTCTTTTATGCGCAGCCTGCATGCAAAACATGCCTATGTAGAGATCAAAAGCCCGGTGATGCTCTCGCGCGAGCTTTGGGAACGCTCAGGGCATTGGCTGCATTATCGAGATAATATGTACACTGCGCGCGTGGATGACAAGGACTTTGCTATCAAGCCCATGAATTGCCCGGGCTGCCTTCTCTATTACAAGAAGGGACAGTACAGCTACCGTCAGCTGCCGCTGCGTATTGCAGAAATTGGGCATGTGCACCGCCATGAAATGAGCGGCGCTTTATCTGGACTTTTGCGTGTGCGTTGTTTTCATCAAGATGATGCGCATATTTTCATGCAGACTTCTGATATAGAAGGAGAGGTCTTGGCGGTTTTGCACTTGGCCCAGGAGGTGTACGAATGCTTTGGTCTGGATTTTCATTTAGAGCTCTCGACCCGTCCTGCAAAATCTATAGGGAGTGATGAGCAATGGTCTTCTTCCACGCAGGCTTTGCATGCTGCTGTTATCAAAAGCGCTCATGAATACAAGATCAACGAAGGCGATGGGGCATTCTACGGCCCTAAAATTGACTTTCATATTAAGGATGCTATAGGACGGACATGGCAATGTGGTACGATACAACTGGATATGTCTTTGCCAGAGCGTTTTGATCTTGTCTATGAAAGCTCTGCTGGCGCTAAGGAAAGGCCGGTTATGATACACCGCGCCATTTATGGCTCTATGGAGCGCTTTTTTGCTATCCTGCTGGAGCACTATGCGGGGCGTTTTCCTTTGTGGCTTTCTCCTGTGCAGCTGCGCTTTGTGACGGTGGCCGAACGCCATATGGAACTAGCTTCTGCTCTTGTACAAGAATCTCAGGCAGCTGGGCTCAGGGTAGACATAGATAATAGCATGGAGACTGTCAGTAAAAAAATACGTACTGCTCAGCTTGCGCAAGTAAACTATATCATTGTAGTAGGTGACAAAGAAGAAAAGCTGCGTAAGTACACAGTGCGCAGCAGACAAGGCCAAGTATTTCCTGACAAAGAAGTACAAGAGATTCTATCTGTTTTACAAAAGGAAAAGAGCGAGCGCAGCCAAATGTCTTTATTTTAAGAACTATGTTTTTAGCTTTTTGTTAGCCCTGTGACCATCAGCTAACAAATCATCACGCCATCTCCCCCTGCCCGCCGTCAGCACTTCCCCCGCCCCAACGCGACATAACGCGGCGCCCAGACTCCGCTTATTGCAACAAGGCCCCAGTCAGCAAAACAAACGTCCCTGAGTACAAGCGCCGCTTATTACCACACGCCCGCTGTCAATCCTACAAGCGCCCCGGGCTACACGGGCGCCTCAGACGCCGCTTACTACAAGCCCCCGCCCCAGTCAGCAGAGCCCAACGCCACGGCAAATCATAGGCATTGGTCTGGCGCGGTGGCCTCCTTGCCTTAGCGCCAGACTCTCGCACCTCCTGTGCTCGGGACGCAATGCCTATGCCTTGCACTGGATTGTTCTGGTATGGATAGCACCTGAGCCCCTGCGCCCAACGCGACATAACGCCGAGACTCCACATATTACAACAAACAGTAACGCGGCGCCCAGACTCCGCATATTACTACCCCGTCGCTGTCAGCACTACAACGCCCCTGAGTACAGACTCCGCATATTACAACCCCGCCGCCGTCATCAAAAGCAACGCACCTGATCACCAGCGCCCCTTGGTATATTGGCCTTTTTTTGCTTGTCACAGTGACATAATACAATAATTATGTGGCATTTTTGCAAAGCATTCCAAAAACAAATTCTCTTCCCGCTGCCTTATTCTCTTCCCGCAAAGCCTGAGTCTTCTTGCATCCCCTTGCCTTTACATGGGGAAAGGCTGGAGTCTGTCCTTTGGGATATTCTTGAGAAGCAAAGCGTGTACAAAAGGATAGCCCATGACCCTTGCTACTTTTCTACAAGCGCCCTGGGCTTGCGTTCTCCGCTCAATCTGCCTGATATAGAAAAAGCTCTCGCATATTTGAGCGAGGCCTTAGGCAAAGAAGTTCCCATTTGCGTGGTGGGTGATAGAGATGTAGATGGAGTGAGCTCTACAGCTTTACTTGCTTCCTTTCTCAAAGAAAATCACAAGGGCCCGCTGGAGTGCATCGTATCAGATCAAGGCGATGACTATGGTTTATCTGGGGCAGTATTTGAAAAAGTGCGCGCGGCCCAATTCCCCTTGGTCATACTACTGGACATGGGAAGTTCACACGGGCCTGAAATCGCAAGTTTGTACGAACAGGGCCAAAAGGTTATCATATTAGATCATCACCAGCTGCATGAAGGCCTTCCAGACCCAGAGCAATGCGCTTTTGTTAATCCACAACGTAATGTAGAAGAGCATCTGCAAGCCGGGCATGGAGGGAAGATCGCCACAGCGGGCTTGGTCTTCAAGCTGCTCTTTGCTATGGCTCTGTCCCATACCAAAGAATGGAGGCGCCTCTATGTGCTTACTATGCAAGGCAAAGAAGAAGGCTTCCGCTGCGGCCATTACTTAGCTCTCCCTCCCCGCTTTCAAGACTATAGGGCTTGGGCGCAGCATGAAAACTGGGAGTACATAAACCTTGGCTCCATGCAGTCAGCTGAAGGCCTCCTAAGCTTAGGGCTTGGAACAGAAGAAAGGGAATATATTGCCAAAACGGGAAATAAAGACTACGCAGCTAAATGTATTTTGGCGACTATAGTAGAAAGAAGGCCGCGTTTGTGTCGTTTTGTACAAAACATAGCCGACTTGGCCGCTTTAGGGACCTTAGCGGACATGGTTCCTTTAGTGGATGAAAACCGCGCATTGGTCCGTATAGGTATGGGGCAGGCGCTTTGCCAAAAGGGACGTGAGGGAAGGCGTTCGTACCGCGTGGGCTATGCCTCCTTAATGAAAGAGCAGGGCTTGGCTTCCAAGTCTATCTATAGCCGTGACTTGGCTTGGTCCCTAGGCCCGGCCCTGAATGCGGCCGGACGCATGGGGAATACTCGCTTGGCCCTGGAGCTGCTCTTGTGCCAGGACCCGAATCATGCGCAAAAATTAGCGCATGAGCTAGTCAAGCTCAATGAAAGCCGCAAGAAGCGTACCAAAAGCAATGAGCAGATCATCTCTAGGCAGCTTGAGCAAAACCCTGCAAAGCTCGATGAGGCTCTCCTTTTTTGCTACGATCCACAGCTGGAGCCAGGGGTTTCAGGAATCATAGCGACTCGTCTTACAGAAAAATATAAGAAGCCTGTGGTCTATATCAACAATGATGGCGATTATGCGCGTGGCTCTGCACGCAGCTGGGATGGATGCAACGTGCTCGATCTTTTGGACAAAGCAAGCTCTCTTTTTATACAATTTGGAGGACATCCCGAAGCGGCTGGTTTTAGCATACATTATGAAGACATTCCACGCCTGGAGCAGATATTACTTTATGCAGCCAGAGAAGCCCTCAGCGCAGACAACTGCGTCAAAGAAGCTGCGCAAGAGGAAGCTCCCTTTGCGCTGGATTTACAAAGTTCTCAGATTTCTTACCGCCTCTTCCATGCCCTGCAGAATATGGAGCCCTTCGGCGCTGGAAATCCGGCGCCGCTCATCAGGATCAAGGAGGCAATCCCAATGCAGCTGCGTTATATGAGGGAAGGATTGCACGTCTCCTTCAAATTAGAAAAGAGCCCGCCCGGCATCAGGTGCATAGCCTGGCGCAAAGGTGAGCTGATGCGCAGAGCTATGGAGAAGAGGGCTTCCTTAGACCTTTATGGCTATTTAGAGCTGGACCGCTTTCGCTCTGTGGATGCGCTCCAGCTGCGTGTGGAAAATATCTTGTAATTCTAAAAAGAGCTTTGTACTTGCAGATTTCCTTAAGTATTTTTTAGTAGCATAAAGTAAGTTCTCATTCCTAGCTTGACAGATGAGAGCTTTACAAAGTTCTATGCCAGAAAAAGGAAGCATGCTCATACTTTCTTCTGTCTCAGGAGGCGGGAAGAGTACTATCGCTCGTCTTTTGTTGGAAAAGTATCCTGACAGGCTTTGCCGGGCAATCACCGCTACCACCCGCGCCCCGCGTGGAAAGGAGGCGCATGCGAAGGACTACTATTTTTACAGCGAAGAAGAATTCCTAGAAAAAATCAGGGAGCAGTACTTTCTGGAATATGCGAAGGTGCATGGCAATTTTTACGGCGTTCCGTACAGCTCTGTCATAAAGAAGCTCGGCGAGGGCTTTTCTGTTATTTTAGATATCGACATCCAAGGCATGCGGACAATCAAGGAAAAATTCCCTGAAGAGAAACTGCTTAGCATTTTCCTTATGCCGCCCAGCAGGAAAGTATGGCAGGAGAGGCTGCGCAAAAGAGGCACAGACAGCGCAGTAAACATCCAAAAGCGTATTGCGCAAGGGTACAGAGAAATGGAAGCGGCGTCAAAATACGATCATATCATTTGTAATGACACTTTGGAGGGCAGTCTGGGGCAAATAGCAGGACTGATACAAGACATGCTTTTGCCAAGCTAACATGCGAACAAGAAAAATCCAAAACCTGCAAAGGAAGGGACAGGAGCGCCTTACTATCATGCTTATCCCTCACGAGGGGAAACAAATTTTCAGTCTGCAGTTAAATTGGCTCTTGATTGGATTTTTTGTCAGCATACTTGCCGGCGTTACAGTTTTATCTATCAGCGCCCTTTACAATAAATATTACTATGCGCAGGAAAGCAAAGATTTGGCGAAGCACTATGGGGGGAAATTGGCATTGGCCATTGCTTTGGATAAGCTTGTAAAAAAAAATACAGAAAGCTACAGTTACTTACGTAATCAGCTGCTCGCCATAGCTGTCGCATTTGATAATCAAAAAGAAGAAGCTTGGCATTTGCGCAGCTTGGCAGACAAAGAGGAAGCAGAGGCATGGGTCAGCTTATTACTTGCAAAGATGCGCAAGAACTTTGTAGCTCAACTAGGCCCGCGGGGCAAATTCATGCCGCCTATTGCTCATCTCAAGCTTCTGCGCAGCTATGCGCAAAGCCAGCTGCCTTTACTATCCAGCGTCTGGCGTTTTTATAGCAGAGTTTTTCAAGTACAAAGCAGAATTCCTTTGGGGCGTCCTTTTAAAAGCTTTGTAAATTTGCGGGACACCTCCGGCTATGGCCCCAGGCTTAATCCTATCAGTAAAAATGGTTATGAATTTCATAGTGGATATGATACTGCCGGCCCGCCGGGCTCGCCCATTTATGCAGTGGCTGCAGGCAGAGTTCATAAACACCATTCGCGTCTGGATGGTTACGGCCGAAGTGTGATCTTAAAGCATGATTTTGGTTTTTATTCCGCATACGCTCATCTAGGCAAGGCGCTCGTACAACCCGGTATGGAGGTTACAAAGGGACAAAGAATAGGTCTTATGGGCGCATCCGGCCGGGCTACGGGCGTTCATCTGCATTACGAAATTCGCGTAGGATTGCAGTTTCGTGTTGATCCTCAGCCCTATATCTGTGCCTTGGATTTTTATACAAAGGCTTGCCAAGCATATCACCAGCAAATACATTAGCTGCAGCTCTGCTAAAATAGGGCAAAACTACGAAGAATATATACTGCATATTTAACATGCTCTTGCATTGACTGCAAATGTCTCATAACTGAACTTGTAACGAAGTTTTTCTGCCCCATGCCCCTTAATAAAAACATAAAAAGTATCCTGATTCCGGGAAGCGGTCCTATAGTCATAGGCCAGGCTTGTGAATTTGATTATAGCGGCACCCAGGCCTGTAAGGTGCTGCGTAAAGAAGGCATTCGCACTATCCTGCTCAATTCCAATCCGGCAAGTATTATGACAGACCCGGAGCTTGCAGATGCCACCTATATAGAACCGCTTACTGTGGAAGCAGCAGAACAAATCATTGCTAAGGAAAAACCTGATGCTTTGCTTCCCACGGTAGGAGGTCAAACAGCTCTGAATCTCACCATGGAGCTACACGAAAAAGGCATACTAGATCAGCACAAGGTAAAGCTTTTAGGCGCCGGTATAGATGCGATCAGAAGAGCAGAAAGCCGGCAGGAATTCAAAAAGATCATGGAGGAGCTGGGTCTGCGCGTTCCTTCTTCGCGTTTTTGTCATAGTATCTCAGAAGCAAAAAGCTTTCGCAAAGAGAAAGGCCTGCCTCTGATTATACGCCCCTCTTTTACTTTAGGCGGTACAGGAGGAGGCATAGCCGCTACAGATATAGAGTTTGAAGAGATCGTGTTCTCAGGATTGAACTCTTCGCCCTTGAAGGAGATACTTATCGAGGAAAGCGTGCTGGGCTGGAAAGAATATGAACTAGAGCTTATGCGCGACCTAAAGGACAATGTGGTTGTAATATGCAGTATAGAAAATCTTGATCCTATGGGCGTACATACAGGCGACTCCATTACTGTCGCTCCACAGCAAAGCCTCAGTGACAGGCAGTACCAGGCAATGCGCAATGCCGCTATAAAAATTATCCGCGCCATAGGAGTGGCTACAGGCGGCTCCAATATACAATTCGCCGTCAATCCGCACAATGGCGAGATGGTGGTTATAGAAATGAATCCGCGCGTATCTCGTTCTTCTGCTCTGGCCAGCAAGGCTACGGGCTTCCCTATAGCAAAGATAGCAGCTCAGCTGGCAATAGGTTATACTTTAGATGAATTAAGAAATGAGATCACCAAGGTCACAGTTTGCAGTTTTGAGCCATCTATAGATTATGTAGTATGCAAGGCGCCCCGCTTTGCCTTTGAGAAATTTCCAGAAAGTGAAAACACCTTGGGTACTATGATGCGCTCTGTGGGAGAGACGATGAGCATAGGACGCACCTTCAAAGAAAGCTTGCAAAAGGCGCTGCGCTCACTAGAGATTGCTCGCTTTGGCTTGGGCTCAGATGGATACTTGGAAAAACTGCTGTATGTCTTGAGCTCCCTTTCGAGGAACCCTGAGGACTTTTATAGCTCCATAGAAGAAAGTCTCAGGAGGCCTAATCCCAATCGTATCTTTGCGGTCAAAAGCGCCTTGGAACTGGAATACAGCTTTGCCTGCTATATGTCTTCGCAAGCATTACAAACAGAAAAAAAGCAAAGCTATGCGGCTTACAAAAAGAAACATGCTCCCTTTAGCGTAAAACGAGTAGCAGAGCTCAGCGGCATAGACCCTTGGTTCTTATATCAAATTCGAGAGCTCGTAGAAATAGAAGACAAATATCTAGAGAGCTCTTGTCCCAAAGACCCCGAGAGCCTGCGCTATCTCAAGCAATGCGGCTATACTGACAGGCAAATCGCCTTTTTAAGCCACAGGCAAAGCATACTCGACTTGCTTGCCCCCTGCAGGAACTATATAGAGCAGAAAATCCAAAAAAAAATCGGAAGACTTCTCGAAGGAGAAGAAAGGGCAATTCGCTCTATGCGCTATAAGGCAGGCATAGTACCTAGCTATAAGCGCATTGATACCTGCGCAGGAGAATTCGAGTCACATACTCCCTATCTCTATGCAAGCTATGAAGAAGAAGATGAAGCTGCGGTTAGCAAAAAGAGAAAGGTCATCATTCTAGGGGGGGGGCCTAACCGCATTGGACAAGGCATAGAATTCGACTATTGCTGCTGTCATGCCTCCTTTGCCTTGCAGGAGATGGGAATAGAAGCCATTATGGTGAATTCCAATCCTGAAACTGTTTCTACTGATTATGACATGTCCGATAAGCTTTATTTCGAAGCCCTTTGTCTAGAAGACATTTTACACATATATAGGCATGAAAAAGCAGAAGGGCTGATCTTGTCCTTTGGCGGCCAGAGCCCTTTAGGGCTGGCTCGAGCTCTGGACCGAGAAGGCGTGCCTATTTTAGGGACTTCTGCAGACACTATAGATAGAGCTGAAAACCGGGATCGTTTTGCCAAGCTGCTTAAGAAGTTACAACTCGAACAAGCTCCAGGGGGCATAGCATACAGCTTTCAAGAAGCAAGGGAAGTTGTCCAGCAAATTGGATATCCCGTACTTGTGCGTCCCAGCTATGTCCTGGGGGGCAGAGCTATGGTAATTGTATATAACGAAAAAGAACTCAAAACATTCATGAAACAAGCGCTGTTTATTTCACCTGAGCATCCCATACTCATCGATCGTTTTCTAGAACGCGCTGTGGAAATAGATGTGGACAGTCTATGTGACGGCAAAGACGTCTTTGTAGCCGGCATTATGCAGCATATCGAAGAGGCAGGGGTGCATTCGGGGGATTCAGCCTGCGTTTTACCTCCTGTAGACATAGCAGACGCAATGCTTAGGCAGATAAAAGAAGCTACGCGCAGAATAGCCCTTGAACTAGGAATCAAAGGCCTGCTGAATATACAATTTGCTTTGTATCAGAATGAGCTATTTGTAATTGAAGTCAATCCGCGCGCCAGCCGGACTATTCCTTTCCTAAGCAAGGCTATAGGCTTAGCCTTGGCGCGCCTTGCGACCCGGATCATGTGCGGCCAGAGCCTCCAGGAAATCCAGCAAGACAAAAATTTACCATTTACGCAGCCTCCAAAGACATTAGCGGTCAAAGAAGTAGTGCTACCTTTTGCCAGATTCCCCGGCTCAGATATTATTCTGGGACCTGAAATGAAGTCTACTGGGGAAGTCATGGGTATAGGCAGGACTTTAGGAGAAGCTTATATCAAAGCGCAGTTAGGAGCCGGAGAAATTTTGCCTGAGACAGGGAAGGTCTTTTTTAGCATTTGTGAAGAAGCCAAGGAACTGCTCTTGGAAGAAGCGCGTTCCTTACTCAGCCTTGGATTTATGCTCTACAGCACCCAAGGCACAGCAAGTTTTTTACGTAAGGCAGGCCTCCAGGTGTCGATCCTGCATAAATTGAAAACACGCCATAGCCCTAATCCCTTGGAGATGATCCAGGCAGGGAAAATACAGCTTATTATCAACATACCTAATTCACGCAGAACTAGAGATGATGCGCTTTTGATACGCCAAGAAGCTGTAAGACGCCGTCTTTTATGCGTCACAACTGTAGCAGGGAGCAAGGCTCTGGTGCATGGCTTGAAGGAAAGGCGTGCAGCAGGTAAGAGAGCCTTCAGCTTGGCTTCTCTGCAGGAATTGCATAGCATACAAAAAAGCGCTGCTGCTTTGCCTATGCCTTAGCGCCAGACTCTCACGGCAAATCATAGGCATTGGTCTGGCGCAAACGACACGGCAAGGCATAGGCATTGGTCTGGCGCAGCGACTTCCATGTCTTAGCGCCAGACTCTCGCACATCCTGTGCTCGTGACGCAATGCCCATGCCTTGCACTGGATTGTTCTGGTATGTACAGCACACGAGCGCCTGCGCCCAACGCGACATAACGCGGCGCTCAGACTCTGATTATTACAACAAACGCCCGCGCCATCACTGCAACGTTTCAGTCCTCCAGCGTCTCAGATTCCCCACAAGGCCCGTTGCCAATCCTGCAGCGTCCCGGGCTCCACGGGTGCCCAGACGCCGCATTATTACTATACGCCGCGTATCACCACAAGGCCCGCCCGTCAGCAAAAACAAACGCCACGGCAAGGCATATGCATTGGTCTGGCACGGGCGACATCCTTGTCTTAGCGCCAGACTCTAGCACATCCTGTGCTCGTGACGCAATGCCTATGCCTTGCACTGGATTGTTCTGGTATGTACAGCACACGAGCGCCTGCGCCCAACGCGACATAACGCGGCGCTCAGACTCTGATTATTACAACAACACCAGAGGCCGCATATGACTACAAGGCCCCAGTCAGCAGAGCCAGCGCCTCATTATCACAAAAAGCGCGCCTTAGATCATGGCAAAGCGGGCACCGCACGCTTTGTTTCCACCACGGCAAATCATAGGCATTGGCAGCAGCGCAGACTGTATATACAACAAGATCAAGCGTCTTGCATGACGACACGACAGCCTTGGATACAAGTTTCAGGATTGTGCTAATGCGATATAGGAGGGAATAAGCGCCATACGTTTTGCTGCCAGGAGTTCACAGTATTGCTTCAAAGCTGCTTGTATCATGGCTTTGTATTCTCTTTGAGTGTAATATAAAAAAATCTTCGTATAGGCTTTGTTGCACGCTAGCCCTTGCCCTGCTGCCCGCTGAATCTCTTCCGGCACATCCTGCACCCACTGCAGAGAAGCTAATAGAGCATACATTTTACGTCGCACATAAAAATCTGCAGCCTGCATTTTTGTTTCCTTCCCTATTAGGAAAAGGGAGAGAAAGGCTATGTTCCGAAAGGGCTGAATTTGCATACGCTGCGCCTTGGGATCGCGGGCTTCTATATCTGTCTTTTGAAATAGTTCTGGACAGTTGCCTTGAGAAAAAAGATACATATCATGGCTTCTTCTGGTATGGCTCCAAGCCACTTCTTTGAGCTTATCAGGGGGAGTAACGTTGTAAAGGTGTAATTCCTTCTCAGAAAGAATTTCCCAAGGAGCCGGGCTTGCAGTATAGTAGTCATGGATAGAAGCCTTTTCGTTACTTTGCCTTATCCCTTCGAGTTTACAGCAAGCTTCATACCAGGTTGCAGCTGTACCTAGAGGCCCTAAATGTATATCGCGAAGATTCCAGAGCCTGTCTGTAGGAAACCATACCCCATCAAAATCAAAAAATACGCCTATCTTTTCATTTGTTCCATGTTCGTACATCATTATGTATTTACCTTTGCTTCCCCACACAAAGCTCAGGTTTTCCTAGAGCGCAGCAAAAAAAGGCTTAAGCAAACTGTGTCTTCCCTCCCTCTAGGTCTTGGCATCACTTTCGATAGACCTCCTTATGAATTGATCGATCTTAGTTTTCACAATACCCAAGAATGATAACGTTTGCGATAACAATCATGGCTATTGGCGCAGCAGCCTTCCTTTTTATGCATCTCCTTAGGATGAAGCATAGGCTGGAACTTGCATATCAAAACAAGCAAAAGAAATACGCCGAGCCGCAGGAGGGCTCTTATGCTCACAAGACAAGAGAGCTTACTAAGCCAAAACACCAAGCGCGGCTGTGCCCCCTGTGCCGTACGCCGCTGCAGCAAAATGAATATTTGCTGTGCGCCATGGAACCTGAAGCGCAAGCGGGGGCAGAGCCAAGAATACGACAAGTCCAAATATATGGCTGCAAATATTGCCTTAGGAGTGACGGAGTAAACCTGAACTTAAAGGCGCTAAGATTCTAAAAGAAAAACAGGAGCGTTTCCTGCGTGTGTCTAAAAACTTATCGAGCGCCATATTTTTTCAAGAGCTTGACAATGGCCTTCTGGTTTTTGAAAGTAGCGATTTGTATTGCAGTCAAGGCATTCTTTTTACTTTTTAAGTTAGGGTCCGCACCTCCTTTTAAAAGACGGCTTACTATTTTTGTTTTCCCAGAGAAAGACGCAATCATGAGAACAGTCACGCCGTCTGCAGTACCATATGCGTTCAAATCCGCCTTCGCTTTGATAAGAAGCTTCAGGGTTTTCACATCTCCTTTGCCTACCGCATAAAAGAGCGCGTTTTTTTGCGTACTATCATGAAGATTTGGGTTGGCGCCGGCATTGAGCAGCGCAGCAACAATGTTATGATGGTCCCTGAGTATGGCATAGAGCAGAGCGGTACGCCCCTTGCTATCCTGCAGATCTAAGTCTGCCTCAGCTGCAATAAGCACGTCCACCACTGCTTTATGTCCCCCATAAGAAGCGTGCATTAAAGGGCTGGCTCCTTCTTTGTCCTGAGCATTTTTATTAGCGGTGCCTCCAGCTAGAAGCCTTTGCGCTATATCAGGTCTGCCCGTTCCAGCAGAATGCAAGAGATACTTATCCTCCTGACTAAGGCTTTTACAAGCGCCTGCAAAGAGCAGACTTAGCAACGTGACAGAAGCTAATTTCGTTACGCTATTGTTCATCATGGTTTTGTTTAAGAAGGCTTATCAAGCCTACCTCCTTTGTGCTAGTGATACAAGTTCCATAAGGCTGCAAAGATCATACTTCTTATAAGCTAAGGCGTGCCATGCTATGATACGCAATGCCGATATGCAAGGGCATTGCGCATAAGAAATATGAAGCAAGAACTACAGTATCCACAGCTAAAAAAGCCAGGCAAAAAGTCAAGCTTTATTTATGCGCATCAGCCAAAGCAAATGCAATCTAAAGAGCGCAGCTAAGGGCTTCTTCATCACATGCTTTGTACTCTTCTTGCGTATGCGCATAAAACTGTATTACCGCGTTGTATGGGACTTGCCTTCTGTACCCTGTGTATTGCTATACTATTTTTTTACAAGCACTTTTTTCAAATATTTTAAAAACACTTGACCTGTATAGGGCCCTTATTCGTACTGTAAAAATATAGATATGCCCGCTAACAAAAACATAGCAAGTCAAAGGCTTTTCCCTTCCCTCTCTTGCCTGCATCGTATTCTTGTTTCTTCTTTAGGCCTTCTTGCCTTAAGTACACAAATCTTTGCCCTGGCGCATCTGAGCTTAGCGCATCACCTCCACGAAGATGACACAAGCCGGGAGCCCTGTGTGCTATGCCTCTCACAAAAAGACAGAAATTACACGGCTGCAAAGCTCCCTTACATATATGCCCCCAGTTATCATACACACTTAGATCTCAAGTCGCAGGCATATTTCTTTTGCTCTTATGAGCTGCCTTCTCATTGGCCCCGCGCTCCTCCCTATAAAGTTTAACATACGCCATAAGCTTAGCTGCAAGGCGAGGCATACACGCTAAAAGCAAGCCCCTTCCTTTACTTTCCTTTATTTGGGGAAGAGCTGATCACCATATAGATCGCAAAATAGAAGCTTGTTTTGATCTCTTTGTTTCATTTGCCATTGTCTTGTGAGCAAAGCTACTTTAGCATGTTCTGATCAGAATACGCACTGCAGAAATACATGCTATATGCGGCCTATTTAGGCCACATTATGTTTTTTATATAAAGGAGGAAAAAAATGTATAAAACATATCACAATCAAAGCAATATATTTGCAAGTTTACTATTGGGAATCACTATCTGCGTGCAGCCTCTGTTTACGCAAGAAAACAATACAGGAAGAGAGTCGGGATTACAGGACTTCTTTCCCGAGGCCCCTGCCACTCGGCGAAGGCCTATTTTTGATAGGAGTTTCAACCCATCTATAGGCGCTATCCTGAATGGGCAGTACCGAAGCTTCTCAGCAGAAGAAAGCCATCTGCCAGGATTTGCTATGGGTGAGGAAGGAGCGCGGCCTGCAAAAGGCTTTTCTGTCGATCATACAGAATTGAATTTCTCGGCTAACGCAGATAATGTATTCAAGGCTTCCTTGACCTTTGCCTTAGCTGAACATGCGCATGGGCATGGAGCTGCGCATGGGCATGAAGGCGAAGATGAGCATGAAGACGAAGGTGAGCATGAAGGCGAAGATGAGCATGAAGGCGAATCAGTAGAAGAAGCAGCTGGGGGAATAGAAGTGGAACTCGAAGAAGCTTTTATCCAAAGCCTCCCTGCTTTTATACTGCCGACAGGCATGTCTTTGAAAATAGGAAGGGCTTTTTGGACCTTAGGTTATTTGAATGAGCATCACAGTCATACTGATGATTTCTCTGACCGCCCATTACCCTATAGAGCCTTTCTGGACAATGCCTTCAATGACGCAGGAGCGCAGCTCTCCTATGTCCTGCCTACTGATCTCTACGTAGAAGGAGGCGCCGGCGCCTTTCATGGCGCTGATCATCCTTTTTCCAGCGATAGAGGCATGTCTACCTCCGCTTTTCTGCGCGTAGGAAGCGACATTGGCGCAAATCATAGCTTTCGCATAGGGGCTTCTCAGCTTCTAGGGGAAAGCTTAGAAGGACAAGAGCGTGCTTTCCACGGGGGCGAGTTAGCATTCGCCGGCAGTACGAGAATGTACATAGCTGATTTTCGCTATACCTGGGCTCCGAGCGGCAATGCGCGCAATATGGAACTGAGCATGCAAGGAGAGTACTTCTGGTACAATGACAAGGGAAGCTACCATGTGACTGCTGAAGAAGAAGCTGAAGTAGATTTTGATGGCTCCTATAGGGGCTGGTATGCGCAGCTGGTCTTCAAGTTTCATCCCGAATGGCGCATTGCTTTACGTCACAGCAATCTGCAGGCAGCAGACATACCTGAGGAACTGGAAGATACAGCCTTGGATGCAAAGGGTTTTCAGCCCAGAGCAAGCAGCTTTATGATTGACTGGAGCAACAGCGAATTCAGCCGCCTGCGCATACAGTACAATCGGGAAGAATTAGCTCTGGAAGGCGATCATGACGCAGAGGTAGATGAACAATTCATCATCCAGTACATTGTTAGTATAGGAGCGCATGCTGCGCATAAATACTAAGAGCTGGTCTCAAAACTAGGCTCTTGCGACAACAGAGCATCCTAAGCTGTTCTGCGCTGAGCAGGCTTTCACCAAAGCTTGCTCAGCACTGCGGCGGCCGGGATGGCCTGAGTCGCAGAGTCATAGCGCATCCTAAGCAATTTCTTGAGTTATAGGAGGATAGAGATGAAAGGTCTCATGATTAGTTTTAGTTATAGGAGGATAAAAATGAAAAATTTCTTTATTAGTCTGCTTTTGGGCTTTTGCCTCTTGCCAAAGCCTCTCCTTGCAAAGCTGGAAGTCTTTGCTTGTGAACCTGAGTGGGCGTCTTTGGCAAAGGAAATAGGAGGAGAACTGGTACATACATTCTCAGCAACCAATGCTACGCAGGACCCGCATTATATTAGGGCTCGTCCCAGCTTGATTGCAAAGGTAATACGGGCTGATCTGCTTTTTTGCACTGGAGCTGATCTGGAAATAGGCTGGCTGCCTATCTTACTCGAAAGAGCAAAGAGTCAGGTGCAAGAAGGGGCTCCCGGCCATTTGATGGCTGCAGATTACGTGCCCCTTTTAGAAAAACCAAAGCGCATCGATCGCAGTATGGGGGACGTGCACCCGGATGGGAACCCGCATATACACTTAAATCCCTATCATGTCTTGCGCGTAGGCGAAGAATACCAAAAGCGCCTAAAAGGACTTGATCCAAAAAACGCGAAAGTCTATGAAAGGCGCTATAAGGCCTTTGCTCATGCATGGCGTAAAGCGATCAGATCTTGGGAAAGGAAAGCCAAAGCGCTGCGAGGCACGGCTTATATCACCCATCACAATGCTTGGATTTATCTCTTTGACTGGCTGTCTTTAGAGCTTGCAGCCACCTTGGAAGCCAGGCCGGGCATAGCCCCAAGCACAGCGCATCTGCAAACTCTGCTCCATACAGCGCGAAAAAAGAAGATCGCAGCGATTATCCGAAGTCCTTACGCCTCATCGAGCGCAAGCAAATGGTTAAGCGCAAAAACAAAGCTCCCCCATCTTGTTGTGCCATACACGGTAGATGAAGGGAATTCTCCGAATCTCTTTAGGCTCTATGATAACATTATAGCCAAGCTCTTGGAATATCGTCATGCTAGATAGTACAATGCTGGAGATACTAAGCCCGGCTATTACTGTTGCCTTGATGATTTCTATGACTCACGCCCCGCTGGGTATGGAGGTCTTACGCAGAGGGATTATCTTTCTTGATTTAGCGGTAGCGCAGGTCAGCGGGCTTGCCCTGCTGCTTGCCTCCATATATCTGGAAGAAAGCCCGTGGTGGATATACCAAGCCACCGCTTTTACGGGAGCCTTATTATGCGCCCTGTGCTTTCATCTTATGGAAAAGTCAGCGCCAAAAAAACAAGAGGCTCTGATTGGAAGCGTCTTTGTAGTAGCGGCCTCCATATCTTTGCTTATGGCCGCAGACCTCAGCCATGGGGGCGAGGAAATACAGCGCATCCTCTCCGGGCAAATTTTATTCGTAACTTGGAAGGATATCTTGAGTCACGCCCCTGTCTATATCTTGGTCATTTCCCTATGGTTCCTAAGGCCTATCTACAGGAAGGGAGTTGTATTTTATCTGCTCTTTTCTTTGGCGATCACTTCCTCAGTACAGCTCGTGGGCGTCTACGTAGTCTTTGCCAGCCTGATTCTCCCTGCCCTGCATGCCATAGACCGCAAAAGAAAGCATCTGGAGGCATGGCTCTGCGGCTTCTTTTCTGTACTATTAGGCATGGGCGCAGCCCTGCTGATGGATTGGAGCGCAGGGCCGGTCATCGTGGTTGCATATGCTTTTGTATATGCGGCAGTACGCCTTCTAAGCAATCTGCATTCCAGAATTGCTTGACAGCCTCGCTGTCTATTCCCAGCTCATCCTTTCACAAAAAAGCGCCGCGCACTTCGCTGCCATACTGGGCTTGCCAGCCCTGCTTTAGCGCCAGACTCTCCCACATCCTGTGCTCGGGACGCAATGCCTATGCCTTGCCGGTCAAGATACATTAGATCAAGCCCGCTTCTCTGAGCTGGGCTTCAGTGAGGCCAGTCATCTCAGTAATGTCAGAAAGGGGGTAGCCTTTGGATAGCATAAGACGAGCTGTCGCAATGGCTTTCTTTTGCTCACCTTTTTCAATACCCTGCTCAATACCTTTTTTGCTCAATACCCTGCTCAATACCTTGCTCAATGCCTTTTTCAATGCCCTGCTCAATACCCTGCTCAATACCTTTTTCAAATGCCCTGCTCAATACCCTGCTCAATACCTTTTTCAATGCCCTGCTCAATGCCTTTCTTTTCAAGTTGTTCTGCGATGGTCATAACGTGTTCCCCTGCTTCTTTTGATATATATTTATCTGCAAATTCGACAATGATCTCAATCTCTAATAACTCTACACTTTGTATAAAATAGCGGAGTAAAATTGCAACTAATTTTTTATCCCTCTGTATATGCAGGCTGCGTAGATAATTCTTAAACAGCGCTTCCAAGTGTTCTTTTTTTGATAAATACCAGATTTCTTTTAGACTAGCAAGAAAAGCCTGCATGCGTGGAGGATACTGTTGGATATTAGCTGTGGGAGAAAGATCAATGAGTTCATATGTAAAGTCTGGAATGTATTTGCGAAGTGGATTTGATAAAGTCATCGGGATAAAGCTAATAGCTCAGAAAAAGTTTTTTACCACCGTCCAGCTCTGTTTGACCATGATACAAGAACTATAGGAATTACGACACCGCGGGGTTGCTTTTGTACTCTGGTAAATTGCAGCAAGATAAGCTGAGAAGCTGGCGCAGAACTTCTGTTTTCTCAGGGTGAGATTTGTGCTCAATCAAAATGCATAAATGCCAATACTTTCCTTCTTGCTTGTGTGGAATACTAAAAAGCAGATCAGTGAAGCGTTCACGGTCTTTGGCGTCAATGAATGAGCCCTGTTCCATCTTGAGCTTAGTAAAATCAAGCTTATCTGCAATAGCTTTATCAAGCGTGTTTTGCAATAGATCAATGGCGTATTTTTTCTCAGATAGAACGCGTTTGACTACAATGTCATGTTGATTTGTTTGAGGCATATTCTGATGGGAGCATTTGCTTGGTTTTTGTAACTGCAAGCAATTTATGATTAGGCTGGGTGCGATATATTTGGCTCGATCTTGTTGGATACGCGCTTTGAGCGCTTCCTTGGCATGTTGGCGTTTGTGATAGCACGTGCATGCGCGCGTTGCTGTAATGATAAGGCGCGCTTTTTTTGAAAAGCGGCGTTTGTACTCAGGGACCTTGGCTTTCCAGAATTTGCTCTTGGGGACGTGTTCTAAAACGCATACTTTTGCCTGCCTCACAAGCTTTCTGCGCCTGCGAGGGTATCCAGGTACAAAGGAAGTTTTTGAGATGCGGGCCCTAAGATCACTTCATCAAAAAAGGGGCTGAGATCGGTTCTTTCCAGGTTTAGCTCTACGCAGTGCGCGTTGTTGCAGCGCGCTGTCTGGACAAAAGCTGCTGCGGGATAAACATTGCCGGAAGTGCCTATAGATAAAAAAAGATCACAAGAAGACAAGGCCTGGTCGATCTCTCTCATAAGCAAGGGCTCTTCGCCAAACCAGACCACGTGAGGCCGAAGAGCGCCTGCGCTATGGCAGGCCGTGCATAAAGATGCCGTGTCAAGGTCTTCCAGACAAGTTAGAATAACAGCGCAGTTTTCACAGCGCGCCTTCAAGAGCTCCCCGTGCATAGAAATAAGGGAGGCAGTGCCAGCCCGCTGGTGTAGGTCATCGATGTTCTGGCTTATGACAAGAAAGCTCCCGCTATGGCCTTTCTCAAAAGAGGCAAGAGCCCTATGGGCCTCATTCGGCTGGGCCTCCCTAAGCTGCCTGCGCCTTGCGTTGTAAAAAGAGTGTACCAAATCTTTATTGCGCGCAAAGCCCTCGGGCGTAGCCACATCTTCTATGCGATGCTTTTCCCATAAGCCATCGGCAGACCTAAAGGTCGCTAAGCCCGACTCGGCAGAAATGCCCGCCCCTGTTAATACTACTATATTCATAAAAACCGGTCTCAAGACTTTCTTGCGCACAAAGCCTTTGGGCTTAGGCCTATGCGCGGGATTGCTATGCCTTGCTCTTGCTTTGCGCAAGCAGAACTTCTAAAGCGCTGCGATCATGTACAGGAGGATGGCAGGACTGCGCAGAGCATAGATAAATATAAGGCTTTGCGTGCCCCTCTGCATGAGACTTCCCTCTCAGTATGGGCACTTTCTTTGATTCTTCTTCCCAACCCTGCCATGTGGAAGCGGCGATGATGCTTTCCCCGGAAAGACGCCCAAAGAGCCATGCTAATATGTCATGCTGCTTTAGCGTAGAATCCAGCAGGACTATCGCCCTATCCTGACACAGGAGCTCTGATGCGCAGAAGAAGAGGAAGCTGTGAATTTTACCCCTTGCCTGGATACTTTGCCTAAAAGACGCAAGTATGCCTTCCATGCGCCTTCTGTTTAGAGCGCTTTCTATGCCATAGCCGGCCAGACTACCAAAAAGACGCAGGCTGAGTGAGTTGCCGCAGGGCTCCACTCCATCATAGGCCTCACGCCAGCGGACAATCAATTCTTCCTGACTCAAGACATGCGTATCATATAGGGCTTGGAATGCTTCTTCTTTCTGAGAAAAGCTGCGGACAATTTCCTGCGCCATTTTGGCTGCACGCAGGAGATGCTGACTCTGAAAATCTGTACGGTAGAGGTCTATAAAGGCGCAGCCAAGGGCCGCATAATCCTGCAAAGAGGCTGTATAAGCCCTCTGTCCTGCGCAATAGCGCCGAAAAAGCATTTGCCTTTCTTTAGACCATAGCTTATCCCATAGAAAGTCTGCGGCCTCCTTTGCTCTCTTTGCAAGCTCAGGCATGCCAAAGGCGCAGGATGCCTGGCAAAGAGCTGAGATCATATAGGCATTCCATGCCGTAAGAATTTTTTCATCCCGCAGAGGCCTATTTCTTTTAGAGCGCTCCTTTTTTAGAAGCTGGCGCGCTTTGGCAAGCAAGTCCTCCCATTGCTCTTTTGCATAGCCTGATTCTGCCAAAGAAAAGGCAGGCGACTCACGCAGGATATTCTTTGACTCAAAGCTGCCCTCCTTGCTGATATTCCAGAAGGAAAAGAGAAGCTGTGACTCTCGTTTGGAAAAACCCGCCTGCCTAAAGAGCGCTTCGAGCTCTGCAAAAGACCATGTATAAAACTTGCCTTCTTCTGAATCCGAGTCTGCATCCTCTGATGCGTAAAAGGCGCCCTCGGGGGAAGTCATCTGTTCTTCTATATAACTTAGGACATCCAGAGCCCAATTGCGGTATTGCTTTTTTTGCGTCAGCCTATAACATTCTGCGCAGGACCAGACGAAAAAGGCATTATCATAGAGCATCTTTTCAAAATGCGGTACCAGCCACCGGTGATCAGTACTGTAACGAGATAGGCCGCCTCCAATCTGGTCATAAATACCTCCGCTTTTGATTTGTCTAAGACTTGTCTCGATGATTTCTAGCAGACTCGAGTCGTGATTACTTCGATACAGAGCGCCAAGAAAAAGCAGCTGTAAAAAGGGAGGAAACTTGTTAGGCCCGTTGTCTAAGAAGCCTCCGTAGCGGGAATCGTAAGAAGCCTTCCACTGCTCTGCTGTTTTTTCCATTTCGCTTTGCAATTCTGCTTTAGAATATGAGCCATCCCCTTGCGTAGTATAGCCTGCGTTTTCATGCAGAAACTGGCGCACAGAATGAGCTCTGCGATAAAGCTTTGCCCTGTCCTGCTTCCAAGCAGAAGACAGCGCCTGCAGGATCTGTAGAAAGGAAGGGCGGCCATAGAGCGGCTTGGGAGGGAAATAGGTTCCGCCTATAATAGGCAGCTTGTCTGGCGTAAGAAATATATTCAGAGGCCAGCCCCCCTGCTCACCCATAGCATGGAGGGCCTGCATATATATCTGGTCTATATCCGGCCTTTCTTCCCTGTCTACTTTTATAGCGAGGAAATGTTCATTTAAGACTCGCGCTGTCTCCTCATCCATAAAGGATTCTGCTTCCATAACATGACACCAATGGCAGGCTGCATAACCTATGGAGAGCAGAACGGGTTTGTCTTCTTCTAAGGCGCGGTCAAAGGCTTCCCTGCCCCAAGCATACCAGGCAACCGGATTGTGCGCATGCTGCAAGAGATAAGGACTTTTTTCGCGCGCCAATGCGTTGCTGTATTTTTGCTTAGGCGCGCTCATTGATCTTCAAAAAGGGGATGGTTTTTCTGTGTAAGTGAGGAGGCAGTTTTTGTTTGAGCAAACGTTTGATTTTATCTGCGTGATAGCGGGGAGAAAAATGGATCAGGTACAGCCGTTGTATTTTCTCTAAGGCCTCGGCGTGCTTTGCGATTTCGTCGAGATGGATATGCCCCCATTCGCGCGCCTGACTGACAGAGCGCGCCTCGTCTATGTAAGTGCATTCTAAAAAAAGCACCCGCGACTTTTGCACGGCCTCGTATTTTAAGAGGAATTCAATTTGCGTGTCTCCAGAGAAAGTAATATGGGGCAGGTAGCTTTCATAAAAGAGGTCTTCTCTTACTTTTTTTAAGCGCGCTATTTCAGGTCCAGGCAGAGTTTTGAATTCTTCTTTGAGCTTAAGGGTTTTCTCGAAAATTGTATAACCATTGGACGGCACCCGGTGGAAACTAGGGAAGGCTTGGAAATAGTACTGTCCCTGCAAAGGATAATAGCGGGCATATTCTACGGGATGCAGCTTGTATTGTATTTCATAATCCTCTATTTCAGACCAAAGCTGGATGACATTTGCCAGAGGGGCTGCAAGGGCCGGCGGCGTGTAGATCTCAGCTGGAGGAAGGCGGCGCAGATTTCTCTGCGAGATATAATAAGGGATGCCGGAGCTATGATCCAGGTGGCCGTGAGTTAGAAGGACCCGCGGAATTTCAGTCAGCCTGCTTGAACCGCATCCCACATCAAAGGTCAAACGAAATTGCGGCAGGATCATACATGTCTGTATACTCCCTTCTGAAATGCCTAGAAATCGGTAATTTTGGTATGTGTATTCTGAAAGTTTCATACAAGCGCCCTACGATATGCGCTTTTTGCAAATGCTTACAGCAATTTTAGGCTTAGTGAAATTTTTCATCCAGCTCCTTTTTGATTACTGGGGCAATTTCTGAGAGCTCTGCCTCCAAAGAAGCTGGTCCTACTACTACAATGTATAAGTCGTCTTGCTTCCAGTATGTGGAAGCTGCGCGTTCTAAGTCTGCTAAACTTTGTTTTTGGAGACGCAGGGGGAATTGTTCTAAATAGCGCGGCGGCATATTATGCAGACGGAAACGCACTTCTTCACTTAGAATTTTGTAACTTTTATCAAATTGAAATACAAGGGCATGCAAAATAGACTTTTTTGCCAAAGCCAGCTCCGCCGGCCTAATCTTTCTGGCAGACTGTATTTGTTCTAATAACATAGCAAGAGCAGAAGCCGCCTTAGCGTTTTTTGTGCCGCAGCCAGCTTGGAACAATGCGTCGTCTGAGCCAAAGCGGTTGTAAGAGTAAGCATAGTAGGCTAAGCCCTCCTCTACTCGTATTTTGCGCACAAGGCGCGAATTAAAAGAGCTGCCTCCTAGGACATGGTTTGCAAGTTGTAAAGCATAGAAGTCCTGATGATTATGGGGAGGGAGGTAGGCGCCTACACGGATTGCGCTCTGTGCGCTTTGCTTTTCTACAAGCACGATTTTATTTCGATAGAAGGCATTAGCTGCACGCAGCTTTGCAAGATCAAAAACTTCTTTCCCCTGCCTGCCTGCCTGCTTTGCCGCTTTGCTGCTTATGTGCGCCTTGTGGAGAGCGTGCAGGAAAGCGCTAAGAGACTCCTCTATTTCTGAAGCATATCTGGAAAAATCGCCTGATACGGTTACAAAGGCTCCTTCTGGATTGATACGCGCTTGGAGCTCCTTTTTGATCTCCTGCACGCTGAGTTTTGCAGCGTCTTCTTTACGCAAAAAATAGCCGCGCCGCAAAGTTGGATACATAAGCTCCTGCAGGCGCCGGGCAGCTATAGCAGAGGGCTTTTCATTGCGTGCTCTTATCTTTACAAGCAGGGCGTTTTTAATATCTTTCAGCTTGCTTTCTGGCAGAGCAGGCTTTAGCATAAGCTCTTTTAGCATCTGCCATGCCTGAGGGAAATAAGGCGACAATACCTGCAGGTGGAGTGACCAGCTGTCTTGGGCGCTGGCAAACTGGAGGCTTGCGCCTATTTCTGATAAAGCAGCGCTAAAGGCAGAGCCCTTTTGTTTTGCAGTACCGCCTTCTAAGAGCAAAGCCAAGGAAGCCTGCAGGATGCCTGCTCTGGCTAAGGCCTCATGCTTGGTACCGCCTTGAAAGTACATACTCAGCCTTATCAGAGGCAGGTCTGAGTCTACAAGACTAAAAAGCTGCGCCTGATAGGGCAGGTCCTGCTTGTGAAATTTGGGTATGCTAAAGGACAAAGGAGCAAGGTCTAAGCCCTGTAGTATGGAGGAATGGCTTGGGGTCTTTTGCGCCTCAGCTTGCAAAAAGGGAAGATAAGCAAGGCAGGCAAAAAGCAAGGTGAGGGAATAAAAAAAAAGGCGCATATCTCACTACTACAATAGAAGCGTGTATCTTGGCAAGGAAAATCTATCTCTTCCATTACAAGATATCAAGGCTTAGAATCTTTGCATAGCCTTTTTGCAAAAAGTGTCCTAAAGTCAGACTGAAGGATCAGGCAAGCCGCAAAAAACGTATAAAAAATACTTGCAATCCAGGGGCAGGCAAGTTATATGGTACGTATTATGGCTCTGAGCTCTTACAAACAAGCTCCCAATTTGAATGAAAGCAGGCGCTTCCCGGATCATATGGATAACGCCTTAAAGCTGCTTTATATGGCCAAAGAGGGCCGCAAAGGCAATACTACGCAAGGGCGCAGTTATGCTGTCCCTGCTTTTAATGTAACTACGATCCAGTCTATCAACGCTGCCTTTAAGGCCTTTGAGATGCTTGGCTCCAGCGGCCTTTTGGCATTTTCTAACTCTGCCTTAAAGCATTTCGGGCGGGGTGACCCCATCTTTGGCTTGGATATTGTTTCTGATTATGTGGCTCTGCTGGCTAAGCGTAGCGCAATTCGTGTGGCGACCCATTTGGATCATGGTGATTATATTACAGATAAAGGCCGTAAAGTGGTCCAGGCTGCCGTAGAAAGATTGACTTCTGTTATGGCGGATAACTCTACGGATCATGCGCAGAAAACCCATACGCAGCTCGAAGATAATATAGGTCTGACAAGGGAAGTCGTAAACATGGCGCATCCCTTGGGCGTCTCTGTGGAAGGGGAGCTGGGCGTGCTTGCGGGTGAAGAGGATGAAGATACGAAGTCAGAATTTTCTACTTACACGAATCCTACTGAGCTGCAAAGCTTCTTAGAAAAAACGGGCGCTTTGATGCTGGCCCCTACTATCGGTACTATGCATGGTCCTAATAAGGGGAAGCCCGGCCACAAAGTAAAATTAAACATAGAACTGGCGCAGGAGCTTTTGACGATTGCAAACAAGATAGACAAGCGCATTTGTTTTGTCATTCACGGAGCTTCCACTTTGTATCCAGAAGTCACTTCTTATGCCATAAAAATGCTCACAGAGCTTGCAGGCAGCCAGAAGGCCGCTGCGGGAATAGAAAAGTGGAACAACTTCGTAGGGACGGATTGGGAACAGGTGCAGGCTTTGATCCGATCTGGTTTTTGCAAAGTAAACACAGATACGGAAAACCGGCAAAGCTACCTGGCCTCACTCATAGGCGCCTTGTGTAAAGACAGCCGCGAAAATAGATATACGCTATTATGATACCATATGTACAGAAGCGCTTACGCAAAGTTACTTGCAAAAGCTTATTATGGCGGGTAATTATGGCGTATGGCATGAGCCCAAGATAGACATTGCCCGTTTTCGCTTTCAGCTCTCTTCTACCCTAGAACAAGCTCTGCTCGGCGCCTAAACTTGCGCAGGGCTTTCGTTTTCGCTTTCTGTTTTGCTCGCACAAGACGAAGGTCTTGCCTTCCCAGTTTTGCACGTAATAGAGCGTTTCCTGCTTAGGGCCTTTGCGCCTGCTTTCTTCGTGCTGCAGATAGTTTGCTTCCAGCGGGACCTTGCCTCCTCCGCCCGGCAGATCCGCCATATAGCGGGGCAAAGCAATGCCTGGGTTACGGCCCCGGAGGCTCTGGAGTATCTCTATACCTTTTTTTAAGGGAACGCGAAAATGCTCACTGCCCTTTACTTCATCGCAGCGGTGCAGGTAATACGGCTGCACGCCTATTTTGAGCAGGGCAAGGAGCAGCTTTTCTTGTTTTGCTGCGCTGTCGTTGATCCCCTTGAGCAAAACAGCTTGATTGAGCACAGCTACTCCATGCATCTTCAAGAGACGCACGCTTTCTTTGGCTGCATCCGTTACTTCACAGGCATGATTAAAATGACTTACCAGCGTTAAGGGATAAGCTTTTGCAAAAATTTCAGCTAAGCCTTTGTCAATGCGCATAGGCAGAGTAACAGGCATGCGGCTATGAATGCGTATGCTGTAGAGATGCCTTATACGCCCCAAAGCTTCCAGAATATATGCCACATTCTCATTGCTCAGAGCAAGAGGGTCTCCACCAGATAAAATTACTTCCTTGATCTCTTTGTGTTCCCTAAGGTAGCGCAGCACATCTTCCCATTCGCTGCGCTTTGGGGCAGAAGAGGCATGCGAGACCTTCCGCTTGCGCGTACAAAAACGACAGTACACAGCGCAAAGATGCGTCAGATACCAAAGAGCCCGATCAGGATAGCGATGGCTAAGCCCTTTTACGGGCATAAATGACTCCTCTGCCAGCGGGTCCCAAGCAAGGTAAGAATGATCGATACGCTCTTGAGGCGATGGGAGGATTTGCGCTATGATGGGGCAGTTTGGATTTTGCCAATCAGCCAGCCCAAGATAATAGGGAGTAACGGCAAAACGAAAATTCTGCTGCCATGTAGCATGGGAAGCTTCCCAATTTTTCATTGCCTTCCAAAGCTTAGGATGGATATTTGCAAAGGCTTCTTTTTTTTGCAGCCAAGCAAGCAATGCCTGGGGGCTCTGGATCTGAGAGCGCAGCTGCCAGCGCCAATCTAATTCATGCTCTGACACTATGGAAACATTCTTTCCCCAAAACCTTCATCGGGGCTCTGGTCCTCTTGCTGCCCGCATGCGCCCTTCTCATTTTGCAGAATTTGCGGGACAAAAAGAGCTCTTAGCGAAGCTTGCAGAAGCAAAACTCCACTCCATGCTTTTGTATGGACCGCCTGGTTGTGGCAAAAGCAGCCTTGCTCTCCTGCTTTTGCAAAAAGCAAAGCATGCCCCATCTAGCCTCTCTGCCATAAGCACAAATGTCAAGGAAATTCGCAGCATCATAGAAGAGGGCAAAAGACTCTTTCTTGAGGGAGGGGAGGGGCTTGTTCTTTTTTTAGACGAGATACACCGATTTTCTCGCAGCCAGCAGGACAGCTTGCTTGCTGGCGTGGAGGAAGGCTGGATTATTTTGATAGGCGCAAGCACGGAACATCCAGGTTTTGAAATTACCGCCCCCTTGCTCTCTCGTATCAAAGTTTATGAGCTCAAGCCCTTAGGTGAAGCTGAGTTGGAATGGATACTCAAGCATAGTTTGGAAAAAGACCCGGAAATCTCTTCGTATCATTTGGAAGAAGGCGCAAAAAAACTTTTACTGGAAAGCTCCGGAGGCGATGCCCGGAAAATGCTGAGGAACTTGGAGCTTGCAGCTTCCCTTGCCCAAATGGAGCAGAACAAGGCGCCGGTAAGGGATGCAGAAAAGCCATATACTGTCAGCCATGAAATCATAGCGCAGCTTGTATCTGGAGAGCAGCGCCTCTATGAAAAAAAGGGGAGCTCGCGCTATGATTGTATCAGCGCTTTTATCAAAAGCCTGCGCGGCTCAGACCCTGATGCAGCCCTCTTATATATGGCAGCCATGCTTGATGGTGGTGAGGACCCCCTTTTTATTGCGCGCAGAATGCTCATTTTTGCTGCAGAAGACATAGGGAACGCCTCCCCCACAGCTTTGCAGCTTGCCACTTCCACTTTTATGGCAGTAGAACGCATAGGCCTGCCAGAAGGACGTATCCCGCTGGGACAATGCGCCTTATTTTTAGCAGCTTCGCCCAAAAGCAATGCTTCCTATCTGGCTATAGACGCAGCCCTTGCAGCCGTAAAAGGACGAGCTCTCCATGTGCCTCCCTATCTCTGCAATGCCCCCACCAGCCTGCACAAAAAAGAAGGCAAAGGGCAGGCCTACCGTTATCCGCATAATTTTAGAGATCACTTCATACACGAAGAGTACCTGCCAAAAGCTTTTCAAAAAGCGCAGTTCTATCACCCAAGCATGCAGGGCAAGGAAGCTCATATCCAGGCAAGGCTTGCAAAATTATGGCCCATGCGCAGCTACAAAGCTCCAGAATGATCTTTTGCTTAGTTCTATGCTTTAGCCTGCTTTTTTTACTGCTTTATGAAAATGCGCTTCAAGCCAGTCTACAAAATTGAGGGGATATTGGAAAAAGAATAGGAGCAGTCTTGGCAATGCCTTAGACCATGCTTTATAGATGCCTACAAAAGATAAAAAGAGATAAGCGAAAGTCCAGAATATTTGCAGCAGGAAAATCGCATACTCGATGTGCTGATTATATTCGCTATGGCTAACAACAAAAGCAAGCCACCGCAAAAGCAAAGAGAAAAGCGTAGCAAGACCAAAAAGTATAAAGATACCTAAAGCATAGCGTGCTATCTCCAATGCGCTCTTTTCTTTCTCCCAATATAAAGCGGGAAGCCATTGCAAAAAGAGGGGGGCGCTGTAAAAGCTTTTGCGCAGTCTCAGAAAAAAAGGATACGCAAAGCTTTGAGAAAAGTCTTCTGATGCCTTTTGCATATAAAAGGAAGAACAATGAAGGCAGACTACTCTTTGGCTCTTAGCTTTTAAGAATTGGGCGCAGATCCCTATTCTGCGTTTTTGTTAGTCGATAAAGCCTCTCTTAGATTTTTAAGAAACTGGGTACACATTCCTATAATCTTTGCCAGGTACGGCACAGGCCAAAATCTACCTAAAAAAGCCTGGTAAGCGCAGGTTCCAGAAGCGATCAGGAAACTAAAAAGGCCAAGCAACCAGATCGTTCTCGATAGAGGGTGCAGGATATGGCCAGGGCCAAAGACCCATGTGCTGATAGGAAAAGATTCTAATAACCATATGAGACAGTAAAGGGAGATAATAAGTAAGTTTAGCTGCACAGATTGCTTTCTGTGAGATAGGAGGTGCTCTTTATCTTTCTTCAGGAAGAAGGAGTAAAGCCATCCAAAGAGAGGTATATATATACACGCAGCCTGCACATCTCCTGCGCTGGACTTCAGCTTTTCTTGCACAACATGCCTGACTTGCTCTTGTATTTTACGTATTCTCTCTGACATAACTTTTTCAAGTCTACTTTTCTAAGGCCACTTTCTGTACTTCCAAAATAAAGGGAAGCAATTTTTAGGTTTTTTTTCAGCGTGCCAACTTGATCAGACTAGAACAAAATCATGCAAAAATGATGTAGCGCTTAGAAGGCGAAAGCTAAATGCAATTCTATGATGCACAGGATGGAAAGAGCAGCCGGGAAGTTGAGAGTCAGCCTTGCTACAAGTGTCCTAGTCAGACTGAAGGAGCACGAGCCCGCCCCTCATTCTCTAAAAACCAAAATTTACCTTTCTGTATCCAGACAAAATGATAATACTTTTTTAGGATTATATTTACTTCCTTCCCGCCGACAGGCGTTTCCCAAGTGCCGGGCCTTACTTTCGCACCGTGAGAAATATCATAATCCCAACATTTAGCATCTTTTTTAGAAGGATTAACCAGTCTATTGAGATCGTTCATGACAAGAGCAATGCCATGATTATAGTTAGCTTGTTTACAATAGTTTTCAAGCAATGCTAAATCTTCATAGACATCTTTCATAAAAATATTACCAGCGCCTCGTTTACCGCCTGATGAGGCGTATTCACGATAGCATTTCATTTCAACTGCAATTTTATATTCTTCACTTCCCTTTGAGCCAACAAGAATCAAGTCAATCTCCCTCATCTTATTGTTAATTTTTTCCCCTCTTTCAAGCGCAATATTTGCATATTCATCTTTAGCATAACAGAGCAGGAAAATAACATGTTGTAAGATATAAGCATAGTGCAGCTGCATAGAAGCTTCTTTATTGATCTCAATAAGACCTGTAGCTACTTTTTCAGAGAAAATTTTCCACGCAAGTGAAACACTACTTCGCAATCGTTCTTTAAAATCACTTGATATGAATTTATTTAAAACTTCACTCATGGCAGGAGAGTATCGAAAGATTTCATTATACTGTCAACTTCCATTTATGACACATGGACAAAATTATGCTTGCTTATAGAAATATATTCTGTTAGAGTGCAAAAGATCTATCTTAGAGTCATTCCTATGTCCCCCTGCTTGGCTCTATAGCATCGCTTCCTACGGGCTTGGCAGCATCTATGAACAATACTCTACAGACGAAAAGAAATAATGACAACCCGCTGAATATGGGCGTATGCGCTATATGCGAATTGGAAGAAAAGCTGAAGTCCTTTCGCCTTATGAATCAGTCTTCTGTGAAAAAACGTTATCTTTTGGCGAGGGAAAGCTTGGCAAGCCCGGAGGGTAAGCCTATCCTAAAAAAGGGTATGGAAATAGATTTGCCTTCTGCGCTCCTGCTAAAACGTTATTATGATAAGGACCAATATGTCAAAACATTCCAGCCGGATGAAGGCATTGCGATTGTATCAGACATGTCACATCCGCAGGGGATTTCCTTTACTATGGACATTGTAACGCAGATTCTCAATGTAGGGGGGGGCGTTTATGAAGGCTTTACGGAAAGGGTGGATTCTTTTGGCGAGTTTTTGGATCTCCTCAAAAAAGTGCTTTTCCCGCGGGTGATCCTTATAGGCTATCTTTCTCCAGATCGCATAGAGGTGGAGAAGATCAATTTTGTGCGGGCGCGTCGTGTAGATCAATTTATTCGTGTTATTGAAATGACGCACAGTGTCTATAAAAAGGAGCCCTATTTCCCGAAGATTCCCCAGCTTCAGATAGACCCGGAGGACCCTCGTGCGTGGGGAAGGCTTATTTTGGAAGTAGTAAAAGTTTATACACAGCCCTATTTTTTAGAAGCCATGGAATGAAAGCATTAAGCGTATTTGTATACCAGGCAGGGGCAGATGCGCTATGGAAACAAAGAAGGATGGAATAAATAAAGTACGATTGAGATCAGGAATGGAGCGCTGTGGAAATAGAACATTGGCAGAGTATACTGGAGGATATCCCTGCTTGGGCTTTGTATGTCTTTCTTGCTTTTTCGGCATTAGTTGAAAACCTCTTCCCTCCTTGGCCCGGAGATACGATGACTGTGCTTGGCGGCGTTCTGGCAGCCCAGGGCCGGGGGAATATTTATCTTTGTTTTCTGAGCGTTTTCTTAGGCAATATAGCGGGCGCTTGCTTTATGTACTGGGCCGGCAGGCCCATGATTCTTTTTTTGCAAAAAGTCTATCACGCCAAGGGCAAGGCCCATGTTTTTTGGGGCTTCTTGCTGCGCCCATTATGTGAGAGCGAGGAGCTGGAAAAAACGAAGGAACGTTTCCGTAAATGGGGTCTGCTTTTTGTGCTTTTTTCCCGCTTCTCAGCCGGGATACGTTTTTTTGTTAGTATTATTGCCGGTATGACCTCCCTGCCTTTTCTTTCCTTTTTGCTTGCCTTTAGCGCTGGTCTCTTTTTATGGAATGTGCCTTTGTTGTGGGGGGGCTTAGTTTTGGGAGCAAACTGGACTCAATTCATAAGCTGGTTGAAGCTCTATAATGGTCTTGTTCTTGCGCTCTTACTATGTTTGGGAGCATTTGTGATCTACTGGAAGTTTCGGGCCTCGAAAAAACAAAAGAGCGCATAACTCAGACATTCTTGACAGTTCTAAGGAAACAAGGCTTCTTGTGCCGCAAGGGCTTAGTTGGGATGGGCTCTTAGCCTGACATTACCTGCAGCGCTGGGGCCTCAGGCCTTCGTGCTTGGCTCACTAGGAAATGATGAAGAAAATAGACAAAGTACGCGGCTTTATGGAAGTAGAGCGTTCTCTTCCTGATTATGAAGAAGTAGCAAAGCGCCTGCGTCACTTTCGAGAATTCGAAAAAAGTCTGGAGGATGAGCAAGCCCAGGAGCAGGCAGCGCGCTGCATGGATTGCGGGGTTCCTTTTTGCCAGGGCGACACGGGTTGTCCCGTAGATAATCTCATACCAGAGTTCAATGAGCTTGTCTACCGCGGCCTGTGGGAGGAGGCATTGCATAACCTGCATTCTACAAATAACTTTCCTGAATTTACGGGCCGGCTTTGTCCGGCGCCCTGTGAAACAGCCTGTGTTTTAGGCATTACAGATCCGCCTGTAAATATCAAAGCGCTGGAGAGGGCTATCATTGATCATGGTTTTCGCAAGTCTTGGGTAAAACCACGCCCCCCGCGCAAGCGCAGAGCCACCTCTGTTGCTATCGCAGGCTCAGGGCCGGCGGGCCTTGCTTGCGCGCAGCAGTTGGCGCGCAGCGGCCATCATGTCCAAGTGCTGGAAAGAGAAGATCGATTAGGAGGGCTCCTGCGCTACGGGATACCGGATTTCAAGATGGAAAAATGGCATATTGATAGGCGCATAGAACAAATGGAACAAGAGGGCGTGATCTTCCAATGCAATACTGAGCTTGGGAAGGATATTTCGGTGCAGGAATTGCTTGCAAAATTTGATGCCCTTGTCTTAGCAATAGGCGCAGAAGAGCCCCTGAAGCTTTCCATCCCGGGGCATGATCTCAAGGGCCTTCACTATGCTATGCAGTATCTGGTACAGGCCAATCGTATGGCAGCAGGTGAGCGCATAACAGAGCCTGTCCATGCAAAGGCTAAGAATGTTGTTGTGATAGGGGGGGGGGATACTGGTTCTGACTGCATAGGCACAGCGAATAGACAAGGCGCCAAGCGCATTATCAATTTTCGCCGCTCTGTGTGTCCGCCCAAGCAGCGCCCAGAATCTCAGCCTTGGCCCCTGCATCCCGACATATATTATGTTTCCAGCAGCCATGAAGAGGGAGCAGAGCGTCATTTCGCCATACGTCCTTTGGAATTTTTAGGAAATGAGAAAGGAGAAGTAAAGCAAATCAAAGTGTGCCAAACACGCAGGGAGCATGACGTCTTTTTAGATATACCTAACTCAGAGATTCTTTGGGACGCTGACCTTGTTTTATTGGCTATGGGTTACAAAGGGCCTGCAGCTACGCCTCTCCTAGAAGAGCTCTCTGGGCTGGGCGTAGAAATGGGCGCGCATAATAAGAATATCAAGGCTGCCTTTGGTACACAAGGCAATGCCTTTCAGACGAGCCTGGAAGGGGTCTATACCTGTGGCGATGCCCGCCGCGGGCAATCCCTTATCGTGTGGGCGATATCAGAGGGTAGAAAATGCGCAGCGCAGGTGCATTCCTATTTGCAGGCGAAGCTTTGAGTCTTCCTTTGGCGCTGCAGGCAGGGGCGGGCAAAGGCCTTGCGGGAGCTGCGATATATTAGTATGGGAAAAACAGCGCTGGTAACAGGAGGAGCAGTGCGTCTTGGCAGTCATATTGTCCTGCATCTGGCGCAGCAAGGATGGGACATTGCTTTGCATTACCATTCTTCTTGTGATGAGGCCTCTAAGATGCGGGGGAGGGTGCAGGCTTTGGGCTCGTCTTGTGAGGTCTTTTTTGCTGACCTAAGCAAAAGGCAGAATTTTTCCTTACTCTTTGAAAAAATATGCGCTCTGCTTGCTACGCCAAGCCTGCTTGTAAACAATGCCTCAGTGTATGAAGCTGCTTTGTTATATGAAAGCAGCTGGGAGATGTGGGAACGGCACTTTGCCGTAAATGCGCGCGCTCCTTTCTTTTTAATGCAGGCCTTTGCGAAAATACATAAGAGCAGACTTGGCAAAGAAGGCAGCAGCGCCGGGGCGGCAGGGCAGGCAAATGTTATCAATATTCTAGATAATAAGATCGCCTTTGCGCAGTACCATTACAGCGCCTATCTTCTTTCGAAAAAGCTTTTAAGAGAACTTTCTATTATGGCTGCAGCTGAGTTGGCGCCGCAAATACGCGTCAATGCAATAGCGCCGGGGGTGATCTTAGCTATGCCCTCTCGTACTCAGGAGTATCTTGCTTGGCGTAGAGAGGGCATAGCTCTTAAGAAACAAGGCGGGCCTCAAAATATTCTGCAGGCTATAGATTATATACTTGGGAATGACTTTGTAACTGGACAGATTTTAACAGTAGACGGCGGCGAGAGTCTGGCTTTCCCAGGCAGAAATTTTGCTTCTTATAGGTCATAGCGTAGAAGCGCCTTCAGCTGCCAGCGCTCTTTGGAATCTCTGCTCTGTAGTGAGAAAAGAATCCTACCTCCTTTCCTAAAAAGCAAACTTATACTTGAGTGCGCCAAAAAATTTATACTCTTAAAGCAGCCATTATGACCGATTTTATAGACGTGGCAAAAGACAGAATAAAATACATAGAAGAGGCTATGGAAATGAACAGCGAGCTTGCTGAGTATTGGTGTAAGCTCAAAGACCTGTCACCTAAAAAATTAACTGATATTGCAAACGATATGAACAAACCTGTATTGCAAATCATACTAGCAAAAAGTCTTTTGCTTGCTTGCCAAGAAGGGCTGGCAATAGAGAAAGTTATGGATCGACTAGGACCTACGCCTTTGACGCTTAACCTGCGGACTTATGTGGCAGGTATGGCAAATCCTTTTTCTGAATTGGATAAAAAGTAAGGCCGCCTCTTATCTTTGCTATTTTTGTCTTTTTGACGGCGAGAGTCTGGCTTTCCCAGTCAGAAATTTTGCTTCTTATAGGTCTTGAGTATTCTAAGGCCCGCCTTCAGCTGCCAGCGCTCTTTGGACATTCGCAGAGTTTCATTGCATGCTCGTCCGGTCCGTGGAGTCTCTGCTTGATTGCAATAGCGCAAGACTCCTACCCGCTTTCGGCAAAAAACACTGTCGGCAAAAATGTCTGTAGCTTGCAAACACTGTCGGCAAAAAACACTTGTCTTGTATAGGGCTCTTCTTTAGACTGCATGCTATGTCTTTTGCTGCAAGAATAGCGGCAAAGGACCTGTACTGTGCGGCGGTACAGGAGGGAAAATATATGCCTGTCAGGAATCTCTTTCGTTCTTCTATAGGCCGTAAGGCCCTGCTCAGCCTCTCCTCTGTGGCTCTCGTGGGCTTCCTTATCGCCCATCTGGCTGGGAATCTCCTTGTTTTTCAAGGGCCTGAGGCAATCAATTCCTACGCCTTGTCCCTGCGTTCTTATCCTATCCTGCTTTGGGCTGCACGGCTGGGCCTCCTTTGTTCCTTCCTCGTGCATTTTTTCTTTGCATTGCAGCTTTCTATAGAAAACCGCCGCGCCCGTCCTCAGGCCTATATTTACAAAAAAAACGTGGTGGCGTCTTTGGCTTCGCGTTCTATGGCGCTGAGCGGCATGGCCATGCTTGCCTATATTGTCTATCATCTTTTGCATTTTACTTTTGGCGTAGTCCACGAAGAGTTTTTCCATCTGAAAGATCAGCTGGGCAGGCATGATGTCTACAGCATGATTGTACTTAGCTTCCAAAATGTGGAGATCGTGCTTGCTTATCTTGCGGCCTTATTATTGACTCTGGCTCACTTAAGTCATGGCGTGCCAAGCCTTTTCCAGTCTCTAGGTCTGCAAAGGAAGAAAGCCCTGCGCAGTATCCAAAGCGTAGCTCAGATATTTGCTTTGCTGCTTTTCCTTGGCTATGCTTCTATTCCACTTGCAGTACAAGCAGGCTGGCTTAGCTTGTCATAACAAAGTTGTTTTTGCCTTGTTATGTTTAGCAGAGCCCAAACTTGCCGCCCTTCGCTACTCTTTGTTTTTTGATGTCCCAAACTGCCTACACAGCCCGCACAGCTGACAAGTACGTATTATACGAAAAAGCTGTACAAAATGTAGACTTTGAAGTGTACATGATGGAACGCTTTTACAAAAAATACCGTAACAAGAAGCCCTCTTTTCTGAAAGAAGATTTTTGCGGCACTTTTTCCTTATGCTGCGAGTGGGTAAAGCGCAGCAAGGATTACAGGGCACTGGGGGTAGACCTGGACCCAAAGGCGCTGGCTTGGGGCAGAAAAAACAACCTGAAGCGTCTGGAGCCCGAGGAGCAGGATCGTATAGAGCTCAAGCAGGCCAACGTCTTAGAGGTGATTCGGCCGCGGGTGGATATTATTGCGGCCTTCAATTTTTCGTACTGGATTTTTATGTCTCGAGAAAGGATGGTGAATTATTTTTCTACTGCCTACAAAGCGCTGGATAAGGAGGGCATTCTTATGCTGGATGCCTTCGGAGGATCAGCAGGAGAAGAGGAGGGGCAGGAGGAGCGGGACTGCGATGGCTTTCAGTATGTTTGGGAACACAGCTACTTCCACCCAGTAACCCGAGACATGGGCTGCAAAATCCATTTCCGTTTTCGAGACGGCACAAAGATGCAAAATGCCTTTGTTTACAGGTGGCGCCTTTGGACGCCACCGGAAATCTCAGAGATGCTGAAAGCTGCGGGCTTCCAACAAATAGACTGGTACTTTGAGGGAACGGACGAAAAAACAGGCGAAGGCAACGGAAAATTTCGCAAAAGCAGCAAGGGCGAAAATGCGCAGACTTGGATTGCCTACGTCCTAGCTATCAAATAAGAGGCGGTCTCAAAACCCCATCCGACGTGGCATGTTACCTACCCCGCTCGCCCGTCACAAAACTAACGCTGCATACTTGCTGTAGAACTAGCAAACTATAAGTCTCCCTCAATGCTAAGCTCAAACAAGGCGGGACTCATTTGCTCCTCGGATGCTGCATGCTTGCAAGTCTATGGGGCATGAAAGACTGCAGACATGATCATAGGAAACTTTTCAAAAAAAGTCATGACTCAACTCTTATATGATCTACTATAGTGATCTCGGAGCTTAGCAATACAAAGGACATGCCTTTTTGTTTGTGCGAATGGAACTTTGTTAAAAAATATGCGCAGAGTTTTCATTGTTTCAATATGTAATGATACGCTGCCCGAGGTCAAAGGGTATTTATATTGCAACTCAAGAATTATGCAGCCAAGATATAGAAAGGCTATATTAGCAGCTTATATAATTATGCTGCTTCTATCCTTTGCTTCTGCTGAAGCTCAAACAGAGCAGAAAAGCAAGAGCAGCTCAAAGCAGCAATATGTTTTTGAAGGAGGCGCCATTCAATCGCAAAAGTTTTATGTTAGTTCTGGCTCATTAGATAATGCTACGGCAAATGCAAGAGTCGAATGGCAGCCCACGTTTCGTTTTGAAGCGTGGCGAAAAAATCAAAAGCCTAATGACGCTTTTCATTATGGTTTTGTTTTCCAAGCGCTTTATTTACGATGGATGAACAGACTCAGTGAAGACCTCCCTTTGAGTCCTACTCAGAATAATGACAGTGATTTTTTAGCCAAGAAAAATGATAACGTAGAAATTACATTTCAATTCCACAGCTTACGCGCAACAATCAAGCGTCTTATAGAGCAAAACACCTTTGGCAATTTACGGCTGGGCGGCTCTGTATTTTATCGCTATGCAAAATTGGATATTGAGAGCAAAGAAAAGGACGAAAGCGTATATTCTGTTGATGACTCTATCATTGTACTCCTCTTGCACTTTCATTATGAATATCTGTTTGAATCAAAACAAGCATTTGTATTTCAAGGCGACTTTTTTCCTAACCCTAAATCTATTCGATTAGGATTATACGACTTGTTTCTTGGCTTTCGCTTTCATCATAATATGGAAGCAGGTTTGCGTTTCTTTTTTGGTGGTTATAGCCCCAAAAAAGAAGGGAGATTGAATAATGAAGTCTTTTTCACATCGATTGTTTTTCGTTTTTTCTTCTAAGCGGCAAGTGTCATCTAAGCATAGGAGAAAGCAAGATCGCATAAAAAGACAATCCTTTCACTCTATCAGCTATCATTTTGCAGCCGCGCTTTTTGACTTTCATAAGATATGCGCAGCCTCTTTTTCATAAGCTTCCCGCCGCGCCAGCCACAAGTGAGCACGCCGCCGGGCTTGCTGCTAAAGCGTAGAAGGATGGACTTAGCTATGGGTGAGAATTGTTTGCGGCTTATACGTTTTTGACAAATGCCAAGCCCTCCCGTATGACCGGGCGGGGCTGCTGGGGAGGCTTAGTCTATTTCACCCACTCATCATTCTCCTTTTTCTCTTGTAGCAGCATAAAATGTAAGACCTATAGACATTTTGCACACTAGGCTGCTTGTGTCTCAAGGTATCCTTTATCAAAAACCTGTTTTGGCGTCAACTTTCTAATAGAGCTATGCGGCCTTTCCTCGTTGTAATATCTGACATACTCTATAATCCCTTTTTCTATCTGGCTTTGCAAAAGACCATCTAACTTTTCAAGCTTAGCCTCTTGCTTCATAGTTCTGTGAAAGCGTTCAATCTTGCCATTGTGCTGTGGTGTGCGCGGACGGATAAGATGATGCCTGACACCAAGAGATTGCAATGTAGTTTCAAACAATCCAGCCCTGCTTTGCTTTTGCCTTTTTGCATTCAACTCTGAAGTATAACGATTAGTAAACTCAACGCCATTATCTGTTTGTATCAATTTAGGCTTCCCATATCGATTTACATATTCATGCAAAGCCTGCGTTGCTTCATAAGCAGACTTTTCTTCACAAACATGGACAAAAACATTTCTACTACAATCATCAATCAAAGTCACAGCATAGACTTTATTGCCGTTGTTGTTTTCTATGCCCAAGCAGACCGTATCAGCCTGCACTCTATCATGCTTATGAGAGGCGCTATAACGCTTATTGTGCGGATTCTCCTTTTTACGCTTATATGTATTGCATACATTGTTGCGGCGCAGAATCTTATCTACAGTGGAAGGCGCAATATACTTTCCTGTTTGCCTGCGATACAGAGCAGCGATGATCGCTCCACCATTTTGCCTGTCTTCGCGTATTTCTAAAATCTGACGCTCTACCTCAGGGCTAGTTTTGTTTGGTGAGTTATGCGGCCGTCTACTTTTGCCTTTTAGAGCATGAATGCAGTATCCATTTTCACGCAGGACTTTTATATGATTGTAAAAGGTCCTGCGTTGTATGCCAGCTCGATCGCAGCCTAATGAAATGTTTGTACTTTCTAATACGCGGATCAGCAAGCGTGCTTTTGAGCGCACTGTATCCTCTTTCACTCCTAATAGATTTTGTTTTATTTTTTGTAAGTCATTTTGATACTTGGACATAGGTCCCTCCTGTGATTGTTTGTTATACAAACAACCAGTAAGGAGGGGCCTCAAAATATTACCACCCTATCCTTCTATCCGTGCAAGGATAGGGTGGTAATATTAACCCCAGAAAGTGTGAAATATGTTCGTAGGTTGTATATGTAGCAGCATAAAATTGCTTGTCTGCTGTATAGCCTCCTTGTAGTTTGCAAAGTGTAGCATTCTGGATTGTGTTGCAGCGTTATGGATCAGTCCTTATCATCCCATAAACAGGACAAAGAGCAGGCGGCCCTTGCCAAGCACCCTGTGCACGAAGAATTGGGAGGCTATGAAGGGGCAAAGCTGGGCATGTGGCTTTTTTTAGCTACAGAGCTTTTGCTCTTTGGCGTTCTCTTTGCCAGCTTTGCCATTTTCCATGCTAAATTTTTAGAAGCCTTTCAAATAGCGCATCATAGTTTAGATAAAATTATGGGCGGCACGAATACTATTGTGCTGATCCTTAGCAGCATGAGCGCAGCGCTCGCACTGGATGCTATACAAAGGGGGCGCCGTCGTTTATGCGGTTTTCTCCTAGCCCTTACTATTGCCTTGGCCAGCGTATTTTTAGTAATCAAGTATTTTGAATACAGCCATAAATTTCACTACAATATTTTCCCGGGCTCAGCTGCGCATATTGTTGACCCTGAGGCTAAGGATCACGCCTATATCCAAGTTGATGATTATATAAAAAAGAAGGGCTTGGGACAGGAGCAGGCGCAGGAATTAAAACAGGGCATAGACTTATTCTTTACGTTTTATTTTGTTATGACAGGGATACACGGTTTGCACGTCTTGATAGGGATGGGCGTCTTGGCATGGCTCTTCTTTGCAAACCGACAGGGCCGCTATGCGCACTGGTATTACACGCCTGTAGAAAATGGGGCTCTATACTGGCACCTCGTAGATTTGATTTGGATCTACCTCTTCCCGCTCTTTTATTTGATCAGCTAGCGTCTACAGCTCTTTGTATTACTTAACGACGCTTTCGCATGCCTGATGGCTGGGCGCGCTTGTTTTTTCTTAAGAGCAAAGAAAAGCCAAAAAAGACCCAAGAGCAGCGCAAGGCTGAGAAAAGCTGCGCTTTCAAAGGCAAGCTTTAGACTAATAACATTTGCTGTTTTTAGGGCGCCTACGACAAAGTTGCCAAAACCTATGCCTGCCATGAGCGCTGCCAGAGATAAAGCAGAAATCTGCTCCTGCCATTGGGGAAAAGAGCGCGTTGCTAAGCTGATAGAAAGGGGGAAGAAATACGAGCAGCCTAAGCCTAGCAGCATGTAAGATATAAAGATCAAAGAAGGGTCTGCTGCAAGCACAAGACTGACAGCGCAAAAGATCAGCACGGGCGAGAGCAGATATAAGTACCAGCCGTCTATACGCAAAGTAATCAGAGAGGCAAGCGCCCTGCCTGCGGTAACAAAGGCCCAGAAGATGGAGAGAGCCTCCAGGCCATCTTCGATGCGCAGACCTTTTTCTTTATGCAGGTAATCGCCTGTCCAGTAATTGATAGTAGTCTCAATGATCGCATAGAGCATGATCAGAAAGAGAAAAAACCAAGCGTGGCCAGGAAAGCCCGCTTTGCTTACCAGGCTTTCCTTACTTCGAAAGCCCGCTTTGCTTACCAGGCTTTCCTTACTTCGAAAGCCCGCTTTGCTTACCAGGCTTTCCTTACTTCGAAAGCCCGCTTTGCTTACCAGGCTTTCTTTACTTTTTTTAGGACTGCGGGCGCTGCTTTGGCCCTCAGGAAGCTGGGGAGCTTTCCCTATAGCGCCCAGGATCGTGATAGAACTCAGCGCCATAAACACAAACATAAGGCTTATGCACAAAGCGGATATTTGCCAAGCTCCCATCTGATGAAAGAAGCGCACTAACTGAGGCGCAAGGGCGGCGCCTATGCCCAGGCAGGCATGCAAAGCTGTAAGCAGAGCATCGCTTTTTTTAGGAGCTATGTCCACTACCAGCGTATTTAGCATAGAAAGCAAAAGACCAAAACCCGCTCCCAGCATAAAATTAGCGCTCATAAGCAAAATGAAACTGAGCTGAATATCTTCTGCGCTTCCACCCCTAGTCAGATAGCTGCTGCTTGCAAGCAGCATATAAGCGGCATTGCAGGCAATGCCCAAAAAGTAGACTTGGGAACGCTTTATATAAGCGAGGATATGTTTTAGAAAAAAGGTACTCAGGATAGCTGCTGAGATCATGGGCAGGGAAAGAAGCCCATACTGCGCATCACTTATCGCATTTTCTTCCTGCGCTTTGAAGATGCTTGCAGCAGCTGGTATGATGAGCAGAGCAAGGCCTTGCAAAAAAGCGTTTGTATAATAGATCAGAATACGCATTGCTTAGAAAATAGGCAATATCATGCCTCCCCTCTTCTGGAGCTCTGCCAAGAAAGCTTTAGCTGCGCCTTGTTTGTAAGACGAAGAATATAAGATGCCTTAGGCGGCCTGCTTTTGGTTTACAGCGTTTTTTTTACGGCTGCGCAGACTTAAAGTTTTGCATGGCTGCCGTCGCAATAAGGCGGGGTTTTCGTGAACTTGCAGCCGCACCATACATATTCTTTCTCCTCCTCGCAAGTAATAGCCATAGGACCTAAATTCGTCTCTGCTTTTTTATGAGCGTTGTCACAAAAGGGCTGTGTTAGGGAATAACCGCAGCTGCACCAGGCTACTTTGTCTTTTTTCTTCTGTTGCGTGAAATAAGGGGCTTTTTGCGCTATGTTTGGATTGATACTCATCTTTATCTGTATCGGCTTTCTGTCCTTATGCTTGAGGCAGCAAACACGCCTGTGTCCCTCGCTAATGCAGCGCAATCATTGGGCATCTCTCATCTATCCCATACTGTCTTTGCGGGCCTTCACTTGCAGACTTGCAGCATCCGAAAAAGCAGCTGGCAGGCATCTTGACTTCGACTTCGATTTCAATCCCGCAAATCTCGTCCTGTAAGCTTGAGAAAGACATCTTCTAGATTGGCAGTGCGGCGCAGATAAGAGAAATCTGTCTTAGAAAGAGCTTCTATAAGAGGCTCAGGCCTTTGCGCATAGCAGTATATGAGCTTGCCAAAGCTTTCCCACCGTGTTACTAAAGAAGCATGTGATTGTATCCATTTAGAAGCTTTGGCATCATCGATCTCAAGGACTACGGCTTCTACATGCTCTGCAAGCAGACTTTGGAGCGTGCCATGAGCGATCATGCGCCCTTGGTCTATAACAATGATACGGTCACATAGCCGCTCTGCTTCTTCCATAAAATGGGTTGTGAGCAGCAGCGCTTTCCCCTCCCTTCGTAATTGGCGCAGCCGCTCCCAGATGAGATGGCGTGCTTGGGGGTCAAGGCCGGTAGTAGGTTCATCCAAGAAAAGGAGCTTAGGATGATTGATCAAAGCTCTAGCTAAGCTAAGACGCCTTTGCATTCCTCCTGAGAGCATGCTGATCTTTTCATGCGCGCGTTTTTCTAAACCAGCAAAAGCAAGCAGGGCGGGAATGCGGGCTTTGGCTTCTTTTGCGGCTATGCCAAAGTAGCGGGCAAAAATGAGCAGATTTTCCTCACAGTTAAAGTCGGGGTCTAAAGCATTCATTTGCGGGACAACCCCTGTAGCGGCCCGGGCCAATAAAGCCTCCTCTGGTATGGGATGCCCCATGATGGAAATAGAGCCGGAATCGCTTTGCACCAGTCCCAAAAGAGAACGCAGGCTTGTTGTCTTGCCAGCCCCATTGGGGCCAAGAAGCCCTAGGCATTCCCCCTGCTTGAGCTGCAAGGAGAGCTTATCTAAAACCAGACGCTCCCCGTAAGTTTTAGATATGTTATCAGCCTGCAGAATCAAAGGGGTCTATCCAATACGGTATTTTTCAACGGTTTCCTGCACTGCCCCGTGCACTATGGAGCGGATAGCCGTCTCTGTATCATTGATGATATTAATAAGCTGCATGCTTTCTAAGGGATCAAAATCTTCGTTTACGTATTCTGTGCGGTCCCGGTTTTCAGCGTCCATCCCTTTTATGCCTATGCGCACCCGCACGAACTCACTTGACTTTAATGCAGAGCGCAGGTTCGGTATAGAAGGATGGATATCATCGTCCCCATTCTGCTCTACTACAACCCGGCCAAGAGGCAGGGTGAAGTCATCCATAATGGCAATAATATTGCGGGGGTGTATGCGCAAAAAGGATGCGATATAGAGCGCCGCCTCGCCGCTTAGATTAGCAAAGGTCTGCGGTTTTAAGAGAATCACATCCCTTCCTTCAAAGGAGCCTTGTCCTATCAAAGCCTTCTTTTTTTTCGTGCGAATCTCTATGTTATTGTTATTAGCCAGTACATCCAGAACCTTAAATCCTATGTTGGAGCGGTGCATGGCGTTATGATCACCCGGATTCCCAACACCTACGATGAGTTTTATATCATTCTTCGGCATAATCCTTATACTCCTTCTTCTTGCAGGCCTAGGAGATGTCGTTAAGTTGCGCTACTTGCCTCCTCCCTATCTGTACTTTCTGCTGCAGCATCTGTTCCAGAAACACGGGCCCGTGCAATGCGCAGTATAATAGGGTTTGCATCCAAGAGCACCTTCCAAGCTGAAGGCAGGCGCAAATCTTCTAAGTAGACAGCCTGACCGACTTCCAAATGACTAATATCCACCTCCACTACTTCCTGCAAGGCCTCCAGCGTAGTTTGCACTTGGATGCTGCGCACATAGTGTTCTAAGGCGCCTCCCATCTTGATGCCCTTAGCTGTCCCGCGGGGCTCTATTCCTATGCGTACTAAAAAAGCTTTGTCTTTTTCTACCTGGTAGAAATCTGCGTGCAGAAGCTTAGCGCTGATGGGATGCCGCTGGTATTCCTTGACTACAACCTGCAGTTTCCCTTCTTTCTCCGTGTCCAGTTCTATAAGACTACTACTTCGTAAGCCAGACTTCACCAGAGCTTCAAAATCTCTTTCTAAAAAAGAAAGCAGGGAAGATGAACCCTTGGACATGAGATTGGCAGGCACTATACCTTGGCGCCGCAGACGGCCCGCAGCATTTTTGCCTTTCTCTCCTTTGAGACGATTTTTTGTTTTCAGTGCATATGTTTTCATTTTCTCTCCTTAAAAAAATACTCCATCCTATTGCTTGTTTGCCTTTATATGCTGCCCGCCTGATTCGGGTAGAATCGGGTGAGCAAGGCATGATTTGCATAGCGCGCTATGCAAAGTGGAGAATACCTGGGCGCCCCCCATATTTTTACAAAAACAAAGAACTTACAGATTCTTCGTTATGAATACGCCGAATTGCCTCGCCTACGATATGGGCTATAGACAAAATACGCATTTTGGAAATATGTTTTTCTTTTGGCACGCTTATCGTATTACTTAAGACAATTTCATCTATGCAGGACTGCTCCAGGCGCCGCACAGCTTCTCCAGATAATACTCCATGCGTAGCGCAGACGATCACTTCTAAAGCCCCCTTTTTTTTGAGGGCCTGCGCTGCGTTTACTATAGTGCCTGCCGTATCTATGATATCGTCATAAAGTATACAGCTTTGCTTTTCTACCTCCCCGATGACATTCATCACCTCTGAAACATTAGCTATTGAGCGCCTTTTATCGATAATGGCTAAATTTGCATTTAACTGGCGCGCAAAGAAACGCGCTCTTTCCACTCCCCCAGTATCAGGGGCGACTACCACCGAATCAGCAATGCCCTTTTTTTGTATGTATTCTACGAAAACAGGGGCTGCATAAAGATGATCTACAGGTATGTGAAAAAAGCCTTGGATTTGGTCAGCATGCAAATCTATACATAGCATGCGATCTGGAAGCATAGCCTCGAAGACATCTGCGACAACACGCGCTGAAATAGGGACGCGCGGCTCGCTTTTACGATCTTGTCTGGCATAACCGAAATAAGGCAGAACTGCCGTTATGCGTCCGGCAGAGGCACGGCGGATGGCATCAAGCATAAGTAAGGTTTGCATGAGATAATCATTGGAAGGAGCAGCCAGACTTTGGATCAAAAAAACGTCCCGGCCGCGTACATTCTCGTTGAGTTTTACGGAGATCTCCCCATCTGAGAATTTTTTCAAGCTCGCCTGCCCTAGAGGAACGTCAAGATAGCCGCAAATTTCCTGAGCGAGGCTTGGATTGGATTCCCCAGAAAAGATTAAAAGTTCATAGGACATAGCAATGCAAAACTACTTGGCGAGCAGGGCATCTGAGGCAGGCGGGCTTTGCTTTTCTAGGCTATAGCCTGCCCCATTACCGGTAGTGACAGTTCCCTTGTTTTTTGACTTGGCTGGAGGAGTAGGGCCTTTGCTTCCTAAGAGTTCTTCCAGCTCATGCAGTTCCTGCATGGAATTAATGCCGCGCGCCTCTAATGCGGATTCCACAGCCACAGTGCCTACCTTATAGCCTCGTTCTACGGAAAGCTTGAGCGCATCAGGTAAATAATATTCACCCTGCGCATTTGCAGAGGCAATACAAGGCAGTAGACTGAAAAGCTCAGGTGAGTTAAAAACATAAGCGCCTGTATTTACTTCCCCTATCTTCCTTTCTTCTTCACTGGCATCCTTTTCTTCTACAATTCTAAGAGGCGCCTGTGACCTAGAGCGTATCATACGCCCATATCCTGCAGGCTGGGGAAGACGGGCCGTAAGCACGGTCATGCTGTAATCATTTTCCAGATGACTTTTGAAGAGCCCCGCAAAGCTCTTGGAGCTTAATAAAGGCATGTCGCCTGCCGTAACCAAGAAAGCCTGCTTTGCCTGCGTTTTTTTTAAGGCGGCTTTTGCACAAAGCACTGCATGGCCTGTGCCCTTTTGTTCTGCCTGCAATACGAACTCAGCCTCAGCAAAGGCAGTCTCTTGAATAAAAGATCGAATCTCTGAGTGGCGATAGCCTCCCACAATGATAAAACGCTGGCAGCCAGCTGAAGCAAGGTTTTCTAAGACATGCAAAAGCATAGCTTTCCCTAAAAAAGGCACCATTACTTTGGGCACCTGACTTTGCATACGTCTGCCTTGCCCAGCAGCAAGGATCAGCGCTGTCATCTTATTTTGTCTGCAAGCCTTATCCATAACATAGCTTTAGAATGTTGTCACCCCATGCTGAAGTCTTTCCCTTAAGCTGGGCCGGGAGGATTCGAACCTCCGGATGGCGGGACCAAAACCCGCTGCCTTACCGCTTGGCGACGGCCCATTATCATGCAGGGAACATGGAAAAAATGAGCTAAGGCAAAACACCTCTAAAACAGAAGGGAACAAAATCATATTGAACAAATTTCTCTGCCATCATATCTCTAAGTTTATGTTGTTTTTCTTGGCAGTTTACAAGCGCATACAGGGAAGAGCCCGAGCCAGACATGGACACATACTGCGCTCCTCCTTCTAAAAAGCTCTCCTTAATACTCTGCAATTCCGGGAAAAGCGAAAAAACCGGGGCTTCAAAATCATTTTTCAAAGAAGATAGAAGGTCCCAATAAGAGTTTTTCAATGCTTGTAAAATGCTTGTATTTATGCCTAACAAGTTTTTAGGAGGGCTGCCTGTGTGTAAAGCTCTTTTTAATAATCCGTAAGCCTGCTGCGTGTTAATTTTGATATAACTCAATGCCAAGACGCCCCAGGCGGGCCTTAGCTCCAGCAATGCAATGCGCTCTCCCACACCGCTTACGATAGCGGCTTTGTTGTGTAGAAAAAAGGGCACATCAGAACCCAGCGCAAAGGCAATCTTTCTGATAAGGCCGGGCTGCTTCAAGAAAAGCCTATGATGCAAGATATAACATAAGAGCCTTCCCGCATTGGAACTTCCCCCGCCTAAGCCGCTGCCTGTTGGAATGCGCTTATGTATATGTACATGCAGGGCTTGTCTGCGATAAGGGCGGGTTTGCTTTAAGGCCTGCACAAGTAGATTCTTTTCGGGTTTACGTCTTTCGCTTACTTTTTCAAAATCCTCTGCAGCAGGGCCGGGAAGTTCATTGACGCTGCTAAATCGATCTTCAGGCAGCCTTCCTGATTCTCCTTGTATGGGAGTAATACATATCTTATCCCCAAAACTAATTGGAATGAAAATACTATGTATGTAATGATAGGAATCTTCTGGGCGCTTTGCTCCTATGCGCAGCCCTAAATTGATCTTAGCTGGAGATACAAAAGAATTTTGCATAGCAAGTTTGCTCTGAGCTGCTCTCCTTTGCTGATCAAGAATGCCGCAGGAGCTTGGAAATAGAGCTTAGATGAGCAGGGCGCTTAGCTTTGCCAAAAAAAGGAGCGCTTGTCAATATATTGTATTGCTTGCTTTACTGCCTCGCCCGGGAAGGTTAAAAAATATGCGCCTTGTTCATTTTGGTACAAATAATTCCTTAGAGACAGCATAGCTCCAGGGCTCAGGCGCGCAGGAAGCCCTCCTCGCTTTCTTAGGACAAGGCTCATAAGATCCTCTTGTGAAAGATAGAGATTGCTGCCCGCAAAGAGCATGTCCTCGCCAGAATCCAGCTGAGCCTGCATACAAAGCATAGGAAAGCTTTCTTGCTTTAGAAGCTCTTTTGCTTGTATCTGCAGGGAATGGGGGTCTTTGAGCAGAAGTATGCTGATATGCCTTACTTCTAAAGGGAAGCCAAGAACACAGTCCAGATAGGCGTGCTCTTGTAAAGAGCCAAATATGTTTTCAATATAATAAGCGCCCTCCCTGTCCCTATAAAGCTGCTTCTTAAAATAGCGCAGCACAGCCTTGTTTTCTATCAGGGAAGCTCCCTGATACCACAAGCCCTTTTCATTAATGGACAGAGAAGGGCGCGTTATGTAAGGTACCTTAGGGCTCAAAGAAACAGCAAAGCAGGCTGCCTAAGCCAAAGCCTTGTACAGCCTGCAATTTTGTAACTCCAAGAAGGACGTGGCAGGACGCACAATGCGGCGCCCTGCCATCAAGACTTATTCTGTCTCTTTATCAGCCGCTTCTTCTGCCGCTTCATCTGCAGCATCTGCGCCTTCATCTACGCCCTCTTGGATGGCATCCTCTTCAATTCCTGGATTTTTCTTGCCAGGACATAAAACTGTTGTGAAAAGCAATACGCCGAGCACCATGAGGAAAAATATATTTTTCATATTATACGCTCCTTTTATTTTTAGAAGTGGTTTGTATTTGTTAAAACATTCCTTATGCTAAGAAAACAAACATCCTAAACAAACTAGGACAATAAAAAAAAAGCAGAAATTCTTTACAAGAATTTTTTATTCCTGGCAAAGTCCTGCAATCATAGCCCATGCGCAATATGTCAGTGGTACTAAGCTATAATGAAGACGGCTCTGCAAACCTACTTGTGCAGAGGCATTTCCTGCATTCCAGATATAATGCAAGGCAGGAAGCAGAACGATTTGCAGAGGAGCTGTGCCGGCAATATAAGATTTTTTCCCATTCCCACTCCATGCAAAGGCAAGGCGCAGGAGAGTCAAAAATACTATTAGTAGGAACAGGCTGGGGCTATGTAATAGAAGCCTTAGCCAGAAAAAAAGCATGCGCTTCTTTCGTTTTTTACGAGGCTCTTGGAGATGTCTATGCCTTGCTGCAAAAGGAAGGCAGATTGGAGGAGCTACATGCGCTTGGCGCCAAGATATATGGAGACTTTCCCTCGCTACATTGCGCTCTGACAAAAGCAAAAACGCAGCTTCATATTATTGTAAGCCCTCCTTATCAAAGATTGCTGCCTGATCTTAGAGACAAGCTGCGTTCTATGTTACAGAAAGATAGCGCTGCGGTAGACTTGCATAGCAGACAGCGTTTCCTTAGGCAATGGACCCGTAATGCCTTTGCGCTGCTCTTAGAGCCTAAAGACCTTCACTTTATCTTGCAGAGCAAAGAGAGAGCCGCATGTCACACGCAGCCTCCCTGTGTTGTCTATTGCGGCGCAGCTCCTTCCTTATGGGATGAGATAGATCATATACCTGCGGAAGCCTTTGTGATAGCGGCAGATACTGCCTTGGCTCCTCTCTTTGCTAAGGGGATGCGGGTAGATATGGCAATCTGCGTAGACAGCGGGCGCGGCACTTGGTATCACTTGCAGGCTGCAAGCAAAGCCTGCAAGCAGGGCTCGTCTTTCCCTTTACCTTGCCCCGTACTAAGCTGGACTGGCTCCTTAGGAGGGCTGTGCCAATACTTTGAGAAAGTGTACTATTACCGTTCTACTCTGCCTTTTGATCAGATGCTGGGCTTGGGTCCCTTGCAAGGCGTACCGGAATGGAGAAATCCCTCTCGCAACTCTGCAGGCCTTGCTTTGCATATAGCGAAGCTGCTTGGCGCAGACAAGATGTACTTCACTGGCGCAAGTCTTTTTGGAAAGCAGGAATACCATAACAAGCTTCCTTCTCATGTGCGAGGGACTGGCTATGTTGAATATATCCTGCCATTCTTGGGGCGTACTTTCAGCCTTGAGATGTATCAGACAGGGAATTATACGCATTCTGCTGGTAAGTATACTGTGGCAAAGGAGGGAGCTGTACATATTGCCAAGGAGCATTCTCTTAAGATTGAAGAACTATCTCTTGGCGCTAAGGCTTTCTTGTCTGCGGGAGCTAAAAAGCCTTTGTCTTTTGATGAAGCTGTAGAAAGCCGTGCTGTATCGAAAGAGGTCATTCTTAGGTTTTTAGAGCGCCATCTTGCTGCTATGGACTGGAAGGCCCTGCTCTCCCTGGGCTTAGACTTGCAAGAGTTAGAAGGCTATTTAGATTGTATCTTGGCGCGCCAAGATCTTGCAGGCTGCATTACAAGCAGGCGCGCTAATCTTGGGAAAGCGTGAAGGGCATCAGCCTTTGCGCCTGAGCCTGCCTTCATGGTAGGCGAAGTGCAGAAGGCTGAACAGAACTTAGGGTTTGTGAAGCGCAGAGCATATCGAATGCTCTGCTATCGAGCACACTGTCTGTGTCGCAAGAGCCTAGTTTCGGGACGGGCTCTAAGCTGCTTATTGCTTCTGCGGCGGCCTGCTTTCTATGTTTAACTTGGATGCCCCGCCTGCTCTCAATTTCTCAATGACGTGTACAAAAAGAGAAAAGGGCGTTTTGCTGTCAGCCTGTAGAATTACATCAGAACGTTCTTTTTCCTTAAGCAATAGGCGCATCGCTTCACTAAGGTCTTCTAGCAGCACTGCTTTGGAGTCTAAAAAAATCCCGCCCTTTTTATCTATAGAAAGCACGCTTGCTGCTTGATCGCCCAAGGCCTTAGCATTTGCCTCCGGCAAGTCCAGGTCTATAGCAGGACGCAGCAGACGTGAAGTGATCATAAAAAAAATAAGCAGCAAAAAGACTATATCTATCAAGGGAGCCATGTCTATAAGAAAAGCAGGCCTTTCTTGTTTTTGCACGCGAAAATGCACCATTTCCTGACTTGTTCTTACACCGCCTACTCTAGCGCTTTATGATACAACAAGGCCTGGGAGTTTATTCTTTGCTTGCGCTTGCTTTGAAATAATCTCCATCAGGAAGCAGTCGGTATTTTTCAAAATCTAAAGCTTTGCCGCGGGGCATGTAAGGAAAAGCCTTGGAGTCTGCTTTATTTTTTTTAGATGCTGTGTTGCTCTTAAGCTTCTTGAAGTCGCGCAGCTGTATGCCCGCATAGAGCGAGTATATGCCGACTGCAAGCGCCTGCGCAATAGCATTTTTTTCGTTCAATAACAAATCACGGTCTCGTTTTCTGTTGAGATAGCCAATCTCTAAAAAAGCTACAATGGCATTTACATAGATAGGGAGGGTATAGGAGCTGACGAAGGGGGGGCGTATAGGCCCGATTGCATTCTCCTTGCGCATTTTTGGGCCTAAAAGGCGCAGGCCATACTGCACAAAACGCAAAAGCTCATCAGTGGCATAGTGGTTATCTCCTCCATAGCCCAAGACTCCGTCTTCACGCCTCCAATGCTCAGGAAGCGAAGCCTCTCTCTCCCAAAACTTGCCCTTGGCTTGGAAGTCACTATAGCGCAGCGCATAGGGACCAGCCTGCTCGGGGCGGTAGCGCTTATACCAATCTTCGCTTTCTTTGTATGCCCAGGAAATCAGGTTATGACGTATGCCGCGGGGGGCAGACATATTCGGGGCAGTACCTCTGCGGTTGGAGCGATAGCCATGAAAATATCCCCAAGCATCTGCGCGCATCAAAGCAAACTGATTCCAATTCTGTTCTGTAGCAAGAATTTTACCATACCACACAGACTTTTTCCATGTCTTTCTGGGCGCATGTCCTAGATGCATACGTCGGATCAAATCATAGCTCCGAAAGCCAGGGGCTAGGACTCCTGCCATGCCCCCGCGATTACCCCTCCCAGCCGGGGTCATATGCAAAGAGACTACAAGTGAAGCTTGGCGGGCGTTAATCCAAGAGAGACGGCCAGGCTGCAAGATTCCTTGTTCGTCAGGATAATCATAAAGACGATAGGCATCATTGACTTTTTGCCTGTCAGCTTTGTCATAGAGATGATTCCAGCTGCTTTTGCGTGTCAACTCGGCTTCTAGGCCTATATGCGGGAAGCGTGAGGAGGGAGAAAAGGCGCGCAGAATTTTCTCAAATTGCCTCCATGATCCAAGCCCCGTAGTCAGGTCTAAGTAGGCCTTGAGTCTCTTAGCTAAGTCCAGCATCAGCAAATGCTCTTGGTAGCCATCTGCTTCCATGCCGACAGAATAGTAAGAAAGGTAACTTTGTGTTATGGGGTCCCAGCGCTCACTTTTGATAAGCTTCCCTTTTTGGATAATGTTGGCGCCGCCATGCCCGGGATCGATAATAACTTTATACTTGGGCGTTCTTTGACACAGCAAAAGGGCAGGGGAGAGGCTTGTTACAATAAAGCAAAAACTCAAACGCAGGATCACAATATTAGCGTGCAATGCGGCCTTGGCAATCCTGCAGGTCCTTGTTGTATTGCTTTTCCAATGCGCTGCGTTTTCTGTCATCTGTTTCCAAAGAATAGAGCACGCCTATAGCAAAAATTTTTGCTAAACGATAGTGTTCTATAGCTTGCTGATGAAGGCCGTTTTTCTCCATTTCTTCTGCAAGGACTGTCTGCTTGTAAGCCAGCCTTAAGCGAAAGGAATTCCGCAGAGTATGGAAGCTGGAGGCCGGCAGCGGCTTTCCTGAGCCGTCTTCAGAACCGATATCAGCCTCTACCAGCTTGGCTGCGCCATCATTTAAGATTGCGTTTGTTCTTTCCTTGTAGTAATTCGCAAACTTGAGAAAAAGAGCCCGGATGAGTTTCTGGTTTTTTATATGCGCTCGGACAGAAGATATATATTGCTGGCGAAAATAATAGCTGAGGGCGCGCGCATAGAGGGCTTTGATCCTTTTATATTCCTCCTGTGAAGAGGGCACCTCCTTAGCATAGTTTTGCACTATAACGTGCAAGCGGCTCAGGTCCTTTCTAATCGTCCCTTTATAGTTGTGCGCTGCCTTCAGCGCGTCTATAGGAAAGGCAGTTGTTAATATGGCAACAGGCCGCTCAAAGACGCTATCTTCCTCTGCTTTTGCAGGGACTTGTGAGTCTTCCTTCCGTTCTTGAGCCAAGACTGCTTTGCCAGGCAGGCTGGCAAAGCACAATATCCCCAGCAAGAGAGTGGTGGTAAAGGAGCTACAGCTTCGCCTAGAGTGAAGCATAGCGGTATAGCTCCTCTTTTTGCTTTTTGTGCGTATTTTTGTCTGCATGGTGTCCCTTCTTATTTCGTAATGTATAGGCTCTTGCGTGTTAGCTGTATTCCCTTAAGCCCATGCTAAGCGCCGTATAAGCATTCCATCCCATTCCTCCGGCTCTTATTTTCAGTTCCATAAAGGCAGGCCTTGAGAGACTGCTGCTTTTAGCAACATTACTTGCGCACACTACACAAGCAAGCTTTCGTTTTTTTGTCAAATAGAAAATATTGTTATTTTCTACAAGTGAGGGGAAAAATATTACAGCTAATGCTCCAGCCGCCGAATCAATTTTTCCAAGCTCTCGCTGGCATCAGCGCCTCCCAGCATGATGGCATGGATGGCTGCGGCAACAGGATAGTTTTCTGAACGTTCTTGAATAAAATTAGCTAAGAGGCGCAGGCTTAGCCAAGGATGACGCCTCAGCGCATCGGGCTCTTTTTGCTCCTTTGCTTCTGTTGATCTTTGAGCAGGCATTTGTCTTTGCATGTATTCAAAGCCGTATTGGCGCTCACGCGCATCTTGCGCAAAGCAGTTTAACATAAAGTCACTCAAGCCGGCCAAACCAAAAAAAGTATTGGGACGCCCACCCAGCTCTATACCCAGGCGGCGCAGCTCTGCAAAAAAAGGATTGGAAAGATGAAACAGTGAATTGTCATTATTGCCGCCCAAAGACATATGATAATAGCCATCGACTAGACCTATGCCCATGGCGTAAATACTGCGCAGAGCGCCTCCCAGTTGAAGGCCGGCTACATCATCCGGATTGACCGCTGGGCGCGTGGCAACATAATTCGTATTGAAGAGCCGCAAAAGGCGCTTGACCAAAAGCGTATTGTAAGCAGCCATTTCAAAACCAACGTACTTGCGCTCAATGATTTGGGTAGCATAGTTAGCGCCGGCCAGCACCCCCATGTAGTCGGGCATGATCTGAAAGGTATTTGTCAAGTACTCCAGTATGAGCTGGAATGGCGGCCCCATGCAGCCCTTGATGACATTGATAATGGGCACAGCTTTGTAAGTCAGCATATCCTTTAGCGGCCTAAAGTAATGATCCAGTTCCCAAGGCAAAGCAGCCTGCAGCCAAAGCGTAGTATCCGCTAAAAGTTCTATATTGCTTACAAAGCTGATATTCGGAGGCAGTTTAAATAAGGGGAAGTGCTCTAAGTCGCTGCGCTGCATGTTGTAAAGATGCGCTTTTTCGGCGTGGGCAATGTATATCTGAATATTCGCTTCTTGATTTGCCAGAACAGCAGCAATGGCTGTGCCAATGCTGGAATGGCCGATAATCGTGATCTTTTCTTTAGCTTTCTGGTGCCATTGGATCAATCGATTTTCATGGGGCTCATTTAGAAGACTCCTGTAAAGATTGCGATAACTTCCGTGCCGATGATGATGCAGATGGCTACCGATCAATAATGCCAGATTATCAAGAACGTACTGACGGCGCAAAACAGTATCCGGTATGATCAGCTGGTCTACGTCACCTGGTAATTCCTGCATTTGCTTTGGCGTCAGCTTGCCGACTAAAACGGGCTTGCCGATGTGTATGCGGCCGGGTGCGGCGCAGAACAAAAACGAATCAAATGGCAGAATGGCGTCTGTCCCTTCCAAGGAAAATGGTATAATAATTTTGTTATTTACAAAGTGGTATGCGGAATCAACGAATGTGAGAAGCTTGCCTGTGCGGCTGCGAGTGCCTTCGGGAAATATCGCAATGACTTTGCCTTCTTTATGTAAGTGCTGCGCTTTGCGGAAGGAACGCATATTGATGCGCGTCATGAGATCAGCCAGCGCTGGATTTTCCTGCATATCCAGACGCGAACAAACCAGCAACGTATCGAACATGTAAGCGCTCAGTGCGCCAACGTCAATTTCAAAAGCCAAGCGCCCCGCGATGAATACGAGTTTCTCTGCCAAATCGCGTGCGGAGCCGCCAGCTTGGTACAGCACAGTGTAAATACTTACGGCGTCCATGTGACTCATATGGTTGGACACAAGCACTACTGGAAATTTTTGCGCCAAGCTCATAATCTGAGGCGTATTTTCAAGACCGTGGACCTTGAAATTTGCAGTCAAAGGCTTGAAAAAACGCAGCATGAAATCGCGCAGCTGGGCATTTTGCCGGTTATAGACGCCGACACGCTCCAGCGCGCTGGCATCCTGAAATATTTGCATAAAATCAGGGCGTGGAGTTAGAGCAGAGAGTTCTAAAAAACGCGTGAGTAATGCCTGCGCTTCGCTTCGCAGAAGGCCATACTGCTCAAAGACAGTTATATTTTTAAAGAATTCACGCTGCCAGGGCGCATGTGTTGTACCTGTTTTTTGATGGGCCGGCATATTGGAGTTGTTTAGCAATGCTTGGATTTCACTTTTGCTTAGCTATGGCGGCCTTGAGTGAAGGCGGAGGCTCTAAGGCCTAGAGCCATACTGCGCTCCTTATTGTTATCTTTATCGCATATTGCAATGTAGCTGCAAGCCCTCGATCTTGTTTTGGCCTTGGGACGCACTTTTGCAAGCGTGCGCAATTTGTAGCAGACTGTATTCATTTGTAAAGTTTTTATTTCCTATACTGCGAGAGCCATGGCAAAATCAATTTCAAATTAGGACAGCTATGAAATAAATAAACATAATAGTATTGGGCAGAGAAATCTAAAAAAACTTGACATAATTGTATGTCCAAAGCAGTTTCGTTGAAACTTGTGGAAGACTTATTCAATCGCTTTCGTTTTTGTGACCCTACTGCTGGCCTTGCTTATAGGGACCGTCTTGGCCTCACTATTGAGTCAGATTTTCGGTCTGGATTTTCTCGATTACGTTTTGTTTCAGATCACCATAAAGGATTTTTATCTCATCGAAGAGCTAAAAATAGCGCCAACAACAGGAACGATCTTAGGCCTAGTAGTCGCAATTTGGCTTCTCTACAGGAAAAGACGCTAAAGCTTCAAAGCTATACGCAGAGCTGAGTGTTTCTATTATTTTTATGTCTACGATATCTATGAAGAATCTGCTTGAAGCAGGAGTACACTTTGGTCACCAAACATGGAAATGGAATCCACGCATGGCTCCCTATCTCTATACAGCGCGCAGTGGTATACATATTATAGACCTCAAACAAACTGTACATATGGCGAAGGCAGCTTATGAAGCTCTGCGAACTTATACAAGAGATGGAGAGCGCGTTCTTTTTGTAGGAACTAAAAGGCAGGCGCGTGAAGTGATTGAGCAGGAGGCGAAGCGATGTCATATGCCTTATGTGAATTATCGTTGGCTGGGAGGGCTGATTACGAACTGGGTCACTGTGAAAAAATCCATCGCTCGCATGAAGAGATTAGAGACGCTGGAGGAGAGCAATTCTTTTGAACAGGAATCACGCACTAAAAAGGAGGCGCTGGAACTCAAAAGAGAGCTGGAAAAGTTACGCAGGAATTTTTCTGGGATTAAGGAGATACAAGTTTTGCCTGAAATCCTCTTTGTTGTTGATCCCGAAAAAGAACGTATTGCCGTCAAAGAGGCGCGTAAGGCAGGGATGAAGATTTTTGCTATTGTGGACTCCAACTGTAATCCCGATTTGGTAGATTATCCTATTCCAGGTAATGATGACGCTATACGCTCTATAGCTTTATTTTTGCACACTATGGCTGACGCCGTCTTAGAGGGGAGTCAAAGCTTGCCCTCTAGGGCAGAATTTACAGATGATGATGCTGCTATGGATGAAGAAGCAACATTGGCGCATGATGCCCGTTTCCAAGGTGAGTATGATGAGTCAGGAGAATTCATCCGTGATGAGCCTATCATCGCCGCAGAACCTGCTGTAGAAAAGAAACTGCAAAGCGACACAAAGATAGAAGAAAAAACTGATACGAAGCCAGAAGCAAAACTAGGGGCCGACACAAAGATAGCAAAAAAAACTGATGCGACACAAAGATAGAAGAAAACACGATACGAACTAGGCAAAACTGCAAGCCGATACAAAGATAGCAGAAAAAACTGATACAAAGTCAGAAGCAAAACTAGGGGCCGACACAAAGATAGAAGAAAAAACTGATACGAACAGAAGCACAACTAAGCCGATACAAAGATAGAAGAAAAAACTGATACGAAGCCAGAAGCAAAACTAGGAGCCGATACAAAGATAGCAGAAAAAGCTGATACGAAGCCAGAAGCAAAACTGCAAGCCGACACAAAGATAGAAGAAAAAACTGATACGAAGCCAGAAGCAAAACTAGGAAGAAAACACTGCCGACACAAAGATAGAAGAAAAAACTGATACGAAGCCAGAAGCAAAACTGCAAGCCGATACAAAGATAGCAGAAAAAGCTGATACGAAGCCAGAAGCAAAACTGCAAAACTAGGGGCCGACACAAAGATAGAAGAAAAAACTAATACGAAGCCAGAAGCAAGAAACTAAGGGCCGACACAAAGATAGAAGAAAAAACTGATACGAAGCCAGAAGCAAAACTAGGAGCCGACACAAAGATAGAAGAAAAAACTGATACGAAGCCAGAAGCAAAACTGCAAGCTGACGACAAAGATAGAAGAAAAAACTGATACGAAGCCAGAAGCAAAACTAAGGTCTGACACAAAGATAGAAGAAAAAACTGATACGAAGATAGAAAAGAAACTAGGAGCCGATACAAAGATAGAAGAAAAAACTGATACGAAGCCAGAAGCAAAACTAGGAGCCGACACAAAGATAGAAGAAAAAACTGATACAAAGTCGAAGCCAGAAGCAAAACTAGGGGCCGACACAAAGATAGAAGAAAACACTGATACGAAGCCGACTAGCCAGAAGCAGAAAAAACTGCGAAACTAGCCGACACAAAGATAGAAGAAAAACTGATACTGATACAAGATAGAAGAAAAAAGATACGAAGCCAGAAGCAAAACTAAGGTCTGACACAAAGATAGAAGAAAAACTGATACGAAGTCAGAAACGAAACTAGGGGCCGATACAAAGATAGAAGAAAAACTGATGCGAAGTCAGAAACGAAACTAGGGGCCGATACAAAGATAGAAGAAAACACTGATACAAGATAGAAGAAAAAAGATGCGAAGCAAGAAGCAAAACTAAGGGCTGACACAAAGATAGAAGAAAACACTGATACGAAGATAGAAAAGAAACTGGGAGACGGCAGCAGATAGAAGAAAAAACTGCAAGCAAAACTAAGGTCTGACACAAAGATAGAAGAAAAAACTGATACGAAGTCAGAAAGCAAAACTAGGGGCTGACGACAAGATAGAAGAAAAATCTGATGCGAAGTCAGAAACGAAACTAGGGGCCGACACAAAGATAGAAGAAAACACTGATGCGAAGCAAGAGGCAAAACTGCAAGCCGACACAAAGATAGAAGAAAAAGCTGATGCGAAGTCAGAAACGAAACTAGGGGCTGACGATAAGATAGAAGAAAAAGCTGATGCGAAGTCAGAAACGAAACTAGGGGCCGACACAAAGATAGAAGAAAAAACTGATACGAAGCCAGAGGCAAAACTAGGAGCCGATACAAAGATAGAAGAAAACACTGATACGAAGCCAGAAGCAAAACTAAGGTCTGACACAAAGATAGAAGAAAAAGCTGATACAAAGTCAGAAACGAAACTGCAAGCCGACACAAAGATAGAAGAAAACACTGATGCGAAGATAGAAGCAAAACTAAGGTCTGACACAAAGATAGAAGAAAAAACTGATGCGAAGATAGAAAAGAAACAGGAAAGGCAAGTTGACTGAGGAGTCTGCAATAGAAAACGTGTCCATATATATACATACATAGCAAATATGAGAAAATTTAACGAGAAGCAGAGGCAATGGTGAATACAAAAGTAAGCTCGGCGGATATAAAAAAACTACGTAAACTAAGCGGGGCGGGCATGATGGATTGCAAAAAAGCCCTGATAGAGGTAGATGGGAATGCAGATAAGGCTGTTGAACTTCTGCGAAAAAGAGGCCTACTTAAGGCAGCCAAGCGCATGGAGCGCCAAACAGGCCTAGGGCGTATTTTTTCTTATATCCATGGAGAAGGCAGTATAGGCGTGCTATTGCAGCTTAATTGTGAAACAGATTTTGTGGCCCGTAATGAAGAATTTGCTCACTTGGGACATAATCTCAGCCTGCAAGTAGCTGCTTCGAATCCTTTGGCTGTAAAGATAGAAGATATTGCTCCTGAAATCGTAGAGAAAGAACGCTCTATCCTGCGCGCGCAGCTGGAACAAGAGGGGAAAAAGGGAGAAATGCTAGAAAAGATTCTTGAAGGGAAACTGAAAAAATTCTATACGGAGATATGTTTGCAGGAGCAGGCTTATATTAAAGACCCCGCTGTGAAAATAGATGAGCTAGTGCGTGAATATATCTCTAAATTCGGGGAGAATATTACGATTGCGCGTTTTATGCGCTATCAGATACATTGAGCCCAAAGATTTTTTGCTATAGTTTTTGCGGGCGTGCCGCATACCGGCGGCCTGTGTTTGATCTGGTCTTTGCTTTTGCAAATGACTTTTTTAGATATTGAATGGAACGGGCAGATTCTTTTCCCTATAAGCGCATCCTACTGAAACTTTCAGGAGAATCGCTTGGTCAATCTGGCATAGACTATAGTCAAGTGGCTGCCATTGCCCGCCAATTCCAAGAATGCCGGGATTTCAATGTGGAGCTGGCTGTAGTGATCGGGGGCGGTAATATCCTCCGTGGGCAGCAGGCAGCGGAGCATGGGCTGGACCGGGTTACTGCTGACTACATGGGCATGCTTGCTACTGCGATCAATGCCTTAGCTTTGCAGGAAGCTTGTGAAAAGCTGCAGCTGTGCACTAGGGTGCAGACAGCTATCCCCATACATAATGTAGCAGAAAGTTATATACGGAGGCGGGCCATACGCCACTTGGGGAAGAAACGCATTGTGATATTTGCTGCTGGAACTGGTAATCCTTTTTTTACTACAGATACTACGGCAGCGCTGAGAGCTGTGGAACTGAATTGCGAAATTATCTTAAAAGCTACGAAAGTAGACGGGGTCTATGATGCTGATCCTAAGAAGGAGCCTAAGGCTCGGCGCCTAAGGGAAATTTCATATATGGAAGCTATACAAAAAGAATTGAAAATTATGGACACAACTGCTTTGAGCCTTTGCATGGAGAATAAAATACCGATCCTTGTATTTGATCTTTTTCAAAAAGAAAATCTCAAGGCAATACTTAGAGGCGCTTCCTTAGGTACGCTCATCAGCCCCCAAGCTAAGTTGTCGTATGCAGAATAAAAGCCTCAGATTGACGCAAAAGAGAGCATGTCAGATACGCAAAACATCGCCCAAAAGGCGAAAACACGTATGGGGAAGTGCATAGAGTCCCTGAAAACAGACCTAAATAATATACGCTCTACTCGTGCCTCTGCTTCTATGCTGGATTCCATAAAAGCGGATTATTACGGCACACCTACCGCTATTAATCAAATGGCCTCTATTTCTGTGCCAGAATCGCGCGTCTTACTCATCAGCCCTTATGACAAGTCTACCTTAGGTGAAATAGAAAAAGCCATTCTGAAAAGTGATGTGGGTATTACGCCGCAAAGTGATGGTAGTAGCATTCGCTTGCTTATGCCGGAACTCAGCGCAGAGAGACGAAGGGAGCTGGTGCGTCAGTTGAAAAAACGCTTGGAAGAAACTAGAGTCGCCTTGCGTAATGTACGGCGGGACGCTAAGGAAAGTATGAAGAAATTAGAGCATATTTCAGGAGACGAGATCAAAAGCCAGCAGGAACAAATACAAAAGCTTACAGACCAGTATATCAAAGAAGCAGAAGGCATTGCCTCAAAGAAGGAAGCGGCTATCACGCAAATATAAGCTGCTGCCTTTTTACTTAGGGAGGATGGCAGACGCAAGCCTGCAAGGTCTTAGCGCCCCAGCGCCTTCCTATGCAGATTAGCTCCAAGGCGAGTATTGCGTTTTAGAAAAGCAGACCCTCTTCCGATCCTTCTTCCTGCCAAGCATCAAGGGGCCTTTCTTGACTGGGGTGATCTCTTTTAGAGGCTGCTTCAAATTTTGGCTTTTTGAAAAAATCTTTGGCTAAAAACGCAGTTTTCTTTTTATGCGGAGGTGAAGCCATGTCTTCCCCGCTCCTATGCAAGAGCTGATTTTGCTCTAGTTCTCTCAGCTTGTTTTCAGCTTTTTCGAGGACAGACATAGGCATGCCGGCCAAGCGCGCCACGTGTATGCCGTAAGCACGGCGGGCGCTGCCCGGTCGGACACGGTGGAGAAAGATCACCTCCCCCTCCGTTTCGTGCACTGCCATTGTAAGATTGAATACGCCTCTTATGCTTTCTAGACTGGTAAGCTCATAATAATGAGTCGCAAAAAGAGTAAGAGGGCTTTGGCTGCCCATCTCAATGAGATATTCTACTATCGCCCATGCAAGGGAAAGACCATCATAAGTAGAGGTTCCGCGCCCGACTTCGTCCATAATAACCAGAGAGCGCTGCGTAGCCTGATTAAGAATACGCGCCGTTTCAAGCATTTCCGTGTAAAAAGTAGATTCGCCCCGGCTAATATTATCACCAGAGCCGATACGCGTGAAAATCCTGTCACAGAGCCCCAGCTTTGCTTTTTTTGCAGGCACGAAAGAGCCGATCTGAGCCAGAATCTGTATTAAAGCCATTTGCCGTATGTAAGTAGATTTGCCCGCCATATTGGGCCCCGTAAGAATACACAATTTTCTGCTGCCGCTGTCCATCTTCAGATCATTAGGCTGAAATTGCTTTCCTACAGGCAGGTAATGTTCCACTACAGGGTGGTATGCTTCCTTTAGGTCTATTTCCATGTTTAGGTTCAAATAGGGCATACACCATCCCTTTTTTCTGGCAATGAAAGCCAAATTACAAAGAAAATCAAGCGTAGCCAGCTGCTTAATCAAAGCCCGCATAGCGGATATTTGGGCAAGTACGGACTGGCAAAGGTTTTGGAATCTCTCTTCTTCTATTCTGCGAATGTTATTTTGAGCCTCATTTAAGGTATGGGCCAGCTCGGCAAGATTCGGGCAGCTAAAACGTTCATAGGAGACCAGAGTCTGCAGGCGATAGTAATCTGGCGGAAGCTCTTTTGCCTGCTGGCGGCTTGTTTCTATAAAGTATCCATGCACTTTGTTGTACTTGACTCTCAGGGTGTTGATTTTGCTTCTGATGCGTTCTCTTTTCTCAAATTCTATAATCCAGCGGCTCCCTTCGTGCGATGCCTTTCTGGCTTTGTCTAAACATACATCCACTCCCGCTTTTATGAAAGGCCGATCTGCGCCCAACACGGGAGGAGCTTCAGCGTCTACCTCCCTCTCAATACGCTCCTTAAGCTCGTAGAGCGTTTCTGGCAGGCACATTTCGTATGCCTTTTCTTTTTGCACCAAGGCTTCTATAGCGCAGGCAGCCTGCAACGTAGCTTGGATGTGCAGGAAATCGCGCGGCGAGCCTCGGCCGTTTGCCAGGCGAGTAAGAATGCGTTCCAAATCCGCCACCTCTGCCATTTCTTCCCTGATACTCTCACATAAGCCCTCCTCCTTGTAAAACAGCGCAACAAGCTGCTGGCGCCTCTTGATTTGCTGTAAATCCAGTAAAGGCATAAGCAGATTTTCTTTCAGCAGACGCTTGCCCGGAGGGCTTTTACATTCATTCAAAATGGCGTAGAGGCTTCTTTTACTATTTTTATCCTGTTTGTTTTCTATGAGCTCTAAATTAGAGATGCTGGCCTCATTCATTTGCATGTACTCTGCCTGCATATCACGAAAAACCGGCGCTTCCAGTGGAGGCTTCTGGGCGGGATAATTTTGCTCCAGATAATGCAGTATAAGCGAGACTGCTCCAAGCGCCAGGCACCAATCCTTTTCATAGCCAAGCCCTTTTAGGCTTTGTTTGTAGCAGTTTGCAATCTGACGGCGCCCTTCTGTGGGAGAGGCCTTCCATGACTCCATTGCCACGCAAAACTTGGCTTCTGGTATCTTAGCAAATTCATTGTATAGCTCTGTCGGCATAAGGACTTCACGGGGCTGAAATCTGGCATAATAATCACGAAAGCACTCCACAACATTATCAATGAATTTCGTAGAATTGCGCTCTGGGATATTTAGGTCAAAAGAGAAGAAATCCCCCGTGGATACGTCCGCTAAGGCTATGCCGCAGTATTTTTCATGGTAGATCAAGGCCATAAGATAGTTATGACTTATGCTGTCCAAAAATCTGTCTTCTATGAGAGTGCCCGGCGTTATGACACGCCGAACACGCCGGCACATAAGACGAGGGTTACGGGGGTCCGCCTCCTGCTCTGCAATAGCCACGCTAAGGCCCGCATCCAAAAGCTTTTTAATATAGTTTTCAGCGCTGTGGTAGGGCACTCCCGCCATAGGAACGCCGCCCTGCCGCTCTGTTAAAGTGACCTCCATAATAGGCGCCGCCTTTTTTGCGTCTTCAAGAAAAAGCTCATAGAAATCACCCATACGAAAAAACAAAAGAACATCCATGTACTTTCTTTTGAGTTCCTGAAATTGGAGCATGACGGGAGTATCCAATGGGTCTCTATAAGATAGACTTCGCGCTTTTGTTTTTTGCATGGATTTTCTCCGCATCATCTTACTCTACCTTTTCGATTGCCTGCCCGTGAAAGAAGGCATAGCGCGCACAGCATGAAAAAATGCGGCCAATTTCTTTGCGTCCTTGCGGCCTGGGACACCAGTTTCAAGACCTGAGCTGACGTCCACGCCCGAGGCAGCGCAGTTCTGAAGCGCTTCCTGAACGTTTTGGGCATGCAGGCCGCCAGCCAAAAGATAAGGCAAATGGATAGAAGAAATGTATTCTAAAGGCAGGCGCATCGCTGTTCCTCCTGCCTTGCCGGGGACATAGGAATCCAGCACATACAGGGCATGTCTGCCATAGGCATAAAGTTCCTCTATAGAAAGGGCAGATTTGACGCGCAAAGCGGGCAATAGAGCAATTTCATGCTCTCCGCTGTCTGCCAGCAGGCAGGAAAGGCGCTGCACAAAAGCAGCTTCTGCTGCCACTTGTAAATAAGCAAAAAGCTTCTCAGCCTTATTGATTTCTATGAAAGACATGATTTCCTCCATAGAGTTTTGCGCAAAGACAGCCACATGCTTGATAACTGGATACTCTTCCTTTATATCATATATCTGCGACATTGCTTCTTGAAGAGCGACTTGGCGCGGGCTTTGAGGTGAGAAAATCCATCCCATCAAATCAGGTTCGTATTGAGCAACTGCCCGGCTTTCTTCATGGTATTTATTGCCGCAGATTTTAATAAGGTAAGGCATATAAGAATGCAGGTATAGCACGGCATTGGCCGCATACAAAAGGCTTTTGCCAAAGCAGCGTCTAGACGCAGAAGGCCTTGGAAAATGAACCCAAGACATTCCATCATGGCTTATAGTAGCTGTTTTTGCGGTAGCCTTATCATAATCCCGCAAATGAGAATGTCACATGCAGCCTTCACTATGCCAAGGCCTACCCAGAGAGAAGGCTGTAATCGAAGCCTCTGCCGGCTCTAGCTATGCAGGCACAGCCAAGGGCCTGTTTTTGCGCGCATGAACACATCACAAATAATACAGCGCACCCTGCCCACCGCAAAGCAGCTAACCAAGTCATAGATACAGAAAAGATATAGGTGATTGTTTAGAAAACAAAAAAGAGACTTGCAAGCCTCGTTAGAATTTCGTCTTTTACAACTAGCCATACTCTTTCAAGTGCAAAGGGTCTGGTTAGTACTCTGCTGGAGGTCCCATCTCCGGCAGGGTACGTCTATGCTCATCCGCACTCTTCCCAAATGCGCCCAGTGCTGGAGGTCCCATCTCCGGCAGGGTACGTCTATGCCCATATATATCATAATTGATGATTTAGGCAAGTGGAAAAACACGGTTTTTTTTGGCAACATTGCCACTCACTAAAAAACAGTATGAACTGCCATCGTCAAAGGATGAGGCTGCGCAATACATATCTTCTTAGGTCATGTTTGCGGGCCCTGCGCTTTTACTTACAACGAGGACGCCTCCTGCGATCTTTGGCAATCTCATAGTCGAGGAGCGCTCTGGGCATGGCTTTCTGTAAGTCCTTGATACGATTTTTGCCTGATGGATGGGTAGACAAAAACTGAGGCGGGCTTTTGGCGCCTTTGGTGGCAGTAGCCATATTTTGCCAAAAACGCACGCTCTCCCGTGGATCAAAACCAGCTGTGGCCATCAGCTTGAGACCTACAAGGTCTGCCTCCGATTCATGGGCGCGTCCAAAGGGAAGCAGGAGGCCGTATTTTAATCCTGCGCCGGCAAGGCCTGCTGCAGCCCTGCCATAAAAAAGGCCTACAGCTTGGGCCCCCACATTACTCAGCATACTTTGACTATAACGCTTTTTCCCATGCCGCTTAATCACATGGGCTACTTCGTGCCCTATGATTGTTGCCAGTTGCCCCTGCGTCTTTGCGACCTTGAGTATGCCGGTATAGACTCCGATTTTTCCTCCAGGTAGAGCAAAGGCATTGAGCATAGGGCTCTTGAATACAACCAGTTCCCATTCCTTGACGCCCGTATCATCGTGAGCTACCTGCAGTATGGCTTTTGCCACACAGCTTACATAAGCCCTTACTGCTTTGTTCGTTTCTATTTTTTCTTTCTTCTTAATGGCGATAAAGGCCTTGCTCCCTTCTTTATTCATTGTTTTGTCTGATACTAAGGATTGGCATGAAAGCAAGAGCATCCACAGCAGACAAAAAGGAAGAGCAAAAAGCTTCTGAGAGACTTTGATCCGTATCATACGCTATGCAGCCTGCCAAATGCTAAATGGCATTATTATAGAACTAGGGGGCTTCCACACCTGTGCATCACTCTGCTAAAAATTGCAACACAAAAAATTCTGAATGTATCACTAATCTTTTGCCAATTCAATCTGACTAGGATAAAATAAAGAACAAAAAATGGCACCTAAGGGGCCATAGGAGCGCATATAGGCAAAAACGCCGATATTCCCCCTCTTTAGCGAAAGCCCATCCTGCGCTTCTCTATCGTAGGCTAGCCTGCCCTTGTTTATGCTTTGTATCTTGCTGGCTTTGCTTGGCTTTGTATAAGCTGTATAAGTAGTTTCCTGTTTTCCTGTATTCCAGACTCCAGCTTATCTATGCGTGACTCTATCCTAGTAAATAAGAAAAATACAAAGGCAGCAAACAAAGCCAAGAAAGTAAATATGCCCTTACCTAAAAACTTAAGCCAGTCATAGCCAATTCGCAGCTCTCTTGTGTCCTGCTTTAATTCCTGCAGGGGAGTAAAGGCGTGGTCTTTTGTTTCTTGCGTATCCATGATAATAAAAGGCAGCCCGCTAAGTCATAAGACTATTAGCAAGCAAGACCAGCAAGCGCTATTTTACTGTCTAAGCCAGGAATTGCTAAGAGTCAAGCAAGAATACCTGCCTGCGCAAGCAGGTATGAATACTGTTCTGTTATCGCTTGTGTCTCCATGATATAAATGATAGTAAATATATACGCTTCTCTATCGCAAGCTGGCCTGCCCTTGTTTATGCTTTGTATCTTGCTGGCTTGGCTGCCCTGCCTGTTTTTGTATAAGCTGTATAAGTAGTTTCCTGTATTTCCTGTATTCCAGACTCCAGCTTATCTATACGGGAGTCTATCTTGTCCATGCGTGACTCCATCCTAGTAAATAAGAAAAAAACAAGACCAGCTAATAAAGCCAAGTAAGTAAGCGCGTTTCTATGGAAAGCCTTTAGCCACTCATAGCCAGACTCCAGCTTCTCCATCTTTAGCTGTATAGATTGCATGGGAGTAAAGCCCGCTTCCTTTGCTTCCTGTGTATCCATGATATATAAAAAAGCCGGCTTGCTAGAGTATAAGACCATGCAAGCCAGCTCCCGGCCTTGCCCTTTCTAAAAGCAAATAAAGAAAAAACAAAACCTAATGCGCTGGCCTTATGAGTAGACGTTTTGGGCAAAACACAAACAAGACCAACGCACTATGTACAGCATAGCCTCCAGGTGTGACATTGCAAGAAAAAAATAGCTATATGCAAGTGTCGCTTGCGCTGGTGCAGCCGTGTTTTGCTAAAGTGCAGGTCTCGGTAGTACTGCCGTTTTCTTTATAGCAAGTAGGGTTGCCGCTCTGGGAAAAAAATATACTCGTTTTACGATTGCCCGTGCTCTCAGAGTAGAACGTGAGCTCTCGCCTCTTGTAGCCGTATTGGCTGTAGTAGACTAATGACTTAAGCGCGCCTTTATGAGTATAGCAGGCTACAAAATAGGCGCCCCCATCCCATCCCGTATTGCAGGCAGGGGCAGGCCTCCGGCGCTAGTTTGTTTTTTTTGTTCTTTTCCTGCCTATAAGAAGACCATTAGCGGAATAATAAAAAGTGTAAGACCACATCTCACAAGTCTTGATATTGCCAGTGCTTTTGTAGTAAGTAATAATGCTTGCCCAATCCCCTTTATTTATGCACTTTCTAAGATTGCCATTTTCGTAGTAAGTGACATTCTCCATCTCACAAATACAGTGCCAGTACACGTCACTTCTTGGATTCGCATAAAGACCGCTTGAGCAAGCTGTGCAAACCAGGAAAGCCAGCGTAAATACTACCAGTTTCTTCATAATACGATCATCTAAGAAAGCAGCCTGGCAAAGTCAAGCAAAAATACGTGGCGATATACAATACATGGCAGCAAAGGAGCCCAGTATTTGTCAGGTCACAAAGGACTGATCCTGCAGGCGGCTGCAGAAGGCCCGCATTTTTGCTTGCTCTTTCTTCTTGCTTTGGGAAAGATAGATTATGAAAAAAAAGCTTGTACTCTATCTCTTTCAGCTGAGCTTTCTATGCGCTGTGTTCTTTGCTTCTGCAGTGCTCATTTTTTCTTTTCGCAGCAAACAAGGGCGGAGCTTTATTATGCCTCAGCTCACGTACAAGAATTTTGTGGATGTCTACGAAACTCTGCAGCGCTACGAGCTCCGGGTGCAGCTTTCTTACAGAGAGTACAAAGACTTGCCGACTGGCCTCATACTTTATCAAAGCATAGCTCCTGGACGCCTCAGCACAAGTGATGAAAGCCTGCGTCTTATCGTAAATCAGCCGAGGCCCTTCCTGCGCATGCCGAAACTGCAAGGCATTAGTTTGCAGAATGTCTTAGCGCTTGTCAAACGCATTGCTTCTAATGGCAAGCGCTATAGTTTGCAGGTAGCCTCTGTAAGCAGAATTACAACAAACAAGTATCCTAACAACAATGTCATAGCGCAGTTTCCCCCTCCTGGTGATATGATAGGGCTTGAGACGAAGATTTATTTATTAGTAGCGCAGGCAGGTAAAAAGGAGAAGAAAAGGAGCAGGCGGGGCTTTTATGCGCCCCTTCAGGCGAAATTTCTTGCCAAAGAACAAGCAAGGGCCTTGCAGGGCCAGCATCTCAGCATAGCAAAGCAATACTTCCATCACCACAAGGTAGATTACCGTATCCAAAAATTGCAGCCTCTTTTGGCAGACAAGAAACAGGGAGAAATTTTTCAAGTGCGAAAGATGTTAAGCAAGGGCTACTACAGCTTGGGCGTGTATTATAGAAAAGCAGAGGCGCCTTACTATGGCGCTTATGAGCGTATTAAGGTAGAGCTGGACGAAGAGGGCCCGTGCGTAGTAAAGAGGATAGTTTGGCCCAAGCAGGGAAATACGAAGCGCAAAGAAGAGCTTATTTTTGCGACGCAGAGGCATAGGAAGAACGAGGAAGTAGACATACTTTTCTACCGCTTGGGCATAGTACGGGTACAGGCATTTTGCGGGGGCGAGATGATCTATGAGGAAGACTTCCATCCTCTGCGCTTTGGTTAGTAAGAGCCGGTTTGTTTGTGAAGATTAGTACCTCCATCCTAGCTGCTGAGTTGATACATCTCAAAAACACTCTGGAGTCTATGGACCCTGAGATTATAGATTTCATTCATCTCGATATTATGGATGGGCACTTTGTTCCTCAGCTGAGCTTTGGGGAAGGCTATGCGAGAGAAATAGCGCAGGCCGTCTCCATCCCCCTTGATGTACACCTGATGGTAGCAAATCCTGAAAGAGAAGCGCCTAAGTACTTCTCCTGCAAGCCGCGTTTTTTATCTTTCCATGTGGAGGCGGCGCAGGCTCCTGTGAGACTGGCGCAGTCTATACGAGAAGAGGGCATTGGGGCGGGCTTGGCTTTGAGCCCGGGCACGCCCTTAGAGCGGGTAGAGCCCCTTTTAGACGAGATAGATTTGCTATTACTTATGTGCGTAGAGCCGGGTTATTATGGGCAAAGTTTCTTGCCAAAGAGTCTTGAACGTATTAGAAGGCTTTGCGCAAGTATCAGCAATAAGAAAATTTTTATAGAAGTGGATGGAGGTATCAAGGTCCAGAATATAGCTGAGGTGAAAAAAGCGGGCGCAGACATAGCTGTTGCTGGCTCAGCCTGCTTCGAAGGTCCTGATGTCAATGCAAGTACGCTTTCCCTCAAAGAGGCATGCGATATAAAATAGGGGGCTTACAGGCATTGAGGCGCTGCGCTTTCTCAAAAATACATGGATGTATTTTTGAGACTACTTCTTAGAGAGCTTTCTTTCTTATGAAAAAAAACAACTATGGCGAAAAAGAAACTATATGCAGCTGCATGCAGGCGCCAAATTTGTAAATCCCCTAAAGGATAGCCAGGACTTCGAAGGCCTTCCCAAGAAGAAAGCTGATCATATTCCAAATCCAAAGCAGACTTTCGCTCAATTACTGGGGAATGCCTCTGCGCTTTCTTACAGCATTTCCAAAACAGGGCCTTCGCAGGGCCTTAGCTCCATGTTTTGGTCTAAAATGGAAAGCAAGCTGGAGCAGGAAGATAGCTCCACAATAAGGACCAAGGAAGTTTCACAGAGCAGGGAAGAGATTTCGCAAAACGAAGAGATTTTGCAAAACCTGGCGAAGAAAGAATATATAACAGAGAAGAAAGAACATGCAGAAGAAAATGTTTTGCCTGCAGATAAAAAGAAGCCGCAAAATGAGTCTGCATTAGACAAAAGTAATCAGGCGCAGAAAAGAGAAGAACAAAGAGAGCAGGAACATAGCAACAAAAAGCTAGAGCTTCCGTCTGGCAAAGCAGCTAAGCTGAGCTTGGATGCGCGCTTGCGAGAAGAGCCTTTGCCTAAGGGACCTGAGCATACAGAGCTAAAAAAAGCGGCCTTGCAAGAGCATTCCAAAGCAGACAGCGCGCCTCGAGTTTTGGCTTATCAGTCGATAGAAGAGGACTTTGTGCGAGTGCGCCTGGACCCTGCAAAGTGGAGCATCCAAGGGGAAGGCAGGCAGGAGCATAAGCCTTCTTTTCATCAAGAGGGCGCAGCGCAGACGCAGCCTTTTATTTTACAAGGCAAAAGGAAGGAGGCTTTTGACTCGCATCACGGCAGTAACAAGCAGAGGCAAAATGCAAGAATACATGCTCCCCATTCTGGGGACGAGGCCCTTGCTCTCCTGCATAAGCCGCAAAGCCCCTCTCCTTTTCTAAAAGAATTAAGCTCACTTGCATCGAAGCAGAAGGGCCATAGCCAAGAGCTTTACAACAGATTGGTAGCGAAGGCAAAACTGAATCTGCATAATGATGGCAGCTCTCATGCCAGCATACGACTGCGTCCTCAGTCCCTTGGATCTATAACGCTCAATATTAAGGCGCTGCAAAAGCAAGTAGAGGCGCAGGTGATAGTAGAGACAAGGGCTGCGCAAAGACTTGTTCTCGAAGAATTACATTCTCTGCGCAAAGAGCTGCAATCTCAAGGCATCCATATAGATCAGCTGAGCGTGCGCGTGCGCAGCGCTCCAGAAAACCAAAGTCTTAGAGAGGGCGCAGAAAAGCAGGGAGATGAGGCCATGCAGGATGGGCATGAACAAGAGTCTCAGCAAAAGGGAAGGGCCTGGCAGGATGATCATATCTATATGAGAAGCAAAAAAATAGTAGAGGACCTGAATGCGCATTCTGCCGAAGATTATGAAGCAATGCAAAAGCAAAATCAAGAAGCAGCTCTGCAAACAATAGACATCAATGTCTAAAATGTCTAATTATAGGAGAAAGCATGTCTGAAACAGAAATTGCGGGAGCGCTGGGAGGCGCGCAGACAAGCGCCAAAAGCGCTTATTTACAAAGGGAAAAAAGTATCAGTCTCCAAGAGAAGCTCAAGCAGCAAGAAGCTGCCAAGCAATCTGTAGAAGTACGAAGTAGAGCGCAGCAGTTAGGCAAGGACGATTTTCTCAAGCTTCTTATTACTCAGCTAAGCTACCAAGACCCTACCTCCCCCCTGCAGGACCAGCAATTTATAGCGCAGATGGCGCAGTTCTCTTCCTTGGAGCAAATGCAAAATATGTCTTCTTCCTTGGGCCGCTTAGCAGACCGCCAAGCCCATAATCTTCTTGGACGCTACGTCATAGGAAAAGACTTTGCCAATGGCGGGACAGTGCGGGGCATAGCGCAGGCCCTCTTCTATGACGCAGCGGGGACGCCCTTCTTAAAAGTACAAGGGCGTGCTGTCGCTTTAGACGCCATTGAGCTCGTCAGTGATCCTTCCATGATACAGAAGCAATATGGAGGCTTAGGAGATAACAAAAACCGGGCTGATTACGCCCAAGGCGGGCAGGCCCAAACAATGCCTGCCCCCGCTGCTCCTGAAGCGCAAAGGGGCAGCGCAGAGGCGTATATGAAAAAAGCAAAGCAAAGTTATCAGATCAATGAGAGCAAAGTATCCGCAAAAGATCAGGCCTCTAAGCTGCCTGTACAGGATGCAAAGCTCGAAGCGGGCAAAGAAAGCAATCATACTGAAGTAAGAAATACAGGAGGGCAAGAGCAATGATGCGTTCTCTTTGGTCCGGTGTCTCCGGACTTAAAAACCACCAGATTCGTATGGATGTGATTGGACACAACGTCTCTAATGTGAATACCCATGGCTATAAGATGGAAAGAGTCAATTTTATGGACATGCTCAGTCAAAAGATTTCTGACGCAGCGCCTCCCCAGGAGAATGTAGGCGGAGTGAATCCTAAACAAATAGGCTTAGGTATGACGGTAGCTGCGATAGATAAGATCATGACTCAGGGCAGCCTCCAGACTACCGGCAAAAATACGGACCTTGCTATTTCTGGAGATGGCTTTTTCGTTATTCAGGATGGGGACAAGCAGTACTATACCCGCGCTGGTTTTTTTGATATAGACCGCGATGGTTATTATGTGCAGCCTGCCACAGGCCTCCGAGTGCAGGGCTGGAATGCGCGTATCAATGAACAGGGTGAGCGCTATATCAACAACAGCGGCGCCATAGAAAGTCTGCGCCTGCCTATCTATGCAAAACAAGGGGCGCGCGCCACTACTCTCGTGCGCTACGAGTCCAATCTCAATCAGGCAGCTCAGAGCGTGCCCATAGACGTAAGGGACGCGCAGCTTGAGCAGTATTTCAGCGGCCCTGCCATAAGCAGGCGCGGCCATGTCAGCACTATCCATGTCTATGATCCCCAAGGTAACAAAAGAGAGCTGCGTCTTGAGTTTTACAAGGTGGACAACAATCTCTGGCGTGCGCGCGCTTCTTTGGAAAATGTGGAGAACCTCAGCCTAAATGTCACAGGCCCTGCGGGACAAGATACGGCTATAGGAGGCAATGACAGCTTTGATATAGGCTTTCGCACAAACGGCGCTATAGCTTTTGTTTCTGATGGTATTGACACGCTTAACCGCGGCCCTCTTCGTGTGCAGCTCAATTTTACTATCCCGGGAAATCCTGAAGTCCAAAACATTGCCCTGGACCTTGGAACTGCCGGGAGCCTCGATGGCATCACGCAGTTTGCGGAGGCTTTTTCAACGCGCGCTAAGGAGCAGGATGGTTTTTCTATGGGCTACCTGGAATCTTTTGCTATAGACAATAGCGGGACCATCGTAGGGACATTTTCAAACGGGGTTAAGGAAGCCTTAGGCCAGATTGCAACGGCTGCCTTTGCAAATCCCGGCGGGCTTACAAAAGAAGGCGAGACAAAATTCAGTTATTCCTTAAACTCCGGTGAGCCTAATATAGGAGCGGCAGGACAGGGGGGCAGGGGGAAAATCAACGCCGGTCTTTTAGAAATGTCCAATGTGGACTTAGCTGAGGAATTTACGAATATGATCATTACGCAGAGAGGCTTCCAAGCGAATTCGCGTACCATTACCACCAGCGATCAGATGCTGCAGGAACTTCTTACTCTGAAACGTTAAGCTCTTTTGGCGGTCATAGAGTATGCCTAAATCCAATTACACTCCTGATGTAAACGTTAAGAACAGGCAGATTTTTTGCCATGATAATTTAGGGGTATTGCAGGGTATCAACGCCTCTTGTATCGACCTTATATACCTAGACCCGCCTTTCAATAAAAAGAAAGTCTTTACGGCTCCAATCGGCAGCAGCGCTGAGGGCGCAAGTTTTAGAGATATTTTCCGGGCGGAGGATATTAAAAAAGAATGGCTCTTGGAGATTAAGGAAGGTCATGAGAAGATTTACAGTTTTTTAGATGGGATTAAGATCATAGAAGGAGGCACAAGCTATAACTTCTGCTATCTTGCCTACATGGCTATAAGATTGATCGAATGCCATCGGATATTAAAAGACACGGGCAGCCTGTATCTGCACTGCGATCCTACGATGTCGCATTATCTCAAAATACTTTTGGACTGCGTCTTTGGTGAAGAATAACTTTAGGAATGATATAGTCATGGCAAGAAATAATAGGGCATACAATGGAGCCCACATATTTTGATAATGTCACAGATAGTAGTTTTTTTTATACAGAAAGCAATGAAGCAAAGTCCGTAGCCTTTTATTTTATGCCAACTACAGAGGAACTGGCAAAAAAATTCCCATACTTAGAAAAAGAAACTGGCAGATACTACAACCACCAAATATTAGAACTTAGCGCGAACGCCCATAGTAAAAACGAAGTAAGATGTCATAGCAGGCAAGGAAACAAAAACTAATATTGGCAGAGCTTGGACACATGAAACATTTGACAAGCAGCTAAAAAAGAATCCTCTTTTAATCTACTGAGGGTAAAACTGGCAGTGCCAAGATGAAAAATGTATAAAGATGAGTACATTCCAAGTATAAATAACCAACATTTGGTCTGACCTTCCGTTTTTGGCCTCAAACGACAAAGAACGCACGGGCTATCCTACGCAAAAGCCGCTCGCTTTACTAGAACGCATCATCCAAGCAAGCAGCAAGATAGGGCGATCTTGTGCTGGACCCATTTTGCGGCTGCGCCACAACTTGCATAGCGGCTGAAAAGCTGGGGCGGAGGTGGATTGGTATTGATGTCAGCTCTAAAGCTCATAGCTTAGTAAAAGAACGCATCGAAAAAGAGGTGAAAGGCAGAAAAGAAAGGCGCTCAAAAGACAAAAACTATAAGGACCTTTCGCCGGAAACTTACACGGAACGTCACTTGTTCAAAGAGCATATACGCATACCTGATATCGCAGTAGTCCCGCCAAAGAGAACAGATAAAGATTATGAGGAAAGGGAAAAGAAATTTGTGTATATCGTGTCTCATAAACACTATAAAGGCAGGTACAAAGTAGGCATAGCAAAGAATGCAAAAACAAGATTGAATTATTACCAAACAGCCGACCCTGATAGAGCCTACAAACTAGAATATACAAAGCTGACGCACAAGTACAGAGAGACGGAAAAGCATATCCACGCTCATTTTGACGCCCCCTTCGAATGGGTCACGGCGGATTTACAATCTATAAGGAAAGAAATAGAAGCCTACGAAAGCAGGGCCATCTAGTTTTTTTGGGATTGATAGGCTACAGAAACGTTAAGCTCTTTTGGCGGTCATAGAGTATGCCTAAATCCAATTACACTCCTGATGTAAACGTTAAGAACAGGCAGATTTTTTGCCATGATAATTTAGGGGTATTGCAGGGTATCAACGCCTCTTGTATCGACCTTATATACCTAGACCCGCCTTTCAATAAAAAGAAAGTCTTTACGGCTCCAATCGGCAGCAGCGCTGAGGGCGCAAGTTTTAGAGATATTTTCCGGGCGGAGGATATTAAAAAAGAATGGCTCTTGGAGATTAAGGAAGGTCATGAGAAGATTTACAGTTTTTTAGATGGGATTAAGATCATAGAAGGAGGCACAAGCTATAACTTCTGCTATCTTGCCTACATGGCTATAAGATTGATCGAATGCCATCGGATATTAAAAGATACGGGCAGCCTGTATTTGCACTGCGATCCTACGATGTCGCATTATCTCAAAATACTTTTGGACTGCGTCTTTGGAGAAAATAACTTTAGGAATGAGATAGTGTGGTATTACAAAAACGCATCAAGAGGGAAACACCAGCTTGCTAAGTCTCACGACATTATTTTATGGTATGTACAAGATAAGGGAAACTATATTTTCAATCGCAGCAATATATTAATTCCATTTGAAAGTGGAATGACTGAGTGGAGATACGCAAGGGGTGGGCAAGCGGGTAAAAAAATGCCAAAAGGGAAAACGCCGGACGACGTTATTACTTTGCCAGCATTAAATGCGATGGACAAAGAGCGCACAGGCTACCCTACGCAGAAGCCGCTTAAATTATTGGAACGCATTATCCAAGCAAGCAGCAACATAGGCGACCTTGTCTTAGACCCTTTTTGCGGCTGCGCTACTACGTGCATAGCGGCTGAAAAGCTGGGGCGGAGGTGGATTGGTATTGATGTCAGCTCCAAAGCTCATAGCTTAGTAAAAGAACGCATCGAAAAAGAAGTGAAAGGCAGAAAAGAAAGGCGCGCAAAAGACAAAAACTATAAGGACCTTTCGCCGGAAACTTACACGGAACGTCATTTATTCAAAGAGCATATACGCATCCCTGATGTGGAAGTAGTCCCGCCAAAGAGAACAGATAAAGATTATGAGGAAAGGGAAAAGAAATTTGTGTATATCGTGTCTCATAAACGCTATAAAGGCAGGTACAAAGTAGGCATAGCAAAGAATGCAAAAACAAGATTGAATTATTACCAAACAGCCGACCCTGATAGAGCCTACAAACTAGAATATACAAAGCTGACGCACAAGTACAGAGAGACGGAAAAGCATATCCACGCTCATTTTGACGCCCCCTTCGAATGGGTCACGGCGGATTTACAATCTATAAGGAAAGAAATAGAAGCCTACGAAAGCAGGGCCATCTAGTTTTTTTGGGATTGATAGGCCTATAGCCTATGTTTTGCTTTTTGTATATTTCCTAGACTATGAACAAAGCTCTGCTAAGTCTGGGGGCTGGCTTGTGGCATTGTGAAAAATACGCTCACCTATCGCTTGCTTTTGTTTTGTATAAGCTGTATAAGCAGCTTTCTATTTTCGCCTATACTTATTTCCAGCTTGTCCATGCGTGAGTCTATCTTGTCTATGCGTGAGTCTATCTTGTTTATGCGTGAGTCTATCTTGTCTATGTCCTGCCTTGTGTCGCTGTGCAGATGGGGCATAACAGTAAGCAAGGCTGTAAGGCAGGCTCCCATAACTGTAAAGCCTATTCCCATAATCCAGCGCATAAGCCTTGTTTGCTTATCTATTTTCTCGTCTACTTTGCGCTCTAAGCTAGCCAGTTTTGCGCTGCCAGCTTGACTATGTAAATACTCTAAGAAATAGCCAAAGCCAGCGGGGGCCTCCTTGTCTCTAAAGCCAGCCTTGCGCTGAGGTCTTCCTGCCCCTGCCTTGCCGGCAGGCGGGGCTTTTGTTTGCGCTTGTGTTGCCATGATATAGAATATATGTATATACGCAGGCTCTTATCGCAGGCCAGCTTAGCTTTGTTTCTACTTTGTATTTTGCCGGCTTGTGCCCTGCCCTTATTTTTCTAAAAAAGGAAGGTACTTTATAGCTCGTATATCCTAAGGCGTCAAGCAAAAATATGGCATGACAGAGTGAGAAAATGGGTATGATATGCTTATCTGAATCCTAATATAGTTTTGCTCAATCATGCGCCAAACAAACAAAAGAACAAAGCTAACTTGCTTTTCTTGTTAGCTTAAAAAAGACATGAGAACTTCCTTGCCCTGCAAATAAACCTATAAACTATACTATACCCATAGCTTAACATAATAGAATATAAGATATGAGGTTTTCAGAGCATCAAAGGAATAGCGCCGCATAAATAACACAGCGCTCTTTTTTTGCTTTACATGCAAAGGGACTTCTCGTAAGTGTGCAGTATTATGAAAGTCTTTCTGCGTATTATTGTATTGTTTTGCTTTTTAGCCTTTGCGTCCTGCGGCTATAATAGTCTTGTCAGCATGGACGAAGAAACAGATGCTGCATGGGCACAAGTGCTAAATCAGTATAAAAGAAGGTCCGATTTAATCCCTTCTTTAGTCAAAGTTGTCAAGGCTTATGCAAAGCATGAAAAAGAAACCCTCACCCAAGTTGTGGAAGCCCGCTCCAAGGCGACTTCCATGCAGCTTAGCCCAAAGCTGCTTCAAAATCCTAAGACTTTCCAATCCTTTCAGAAGGCCCAGGGCGCTTTGTCCTCTGCCCTTTCCCGCCTCATGCTTGTGGTGGAGCGCTATCCAAATCTCAAGGCCAATACCAATTTCTCTAATTTACAAGCCTCTTTAGAAGGGACAGAAAACCGTTTAGCTGTCGCCCGCAAGCGTTATATCGCGAGCATTAAGCAATACAATGTACAGGTGCGCAAGTTCCCCTCCAATCTGACTGCAAAACTTTTCGGCTTTGCTGTAAAGCCGAATTTTAGCGTGGAAAACGAAGAGGCATTAAAGCAGGCGCCTGAGATCGATTTTGAGTAAATTGCGTGCAGAGCTATGTTCTTGGCGGCTTTTGCCAAGCAGAGGCTTGTGCCTTCTGCTTCTTTTTTTGAGCCCTTCTCTTGCGTCCCTGCGCCTTAGCCTTATTGTTTCGGACTCTCCCCGCCCCACTGCTCCAGCTAAAGGGGGGCTGGGCTTCTCTTTTACTTTCGATGGGCACGGGCTTTGGGCGCAGGATAAGGAGGAGCTCCAAACTCTCCCCAGAATATCTTCTTACGTAACGGATACAGCCGGCCTCCTAAGTAGAGCCCAGGCGCAAAGGCTCAATGCCATCTTGGCGGGCTATGCTAAAAGAAAAGGGAGTCAGATTTTGCTCGTTATTGTCCCTACAGTGAAACCTGAAACGATAGAAGGCTATGCTATACGTTTGGCTGAAGCAAGCAAAGCAGGGCGCACAAAGATAGATGACGGAGTGATACTCTTGCTAAGCAAGGAAGACAGGCAGGTGCGTATAGAAGTAGGCTATGGCTTAGAGGGCAGCCTGACAGACATTCTAACGCATCGTATTATAGAAGATATTATACTGCCATTTTTTAAGCAGGGAGATTTCTACGCGGGAATCACTAAGGGGCTGGAGGCAATTTTACAAGTAGTAGAGGGAGAAGGACTGCCTGCGGCAGCAAAACTGACTGGGCAAGGGCAGAAAGCGCAGGGAGCAGAGCTGCTTGCCCTGCTTGCCTTCTTTGCGCTCTTTGCTTGGCTTGCGAATCATTTTCTTGGCAAAGGCATTGCTTTACTTGTAAATATGGGCTTAGGCTTGCTTGCTGGTTTGTTCTTCCTTAATTCTGTTGTGCTGGGTTTGGCGCTCGCTCTGCTTGCTTCTCTTTTTGTTATGAATCCTATGGCCTTCCTTTTCCTGCTCTTAGCTTTCTCAGGGGGAGGGCGCAGCTATGCTGCTAGAGGAGGAATGGGGGGAGGAGGCTTTAGCGGCGGGGGTGGTGGTTTTGGCGGAGGGGGCGCATCAGGAAGTTGGTAATTAAGAAGATGAAGCGATTATCCAGAATCATCAGGCATCTCTTTGTGGGCCCTTGGCTGGTGCGCAGGTATTTTACGAAGCAAGACCTCAAGGAGATTGCCCAGAAGATCGCTATCTCAGAAAAGCAGCACCGCGCTGAAATACGCGTGGCCTTACAAGCGGGTTTAGAGATCATAGATATTATGCGGGGCGTGGAGGCCCGCCAAAAAGCCATTGAGGCCTTTTCACAGCTTGGCATTTGGGATACGGAGGAAAATAACGGGGTGCTCATTTATCTGCTCTTAGCAGAACGCCGCCTTGAGATCATTGCAGATAGAGGTATCCATAGCATACTTGGTCAGAGATATTGGGAAAAGATTCACAAGGAAATGCTCAGCCTCTTTCGATCTAAGCAATACAAGGAAGGAGTGCTCTATGCCTTGGAACATATCAACACAAAAATGATGGAGCTCTTTCCAAAGCAAGGAGAAGACCCGGATGAGCTGCCTAACGAAGTTGTGATACTATGAGAAATATATGGAAGCCCCTGCTAGCAGCGCCGAGACTAGGAAGCAAAACGTTTAGGGCTTTCATAGCCGCCCTGCACCAGAGCTTGCAGCTCTTCCTTGCTTGCTTCTGTGATGCGAAAGCCTTGGCGTATGTATTCGACAGGGGCAATTTCTCCCAAGTCTTCTACATAAAGACGGTACTTAGCTCCCTTTTTTTTCAGAGAAGCCTGCAGCTCGCGGTAGCCAAGGAAGAGGGAAACTGTTTTTACTTTCACTCTAACAATGCCTGCGCCAAATCATCCATTGCTCGTGCCAGCAGGAAGTCTTTTTTTGTAATGCCCTTGGCGTCATGGCTAAAAAGCTCTACTTTGACATCCTTATAGACATTCGACCATTCAGGATGGTGATTGAGACTCTCTGCCTTCAATGCCGCTCCAGTCATAAAAGCAAAAGCCCTCTGAAAGTCTTGAAAAGAATACTCACGGCAGAGCTTTGCATTATGTACTTTCCATCCAGGCACGCTTGCCAGACCTTTTTGTATCTGTTCTTCTGAGAGCTTCATTTTACAATTTTAAATATCTTTTGCGATGGCCGCCCCTTGGGCATGGCGTATGGGCTTTGCCGGCTCTAAGCTAAGCTTTTTTTAGAGCCAAGGCGTGCCTTTGTGATGCTATTTAGGTCTGCCCATTTCGTCTAATTCGAGCCAAGAATCAGCAGCATAATCGATTCCGTCTATCCTTGCGTCTCTGGCCAGCCGCCCCTTCTTTACTCTGCCATTCTCATGAAAAGAAATGTTATTCCCCTTCTCATATGTAACGCCCTTTATTCTTGTATTCCTGGCAGGCCGCCCCTCCTTCACTCCGCCATTCTCATAAAAATAAATATCAGAGCCCCTCTCATACCTAACACTCCTTATTCTTGTATTCCTAGCCAGCCGCCCCTTCTTCACTCTGCCATTGTCATAAAAAGAAATATCAGAGCCCCTCTCATATGTAACACTCCTTATTTTTGTATCTACAGTAAGCCGCCCCGCCTGCACTCTGCCATTGTCATAAAAAGAAATATCAGAGCCTCTCTCATACGTAACGCCCCTTATTCTTGCGTTCTTAGCAAGCTGTCCCGCCTGCACTCTGCCATTGTCAAACCACTCGACGCTATCAGGGACTAGATGATACTTGTCGATCTCGCTTTGTCTTCTTAGCTGCTCCTTTTTATGCTCCTGCTGACGCTTTGCTGTCTTCTCTTCGTCTAAAAAGTATGTACGCTTTTCATCATTCCATATATAAACTTCGCCTTTTGCATTGCTGATTTCATCCGAAGGAGAGGAATAATAACCTACCTTTCTTGCCTCCCTTTCCTTCATTTCTTGGATCTCCTGCATACTCGTACAAGAAAGGAATAGAGCCGCTAAAATAACAAAAACTGATATGCTTTTCATCTTCATATGCCACTGTCGTATTTTTTGTGTAAGCTGTCAAGCTGTATTTTCATGCGGATCTATATGTGAGAACTATGCGTTTTGATACACTGAAAAGGGGCTTGTTCTGCTTGCCCTAAGCAATGTAGACTATAAGAAATGAAGCGAAGGCTACTAAAGTAACGCTGCATTTTTAGTCAGACTCAGACTTGATCTTTTCTATTTCTGCAATGGATAGGCCTGTGAATTTTGCAATATCAGGAATAGAGGCGCCAGCGCAGAACATGTTTTTTACGATTCCCGCTCTGCCTTTGGCCTCGCCTTCTGCTTTGCCTTTGGCCTCACCCTCCGCTCTGCCTTTGGCCTCGCCCTCCGCTCTGCCTTTGGCCTCGCCTTCTGCTCTGCCTTTGGCCTCGCCCTCCGCTCTGCCTTCCACTCTGCCTTTGGCCTCGCCTTCTGCTCTGCCTTCTCGGTAACTTGCGCGCATATTGGTGTTGTAGTCTTTGATAGCTTTTTCACGCATGGCAGCTGCGCCCGAAATATCAGGGTCCATCGAAAGACGTTTTAGCGTAGCAAAGGCCTCGGCCATAGCAGGATTTGTGTATATGATCTTTTGCATAGCTGCCTCATCTATCAGAGGAGTATTTTTTATAGTGTATAACCACAGTCCTAAATTGTCACCTACTTTTTTTAGCGCTGCATCAAACTTCGGCAGTTCAAAAAATACTACTTGGAGCTTCTCAGTCAGTTGAATATGAGGATTGTCTTTTTCCAGCAACAAAAAACGGCTCTTGTAACTGCGCGATTGTTTGAATAATTGAAAGTCTAAAAAGTTCACCGAATAGGTATTGCATAAGTTTTCATAGGGCTCGCCCTCCCTAAGCTGACCGCTGAATAGCTTAGCCCAGTAATACACGACCCGCTCGGGATAAAAGCGCTGCGCTGCTGCCTGCATTTCAATATTGTAAATATCTCCGTTAAGATTCTGCGCTCTAATATCCAAGATAGACAGCTTGTCAACTTTGCTCTGTCTGGGTATCGCATTAGCTTGTATTGCAAGTTCTTTAGAATTGGTCTCAAAAATACATCCATGTATTTTTGAGACAGGCGCAATTTTAGGGAGACCCTAAAATTGCTCACATTTGGCTTCCTCCGACCATTCTGGTCGTCGTCAGCCAAATGGCGACACATCCTGTGTCGCAAGAGCCTACTTTTGAGACTGGCTCTTAATGCGCTGCGCGCCCTTAAACTCCAAGGCAGCATTCAATAGATCAATAAGTGAATTCTTAGACTCGCTAAACAGCGCACAAAAAACAAAATCACTTGTGAGAGGCAGCAACTTTGTTTGTGCAATCATGTAAGAGCCACCTTGTTAGCGGGCGCAGTCTTGCCTATGCAATTTTTATCCCTTCTTATGCTAACTTGTGCTCTCTGCGCTAACCGCCCACCGCGCCCACTACCAGCAGGCTGGAAGCTGAGGCAGCTGGCAAGGGTAGATCTTTAGTCAGACTCAGACTTGATCTTTTCTATTTCTGCAATGGATAGGCCTGTGAATTTTGCAATATCAGGAATAGAGGAGCCAGCGCAGAACATGTTTTTTACGATTCCCGCTCTGCCTTTGGCCTCGCCTTCCGCTCTGCCTTTGGCCTCGCCTTCCGCTCTGCCTTTGGCCTCGCCTTCTGCTCTGCCTTTGGCCTCGCCTTCTGCTCTGCCTTTGGCTTCGCCTTCTGCTCTGCCTTCTCGGTAACTTGCGCGCATATTGGTGTTGTAGTCTTTGATAGCTTTTTCACGCATGGCAGCTGCCCCTGAAATATCAGGGTCCATCGAAAGACGTTTTAGCGTAGCAAAGGCCTCAGCCATAGCAGGATTTGTGTATATGATCTTTTGCATAGCTGCCTCATCTATCAGAGGAGTATTTTTTATAGTGTATAACCACAGTCCTAAATTGTCACCTACTTTTTTTAGCGCTGCATCAAACTTCGGCAGTTCAAAAAATACTACTTGGAGCTTCTCAGTCAGTTGTATATCAGGATTGTCTTTTTCCAGTAACAAAAAACGGCTCTTGTAACTGCGCGATTGTTTGAATAGCCGAAAGTCTAAAAAGTTCACCGAATAGGTATTGCATAAGTTTTCATAGGGCTCGCCCTCCCTAAGCTGACCGCTGAATAGCTTAGCCCAGTAATACACTATCCGCTCGGGATAAAAGCGCTGCGCTGCTGCCTGCATTTCAATATTGTAAATATCTCCGTTAAGATTCTGCGCTCTAATATCCAAGATAGACAGCTTGTCAACTTTGCTCTGTTTAGGTATCGCATTAGCTTGTATTGCAAGTTCTTTAGAATTGGTCTCAAAAATACATCCATGTATTTTTGAGACAGGCGCAATTTTAGGGAGACCCTAAAATTGCTCACATTTGGCTTCCTCCGACCATTCTGGTCGTCGTCAGCCAAATGGCGACACATCCTGTGTCGCAAGAGCCTACTTTTGAGACTGGCTCTTAATGCGCTGCGCGCCCTTAAACTCCAAGGCAGCATTCAATAGATCAATAAGTGAATTCTTAGACTCGCTAAACAGCGCACAAAAAACGAAGTCACTTGTGAGAGGCAGCAACTTTGTTTGTGCAATCATGTAAGAGCCACCTTGTTAGCGGGCGCAGTCTTGCCTATGCAATTTTTATCCCTTCTTATGCTAACTTGTGCTCTCTGCGCTAACCGCCCACCGCGCCCACTACCAGCAGGCTGGAAGCTGAGGCAGCTGGCAAGGGTAGATCTTTAGTCAGACTCAGACTTGATCTTTTCTATTTCTGCAATGGATAGGCCTGTGAATTTTGCAATATCAGGAATAGAGGCGCCAGCGCAGAACATGTTTTTTACGATTCCCGCTCTGCCTTTGGCCTCGCCCTCCGCTCTGCCTTTGGCCTCGCCCTCCACTCTGCCTTTGGCCTCGCCTTCTGCTTTGCCTTTGGCCTCGCCTTCTGCTCTGCCTTCTCGGTAACTTGCGCGCATATTGGTGTTGTAGTCTTTGATAGCTTTTTCACGCATAGCAGCTGCGCCCGAAATATCAGGGTCCATCGAAAGACGTTTTAGCGTAGCAAAGGCCTCGGCCATAGCAGGATTTGTGTATATGATCTTTTGCATAGCTGCCTCATCTATCAGAGGAGTATTTTTTATAGTGTATAACCACAGTCCTAAATTGTCACCTACTTTTTTTAGCGCTGCATCAAACTTCGGCAGTTCAAAAAATACTACTTGGAGCTTCTCAGTCAGTTGAATATGAGGATTGTCTTTTTCCAGCAACAAAAAACGGCTCTTGTAACTGCGCGATTGTTTGAATAGCCGAAAGTCTAAAAAGTTCACCGAATAGGTATTGCATAAGTTTTCATAGGGCTCGCCCTCCCTAAGCTGACCGCTGAATAGCTTAGCCCAGTAATACACAATCCGCTCGGGATAAAAGCGCTGCGCTGCTGCCTGCATTTCAATATTGTAAATATCTCCGTTAAGATTCTGCGCTCTAATATCCAAGATAGACAGCTTGTCAACTTTGCTCTGTTTAGGTATCGCATTAGCTTGTATCGCAAGTTCTTTAGAATTGGTCTCAAAAATACATCCATGTATTTTTGAGACAGGCGCAATTTTAGGGAGACCCTAAAATTGCTCACATTTGGCTTCCTCCGACCATTCTGGTCGTCGTCAGCCAAATGGCGACACATCCTGTGTCGCAAGAGCCTACTTTTGAGACTGGCTCTTAATGCGCTGCGCGCCCTTAAACTCCAAGGCAGCATTCAATAGATCAATAAGTGAATTCTTAGACTCGCTAAACAGCGCACAAAAAACAAAATCACTTGTGAGAGGCAGCAACTTTGTTTGTGCAATCATGTAAGAGCCACCTTGTTAGTGGGCGCAGTCTTGCCTATGCAATTTTTATCCCTTCTTATGCTAACTTGTGCTCTCTGCGTTGTGGCAGAGGGGCAGCTGTCAACTCACTAAAGGACTATTAATGAGAAACTTGTCGTCTGCCCGTTCTAATTTTCCCCGTGAGATTTGCACCATCTATACGATAGAGGTATTTGTTCTGTGCTTTTATATCATCCCCCGTCATACTATTTGTGTTGAATACAAAATGAAATAAGCTGCGCGTATCGCAAAAGGAACCTTTCCAAGATATTACATGAATGGGAGGCCCTTCATCGTAATGCAGCTCGAAACATAAAAGCTGCTGATCTAAGCCTCCATGAAGAGCATCAAAGGTATTTGTTGCGGGCATGTCGTCCAAGTTCGTATATTCGATTTTCTCATGGTCAATATAAAAGCGAATTCCATTAGCGCCGCTGCTGTCTTTTGCTTTGGCCCAAAGCGAAAGACTTTGCGAGCTCTTAGTAATGCTAATTCCATCGATACGGATATGGGCTTCCTGAAGCGCTCGGCAACTACTTGCCAGCTCATGAATAGCGCCGTCTTGTATAGGAGCTTCACAGGGAGTACTTGCTCTAGGATTGTCGTTGGCGCAATGTATGACTGAAAAGAATAGAAAAAATACAAGACTTAGAGTCAGCGCTGGGAACTGGCAGCGATATAAGTAGAGTCTTCGATACAGAGAGCAGCTCATTTCACCTTAATAAAAAAGAAGCGCATCAATAGAATAGAGAATAGCAAAAAAGCAGGACCAAAGACTTACTCAAGGCCAGGAAAGCGTATCCTTTCTGAGCTTGAGAGAGCCATCCTCCCTATAAATATAAAATACATGATCTCCCAATAACATAACTTTTAGCAAGACGCCTGCGCTTAGGCCAGTCGCTTTTGTATGTATGGCAGCTTCCTCCAATGCCGTAGTCCCCTCTGGACAGGAGTCCAGAGCAATAGCAGAGCAAATAGATGACTCTTGAAAGTAACGCAGATTTGCTCCATCCAATACTGCTACAGTAGCGGTAAAAGCAGCCTCCACCTTGCTTCTTGCATAGTAAGATAGGGCTTCATAAGGCTCTTGGTAGTAGTAGAAAGAAGTCAGCCTCTTTGCTTTGAGAGCAAGGGGCAGCACAGCATAGTCCTTTAGCCGGTCGTGGGGATGGTCTATGTGATACTGATAATAGTAATCGTTGTTTATGATCTTTAGATTGTTGTTAGAATCTCGAAGATAAACAAAGCGCTTTAATGCGGAATGTTTGATAGCAGGATTTGCATTTAAGCCGAGACCCTCTTCAAGGCTATTACACACGCTGTCTGTATCTACGCTGCCTTCAGGCGTCATGTCGTTTATGTCCTCTGGGCTTGGTAATGCTCTGGTCGTAAAACTACGTTCTTCTGTAAAGTAGACCTCCTTACCGTCCTTACTAAGGTGGGTGCCATAATCATAATCAGAGTCTATCTCTAATGGACTAAAATTCAGCCAGCTGTTAGTGTCAACGGTTGCGCCCGCCTCCGATGCGCTGCAAATGCGGACAGCGCCGCTATTTTGATGCGTAATGTACAAACGACCTACTTCCTTTTTGCTAATGCCAGCTGTCAAGCGCGCTATAAAGCCTGAGTAGCGTAAATCTGCTGGGATAAGCGTATCAGAAGATCCTTTTGATACAGCTGCGCTAGGAAGGTCTATACGGTCAATTTCAGGAGCAGTGAAGCCAGAGACCTCCTCTCCTACTTGCGGGCTTTGTAAGAAAACACTAGGATCACTCTCGTTATTCGAGGTCAAGGGGATACGGTAGATACTGCCTCCCGCCCCCGGCTCTGCTCGCAAAACAAAAATATACCTTTGAGAAAGGCTAAAGGCCGGCCACTGGGCATTACTTATGTCATCATCAAAGCCTGCGCTTGCAATAGTTCCAAAAGTCCCAAAGTTAGCTATGGGCATAGCGGCAGACTTGTACCAAGTCTCATTACGTATGGGGAAGGAATGTACCTTGGAAAAAGAATCATTGGCGTCAAACCAATGCAGATAACCCTCATGGTCAAGAACGATAAGATAGGCGCCTTGGGGGCTAAAGGCAAAATCAGACCACGCTCTATCCAATTCTATAAGAGAAAGGGTGGTAGATGCTGCAGAAAAGTAAAGCAAGTGCTTTTTCCCAAAAGAAGCCGCAAAAGAATGATTGGCGCTGCTTGCCTCTAAGGCGCTAGATAAGCAAGCCTCTCCTGGTGTTTCAGGTATACAAGGATTGCTTCCATCTTCTATAGAAGGATAATGTAGCAGACGAGCAGAACCCTCTCTTGTAAGCAAGGCAATGCCATCAGGGCAAGCCAGCGCAATGCTATTTTTGTTAGCCACTGAAGGAATTGTAATTTTTTCTGTAATGGATGCAACAGAGCAAATTGTTTCGTCTTCGTTTTCCGATGGATTTTCTGCCGGCGGATCAGTCTCTTTCGTATTCACCGGCGCTTCTGTTTCGTCTTCGTTTTCCGATGGATTTTTTGCCGGCGGATCAGTCTCTTTCGTATTCACCGGCGCTTCTGTTTCGTCTTCGTTTTCCGATGGATTTTTTGCCGGCGGATCAGTCTCTTTCGTATTCACCGGCGCTTCTGTTTCGTCTTCGTTTTCCGATGGATTTTCTGCCGGCGGATCAGTCTCTGCGCTACTGCATGACAACAGCAGGGCGCTCAAAAGCATCGCAAGCAAAAGTATTCGTGACATTTCATACATCCTCATCTGCATGTACTTTAAAAATTCTTTTTTCATATACAAACTCCTTTTTTATCAATTATTATCAAAATTCAAATTACTTTACAATATCTAAAAATATATTCACTCTAAGCATACTCTTAATCAAGAGCTTTGCGATGTCTTCACGCAATATCATCAAAGAGCAACGAAAGCGCTTTCTTGGCTTAGGCGCTGCTAAAGGCGGCAGGGGAAAACAGCCTTCTTTATCGAGATAAGCTTGTTAGACAAGTATGCTTAGCTTGTATGGGTGGAAGGAGGAGCGCGAATAGAATTTCTCTTAGAAGTTCTACGTATTACGTTTTCAAAGGCCAATTTTCTCTCTGAGAAAGCAATAGAGACAGGAGGCCCAAATGAAAGGATAGGCAAAATAGCCTGCATTTTTTGGAATTGATGTAGAGGGTAACATTCCGAGCTGCTTTGTTGAAAGTCATCTAAGATACAAGCTTTTTGCTTTTCGATGTATGCGTGGTGGTGTTGGTGAGTACTCGATAAGCCAAGCGCTAGACATAAGGAAAAAAGCGTAAACAAGGAGGCTAGCTTCTGGCGCATGTTAGGATATGCTTGTTTCATCTTTTGTTATCAAAAATTGTCCAAGGCTAGAATCAGCCACCAAATAATAAAGCATTTTTTAGGCTTTGCAATTTTTCGGTCATAGTCCTAAGCTATTTCCATTTCAAAGCTCAATCAAAGCTGGGAATGAATTATGAAAATCAGCCCAAAACTACGATACTTACGATACTATGGTATGGGACGGTAAGCCTGTTCTCTCTCATGCCCTTCCAGTTTGCCTCTAGTTTGGGGGAGTTTTTGCTCAATACTTATGAGCAGCATGGGCTCCTATGCTAACAACATATTGGAATAGAAACTGATCGTCGTGTTCATTGCCCTTTTCCTTTCCTTCTGGAAGGAGCTGCTCTCGATTGTATTGGACACGGACCCGGCTGAATTCACTATTTGTCCAATCGATCATTAGGCTGCTGACCCTTGGACTAAAACCTTGGTTATCAAAGCTCGTATCTTGTAGTTCATGATCTTGCAGCTCATCTGACAATTCAGGCGAATACAAACGGCTATAACGAAAGCCAATACGCCATTGCGCACGAAACTTGAACACAAGTTGCGCATACCATCCTCTAAACTGGCCTTCAAAGTTTGTCTGATCATCTTCCTTGTGGGGATCACCTTCCAGACGATAGACGCCTTTTTCATTATGCCAAAAATATTCACTCTGAAGAAGCATTTCCATATTTCGCGGGTTTGCAGTTGGCGCCCAAGTATAACGCAGATCAGCAATATAAAGCCGAGTGTCACCTACAAAGGACAGCTCCCCGCCATTGGAGATGCGAGGATTGCTCACAGTAGATTGAGCTACAAGCTGATAGGCGCCTATGCGAAAGCTATGGTTTTGGCCAATATCACGTCCAATGCGCAAGAAGTTGGACCAAGACTCGCCTGCAGCGCTGGATGCGGGATAATCATTAGCTGCAAAGGCGCCAGCGCCAAATTCAATATAAAGGCTGCTTGGCAGCACGTAGGAAAGCTCTGCTCCCTTGTCATTAAAAACATTGTTCAAAAAGACGCGATAGGGCAAAGGGCGATCAGTAAAGTCATCATAGTGAGAGTGGTGTTCGTTGAGATAACCCAATGTCCAAAAGGCCTGGCCTGCTTTTATGAGCATGCCATCAGGTAAGCCAAAACCAGGAAGAGTTTGGATAAAGGCTTCTTCTAATTCCAGTTCCAGTCCGCCCTCTTCTGTTTGTTCGTCTTCCTTGTGGACATGCCCACCTCCTCCATGTCCGCCTCCATGCTCATGTTCAGCCAAGGCAAAGGTGAGGGAGGCTAAGAACTTATCATCCGCATTTGCCAAAAAATGGAGCTCGCTATGGTCCAAGGAGAAGCCTCTGCTATGTCCTTCCTCAGCAACAGGGAAGCCATGAATTTCTCCCTCCTTAGTTGTATAGTTACGGTACACACCGTTTAAGATCACGCTCATTGAGGGATTGAAACTCCTGCTAAGAATTTGTCTTCGGGCGGTGGCCGGTACGCCAGGACGGGCCTGAAGCTCTTCTTGCGCACTTTCTTGCGCTTGGAGCTTAGAGATGCTTAAGACTAATACTGTGAAACTAAGTAGTTGTATACATTTGAAGCTAAACATTTTTCCCCTTAGAATAGCAATGCGCAGTTCCTTCACCAACTTATTATGCAAAAGCGGTTTTTCTATCCCTAAGACAACACAAGCGCGGCTGTTTTTAGGACTTGCTCTAAAAATGAAAATAAGTTGTTTCAAAACTACTAAGTCTGTTACACATTTCGCGTGAAAATCTTGCGCTAAAAATCCTAGCAAATCAGCAGTTTCGTATGAGTAAATCAGAAAATATAACGATCAAAACCTAAGCAAGCCTAAGTATGGAATTGGCATATATAAAAGGCCTACAGTATCTTTGGATGAATACAGAGAATGCAAGTCAGAAGTTTCTTCGATACTACTAAAAAACAGGAAAATTGCTAAAGCAAATGGTACATATTGCAATAAGGAAAAAGTAATCAGAATAAAGCGCCGCCATCGTAGCATACGCAAAAGACCTGTAATGGATGAGATCACGCCTCCATCCCCGCGACCTGCACGCTTGCGCTTGCGCTTTTGACTTACACGGGGCTTCCTGCCTGGCAGCTCTTGCAGCTTGCCTCACTCAAGGTCCAAGCACATAGCCGCCTTGCGCATAGGAGCGGCTTCATTTCGTTTTTTTGTTTTTGGCTTGCTGCTTGTCGAGCAAAAGCATAATGCCCGCCACAAAAGCAAGGAAAGCACATGAAATTCTTGGCAAACGAAACTAGCCCTAGTCTCGCATAAAAAGAAAAATGAAACCTAAGACTTACAGCTCTTGAAACCAACTTGAGGCTAGTTCTACAGATAATTCCACTTTTTTCTCATTGTCGTAAAAATCGAATTGTTCAAATGGCGGCTTTACTGTACTTTTGATCCAATGAAGTTTCTTTTTAGAAGTAGAGATTTCTTTAAAATACTTTTTTGTATAATCCGGCAACACGGCGCCATCAGAATGTATCATCAGAGTGGGCGTCTTTAGTTTTTTAGCAGTGCTCATAGGCTTTGCTTCCAACCAGTCTTCCCAGCTCATCACGGCAAACTTATCAGCGCTCCATTCTTGAATAGCCCCTCTTTTAGGATTTAAGTAATAATCGTAAGGCCCATACATCGCTGCGGATTTATCCGTTTTTGAGATAGCAGGCACATAAGCGACCTCGCCTGTCTTGGCATATTGCTTTTTAGCTTTGCGAGCAGCCTCAATTTTCTGATCTACGCCCTTTTTGCCGCCATAAAATAATTTCACCGCCTCGTCATCGTGAAGCCAGGAAGCCGCTGTTGCCACAGACTTAATTCTGCTGTCCTCAGAAGCTGCCATGAGAGTATACATGGCTCCTGCGCACACGCCAAAAGCGGTAATTTTGTCTGCAGCCACCTCAGGCAGAGCCTGAAGATATGTAACAGCGTTTTTTAGGTCTTCCTTTTTCAAAGCAGGGCTTTCATAAAAACGAGGCTCTCCTCCACTCTCGCCAAAGTTTCTAAAGTCAAAAGCCAAAGCTAGGAAGCCTTTCTCTGCAAACTTTTTAGCATAGAGGCCTGCCATCTGCTCTTTGACAGTAGTCCAGCTGCCCGACACCACAACAGCTGGATATTTTTTTGCGCTGTCGAAATTTTTTGGATAATAAAGATTACCAATAAGTTTCACCCCCTCACTATCAAAGCTAATTTTTTTAACGGACTTTTGTTTGCATGACACGAAAGCCGCAAAGGCCGCTAAAAGTAATCCTAGTAAATAAAGTCTCCTGTTTTTCATTTCTATCATCTCCTTAGAATTAGAATATCTTGTATTTCGTCAATTTTTACTGAGCTCTTGAAGAAAATTTGTATTGCCTTTTTGTCCATGCATAATCAATTTTTTAAAGACTATCTTCCAGCCATCAGGCCCTTTCTTGAGCTTATGGTGATAGCGTCCATAGGCGTCCCAATATCCAGCTCCCTTTGCTTGATGACTGGCATAAACATGTGAAAAAGACTCAGCTTCATTTCCATTAATCTTAATATCAAAATTGCTCAGCATGTGATGAGTGCTGACCTTTGCAAGCAGCTTCTTCCAACCATCAACTAAAGCATCGGCTTTCATATTACTTCCCGCCTGCCCAGATAAACTGGAGTAATCAACGAAAAGCTCTTCTGAAAATTGAGCACGGGCAAGATCCCATTTTTTGGTATCAATAGCATTGATCATTTTTATGATAGTGTGTTTCACCTGTTTTCCTTGGGATCTGCTGCCACACGATACAAGCGATAAGGCAAGGAAACTGAGCAATAAGATGACTCCTCTTTTTTGTTGCTTAAGCATACATAACTCCTCTATTGAACAAAATACTGTCAAGGTAAAATTTGTAAAATGCTATTTGTGAGGCAAAATCAATTTCAACAGTTCCTTCAAGGTGACTCAGACACTGAGTTGACAAATTAGTCAATACAGTTAATGTACTATTCATAATGCAAGCAGTTCCCGCAAATCCAGAAACTCTTCGTCAGGTTTTAACCTACAACTATAGAATTGCCCGATTATCAGCTTGCGCCTTATGCATGGGAGATTGAACATTATGATACAGCTTCATGGGAAGATCATTGTTGCTTTTTTTGATGCAATGAAAAGTTCCAGCGAGAAATACTTTTTGGGTTCTATTGTTTCAGATACCACCTAGGAGAGTCTGGACATAGTTGTGATTGACGGACTGCAACGTTAGATAACCTTATCATTCCTAATAAAATGCATTATTTGATAATGCAAGCACTGTTACAACGCTTCAACCATTCGGCTCTGCTAATAACCCAGCCTTTGTCATTACAAGACGTTTATCTAATGAGACTACCATAAAGAGCGTATTTCTCGCTAAAGATCAAGAAACCATCAGTAACATTATACTGAGTGGAGAAACAGATATAGGCGGTAGCCATCATCAAGAATTGTGACCTTGATTGAAACGTAAAATTACCAATTTGAAGGAATCATATACTGATATGGCAAATAAATTCGAATGATTTCATATCAGCAATCATTGCGACATATTAGTTCATCACCTATTCGGTGCATTTCTTCGCGAAGATGCCCTCACAATATTGCAAATCCTTAATGCGCCCTAGGGATGTCTTTGTCAGATACAGATATTTTCTAGGCTAACAAGTCTCTCAAAGCCTTGCCAGTTTGGATTCAGTGATTACTTTATCGTCCCTTAGCAGAGTTGGAAACAGCATGAATGGTTATCTACGCATCAATATGCACATATTACGTGCTGAAAATCGAGATTCGAAGAAGGAAATTCGTTTAAGAAAATATTACTATGACCCTCATCTTGCTATCTTTTCGAGACAAGCGTAGAATGAAGTTATTAGTAATCTTCATCTATGTAATAATATCAATAATGATTATTTCAGTGAAATCCCGCAGATAGTTATTTTCTGGAATGATACTTAGTAAGTACCCAAATTATTACTGGAATTATCCTCTTTACGTATGGGCTTCATTCATATCAAATTGGAGACAATGTCAACGATTCTAGCATTACACCAGAAAATGAATAGCAATTTTGTGAGCTAATCACTTTGGCTATCAAATATTATTATGTTAGAGGCATTATTCATCATTCTGTAAATTATGTTAAAGAAACAACATGCAACGTTTGTGCTGCCATCTAGAGTAACTAAGGATTACATAGTCACCCTTATAAAATGACCTTAATGCTGACAAAGAAAAGCTGATTAATCATTTAGATAATGAGGATGCTTGGCTCAGCATATCTACCAGGCTTCGTCCTATTAGGTGCAGTACCTGAATCATAAGCAAAACTTGAAACATTTCGAATCTTTGAATTTGTACCACTCAAAAGTAAATATAGAGCATATATTGCCGTCTGCAAAGGTCCTTAATATTCATGATGGTTCGACTGAAGAACGATATTGTACGATACTTGCATTCCTCACGGCATAGCGCTAAGCTCCATCTCCACCCGCAAAAATTATCGCAGCAAGAAATTTTTTCTTTATGAAAAAGCAAAAGTACTACAATGCTTCTAAAGTGCAAGATATAAAAGACCTTAGCCAGATAAAAGATTGGACATTTGATGCCTATGAAAATCGTCACAAGATGTTAATTGATAGATGTAAAAAATTTTTTACATATCTGTAAAAATGATACTTTTATCCTCCATGCACTCACTGCGTTACTGAAAAGAGTTTTAGCACATGGCAGGAGAGCTCGGGAAGTCTTATGCTCGTCCTAATTTGGAATTGCAACAGCCCTCGTCTTTGCCCTTTGCCAGCAATCTAAAGCGAAGAAAAAGACCTGATACATAAGACTGCTTAGCGCTCTTATACCATAAATACCGCTATAAGCAAAAGAAGAAAGCTTAGGTCAGCGCCAAGCGCCCATCTGCTCGTCTAAGCGCAGCTCTCCAGCAGACGAGACTGGCACAGAGCGGATATCTCGACGAGATAGGGCTGGAGGCTGTCAAGTTTAGCGCTGAGTTCATATTCGAGTATGTCGCCTACGGCAACGATATCGCCTTCTTCGAGCGCTTGGGAGAGGTCCTGCAAAAGTGCGGTCAATTCGCTTGTTTTGGTATGGAAACTTACGGAGTTAATAGCGAGCTCTGTGATCTCTCCTTTGCCTGAGTTTTTGTGATGCGTTTGGTAATCGGCCGCATAGAGGGCAGAAATATAATGATTGAGCTGTACGGTGATCTCTTCCAAACCAGACAAAGCCTTGGAATCCGCAGCTTTCTGGAAGTTGCTATTGATAGCGGCTAAGTCTTCCTTAATACTGGGAATCTTTGCTGCAAACTCGTCTATTGTAAAAATAAGCTCCTCTGGTTTGGCTAATATGCTGCGCAGCTGCATTCCCAGACTTGTAATAAAGGATTTCACGCCGCGCAGGTCGCTTAAAAAGCTTTCTATATCTTCCCTGCTCTGCCTTGCAGCAAAGAGCTTTGCCTTGCTTTTGAGACGCTTAAGAACTGGATAGACTGCTTCTGCATGAGCGCTGCCAGGCGCCGCTATATTGATGCTTTCTAATTTGCTTCCCATCAGTTTAGAAATAGAAACAAGGATTTGGTTTATGAAGTGCAGGCCTTCCTGTAAATCCCGCTGTTCTTTGGCAGTGAGATTTTCTTTTGCCCAAAGCGTGCTGCCTATTTGGTCGATATAGGAATCTAATTCTACGATGGAGCTTAGCAGCATTTCATGTTCATTGCCTACCGTAAAATCAATTCTTTTTACCCGGCTGCTGTCTATCGCTTCCAATGCCTGCTTTCCCAGATTGCATTCCCTTTTGTCTATTTGCATAGATATGATATAGCATTGCTGTTCCTTCGTCCATGCGAAAAAAGAATCATAGATTTCCTTGAGATTTTCCTGGCTGCCTATCTGCGCATTCAGTTTTTGGCCATTAACATATATTTCCATACGAAGTCCTTAGGTCTGTTTTTTACAATTTTTGTCTTAAACGAAACAACAATCTATCTATACAATTCGGTTTTTTGCAAAACAATCGCATCATTTTTCTTCGTTGGATGTCCTGGGGGCAATTCTTTTAATATAATCACTCATGGAGCGGCTGCGTTTGATCGCTTGTTCCATGCGTCCAAATTGTCTTTGGAGATTTTCTTCCTTACGTTCCAACATAGCCTCCCGGCGATAGACATCGTCCTTATTCGATGCGATTTTGTCTTTGAGAAGCTGGATGCGCACGCTCAAAATTCCCCGATGGCTTTTGATATAAGGCTTAAGGAGCTTTTCCATTCTATAGGCAATCCCATGATCTAGTCCTTTGCCCCGCTTCGTATCCATAGCAAAAAGCCTGCGTACGCCTGCGGGATTTTCACTAAGGGCCTGCCCCAGTTTTGCCTCATCTATTTGGAGCAGGCCTGCCTGTATATCTTCCCATCTAGCGCCTATTTTGCCTGTGCTTATGCCGATTTGAGCAAGAACACGAAAATCGCCCTTGCTCTGGGCAGGATAGGCGGAGGCAATGACTTTGTGACTCTGGGATTTCAGGCTGTGCGCCGTAGAATCTGCCGCAAAAATTCCGCCCCGCTCCTGCCTTGGCCTTTCGTTGCGCACAGATATTTCTCTGCTCTCCGGACTACGCATATGTTTTCTTAGGTAAGAGAGCATGCTATTGTAAGATTTGACCCACTCCTTTAGCTTGCCTAGTATTTCATCTTCATCTACTTGTACCGCTACTTGCAGAGGCTTGGCGCTGGGCGCCTTTAAATTGATAACTGCGCCTGGGATAAGGTTTTTGAGCCCTTCGTTTGTACTTCTGAGGAGAGGCACCCCGTCTACTTGCAGGCGGGCATCTTGGGGCGCCTGCAATTCTTTTACTGGACGCAATCTGGAGGCTGCCTCAAAATAAGGAGGAGACAATTCCAATGCTCCATTCGAACGAATCTCTATGGCTTTGAGAACTGCGCCCTTAGCTATCTTTCTCTTTTCTAAGGGCAGCCTCCACTTCTGAGTTTTACCCGCCTGCAGGCTTTGCTTAAAAGTAAGGCTTTTCTTTAAGCCATTTTCCTCATAGATGAGAGTTGCCTGGACAATGCGCCGGCTATAAGGCCTGCCCGGCTGAGGAGAGTTTTGCGCCGCTGCCTCCTGAAACTGCGTGCGCGTACGAATGATGTTTTTACCTTCTAAGACTATGTCTTCTACCTGCGTTGAGATTTGGGGACCTACTTCTATGCTTTCCCGCCTGCCTTTGGGTTTTGCCTCAGGCCTTGCTTTTGCCTTTGTATTAGCAGCTTCCCTTTTTACGCGTATATCCATTACAAGATCGCCTTCCCTAAAAACATGCCGCATAGGGAAGATGAAGGTCTTTCGTAAGTAAAGATTCTCTTGCTGCTTGTTTTTGCTGCCTTGATCAGCTTGGCTGAGAGCCGGGGGACCTGCGCCTTGTTTTGCGCGCTCATGAATCCTATTCTGCCAGTCTACTTGTATCTGTTTGTCTTTCTTGACTAAAAGCCCAGCCTGCGCCAAAATCCCATCAGGGTCTTCAAAGGACAAGGCTCCCCTCAGACCACTTTTGTGCGCGCGCAGCTTGATAAGACTTCTTTGCTCGTCTACCTGCAGGCTTTCTGCCTCTACCAGCTTGCTTGCCTGCGCATTGAGGAAATTGGCGAGCTCCTCCAGCTTACCGCCGGGGAATTCCAGTTTCTGTTTTGCGTCTTGGTTTTGTATAACAAAGGCGCCCTTGGCAAGCTCTTTGCGCTTGGGGATGGCTTCGGAGAGAAGCTCATGTTTGGCTGCAAGCCTTTCAATAAAAATGTTTTTCTGCGCTGTCTTTGCGCCATATATGGCCTCGCCGTCCAAAGCCAGAGGATCGCTTGAGATAAGCCTGCGCTTGAGAAAGGGTGAGCCTACGGCATGAAGCTCGCGGCTTTTTTCTGACAAGTCCTTTACGTGCTTTACTAATGCCTCCCAAATCGCAATTTCAGACTTATACCTGCGATTATCCCTTTCCAGGCGGCGCAAAGGAAGGCTTTCGACTTCCATAAGCTTCTGTATGGTTTCTTGAGTGTTGACCCCAGAACCCAGGTCTATGAAGGGCGGCGCAGGCATGTCTAAGAATACAATCGGGCAAATAAAAAAAAGCTTGAGTAAGGGAAAATCTCCGATTCTGTGATTATGCCTTGTATCAGGAGCTTCGCCGCTTATATTTTCGGCTGCCTGCTGCCTATATGCCTGGCTATGGCAGGCATCGGCGCAGCGCCAGCTCCCGGGCGCTTTTTGGAAGACCCCTACTATCCCCAGCAAATACAGGGAGCGCTGCGCCTGCATTATTACTATGACCGGAGCGGGCGCTGGGTGAAATTCTCAGATTGGATCCCTTTTTTGCAGGGGAAATTTGTGCTGCGCCATTTGGAAGATTTCTACGAGCTCTATGGCCTTCCGCTCTCCTATGACACCTCTGCGCTCAAGGAGAACATTTATCTTTTACTGCAGGCCCTTGCGCACAAATTTCGCCATCCAAGCCGGGCTTTGTGCGCCATAGAAAATTCTGATTCTTACCATAAATATCGTCTTATGATGTTTATGCAAATTCATGTATTGCTGATGCGCATGTTTTTACGTCTAGGCTCTTTCTATGAGCCTGGGAAGCTGCATTTTTACCAGATGGATTTTGCTGATTCTCTGGAAAACTCTTTGCAAACAGCTCATAGATATTACGAGCAGGCCCTGCCTTTATGGAAAAGAGCGCAGAACTATGCGCAACTAAGTGGAGCATATCCCTTCACTTTAGATTTGAGCACGATAGAGAGCACAGCCTTTCAGATCCAAAAAGGGAAACTGGATTATGGGAGGATCATAGAAAGACATTTAGAACGCGTGAGAAAGAAATTGGCCCGCACCAAGGCCTTTTTGGATAAAGAAGGCCGCCCTAGACCTGTCAAAAAACTTATGCAAAGCGATATAGAAGCTCTCTATAAGCAAGACATGCAAGCATGGCCCTTGGAGCCGCCTTCTTTGCGCTAAGGCGCTTTGCAGGATGAGTAGGCTGGCAAAAGCATGCGCTTTGCGGCTTCGGCCCTCCTTGCGCTTTGTAGCTGCTTCTTTTTACTGCTGAGGCTCAATTTTACACTCTCCTGATACCGATATATTACATAAATAAGAGTCGATGCCCGCGTTTTTTGCTTGCTTTCAAGGATTGCGCTTAATATATATGAGAGGCTTCATGATGAAAAAAGTTAGTGTTTTTAGAATCTTTTTGGGAATCTCTTTTGCCTTTCCCCTTAAAGTATTTCTCGGAGTATTTCTCGGAGTATTTCTCGTTTTTGCTTCGTTTTCTTCTCTTGCGTTTTCTTCTCTATGGGGGGATTCTCAGGCAGATCCAATATGGGAGAAAGTTTATCAGCAGGCTTTGGTTGACCTGCAGTTTGCTAACGCTGTTCGTAAAGCGCAGGCGGCCTATATTTTAGGAGGCCAGTCTAATCCTCGTTTTGTCCGCCCCTTGTTACGAGAATTGCTGCACCAGCTGGGCCCCGATGTGGCAAAGGGAACGGGCAATGATCCTTATGTAAAATCTGTCATTGCGGGGGCCTTAGCGAAAATAGGACATCCCTTCGCTGTGCCAGGACTAAAAAAAGCGCTGCAGCAGACCATTACTTTAGCCAGGAAGGACATTGAAGAAAGGAAGGAGTACGCTATGCGGGCACGAGCGCAGGCCAAGCAGGTCCAAGAGCAAAGAAAAAGCGAAAGTCCTCTTTTACAATCGCCCACCTATCTTCTGATAACGCCAGCACGGCCGGGTCCTTACCAGGCTGCTGCAAAAAGCCCTGCCTTTTACTACAATGCGGATCAATACTGGAGCGTCGCAGATGATTTCAAAAATAACAGCAGTGGAGCAAATCCCTTATACGAAATGGACAAAATACGCATGGAAGGGGCCAATTATTGGAATCTGCTTCGTTCCATTTTCCAAGCCCTGGGTTCCATAGGCAATGAAAGCGCCTTGGAAGTAATAGCGCCTTATCTGAATCCCACGCTTTACAGACCTATTGTGCGCGTCTATGCCAGCATGTCTTTGAGTCTCATTGCTACTCCTCAAACTGTGGAGATTCTTTTGCAGCGCTTTGATGCTGAGAAGGCAGCGGAGGTGCGCTTAGCTATGGCCTATGCCGTATTACGCGCTGATAAAACCAGAAGCAAAATGTATTTTACTTTGACTTCTTATTTACAAAGTGATCTTGTCCCTCTTCGTCTCGATGCAGCTTACGCCTTTCGCAATCTTTCTATGGGCGAGTCTCTAGAAAGCTTAAAGGCTGCATATATAATAGAAGATGATGCGCGTGTGCTTGCTGTGCTCAAAGCCGCTATTCATAATGCGGAGGAAAATACGATTGTGCCCTTAAATCTAAGGTAAGGCATACTTGATAACAAAGATAGAAACTGCGCAGCTTGAAGCGTCTTATATCAGCGGCGGGCAGGGCAAAGCAAGATTGCAAGCTCCAAGGTCTTTTCCTTAGACTGCTTTTTACAAATACGAAAGGGAACTGTGCGCAAGGCCTGTGCTGATTGCATGAAGAATGGAAAGAGCTTCCCAAGTCAAAAAAAAATCTCTCCGACTGCAAATAGGCGCCTTTTATACCGTCCTCGCTCTCGTAAACATTACGTTTTTTTCCGCCATGATTCTGGAAAATCAGACAGATTTGCTTTTGATCAATTTCAAATACCAGTCTGAGGACCTTGCCAAGACCATTCTAGAAAATCTCTCTGACATACGCCTAAGCCGCCAAAAAGACAAAAATTACCAGCGCCTGCAAAAGAGCCTGGCAGGCTACGACTTACGCTCCTTTACGATTTTCAGCGCTAAGGATAGAGAAGTCTGGCATCATTACCCAAGCCAAGAAGAAAAGACATATAGTCTGCCAAAAGGTACGAGTAAAAAAATATCTGACTTTCAGAGTCAGGAGGCCTTGTTCCGCGCGCGCTACCTCATAGAATTAGATGAGAAAGATTTTTCCTTAGACTTGCTTTTACCTATAGGCAGTATTACAAAAAACTCCTTATTTCTCTTAGGGCGCTTGAATGTACGAACAGTGCAGGATCGTCTTTATGCCATTTACTACCAAGTTGCGGGGGCTGTAATATGGGGCGTGATCTTCCATCTCCTTTTTGCGCTCTTTATATTCCGCGTGATCTTTCACCGCGTGTCTATACTCAAAGAAGCCAGCGAGCAAGTAGAAAAGGGAGACCTGAGCGCCCGGGCAGATTGGCAAAAAAGCAAAAAGAAGGGCTATGATGAATTGGATTTCTTAGGGCAGTCCTTTAATACAATGGCAAACTCTATACAAGAAAAGATAGAAACGATTTCTGAACTAAACACGCAAATACATCAGGAGCTTATGATAGGCAAGGAAGTACAAGAGCTCTTCCTTACTCCCTCCAAATTGATCAAGGTCCTGAAGCCGGCTTTGTTTTACAGGCCTCTTAGAGAAGTCAGTGGAGATATATACCGCTATTTTCGTTTCAAGGGCGGCTATTATGGCGTCTTTTTTGCTGACGCCTCAGGTCATGGCGTATCTGCCGCCCTGATTACGGTGATCACCCTGCTTTCTTTGCAGGAAGTAATCGTAAAACGCGTCTCTCCTATGGAGCTTATGACGCAGCTCAATACCATCATGGCAGAGCGCCTTGACACCAGTTATTATGCTACTGCGGTATTCCTGCTCTTTGATCCCAAAGGCCCCGTATATATTACCAATTCCGGTCATAATACGGTGTTTTTATGGAAGTACAGCAATAAAGAAGACACGGCAGAAATGGAAAGAATATCGGTCAAATCGCATGGCCCCCCTCTGGGTCTCATGGAAGGCATCGAATATCCACTGAAAAAATATTCTATTTGCAAAGGAGACAAAATATTTGTATATTCAGACGGGCTGGTAGAGACGGAAAACAAAAAGCGCGAGAAATTTGGCTTGGAACGTATACTTGCTTGTTTGGAGAGCCGCTTAGAAGAAGATAATGACAGCCTGCGAGACAAGCTGGTGGCAGAATTTGAAAAATTCGCGCATTTTTACAATGATGATGTCAGCTTCCTTTTTATAGAGAGGCCTTAAAATGGGTAAAGCTTCTTTTATACTGATTAGCTTGTGCATTGCTTTACTGCTCATCACTCAGTCCATAGTGCAGGGGAAGCTCTACCAGCTTAGGCTTTCTGTATCGCAGGAAAGGCTGATGAACTTTGAGCTTTCCTCGCGGGTGCTCAGGGCGCGCCTGCGTCAGATTTTTGAAAATCCTGATAACTATAAAGCAGAGATACAACGCAACCTTATTGAATCAGCAGTACTGAATAATGCTGACGCCAGCGCTGAGCTGAATATATCTTTCCTTGCGCAGCTTGGGCTTGCCGTGTCCAATTCTGTGCGTTTGATGTCCCTCAAGCCAATATTACGCCTGCAGCAAAACCGCGCCATTCTTCTTCTTGGGAAATATGCTTTTTTTATGGAACGTAACAGGCACTTCACTGTGGCTGTTGAGAAATATACGGAAATTATAGAGAGATCGCAGGGTGAAAAAACGGATATTGTAGGCTTTTCCTTGCTGCATAAGGGCTACTGCCTTTTGATCTTGGGACAGTACAAAGAAGCCGCATCCATTTTAGAGCAAGTTCGAGATGATTATCCGGGAACGCATTATGGGCAGGCAGGCGTCCTTTTACTCAGCCTGCTGAGTGAAAGGCAGGCGCTGCTAAACAGCATCCAAAGCAAGAAGCTAAGCAGGATAGAAAAGGCACGGCGTTACTATAAGTCCGGCCTTTATCAGAATGCCTGCAGTCTCTTCCAGCTTATCACTCACAGCTCCGCGCAGGATCGCTACCGCTACGGCCGCTGTAATGAAGAGATAGGGAAACGCAAAAAGGCAATACGCATTTACGAGAGCTTGATCAAAGATACAAGCCATATCCAGACTGCCAAACTTGCAAACAGGCGCCTTCTTTTTTTAGGTTATTTGTACAATGCCGGTGAAAGTGTGGCGAAAAAAGCGCAAAAGAATGCTCTGCTGCTAAAAGACCAGAACTTCCTCAAAGACATTAAGACAGCAAAAAAAAAGCAGCATAAGGCTGTCGTCATTGAAGAAATAACAGATTCCCTAAAAAAGCAGGCAGTGCAGCTGGAAGGATTCCAAGTGCAGCAAGACAGCGACATAGAGCAGGAGTTTCTGAAAAAACTTGGCCGGGAACTCACGCAAAATACTGTCCTTGCGCCAAACTTGAAAACAATACTGCTTGCAAAACAAAAGGCATCTTCTTCTGAAGACGCCGGTAAGCAAGTCCTGCTCCCAAGCTATATACAAGTGCAATTAAAAGATGGACGCCTGCTTCGAGCGCAAAGTCTCCTTTTACAGGAGGATCATTTCCTTCTAAAGAAAAGGCGCCTCCCCCTGCGTACTTATGTAGCCGTCTCATTACTAGAGCGTTTGGAGAGCAAAAGACCTAAGTCTTCTGGCTTGGCAAAGCCTATCAAAGCTGACTTTATGCAAATATATGTACAGGGGGGGGAAAGACTCCAAAGCCGTATTGTACGTTTTTTTCCAGAAGAGCAGCTTTGGAAAGTAGGGCCGAGGTCCTATGCCCTAGAAGAATTAAAAGAGATTCGCATACCCTAAAAGACAGAATGTTGTAGGAATAGAACAGAAGATGAAAGTTTCTCGTCTATATTATCTGCAAAGGCGCCTGCGCTGCTGCCTTTTTTGCCTGCTCCCACTTTTGCTGTGCTTCCCTCTCACGGCAGACATAATAACATTACACAATGGGCGTGAGCTTGAAGGACGCGTGATCAAAGAAAACAGGGCTTCCATCCTTTTCCGATTTCTAAACGGCACAAAGAGGAATGTTCCTATCAGGCGGGTAAAGGCAATACGTATAGGCTTTCTTGGCATACCCGGCTGTTATATGCTCAAGGAGAAGGTAAATGACAGGGGAAAGGAAATCTGCAATGTAAAGCTTATTGAAAGAGATCATCATGCTATAGGGATAGCGGAGGGGAAGCATTTTTTTCGCAGGAGGAGCATAAGCACGCAGGAGTTGCGCTCCGTCCAGCTGCATCTTAGGGCTCCCTTTTATTACGCAAGTTTGCTAGACTATTTCCTTGAACAAGGCGATCACGTAATACTGAAGAGCAAAAAAAAAACATGGCGGGGGCATATAGAGCAAAAAACAAAAAACTACATCTTTTTAAGAAAGGATGACTCTATTGCCAAAATATCTAAGAAAGCCCTGCAAAAACTGACCATAAACTTTGGCACAGAACAGGAAGAAGGCCTCTGGCATGCCTTATCTTATACTTTACCCGGTTTGCATCAATACAAACAAAGCAAACATTGGAAAGGTACTTTCTTGACTTTTGGCAGCGCTGCATGTTTAGTGGGTCTTACTTGGGAATACCTACAAGCCCTGCAGGCTAGCAGAAGTATCCGCGAAGATCAAAGCAATTATGAGGAACGGCTAGCAACATTTGAAAAACACCAAAGCAGACAGCGCTATTACGTTTATGGTCTTATTGCCTTTTATTCTTGGCATGTGCTGGATAGCATATTTAGGGGAGGCAAGAAAGCTGTCCATGCGCCTTTTGTGGAGAAGCAGCCTCTAAGAACAGGGGCTTTGCAATGGCATATGGCTTTACAACCTAGCCCAGGAAGGCCTCATTTCCACTCATATCATACATGGCAGGCCTCTGTTCAGATAGGCAGAGCATTTTAACGTGATGAAGTACACCTTAAAGACATTGGACCAGGAAAAAATTACGTCTCTTTGTCAGGAATTTGGAAAGCGCGCAGAAAGAATGAATGTCGGTGATTTAAGCAGGAGTCTGCAGTATACTTTGAGAGAGCTGATTCATAACGCCTTGAAGGCCAACGCCAAGCGCATTTTTGCTGCAAACAATACTCACATGAATCAGGCGGAACTTGTATATGCCTTTGCGCAGCAACTACAAAAGGACTTCGATGCCGTTTTTGCGAAATTAAAAGAAAAAAATTTAGAAGTAACTGTCGATTTTATAGAAAAAGACGATGCTGTTATCGTTATCGTGGAAAATAATGCGGATATGCTGCCGGAAGAACAATTGTATGTAAACAAGGTTTTGGAACAAGATACCAGCGCTAGAGGCTGCCAGGAAGATTACATCGCAATATTGGAAGGCAAGCGCAGAGAAGGTGGAGGGCTTGGCCTTCGTTCTATTCTCAAGATTTTAGACAGCCCCTCTTTAAGAAGGAGCTCTTTAAGTTATGATACAGGCAATTCGAAAACAAGTTTCAAGCTGGAAATTAAAGCCGCCTCTTGAAAGGGCAGGCTGCTATGTTGGAGACTCTGCATGAAAAAGCGCCAAGGCCGCATCCAAAGACTTTGGCCGGCAGACAGGGCTTGCTTTATTTTTAGCGGGACTGCCTCTTAGCTTAAAAGCGCAGGCGCAAACAAAACAAGGAGGATAAGAATATGGAAGTAAGTATAAGAAAGACGGCTAAGAGTACGGTTCTTGCATTGCAAGGCTCCCTTGAACTTTCTAACGTAGGAAACTTAAAAAAACAAGTGCAGCCTTTCCTCGAGGATAGAAGCCTCAGGTCTTTAGTGATAGACTTGGAGCACCTTGATTATATGGATTCTTCAGGCATTGCTCTTATGGCCCATATTCGCAAGCATATGATCAAGAAAAATGGCAGACTTCGTCTCCTAAAGACGAATGAGGGCGTCCTGCAAGTTATGCGCCTTGCTGCTTTAGATCAGTTTTTTACGTTTATCGACACCGAAGAAGATATATAAGCGCGCGGCAAGACATTGGCAGGCCATAAAACAGAAAGCCTTCTATGCCTGCAAAAGCGCTTCAAGCAGGCGCAAAAGGATGGAAGCATAGCTTTTTTATACTGCGCCTGAAGCGCTCCCATCGCTGCAAACAAATCATCGGGGAGCGCTTGCTCATTCCCTGCCCCCAAGCCTAGCATCTAGTCCAGCATCTCATTGAGATAATATAGCTTGACAGCCACGGCTCTTTTTACATTTTTAGTGAGCCTCTGCTCTGATACATGTGATTAGCAGCAGAGCAGATCAGGAAACATGGGAATTCCCAGCTTCCCTGGGCATCAGGGCTTTTGCGCTTGCCGGCGCAGGCACACTGCTGGCCTAAGGCGCCTTAGAGAGAATATAAGGACAGGCCTATTTTTAGAAAAAGCACAAAGGCAAGATTAGGAATAAGCGCTTATGCCAGATATTAACAATCCCCTCATTGTCCAGTCGGATCGCACTATGCTCTTGGAAGTGGAAAATGACTATTTCGAAGAATGCCGATCCAGTATCAGCCGCTTTGCGGAATTAGAAAAAAGTCCAGAGTACCTGCACACTTATCGTATTACTCCGCTGTCTTTGTGGAATGCTGGAGCCGCAAAATTATCTGTAGAAGGGATTCTTGGCTCTCTGGAGAAATATTCGAAATACCCCATACCCAAAAACGTTATTAACGAAATCAAAGAACAAATATCCCGTTATGGCAAGATCAAGCTAAACCGTAACTCCGAAGGCCATCTCTTCATTCTTTCTGAGGAGCAAAACCTGCTCAATGAGATTATGCATCATCGCTCCCTCCAAACTTATCTGGACGGCGCTACGGCGGAGGGAATACGAATCAAGCCGCAATTTCGGGGCCATATCAAACAGGCTTTGATTAAGATCGGCTTCCCCGTAGAAGACCTCGCCGGCTATGATGAAGGAGCAAAATATAGCTTTAATTTCCTTTCTAAATCTGGAGGGGGAAAGCCTTTCCAAATGCGCAATTACCAAAGGAAGGCCATTGACGTATTTCATGTACAGGTCAGTAAAGAAGGCGGCTCCGGCGTGATTGTGCTGCCTTGCGGGGCCGGCAAGACTATCGTTGGAATAGGCATCATGCAGTTGATTGGCACGGAAACTCTGATTTTGGTTACCAATACGCTTTCTATAAGACAATGGAAGCACGAGATTTTGGATAAGACAGATATAAACCCGCAGGACGTAGGCGAATACAGCGGTGAAAAGAAAGAAATACGCCCTATTACTATAGCCACCTACAACATTCTTACGCACAAAAAGCACAAAAACGGGGATTTTACGCACTTTCCTATATTCACCGCAAACAACTGGGGCCTTATTATCTACGACGAGGTGCATCTTCTGCCTGCCCCTGTTTTTCGCATGACTTCCGAGATCCAAGCAAAGAGGCGTCTTGGCCTGACAGCAACCTTAGTGCGCGAGGATGGTTTAGAAGACGATGTCTTTTCTCTCATTGGGCCTAAGAAATATGATGTCCCCTGGAAAGAATTAGAAAAGCAGGCCTGGATTGCCAATGCCTACTGTATAGAACTGCGCGTGGAGATGCAGGAAGAAACACGCATACAATACAGCTTAGCGGAGGACAGGGGGAAATACCGCCTAGCCTCAGAAAATCCTGAGAAAATCAAGGCTATAGCCTCTATCATAGAAGAGCACGGACTGGCAAACGTTTTAATTATTGGCCAGTACATCGCCCAGCTTGAAAAAATTGCAGAGCACTTTCGTTTTCCTTTGATTACTGGGAAAACGTCTTTAGTAGATAGAGAGCAGCATTACCAGGAATTTCGTGAAGGTGATATCCCATGTTTGGTTGTATCGCGGGTGGCGAATTTTTCTATAGACCTGCCGGATGCCTCTCTGGCTATACAGGTCAGCGGCACCTTTGGCTCACGCCAAGAAGAAGCGCAGCGCCTTGGGCGCATCCTAAGGCCTAAAGACGGAGAGAACCTTGCCTTTTTCTATTCCCTTGTCAGCTACGACACAACAGAAGAGCGCTTTGGCCAAAATCGTCAGCTTTTTCTTACAGAGCAGGGCTACGAATACCAAATCTACACTTATGCTCAGTATCAAAACATGGCAGGCCGGGTACGGGAATTGATTCTGGCGAGGGGCCAAGAAGAAGATTGAAAAGAAGAAGATTGAAAAGAAGAGGATTGAAACCGACTCTAAATCACGGCAGCGCTTCTTTCCCTTTTGGCAGATTGTCGAGGCAATCTAGCAGTGTGCTCGAGGCACACTGCACTTCGGACACCGTAAAGGTGTCCTCAGCGCTTCGCCTACCATAAAGGCAGCTCAGGCAGTATGCCCATGTCCTCAGCGCTTCGGGCGCCATAAAAGCGCCATGGATGAGTTTTGAGACCACTTCTATTACTTTGCTAAGAGCGTCTTTTTTATCATGATACACGATCTCTTAGCCGGCTTTGCTCTGATTCTCCTTTTAGGTATCTGCGCCCAATGCGTAGCCTGGCGTTTAGGGCTGCCTTCCATACTCTTTTTGCTGACTATAGGCATACTTGTGGGTCCTGTTTTTGGCGTGATCCGCCCAGAGCAGATTTTAGGCCCTCTGCTCTTTCCCCTTGTTTCTGTTTCTGTAGGGATACTGGTTTTTGAAGGCGCCTTAAATCTGCGCTTTAGTGAACTGCGTACAGTTGGAAATACGGTCAGAAATCTTCTAAGCATAGGGGCCTGCGTTACCTGCCTCTTGACCGCCATTGCTGCGCGCTATATACTGGGCTTTGATTGGCCTTTATCGCTTTTACTAGGTACGATCTTGATTGTGACAGGCCCTACAGTCATCAATCCCCTCCTTCGTTCCATACGCATTTTGCCCAGCACCAGCGCCATTTTACGCTGGGAAGGTATTATTATAGACTCCATTGGAGCAATCATGGCAGTGCTGGTTTATGAGGCCCTCTTTGCCTCTACCGGAGGCTTTGCTGCTTGGCTGAGCCTGGAGACCTTAGCCAAAAGCGTTCTGATAGCCTTGCTGCTGGGTTTTCTGACAGCGCAGCTGCTCTTGTTGCTGTTTCGTTTTGGTATTATCCCTGAGTACTTACAAAGCCCTTCTACTCTTGCAGGCATTATAGGAGGTTTTACTCTTTCCAACATCATACAAAGCGAATCAGGCCTGCTCACAGTGACGGTTATGGGCTTAGTGATGGCCAATCAAAAGCAGGTAGCGATAAAAAAAATAACAGAATTTAAAGAAAGTCTCCAAATATTACTTATAGCGGTAGTGTTCATCATTCTTTCTGCGCGCGTTACATTGGAAGAGCTGCTGGCAATACGCTTTCCCATTATACTTTTTGTCCTGACTATTCTTTTTGTGGCGCGGCCCCTGTCTGTCTTCCTTTCCTGTCTCAAGACAAACTTACACTGGAAAGAAATGATCTTTTTGTCAGCCATAGCTCCCCGCGGTATTGTTGCTGCCGCTATAAGCTCACTCTTAGCTTTGGAATTAAGCGCATCATCTTATCCGGGCAGTGAAAGCTTAGTCACAACTGTCTTTGCTGTGATCGTAGTTTCCGTGATCAGCACGAGTATCTTGGCAAAGCCTTTAGCGCATCTCCTTTCTTTGCATATGGACGAACCCCAGGGGCTTTTGCTGCTTGGGGCTCACAACTGGGCCCGTGAGCTTGCCTCTGTACTTCAAAAAGAAGGCATTTCTGTGGTCTTGGTAGACACCAACCCATATAATGTTTACAAGGCCCGCATGAGTGGATTAGAGGTGCGCTATGCGAATATTTTAGAAGAAGATACGTTGGGCAAACTAGACCTAAACGCCATAGGCGCCTTTTTGGCTTTGACTCCTAACGATGAGGTCAACTCCTTAGCGGCGCTCTCCTTTGTGGATATTCTTGGCAAAGACAAGGTCTACCAGCTGCAAGCCTTAGATCCAGATGACAAGAAAGCGCAAAAACTCAGCGTACATAAAAGCCTCCGCGGCAAACAGGCCTTCTCTGGGAATCTGAGCTTTTCTCAGATCACCGCCCTTTATGCCAAAGGCTGGACATTCCAGGCAGTTTCCATCAATAAGCATTTCTCTGACAAAGAAAGATACGAAAAAGATTTCTATCCCCTTATGCTGTGTGAAGAGGGCAGGGTCTGCATGTATGAGCCCAAGCATGCGCCTAAGCTTGCGCATGGACAGATCTTGATCAGTTTTGGAAAGAAAGCAATACCAGCCGAAGCAGGCTAAGAGCGCATTAAAGAGAGACGAATTCTTCTGCAAGAGTAGGATGCACGCCCACCACAGAGTCAAAGACCTTCTTCGAGGCCCCCATCTTTAGAGCTACGGCAATACCTTGGATAATTTCTCCTGCCTCCGGCCCAATCATATGAGCCCCTACAACCCTGTCACTGTCTTCATCTACAAGCATTTTTATCAGGCATTTTTCCGGCTTATCTCCAAGACTGTATTTGAGACTGCGAAATGCGGACTTGTAGACCCTGATATTTGCGCAGCGCTTCTTAGCCTCTTCTTCACTCAAGCCCACGCTGCCTATGGAAGGCTGGCTGAAGACGGCCGTAGGCACAAAGGCGTAATCCATTTCTTTGTCTTCTTTCCCTAAAAAGGTCCTTTCCACAAAGCACATGGCCTCAGCGATGGCTACAGGCGTAAGCTGTATACGGCCAATGACATCGCCCAAAGCATATACAGAAGGAAGATTTGTGCGAAAGCCCGCATCCACCTTGATATTCGCGCGCTCGTCCTGCTCCAGGCCCGCCTTGGTAAGTCCAAGAGCAGCCGTATTTGCCGTGCGCCCAGTAGCGCAAAGAATCTGATCGGCCTCCAGCTGCTCTCCTCTATCTAATACAAGCTGCAGGGAATGATCCTTGCTGCGCTGGATGCAGACCACCTCACTCTGGAAGCGCAGCTTTACTCCTTTTTTCTCCATTTCAGCTTTCAGAAAGGTAGCAATGCTGCTGTCAAAACGGCCTAAAAACATATCGCCCCTATACACAAGAGTACTCTTGCATCCGAGTGATGCGAAAATCCCAGCGAATTCTACGGCTATATACCCACCCCCTATGGTAATGATGCGCGAAGGAAGCGCAGGCTGTGCAAAGATATCATCCGAGGTGCTGACAAGATGCTTACCCGGGAAATCTGGAACAAAAGGGCGTGAGCCCGTAGCCAGCAGTATGTTTTTTGCGGTGACTCTCCTCAGGCGCTGATGTGCGGCTGTGCCTTCTAAATCTACGCTATGTTCGTCTCGCAAGCAGGCCCTGTCGAAGAAAATTGTCACGCCCGCATCCTCGAGCATCTTTTTGTACAGCCTCTCCAGCCGATGGACTTCCTTGTCTTTATTGTTCTGCAGCGCCTGCCAGGAGAAGGAAGGAGCAGTCCCAGCCCAGCCGAAGGCTCTGGCATCATGAAAGCCCTCCCCATAATGCGAGGCGTATACATACAATTTCTTAGGAACGCAGCCCCGATGTACACAGGTGCCCCCCAGCTTCGCCGACTCAACTATGGCTGTACGTACTCCAAAGCTTGCAGCCATACGCGCAGCCCGCACACCCCCGGACCCGCCGCCTATTACAAGTAAATCATAATCAAAAGATTCCTTCATCCTTTCTATGCCCGCTGTTTTCAGGAAAGCGTCTATGCTTATGTTATGCTCAGCCTCTTTTGCCGTATATAAAAATACTTTTCATATAGCAAAAAGAAGCAATCCAGCAAAAAAGAGCGGCATAGGACATGGAAAAAAGCGGCCCGCAAGTCGAAATGTAGAGTAGATAGATGTTTTTTGATACTGCCCAAGAACTGAGCTTTGGCCGCGCTGTTGTGTTCTGCCTGGATTTAAGCTTGGTCGCCTTTTTGTTTTACCATGTTTTTCTTTTGCTGAGCCGCACCCGCGCTTTCCAAGTCTTGGCTACCGTTCTGCTTTTGCTTGCCTTAAATCTCGTGGCGCGCCAATTGGAGCTCAAGACTCTAGCCTGGATCATTGATAACGCTTCTTCTTATTTGGTAATAGGTTTGATAGTCTTGATGCAGCCAGAACTAAGGCGCATTGCCGTAAGTATCACGCAGAACGAATTCTTTCGCTGGGTCAGACCTGTAGAAGCCCTTTCCATCAGAACCATTGCGAATGCGGCGCGCAGCATGGCGCAAAAGCGCATTGGCTCTAGTATTGTCATCTTACGCAAGGTGTGGCCTCAGAATATTATTGATCATGCTGTTGCGCTTAATGCGGAGGTCTCAGAAGAGTTGATCGAAACAATTTTTTGGAAATCCTCTCCTCTCCATGATGGGGCCATCCTTATTGAAGGCAACAAAATTGTATCAGCAGCCTCTTACCTTCCTCTCTCTACCTCACGCAAATTAAAGAAAACACATGGCGCCCGTCACCGCTCTGCCTTAGGCATGGCCGAAGATACAGACGCAATTGTAATCGTAAGCTCTGAAGAAAACGGACGCATCAGCGTATGTATAGACGGCAGCATCATAAGCCCCAAACACAGCGATTTAGAAGGAGTGATAGAAAGTTTTTTAAACCTAAAAAAAAGCAAAGCGTGATAGTTAAAGAGATCACAAAAAGAGCAGACAATTACTTAAAAAAAATCGAAATGGATGCGAAGAATAAAAGAAGCAAAGAGCGCAGGGAAGGCTTAGAAAAAAGCTCCTATGCGGGATCTGCGCCGGCTCATGCGCCCCCTCCAAAGGACAGTTTTTTTTCCTGGTTTGGCTATCTTTCTAAAAACCTTGCGGCAAAAGCCATCAGCCTGATTCTGGCCCTATTCCTTTATGCCTATGTGCAGTATACTGCGACAGTCACGCGCTCTGTGCAGGTGCCCCTCATACAGCCCGAGCTCCCTTCGCATCTTGTTTTCTCACGTAAAATACCTTCTTTTTTGAACGTCAAGTTTTATGGCCGCCGTGAGCAGATGGATTTTGATATATCGAACTTTACTATCAAACTAGAAAATCCTCATCCTCTGCCTGGCTTAAATCTCTACATTGCTAAAATAGACCCAGACCCGCCTATAGGGATACAACTCAGTTACAAGAAAGAATTACAAATCCTAGTAGACCGTTCTTTCATGCGCGAATTGAGCGTAATCCCAAAGCTGCAAGTGGAGCTTCCCCGAGAATACGAGCTGGGCTATGTGAGCATCAGCCCCCCCACTGTCCTGCTCAAAGGACCTTACGAAAGCCTCTCGTCCATGAGCCACGTAGAAAGCGTAGAGCTGCGTGTAGAAGATACGCATGAGCTGCTCTCATATCAAGTGCGGATCGATGAGCTGCCTGACTTTGTCAGCTTTGCCCCTAAGCAGCCCTTTCAAGTGGAGCTCAGCATCAATATACTTCCCAAGAAAGCAAAGCAAAACTACCAGTCCATCCCCAATGTGCCCATCCGCTGTTCCAATAAACTTCCCGGCATCAAAATGCGGCTTCCCGGCAAAACAGCTGTGGACATCTATGTAAACGAGACAGCCCAGACTGAGGCCCTCAAGCGTCTCCGAGCCTTAGTCTTTTGCCCTGTTTTTTTTGATTCTGACAGTAAAACCCTGCGCCCTTCATTTCTGATCCAAAACCAGCCTGTTTTTGTGGTCGATCCCTTTGGCTCTGAGGATGCGCAGGTGGTCAAAGTTGAGCCTGCAACAGTGAGCCTGCAGTTTGAATGGCAGGGCAAGCCTCAAAAGGAGCAGGAAGAAAGCAAATGACAGCCTGCTCAAGTGACTCTTTGAAAGGGGCGCAGCTCTGCCATACTCTTCATGCTGACTTGCTTCTGAGACTCTGCTGGGACGGGACTTTGAGCTGACTGCAGCCTGCCTGCTGAAGCTCCATGTTTTCCCGCTCCCGCTATCGTACAATTTGCTTCTTTTATGAGCGCTATGCTTTGGCTTAGGGAAGAGCCATGCGCATTTAAGTATCCGGAAACAAAAAGTGAATTCGCAACAGCCAGCGCATCTTTTTGCCTCGAAGCTAAATAGTATTCCCTTCCAGCTGCCAAACGTAATTCCGCTTCCGGGTTAAGAAGGCGAAAGACGCACAGCAAACGCAGGCAATAGTCATGGCTTAGCTTCGCCTTTTTTTTGACGCCGTGGCCGGGGACAGGGAGAAAAAAATTCACAGGTATAGACGCTGCTCTTTGCTTTTGCAAGGCAAAGGCCACATCCACTAAATCTTGTGAGCTCTCGCCCAAGCCTGCAATCACGCCGCTGCAAATACCAATGCCGGCAGCAGCAAGAGTGCGCAATGTATGCAGGCGATCCTCGTATTTGTGGCTCTGGCAGATTTCTGGATAAAACAATGGGGAGCTGTTGAGATTGTGATTGTAACGATCTAGACCGGCTTGGGCAAGGACTTTTGCGTCTTCACTATCATGCAGGAGGCCCAAAGAAAGACACACTTCTAATGGATAGCGTTTTTTGATCTCCTTGATAAGAAACGCGTAACGCTCTATGCTTTTTTTATTAGGCGACCGGCCTGCGCTGACAATGCAGTAACGATAGGCCCCCTTTTCCCATGCGCTTTTTGCCTCTGCCAAAATCTCCTGCGTGGATTTATCTGTGTAAGCGGGTATAGCCGCAGGGCCTTGGCCCAAGGCCGGCGCCTTGCTGCGCTGCGCGCAGTAAGAACAGTCTTCTGGGCAGTGGCCATTGCGCACGTTGTTTATGATATGCAGCTGGACGCAGGACCCAAAATAATGATGACGCAGCAGGGAAGTTTCTTCTAGTAAATGCTGCGTGGGCAGCTCTCTTGTTTCCAGAAGAGCAAGCGCCTCAGCGGCATCTAAAAGAGAAGCCTTAGCGCAAGAAGCGCCGCTTTGTGACTTATGGATCTGCCTTTGGGCACGGCAATGCAAAAGGATGCGTCTATGTATTTCCTGTCTATTGAGAGCCACTAGGAGAAGCAGACGTATAGGACATCTTTCTGGCAAGCCAAATTTGCGCATATATGCCGAAGCACAGGCCTTCTTCGCACAGCCTCTTCATGCACGATGCCATCGTAATTACAACAAAGCCTCAGTCAGCCAAGCCCCACGCCTCATTATTACAACCACGCCCAGACTCTGCATATGACTACAAAGCCTCAGTCAGCCAAGCCCCACGCCTCATTATTACAACCACGCCCAGACTCTGCATATGACTACAAAGCCTCAGTCAGCCAAGCCCCACGCCTCATTATTACAACCACGCCCAGACTCTGCATATGACTACAACGCTACTGTCATCAAAACTAACACCGCATATTCCAGACGCTGCTTACTGCACTCCCCACCGCTGTCATCACTACCTACAACGTCCCCGGGCCCCAAGGCCCCTTATACAACAACGCCTAGGCCAATGCCTATGTTGCCGCTGGCATAAGGAAGAGAAAAGCAAAATTAGTATTCCTCCACATTCCACTTGCCCTGCCTGCGCAGCCCTTCCTTAAAAGCAGGCCATCGTATAGAGTTATGAAGACAGATTTGCTGGAGGCTCTCTTCTATGCCCTGAGCCATTCCTTTCACTCCACATATATAAAAAACACACCTTCCTTCCTTTAGCAGAGGGAAAATACTCTTCTCTGCCATGAGTAATTTATCCTGTATATACATGCGGCCGCCTCTGCTGTTTTTTTCTTCGCGTGAACGGGCAGTGTAGAGCCTGCATTTGGATTCTTGGGCATAAGCGCCGAGATGATTGTTCTGCTTGTTCATATACAGTAGTTCCGATTCACTCTTTGCGCCCATAAAAAGAAAGATTTCACCCCGCCACGCTTTTTGGGCAGAGGCCTTACTTTGGAATATAAAATCTAAAAAGGAACGAAAAGGCGCAATGCCTGTTCCCGTAGCCAGCAAGATAAGATGCAGATTCCTGTCACGAGGCAGCGCAAAGGCCTTGCCTACAGGCCCGGTGATCCAAAGCTTAGCTCCTTTTTTTAGATCGCACAGATAGTTGGAAGCTACTCCACGGTATTCCCCTTGGCCTGGAGCAAGCTCCTCTATCAGCCTCCGCACGCAAAGCTCTGCGCTCTCACATGCGCTGAGGTCTAAGGGAGGAGCAGAAGCTATAGAATACAATCTCAGCTTGTGCTTTTTACCATTCTTGTCTACTCCCGGCGCTATGACCCCTAAAGACTGGCCGGGCACATAGCGTATAGAGCTCCCTCGAAGGTCCAGTTTGATATGCGCGCTTTCGCTGCGCCCCTTGTGAGCGCTTAAAGGGAAGCTCTCCTGCAAGCTTGCCTGCCATGGATTTTTAGGTTTATAGACAAGAGCCCCAGGAGGCAGTTCATATTTCAGGATGCTCATAAATACATAGCCCACATTCTATATTGAATCTGCATATAAAGCATAGAGCAGCTAAGACCTAAAAACAAGGCTACTTTGGGCAGAAAGGGGGCGCGCCTGCGCCAAAGCCAATCCCAAGCTCCACTCCATATGCCAAAAAAGCCTAATAACAGAGCCAGTTCTGTAAAACTCAGGTATTTCTGCAAGTAGCACCAATAGGCAAGTCCTCCCAGACTGATATCAAAAAGCTCGCTAGAGAATCGATCGCATAAACTCTGCCAATTTGTTCTAAGTTGTTCTTGTTTTATTGTTTTTGCCTGCAAATACGCGCGTAAAGAATGTATGGGGCGTACTTTTTTGTACAAATTCATGCGAAGGCTGGAATCCCGCTTCAGGCGCTGCAGATTTTTTGGCATGCCATAATTGCCTCCAATGGAAGCCAGCAACAAGGGGTCTGGAATACGACGAAAGTAGGGAGCAAAGTTTTTTAGGCGTGGTCCAAGCCTCAGGCTTGTGCGGCTAAAGGCTTCTTTTTCCTGCAAAATGCTGCCGCCCTTCAGGATGGCAATATATTCCTTGTGGGGCTCTTCTGCAGGGACAAGGCAAATACGTACCAGATTGCTGATAGGAGCAAAATCAACGTAAAGTTTGTCCTCTGAAAGGCGCGCATTTGCCTTCAGTCTATAGTGATCCTGATATCCCTGCAGCGAGGAAGCTTTGTAATCCCATACACTTCGGTCGAGCTCTGTTCCTTGGTAACGAAAGAAAGAAAACATAATATTTCAGGCCTGCTCCACATAGCATTCTATATGAGATGCGGACATATCTTATTTCTATGGCTTAGGATTTTTGAGGGAGCTAGAAAAAATAACGGCATAGATCTATAAAGGCTAAACCAAGAAGCAAGGCTATTTTTAAAAAATTACGATTGTACAGCGAAATGGACAAAAGATCATTTGAGCGCCGCAGGCCTTTGCAATTTCTTCCTTAGACGAGCTCCAGAAGATATAGGATCATGGCTTTTTGTACGGGGAGGCGGTTAGCTGCCTGTTTGAAGATCAAGGAACGTGAATCCTCCACCATCTCAGCGCTGATTTCATAACCGCTGTGAATAGGCATATCATGCAGTATCCTAGCCTTAGAGTCCCGCATCAGCTTATGATTGATTTGGTAAGGACGCATCTTCAAAATACGCTCCTCTTGCAGAGCCATGTGCTCACGGCGGCCATAAAATTCCAGGTCAAGCCATGTATCCGTATATACATAGTCAGCATTGTCTACGGAAGCCTTTGCATCAAGACTTTCTCTTAGAAGGCCTTGCTGCGTCAGTTTATTTCTCAGATGAGTATCTACAATGCCTTCAGGCTGGATAGGACATACTAGAGTTAATTTTATGCCAAAAACACATGCGATTTCCATTAAAGAATTCGCAATATTATTATGCACTCCCACATAGCAAAGCTCAGCGCCTCGTAGAGGTCCCCCATCTTCATACATGGTCAACGCATCTGTCAGCGCTTGGCAGGGATGATAACGATCGCAGCAAGCGTTGATAAGGGGTATATTCGTGTTGTTATGGATCTCTACAAGATCTTCATGTTTTTTCATACGAGCAGCAAGGAGATCAGCGTGCTGCGCTAAGCAAATGCTTTCATAAGCTATCTTAGAGAGTCGGAAGTTGGTACTTTGCCAATCCAAATAAATGGCTCTCCCTCCTAATTCCTGCATAGCCAGCTCGAAAGCCAAACGTGTCCTCGTGGAGCTTTTTTGAAAAAGCATAATAAGGCTTTTATCCAGAGCAGCCCCTTTGTAGTGATTGGCTTTCTTTTTGACTTTTTGCGCTAAAGCAAAAAGCTCCTGCAACTCGCCATCTAAGCAGCTTTGCCAGTGAAGTATGGAAAGATTCTTTGCCAATTTCGCTTAGAGCCCGTCCCAAAACTAGGCTCTTAGACCACGCCCTCTTTTGTGAAGTCAGGAAAAGATCTCTTTCCACGCAAGAGCTATGTTAGGACTTTTCATAAAGGCAGTACCTATCAAAACAGCGTCAATATCAGGCGCAAGCTCTTTTCTTGCGGCAGAGCTCTCTATTCCTGACTCTGCTACCACTATCGTATCAGAGTTTTGCCTGGCACGCAGATAAGGGATGAGTCTGCGGCTCAAGCTCATATCTATTTTGAGGCTCTCTAAGTTTCTGTGATTGATGCCGACAATAGGCGCACTGAGCTCTAAAGCCATATCTATTTCCTCTTCGCTATGGACTTCTAACAAAACGCCTAAAGCGATTTCTCTGGCCAGTTCATAAAGCTCTTTCAACTTATCAAAACTGAGCAAACGGGCTATCAATAAGACAGCGTCTGCTCCTGCCAGCTTTGATTGATAAATCTGTAAAGGAGAAATGAGGAAATCCTTGCGCAGCACAGGCAAGCCAATGTCTTTTACAAGGCCAAGATGACTGATATGGCCTAAAAAAAACTCTCTTTCCGTAAGAACAGACAAGGCCGCTGCCCCGCAGCGCTTATAGGACGCAGCTATTTTCTCAGGTTCGTACTGACTTCGTAATAAGCCTGAAGAAGGGCTGGCTTTTTTGCACTCAGCGATCACAGCGATAGAAGTACGCTCTGCCTTGTTTTGCTTTAAAGCCTTTGGAAATTTCTGGGACCTGTCATCTTGAGGCAGCTCACGTGCGTCTATAAGAGATTCAACTTGTTTTTCTATCTCCAGAACTTCTTTTTCTTTGATCTGGAGGATCTTTTTGAGTAGAGACAACTTGGCGAATCTCCTCTACAGCTCTATGCTGTTAAAAAGGAGCCTTGCGTATAAGGCATTACAAGAAGGGGGACCATAGCATGCGCCTGAAAAACCGAAGATACGCAGCGCCCACCAAAGACTTGCTATGTATCGCTTGAGAACTCAAAAATAACGCAAATAGGCCGTGATCTAAAAATGCCTTGCGCATCTCTTGCGCTTATTTCTGCGCTTGTATTGCCTCTTCTTCTGTTTTGTAAACATCAAAAAGGGAGTTGAGCTCTATGACTTCAAAGATACGGCTTACATCAGGCTGTACACAACAAATCTTGAAGGAACCATTATGAGTGTTTAGTTTTCGCAGTGTCGCAATACAAGCCCGAAAGCCAGACGAACTCATGTACTCCACATCCCTGAGATTTAAAATAATATGATGGTTACCCTCGTCCACCAGCTTTGCAAGCTCTTCTTCAATTTGTGAAGAAATATGCAGATCAAGACGGCCTTCCGGATATACTATCAGATGATCACCATTTTTCTGTGTTCGCAACTTCTTAAGTACTCTCCTATGTGCGCAAGCTTCTAAGACAGCAACTTTTTGTCAATACAAAAGTTGCTGTCTTCTTGCATAAAAACTCATAGTTTTTATGGGTCTTAGTCTTAGCACGTAAATGTACTATGCCGTCTATGTCTTTTTAGGCCAACTAGGGCAAAATCAATTTCCAATTAGGACAGCTATGAAATAGATAGACATAATAATGGCAAAAGTCACATATGCGCTTTTCGCATCTATACAAACAAGGAAAAACTTATAGGGAGCAGCGGCTCTTACTGGGCTCTCAAAGAGTGCGGTTGCTTATGAAATAAAAACTAAGCTCTTGTAAATAAAACTACCTTGTAAATAAAACTACTAGAATAGAGAGTAAACCACCCATTACTACATATAATAATCTATCTATTTTACTAGAAACTTCTTTTATAGATTGTTTCGTATCCGTTATTTTATTATCTAAGCCATTGATTTGCTTCTCTAAATCGTGTTTGGTATCTGCTATTTGCTTTTGTAAATCTTGTTTCGTATCCGTTATTTTATTATCTAAATCGTGTTTCGCATCCGTTATTTTATTATCTAAGCCATTGATTTGCTTTTGTAAATCTTGTTTCGTATCCGTTATTTTATTATCTAAACCATTGATTTGCTTCTCTAAATCTTGTCTAAGATTTTGTATAGCTGTTAGTATAAATGTGATAAAACTCGCATCACTTGCTTTGTCTGATAAATATTGAAATATACTTTTTTCTTCTCTATCTGTTAGTCTTCTTTCTTCTTTTACTTTGTCTTTGATTGTATCCATATGAGAACATTAACGAAATACATAGAAAGCGTCAATTACTTTTACCTAGACAAAGTTAGCGTGCCCTGCTCTCGTAAATGATCCATAATAGAAGAAGATACTTCTACAGATAGAGTAGCTAGAGGATCACTCAAAACAAAAAATGGACTAGGCACAACGCTAATACTCCCTAAAAAAGCATCTATATTAGATAAAGTACCACTAAAACTGAGACTAGACATATTATTCCCACCCGCATCTATAGTAATCCCAGGCGTTAAACTAGAATATCTAAGTACATAATGATCCATAGTAGAAATAGACACGCTAAGAGCATCGCGCCCTACATATCCAATATCTATATAATTAGATAATACTTCAGGTAGTCTATGATTATACCATACTACATCATCCGCATCATCCCCAACAGCTACTATGTCCAGATCATCATCCTCGTCTACATCAGCTACTACTACACTCCTAGCTCCAGCTAAATCTCCATCTACAGTCCTTTTAGTAAAACTCTCACTGCCATCGTTCTCATACCATACTACATCATTTGCATTAAACCCAACAGCTACTATGTCCAGATTCCCGTCCTCGTCTACATCTGCTACTACTACACTCCTAACTCCATCTAAATTACTATCTACAGTCCTTTTAGTAAAACTCTCGCTGCCATTGTTCTCATACCATACTACATCATCTGCAACACTCCCAGCAGCTACTATGTCCATATTCCCGTCCTCGTCTACATCTGCTACAAATACACCAGTAGCTCCATCTAAATCACCATCTACAGTCCTTTTAGTAAAACTCTCACTGCCATCGTTCTCATACCATACTACATCAGCTGCATTAAACCCAACAGCTACTATGTCCATATTACCATCATCATCTACATCCGCTACTACTACACTCCTAGCTCCATCTAAATCACCATCTACAGTCCTTTTAGTAAAACTCTCACTTCCATCGTTCTCATACCATACTACATCATCCGCATTACTCCCAGCAGCTACTATGTCCATATCGTTATCCTCGTCTACATCTGCTACAAATACACCAGTAACTCCATCTAAATCACCATCTACAGTCCTTTTAGTAAAACTCTCACTACCATCGTTCTCATACCATACTACATCATCCGCATTACTCCCAGCAGCTACTATGTCCATATCGTTATCCTCGTCTACATCTGCTACAAATACACCAGTAACTCCATCTAAATCACCATCTATAGTCCTTTTAGTAAAACTCTCACTTCCATCGTTCTCATACCATACTACATCATCTACATTAAACCCAACAGCTACTATGTCCATATCGTTATCCTCGTCTACATCCGCTGCTACTACACTATAAGCTCCATCTAAATCTCCATCTATAGTATCTTTAGTAAAACTCTCACTTCTATCGTTCTCATACCATACTACGTCATCTGCATCAAACCCAACAGCTACTATGTCCATATCGTTATCCTCGTCTACATCAGCTGCTACTACACTCCTAGCTCCATCTAAATCACCATCTACAGTCCTTTTAGTAAAACTCTCACTTCCATCGTTCTCATACCATACTACATTATCTGCAACATTCCCAACAGCTACTATGTCCATATTACCATCATCATCTACATCTGCTACTACTACACTAACAGCTCCATCTAAATCTCCATCTATAGTGTGTTTAGTAAAACTCTCACTACCATCGTTCTCATACCATACTACATTATCTGCAACATTCCCAACAGCTACTATGTCCATATTACCATCATCATCTACATCTGCTACTACTACACTAACAGCTCCATCTAAATTAGCATCTATAGTGTGTTTAGTAAAACTCTCACTTCCATCGTTCTCATACCATACTACATCATCTGCATTAGACCCAACAGCTGCTATGTCCATATCATCATCATCGTCTACATCTGCTACAAATACTCCCCTAGCTCCATCTAAATCACCATCTACAGTCCTTTTAGTAAAATTCTCACTTCCATCGTTCTCATACCATACTACATCATCTGCAACACTCCCAACAGCTACTATGTCCATATTACCATCATCGTCTACATCCGCTACTACTACATCCCTAGCTCCATCTAAATCTCCATCTATAGTGTGTTTAGTAAAAGTCTCACTTCCATCGTTCTCATACCATACTACATCATCTGCAAAAATCCCAACAGCTACTATGTCCATATCGTCATCATCGTCTACATCCGCTGCTACTACACTCCAAGCTCCATCTAAATCTCCATCTACAGTATGTTTTGTAAAACTCTCACTGCCATCGTTCTCATACCATACTACATCATCTGCCAATTGTCCAACAGCTACTATGTCCATATCGTCATCCTCGTCTACATCCGCTGCTACTACACCGATAGCTCCATCTAAATCTCCATCTATAGTCCTTTTGCTCTCGTCTATCCCTGCTATATTTTGCAAAGATAAAGATAAGGTTAATCTACATACCATAGTATTTCCGTCGGCCTCTAATCCATAGCCAGTATTGCACTCACTACAATTCTCTACATTTGCCTCCGTCGTTGTACCACTCTCTGCTACTCCATTGGGACATACATAAGGCGCTCGACAAAGCATAGTATTTCCGTCGGCCTCTAATCCATAGCCAGTATTGCACTCACTACAATTTTCTACATTAGCCTCCGTCGTTGTACCACTCTCTACTACTCCCTTGGGACACACATAAGGCGCTCGACAAAGCATAGTATTTCCGTCGGCCTCTAAGCCATAACCAGTATTACAGCTGCTGCAATTCTCTACATTTGCCTGGCTTGTCGTACCATCCTCTACTACTCCCTTGGGACACACATAAAGATTTCTACATACCATAGTATTTCCGTCTGCCTCTAAGCCATAACCAGTATTACAGCTGCTGCAATTCTCTACATTAGCCTGGCTTGTCGTACCATCCTCTACTACTCCCTTGGGACACACATAAAGATTTCTACATACCATAGTATTTCCGTCTGCCTCTAAGCCATAACCAGTATTACAGCTGCTGCAATTCTCTACATTAGCCTGGCTTGTCGTACCACTCTCTACTACTCCATTGGGACACACATAATTGTGGGCAGCGCTTCCATCTCCCCCGCCACTGTTGCAATATAGCGCTAAAAATAAAATTGTTGATATGGTTGTTAATTTTTTCATATAAACACCTCAATTACATACATACGAAATACGTCAAGTCAAAACAAACTGTATATTGTTGGACGTCAAAATCAATTAAGATATCTCCCAAAAATACGAAGTCAAAACAGAGCCTGCGCCGCATGTTTTGCAGCTATTGCTGGCAAAATCAATTGCAAATTAGGACAGCTATCATAACTCTTCGGCTCGTATGAGAAAAATTTGCTAAAAGTGTCCTAGTCAGACTAAAGGTCACGAAAGTCGGATTGCAGGATCAATCAAAAAGCTCTTTACAAATAGAAAGCCTTGGGCAGCCTTGCTTTTTGCCCTCCCTTTCTTAAAGAGAGCTCTCAGCTGCGTTTGCTCTAAGGCAGCCCTTTTCTATATTTGCATAAGAGCGGCTCCCTTATGGAGTGTCCATATAACATTGCGTCCTAAGGTCTATATAGTAGCTCTATATACGATAGTCTACAAAGAAGTAAGCCGTATATTACGCATCTGGATACAGACTCTGGTGCCTCCCGCCATTACCATGAGTCTGTATTTTTTCGTTTTTGGCCGCCTGGTGGGTTCTCGCATAGGCCAGATGGCTGGGCATGACTATATAGATTTTATTGTGCCTGGCCTCATTATGATGTCTATTATTACGAACTCTTATGCAAATGTAGTGTCTTCCTTCTTCGGCTCCAAGTTCCAGAAGAATATAGAAGAAATCCTGCTTGCTCCGGTTCCTCCTAGTCTTATTATTATTGGCTATGTATTCGGAGGCATCATGCGAGGCTTGCTCGTAGGCCTGCTTGTC
>CBDETG010000097.1:0-30416 GCA_965242745.1 Leptonemataceae bacterium
AAGCAAGGAGGAATCTTTTTCCTCCGTATAAAACAAGATAAAAAAAAGAGCGAAGGGATCCCTATATAACGGTCCAGTTTTTTCAAAAGGGGATTCCCGCGCTCTTGCATGACGGAGAAACGAAAAGACATTCCTAAAAGCAAAGCAAGCAAAAATAGCCCGGCTGCTAGCTAGCAACCGGGCCTAGAAAGGTAAATCAATGAAAAAAATGATATCAATTTTGCCATATCAAATCTTTGATTGCTTTGCGCAGAATTGTCGTATCTGAGCGACATCAGCTGTAAAAACTTGTCGTCAAGCGGCGCTGATTCTACATTTTCTTCGTTGCTTTGCATGCGGGCTTTTTGCAAAAACAAGCAGCTGATAATTTTGCGAGCGCTCGGCCAGCCTGCCTTCACCTGCCCTTTCTGTGTAATAGAGAAGATGCTGCAAGCAGAAATATCTTAGCGAAGAGAGCTAAGTTCGCGAAAAGTACGGGACACGGAATCAGTCAGCGCCTTAGTGAGATTTAGCACAAAGCGCGACTTTTGCGCTGCCAAAAGCACGGTGTGCAGCTCCACAGTATCCGGCTCATAGGCAGCGCGCCTTGTCAGTGACTTGGACGCCCCTTCCATATTTTCTATGCTCCGCAAAGCCTTTTGCAGCGTAGCTGCAAAATTTCCAGAAGAGCTTTCTTCTATCTGAGAAGAAGAAGCAGGCATGCCAGCGGGAGTCATATGGCGCGGATCACTGGTGCGCATAACAATAGAGCTTTGCCTGCGGGCGCCCGCCACTTGGGGGAAGCCATTAGGAAAATACACGCCCTGCGTACTTGCTATCTGCATAATTTTTTAAGCCTTGCCTGATTAGCTTTGCCGCCGCCAGCGCGCAGCAAAAGTTTCGTATTTCGCTACGCCCTGCCTAACTCTAATGCCTTTTGAAACATCTGCTTACTTCCTATAATGACCTGAGCATTTGCCTCATAAGAGCGGGAAGCGCTGATCATATCTGTCATTTCTTTTACAATATTTACATTAGGCATTTCTACATAACCCTTCTTCGGGCCAATGAGAGCGGCATCCGGATGCGAAGGATCATAGCGCAGCAAAAAAGGGCTCATATCTTTTTGAATCTTTTCTACTTTTACGCCTCGTCCCATGCCTGTTGCTAAAGCCTGAGGATAAACGGGAGAACGCCATACATTACGCATGTTAATAGGTTTCATGATAACTTGATCTCTTCGGAAGGGGCCATCGCTCTGCGCATTGCGCGTGGTCCCAGCATTGGCTATATTGTTGGAAATTACATCTAAACGCAGCCTCTGCGCGCTTAGGCCCGTAGCAGCAGTTTGGATAGCGTCAAACATTCCCATAATCTTACAAGCGATGCCTCACATCTTCCCTAAATGTTCTTCTTCATCATTGCGCTTAGGCGCTGCGTATCAAAGTATTAAGATGACGAAAAGTTCCAGTCAGCCGATCAACCAAAAGATTGTACTGCAATTGGTTACGAACAAGCTTGTTGGCTTCGTCCTCTATGTCTACGTTGTTGCCGTCATTACGCATGGTGGAATTGTAATCAATATGAATACGAGGCATGACCCCTTCCATAGCTGGGGCTGAGCGTTTCACTATATGCAAAGGGTGTATGGCGCGCAGAGGGGGCTGAGCGCTGAGCTCCTTTTTGGCATCTACAGCGCGCTTGATCTCGGCTTCAAAGCTTAACTCAGAACGCTTAAAATGCGGAACATCCACATTTGCGATATTATTTGCTAAAACTTTACGTCGTAAAACAGCAGTATCCAAAGCTCTCTCAAGAAGGCGCAGGCTTTGCATAAAAGATCCGTTTGTAAAAAGAGACATAAAGATCCTTGTCATAGCTATCGGCTCCCTTGCTGAAAACCTAAGCAAAAAAAAGCTCCGGGACAATCCCAGAGCGCGCTCATGCTATTTTTATATCTACTTGCCTCAAGCAAAGCCTGCTTAGCAATGCGGCGCAGCTTAACTTAAGTCAGGCGCAAGACAGGCTGTTTGGAATGTTAGTAAAAACTATTGTCTTCTTTTTATTCTGCACTGTCTGGCATCAACCAAGCTAATAACTTGCTCTACTTCTCTTAGAAGCGCAGGATAATTGGATTTCACAAAATGTTCCCCGTCTTTAAAGCTAAACTTAGCGACTATTTTCATTTTCCCATTCTATTGGTATCTGAGCGACTTTTTCTTTCCCAGTGGGCTGGTAAATCTTTGTCCCTATTTTCCTGAGCTTGATCCTGCCTTCCATCAATGCTTGTATCCTTTGCCTAGCTATATCAGTATAGCTTTGAGATTTATCTATTGAGCAGGCATTTCTATTGTTCTTTATTGCAGCTAAAGCAGAGCTCCCCACTCCGCCAAAAGGATCTAAAACTGAGTCATTTTCATTTGTAAATGCTAAAACACAACGTTCTACCAGCTCTACGGGAAATTGACAAGGATGCTCAGTTTTTTCTGGATGATTAGCTTTTACATTTGGTATATCTATCATTCCAATTTCAAATTCTTGCTTTATATCATCCCAAAAATCAGAAGGATTTTTCCCTTTAGGGTTGCCGCTGGGAAGACCTTTTTTGTCCCCCTTAAAGTGCCTTTTGCCAGGGTATTTTGCTGGTATCCTAACATTATCTAAATTAAAAACATACTTATCATTTTTTGTAAACCATAGCAAGGTTTCATATCGTCCTGAGAACCTCTTTGTAGCGTGTAGTCCATGATTAAAGCGCCAGATTATTCTATTCCTCAACTTGAAACCCAATTTCTTAAAAATATGATAAAAGTATAGATCCAAAGGGAAAACTTCTCCTTTATCTACAAAATTACCCACCTGCCAACATAAGCTTCCTCTTTCATCAAGTAATGCGTGCAAGTGATGTATAACTTCTTCCTGCCATTCCAAATAAAAGCGCAATGATTGTTTTTTTTCATAGGATTTGCCTATATTGTAGGGGGGAGAGCTAATGATCAAATGAAATGATTTTCTTGGTAATTTGCTAAGCTCATCTATTACCTCGCCTGTGATTAAGCTTGGAACAGCTTTGGTATATATTTTAGCTAAACTTTCCATACTGCAGCCGTCTTCTAAAGAGCCCTATCAAGCCTTATTTTTGCTTCCCGATTGCACAAGTAATGCGCTTATTCCAAGCTAAAGCAAGGCAAGCGCAGGTATCACAGGCTGTCCTATCGCCTCTATAAATGCGGCACGACTTCGGCATATGGCCTTCGCCAGTTTTTCATTCTGCGCTGTGCTCATAACACAAAGCATGCTGCAGCTGAGGAGCTCATGTAAAGCAAAAAATCATTTTCTGCAGTGAAAAAACATAGGCGCTTTCTTTGGCTCGCATAAAGACGCAATTTGACGCAATAGGGCAAGATATGGCATCATCCTCAAAGACCAAGCTGCAGCAGCCTTAAAGGAAAGCCTGCACGAATGAAGAAGGCAAGGCATACAAAAAGATATTTACAAGACAGCTGATAAGCAGAGCATGTGTATAAGCTAGCATCAGATGCTCGCGGCAGCAAGGCTGACGTATCCCAAGCCCTGCGTTGTTGCTTACATTTTTTTGTTCCGCTATGTTTGCGCTTTTTGTATGGCTCGTCTGCTTTGCTTTGGCCAGTCATTTCCTATTGCTGCTCAACTACTGGGCAAAACTTTTCAAGAGGAAGGAATATTACACCAAAGAAGAAATGCTTTCCCTGAAGACCATACTTAAAGGAGAGTATATGGAGCTTATAGGCAAGGAAAGGCAATACTTGGGCCTGCTTATGTTTGTCTCCGGCATCTTCATAGCTTTTGCTTTCACTGCCTTGGGCGGCTTGCTTAGCCCTGACCTAAGCCCGGCTCCTGATTATGCTTCTGACCAATTAGCAAATTATTTCTTTCAATCTTTTCTTTTGCTGCTGGCGCTGCATTTTATATGGCCTGTCATTCTGGACATGACGAAAGATTCCTCATCCTCTTCTTGGCTGCATGCTTTCCTTATGCAGGATCAAGCCTTCTTCCTTGCCCTAAGCTGCGCATTAGCTGCTATGAATTGTACGCTCTGGGGCATCTATCATGAAATGCGCTTTTCCTTTACTTGCAGCAACAGCATTCTTTGCTTAGCATATGCGGGCTTTCGTCTGCGCATGGGATCAAAAAAAGGGGAGACAAGCTTGGCAAAGCAGCAAGACCTTCCCAGTGGATATAGAAGAGAATAAAACACGATAGAATAAGAGCCGGTCTCAAAACTATGCTCTTGCGACACAGGCAGAGCGCCCGAATAGGCAAAAGCCACATGGATGGGGTTTTGAGACCACTTCTAAAGACCTGAGCTGTTTTGTGTTTCGATACGCAATAGCTGCCAGCGTTTATGCACATGGACTTGAACATCTATACTTGGTCTCTGATTGCTATTTGCCAGCTTGCTTTTTTACCCGGCTTTCTCCTTTGCCGCCTGCTCAAAATCCAGGGGATTGCGCCTAATATCGTCTTTTCCTTTGCCCTAAGTCTCTTCTCTAACTATCTCTTTGCCTTGATCCTGACATATCTTGGTCTGTACAGCAGAAGCGTTTTTTCCTTGATCGTAATTTTAGAACTCCTGCTTCTGCTTCTTCTTGTCAGGAATGTCCGTCTTCTGGATAACTTGAGAGATGAATTAGCGCTATGGAAGGACTTTTTTCGTACACATGCCAGAGAGCCTATAAGCATGCTTCTTTTTGCGGGAATGCTGTACTTCTGTTTTATTGCTTGGGCCGGCTTTTTTAGCAATACGCGCAATGTCTTAGATAGTTATGATACAGTATATACCTACTTCCCATGGGCGCAGTACTGGGCAGCTTACGGGGAGACGCCGGCGGTTGGCCATTATCCACAATTTATGCCCTTAAATTGGTCCGTTTTGCTTTTATTCACAGGAGAGCATAGGGTGGAATTCCCTATCAAGATGCTTACGCCTTTGTTCTCATGCACTCTGCTCTTGTGGATATTGGATATGGGAGTGCGCCTTAAAAGACATCTGTATTTCTTACTAGGTATCCTGTTCTATGCGCTGTATATGCGTACGATTTCACAATCTGTATCCATGCTTTCTGTGCTGAGTCATCCTATATCGCAATTGCCTGTAGATCAAGCCTGCGTGTTTTTTCTCTGCTTGTGGGTCTTGCTTTTCTTGTCTTTGCGGGAAAAAAAGCAAGAAGCAAATATTTGGCCCTTCCTTTACATAGCTTGTGCGGCATGCGTAGCGCATGCTGCTACGAAACGCGTAGGCTTATTTTCTTTGCCCTTGTTTTTTTTCTGGCTTTTCTGGCTTAGGCAAAAACTGCATCTACGCGGCAAAAAGTCTCTTGCCAAGATTTTTATTTTAAGCTTTGCGGTCCTAGCCCTTGTGTTTGTATCTTACCTGCTTACTGAAGAAACGATTTTCCTTACTTATCAGAAAGCGCAATATACACAATATACATTAGAAAGACTCTGGCCTGCTTTGCAAAAGTTATTAGATCTGCATGGATATGTCATTTTGAGTCTGCTTTTGCTTTTCTCTTTTCTTGCTGTTTTTGTACATAAGGAAAGCAGCTTCATCTTTTTTCTCTATGCGCTCCCTCTCTGGCTTGTAATAGCGGTTTTTTTTGAAGGCTATATTAGATACACTCCAAGCATTACAAGCATGCTGGCTTTCAATGCCAGCATAGGCCTTGCATATCTCAGCAGGAAGTTTTGCCTGCGTGAAACAAGAATAACAGCACAGCTTAGCCGGCGCCTAGACTTGCTTTTTTCTATTCCAAAGATCAAGACATGGCTGCTTGTGTGTCTCATAGTCCTTAGCATTTTCTATCGCGGCTCAAGATATACAGACGAAGCATTGTTGAAAGAACAAAATACCAAACGTTTCTATGTCGGCAAAATGACAGCAAATGTCATATTATCTCTTCTCAATGCAGAGGCGGCTAAAAAGGGAAAAGTCTACACCATAGTAACAGATGTATTGCTCACAAACTTTGCAAGTGACTTTTCGCATCTAAAGATCCTCAGTACAAACATTACGCATGGCCGGCTCTTTAGAGAGCATATTCGCATGTCTGCTGGAGATCCATTGCAGATATATACAAAGGCAACTCATATGCTTTGTACGGATCTTGCCGGTATACAATACTCTGTACACGCTAAGTTTTTTGGCTGCTCCTCCGAAGCGAAGAGAAGAAAATGGAAACTGTCCTTACATGATCCAAACAAGTGGCTTCTTTATCTGCCGCCTCCATAAAGGCTGTCTTTAGGTATTCTGGCAGAGCGCATCGAGCGTTCTGCAGACGTCTTGTACTACAAAACCAACGCAGCTTATTCCAAACTCCGCATATTACATCAACGCCCGCCCCAGTCAGCAGAGCCCCTGCGCCCCAGCCCTAGAGTACTAAAACGCAGCAGAGAATCGAGCCTCCACCCACCCCCCTTGCGTTGGGTGGGCGGGAATCTGGGTCTCAAATTTCGTTTTCGTTGCGAAAAAAACGTGCGCCCCAGTTTTGTGTCAAAAAAACGTCTGCACCTAATACGACATAACGCGGCGCCCAGACGCCACATTTTACCAACGCCTGCCTGTCAATCCTACAGCGGCCCAGTACTCAAGCGCCCCTTACTACAACAAGGCCATTTTAAGCCCCGCCGCCAGCATTATGTCGCGTTGGGCGCAGTTAGCAACACCACCGCTGCTTGTTACAAAGCCCAGACTCCGCATATCACTACAACGCCCCTAGAGTACAACCCCCGCCTGCCGTCAATCCTACAGCGGCCCAGTACTCAAGCGCTCCTTGCTACCACAACGCCATTTTCAGCCCTGCCGTCAGCATTATGTCGCGTTGGGCGCAGTTAGCAACACCAACGCTGCTTATTACAACAACGCCCAAATTCCGCATATCACAACCCCGCCCGCATTCAGCACTTCCTCCGCCGCGCGGGCCACAAGCGCGCCCCCTACTCCTGCGCCCGCGGCCAGGCCTCTAAAACATCGCCGCAGTCGGGCATATTCTCCTCGCCTTGGTCTTCCAGCGGGTCGTTGCCGGTGACCGTCTCGCAGACGTCGATGGTGGTGGAGGCGGTGGGATTCTCTGTTGTAGGGTTAGCTGGATCGTAGTTGAAGTACAGCAGGCGGGGATAGGCGCTGGCAGCAAAAAGCCAGCGCGTGGCAAGCCAGGAGCTGCTGTCGTTTGTGTCGTCGCCGTCACCAATGTCTGTATCCAGCCAGGCGGAGGCAGGCTGGGTAGCCTCAGTACCTGCGCCGGTGATGCCGCTGAGATCAGCAATCGTAACGCCGCCAGGGGCGCCGCCCGCCTTAGCTGTGACGCCGCTGGCCTCTGTATCGAAGCGGTTGTTGACGATGGCTGCGTTTAGCTGGTTTTGAGTGCCATTTTGGATAAGCCCAAAAAAGCCGGTATTATCGCTGGTCTGGCTGGTAGTTGCGCCTGCAGCGAGGCAATTATAGACCTCGCTTTTGTCCGTTCCAGCCTGGCCAGCAGCGCGTCCAATGAGAAGGCCAATGTTATCAGCGCCATCGCCGGCAGCGCAGCTTGTCGCAAGCAGGCCATCGCAGACTTCCCCAAGGCTAAGGGAGTCGCGTACAATGCCATGCCCCAGATACCCCACCAGGCCGCCCATACGATCAGAATCATCCCCGCCATCGGAGACATTGCCGCTTGCGCGGCTCCCTGTGATCCGGCTGTTACCACGAGCATCCCCCACCAGGCCGCCCATACGATCAGAATCATCCCCGCCACCGGAGACATTGCCGCTTGCGCGGCTCCCTGTGATCCGAGCACTAGTAGTTGCAAACCCCACCAGGCCGCCCATATCATCATCTCCCACCCCGCCGTCGGAGACATTGCCGCTTGCACGGCTCCCTGTGATCTGAGAGCTGTTAGTTGCCTGCCCCACCAGGCCGCCCATACGATCAGCCCCATCCCCGCCATCGGAGACATTGCCGCTTGCGCTGCTCCCTGTGATCTGGCTGCTATCTGCCGCCCCCACCAGGCCGCCCATACGATCAGAATCATCCCCGCCACCGGAGACATTGCCGCTTGCGCGGCTCCCTGTGATCTGGGCACCACTAGTTGCAAACCCCACCAGGCCGCCCATATAATCAAAATTCAACCCGCCATCGGAGACATTGCCGCTCGCGCTGCTCTCTGTGATCTGGCTGTTATTTGCCCGCCCCACCAGGCCGCCCATATAATCAACAGTACCACCCCCGCCATCGGAGACGCTGCCGCTTGCGCTGCTCTCTGTGATCTCGCTGCCATCTGCCGCCCCCACCAGGCCGCCCATACGATCAGAATCATCCCCGCCATTGGAGACATTGCCGCTTGCGCGGCTCCCTGTGATCTGACTATTATCTGCCAGCCCCACCAGGCCGCCTATGAAAAGAAAGAAGGTACTAGCGCTGTCGCCCTGGATGTCGCCGCCGGCCACGTGCGCATTGCTGCAGCCTTGCGCCGTTCGTGCCGCCGCAAAGCGCGCCCACACGACGACGCCCCTTGATGGTGGGATTCGTTAGCGTGAGATTGCTTATGTCTGCGTTTTCGCAGGCGGCAAAGAGGCCGGCGTCGTTGGTGTGGTCGTTGGCGGCTGCCCGGCCTGTGATGTCTATGTTTAGGTTGCTGATGCTGTGGCCGTTGCCTTCCAGCTGTCCCGTGAAGCGGGAGCCGTCTTGGTCGCTGCCTATGGGATCGAAGTTGCCCGCCGTGGCGCCGTTTAGGTCGATGGGGCTACCATCGCCGGCATCACTGAAGTCAATGTCAGCGACAAGCTCGTAGCCGCAGAGGATAGATGTTGGAGCCTGCGTTCGTTGCCATCATCGCAGTTGGCGGTCGCCTCCTCAGGCGCGCCCGCTGTTGAGGCTGTGCTGCCATCGTTGTAGCTTGTGCCAGCGAGATTGTGGCGTATGTTGTTTAGCTCGGCGGCTGTGGCGATCTCTATGAGCCCGTCGTTATCGTCGTCTACGTCTGCCATCAGATCGCTTGCGCAGTCCTCCAGCAGGGCATCAGGGGAGCCGTCACCGTCGCTGTCTACGCTGGCGCATTCCTCAGTCGGGAAGGCGTCCTCGCTATCGATAACGCCGTCGCTGTCGCCATCTACGCCGCAGGCAGTCCGGGCAGGCGTTGAGGTCTGGCGTGTCGCCCGTGCATTCCATCGCAGACTCCGTCTGCTGTGGCGACATGCCCCGCCATGTCCATGGCAGGCCTCGTCTGTAATGCACTCCGTGCCCAGCAGGCTGGTGGGGCTGCTGCTGTTGCCCTGGCAGGTCGCCGCGCTGATGCAGGCCCTCTTGTCCACGCTGCGCACGTTATTTGCGCCCGTGCACTGCTGGCATAGGCCGTCATCGGTCGCAACATGGCCCGCCATGTCCTGGCAGGCGGCGTCTGTAATGCAGTCAGTTACCCAGTAGGCTGTAGGCGCCGGAGCTGTTGCAGTCCATGGCAGTCGGTCTACGCTGATGCAGGCGTTTTCTTCTATATTAACGACCGGCATCTCGCCTGTGCAAGCTTGGCAGTCGCCATCCGTGTTTATGAGCTGGCCAGCCACAGAGGTGCAGGCCGTCGTGCTGATGCAGCTCTCGCCCTCCGGGCCTAGGAGCTTGCCTGGGGCCGTACGGCAGGCGCTTCTTTCTATACAAACGGGCGTGCTTGCCGTCGTGTCTGCGATTTCGCCTTCTTCACAGTTTAGCGTGATGCAGGTGTTATCTGCCGGGTTGTGAGTCTCCCCGTCTGCGCAGCTTAGTTTTGTTTCACAGGTGGGCTTGTTCATAGGCTTCAGCTCGCCGTCTGCGCATGTGCTCACGCAGGCCGTCCTGTCAGAATTGGGATACTGCGGCGCCGTACAGGCCTCGCAGCTGCCGTCTTTTAGAATCTGGCTGCCTGTGCAAGCCGGCGTGCCGCCTGCGCTGCTTCCAGAGCTGCCTCCCCCCTTGCTGCTCCCGCAGCCGCCACAGTTACCAAGAAAGGCGAGGCTGAGGCTGAGCGCAGCGAGCGTCGTAAAGCGAGAGCTGGCTGTGCGAAATGTCTGTATCTTAGCCCCCTCCTTTGTTGAAATATGGGGGGGGGGGGGGGGGGTAATGTCCATGTTCCCGCTTTTGTATCTCTGCTCCATCCCACCATGGTTTTGTGCCGTACCTGCTGTACGGGTCTTTGTAATACTTTTCATCGTATTATCTCCTTACTTAAAAACTCGCAAGCGCTTTCGTTTAGCTGTACATGCTATGGATTAAATCCTGATATTTTTCTGTAATCACGTGGCGCTTCAGCTTAAAGATATTCGTTAATTCTTCTCCTGCCACAAAGGGCTTCGCTAAGAGCCGGCAATCTATTACTTTTTCAAAGGACTTAAATCCATTTGCGGAGCTGGTGATCCTTTTTATTTCTTTTAGCACGATTTCGTAGGCCTCAGGACGGGATGCTATAGAGGCATGGTCTTTGCCAAAGGCCTGCAAAGTCTCCGATTCTATGTTAGGCACAATCAGGCAGGTGAGAAATTTTTGGTCCTGTCCAGTCACCATACAATGCTCTACCAATTCGGATTGCAGCAGCATATTTTCAATAGGTACCGGCTCCACATTTTCACCGCTCTGCAAGACGATCGTTTCCTTAGAACGCCCTACGATCTTAAGCGTATTATTGTAAGTCATAATGCCTAAGTCTCCCGTGTTCATCCACGAGTCTTTTAGCACTGCCTGAGTGGCTTTAGGATTGTTGTAATATCCCTTCATCACCTGCGGCCCTTTGACATGAATCTCTCCTTTGACGCCGCGTTTCTTGGGGTCTATTATCTCGCCTGATTTTATATCTACTAAGCGCAGCTCTGTGTGCGGCCATATTTCTCCCACAGAGCCGATGACCAAAGAGGCAGGCGTGCGCACCGCAATCACAGGGCAGGTCTCTGTCATACCATAGCCTTCCAGTATTCTTAGGCCTATATTGTTGAAGAAGAGGTCCAAATGTAGAGCGAGGGCTCCTCCTCCAGATATAGAATAGCGCATGCGGCCGCCTGTAGCTTTGCGCACTTTACGCAGAACCACAAAGTCAAGCAGCAGGAAGGGTAAAAAGAAACACAGAGCGCGCGCGACTTGCAAGGGGCCGCGCAAGCAGAAAGAAACTACGGGATTGCGTCCATTGAGGTCCAGCTCGTGTCCCTTGAGAAAACGCAAGGCCGCCTTAAAGTGGGAAGCGCAAAAATAAGCCGCTTGAAAAAGGGCACGCGCTACGGCAGGGCCGCCTTCGACCTTCTTTTTGATGCCAAGATAGATGCTTTCCCAAAGCCGCGGAGCAGAGCCCATACAAGTAGGCCGCACCTGCTGCATGTCTTCCCTGATATTACGCAAGTTCGTATAATATGTGCTTATGCCTTTGCTCATGCACAGGAGCTCAAACTGTCTTTCAAAAATATGCCACACTGGCAAAATAGACAGCGCTGAATCCTCGCTGTTTAACGCCAAGGGCACATAGTTGATCTGAGAAATAGTGTTGGCGTGCGTAAGCATCACCCCCTTGGGCTCGCCTGTGGTGCCAGAGGTATAGATCAAAGTAAAGAGATCATCTTCCTTGATTTTAGATATGCGCTCTTCCATGCGCTTGTCACCAGATGCGCGCAAAGCCCTGCCTTGTTCCTCAAGCTGAGGCAGGGTGTGTATTGCGATCTTCCCTTTCTTGCTGCCAGTAGAAGAGCCGGGCGCCATCAGCACAATATGCTTGAGATCAGGAAGCTTGGCTTGGAGTTTTATCAGGCGCTCCTGCATGCGTTCATCTTCTACAAAAGCAAGCCGCACATTCGCATGGGATAAAATATAACTCATATCAAATTCGGTAACATCCGTGCCCCGAGGCGTATTCACAGCCCCGCATAACTGTATCCCATAATCACTCAGCATCCATTCCAAGCGGTTATCCGCTAGAATTGCCACATGCTCTTGGGCTTGGATGCCCAATTCGATAAGGGCTGTCGCCAAGTGCGTGCCCCTTTCATACAGTTCTTTATAGCTTGGGCCATGAAAAGAACTGCCTTGCCTTGTTAGAAAAGGGACCTTCGCCCCATATTTATGAGCCATTTCACAATAAAACTCTGCCAAATTTTTTGCTTCTACTACTTTCATAACTAAACCTCTCTGTTAAAACTTTGGAACTGGACAGCAATATAATGGACAAAGTGATCAATACAAAGCGATCGATGCAACGCAATCAATACCTAGAAAGAAGTCAACCTTCTAGAGTATTTTCTCGTCTTCATGTTCATTATATAAAATATGTCTCTCCCGATTACGCACTTTTGCAAAGCTGACAAGAAGGTCAAGATATTTTTTTCCTCTGTGTTGGGAAATTGATTTTGCCGTCTATGCTTGTCCTAATTTGAAATTGAAATAGCAGCGAGTCTGTTGAAGAAGCTCAAAAAGCAGTTGTCATATAGGGTAAATTATTTTATGCCACTTCTTAAGAAGAGTTGCTGGCTTGGGGGCTTTTCATGATCGTCTTTACTTCAGACATAGCAATCGTGGGCAGCAAGCGGGCAAAAAGTAAAAAAAGCGTAAAGAAGAGACCAAAAGAACCCAGCATAATAAGATAATCATGTATGGTCATTACATACATGTCCCAGCTGGATGGCAAAAAATCTCTATGTAAGGAAGTAACCACAATAACATAACGTTCAAACCACATGCCTATATTCACAAAAATAGAGATGACCCACAAAGCGATCACGTTCGTGCGTATGGCCTTAAACCAGAATAATTGAGGCGAAATCACATTGCAGCTGATCATAATCCAGTAAGCCCACCAATAAGGACCAAAAGCGCGGTTGATAAAGGCAAAAGCTTCGAACTCTACGCCGCTGTACCAAGCCATAAAAAATTCTGTGGCGTATGCCAAACCAACGAGAGAGCCCGTTACGGTAACTACTTTGGCCATATTCTCCAAGTGCTTGAGTCTAATGTAGGCCTTGAGTCGGAAGACTTCCCGCATGATAATAAGCAAAGTAAGCACCATGCCAAAGCCGGAAAAAATAGCTCCCGCAACAAAGTAAGGAGGGAAGATCGTTGTATGCCAGCCTGGGATGACAGAAGTTGCAAAATCAAAGGATACGATGCTGTGCACTGAGAGCACAAGGGGCGCAGATAAACCGGCCAGAATCATGACAGCAGATTCGTAATGGGTCCAGGTGCGCATACTCCCCACCCAGCCTAAGGCGAGAACAGAATAAAGCTTCTTGCGTATTTTTTGGACAAAGTTAGACGCCTTGATCCTATCTCGTATGGAAGCAATGTCTGGAAGCAGGCCCAAGTACCAAAATACCAGTGATATAGTGAAGTAAGTGCTGATGGCAAAGAGGTCCCATAACAAGGGAGAGCGAAAATTAGGCCACAAGGTCCCTCTTTCATTAGGATAGGGAAGCATCCATAAGACAGCAAACCAAGGGCGGCCCGTATGAATAATAGGGAAAATAGCGGCAGCAGCTACAGCGAAGATCGTCATTGCCTCTGCAGAACGGTTGATCGCTGTGCGCCATTGCTGGCGAAAAATATAGAGCACAGCGGAAATAAGAGTGCCAGCATGGCCTATCCCGATCCAGAAAACAAAAGTGACGATGAAGCTTCCCCAGCTTACGGGCACATTCACGCCCAGAATACCGATCCCAGTCCCTATAAGATAGGCAATTTCTATGACTAAAAGGCCCAGCAGCGCTAAAGAAACAGCCATGGCCCCCCACCAAAGCTTGGTAGGGAAACTTTCTATAGGGCGAGCTACGTCCTCATTGAGGTCCTTATAGCTTTTATGCTCTTCTACCAGTGGAGTAGCAAGGGCTTCTTTCGCTTGAGCGCTGAATTCCATCAATATACCTGCTTAGCCCTGCTTGTTAGAGTCCTTAGGAGTATTGCGAACTTTTGCTAGATAGGTGACCTGAGGCTTGACTCCCAGAAATTCCAAAACCTTGTAGGAGCGCTTTTCTTTACGTCTCAAACTGGACACTTCGCTCTGAGGGTCAAGAATGTTGCCAAAACTGATAGCCTGGCTTGGACAGACCTCTTGGCACGCTGTTTTTACTACGCCGTCTTCTATCACCCCCGTCTTGTTCTTAGCCTTGTGTTCTTGGCGGGCAGAAGCAATACGCTGCACGCAAAAGGTGCATTTCTCCATCACGCCCCTGCTTCTTACTGTAACATCAGGATTCAGCGCCAGGTGTTGGGGCTCACGCAGCTTAGTTTCGAGGCCTTCCGCATAATTCCAGTTTTCAAACCAATTGAAACGCCGTACTTTGTATGGGCAGTTGTTTGCGCAGTAACGAGTTCCTATGCAGCGATTGTAGGTCATGACATTGAGCCCCTCCTGATTATGCGTAGTAGCCGCCACAGGACATACGCTTTCACACGGAGCATTTTCGCAATGCTGGCAAAGCATAGGCTGGTGAGATAGTTGAGGATTATCTTCCGCCCCGCTAAAATAACGATCTATGCGCAGCCAATGCATCTCTCTGCCTACTTTTACTTCCTCCTTTCCTGCCATGGGGATATTATTTTCCGTATTACATGAACTAACGCAGGCCCCGCAGCCAGTGCAGGCATGCAAATCTATAAACATATGCCAACGCGTTCCTTCATAATCCCATTCCTTTGTGATTTCCTGCTTGGCAGGATATTTAATAGCATCCGGCTTAAGCTCAAAAGAGCCCTTTTGGAAGGCCTCATAGTTGGTCTCTCTAACAATAGGGCGCCCGTGCTGGCTGGAAGCACGATAGGGGAGCTCATGCAAATGCTTTGGGCTAAAGGGGGCTTTTTCTTCTTGGGAACTATTATGCCTGTAAATGGCCTGGGTACTGGCTAATTCGTACATTTCTTTGGTGTCCTTGATTTGGATTACGTTCCCAGAAAAAGCAAAGGAATCAGAACCGAGCCCTACAAGCTGCATAGCATTTTGCCCTAGACCATCAGCAACCTTACCCGCTGCGCTGCGGCCATAGCCCAGCGCTATGGATACAGCCTGTGGATGAAGCCCCGGCTGCAAGTGGAGGGGGAGACGTAAAAGGCCATCTGCGCTTTTTACTTCTATGAGGCTCCCCTGCTTGAGACCCATGCTGCGCGCGCTTTCTGGCAGCATGGAGACATAATTATCCCATACGATTTTTGTGACAGGATCAGGAAGCTCTTGTCTATAGGCGTTGTTTGCTAAGCTGCCATCCCCTACCTGCAGATTGTAGTAAAGACCCAAATAGAATTTATCCTTGTCTGTGCTTGCTTGGTCCCAGTGTTCTTTGCTAAAGCGGGGCAGTAGATCCAGACTGTTGCCAAGAAAGGGGCGGGGGGGGGCTGAGCCTGTCCTTAAGAGGGGCTGCCTGAGAGCAAGATAGCCTCTTTGCAATAAAGAGACCCAGAATGTACGAAACCTAGCAGGACTACGGGAGCGCCAGCGGGCACGGAGAAAATCGTAAAAAGTAGTATGGCCCTCCAGCTCCCCCCCAGCAAGCTGTATGAGCCTGTCTTCAAAGGAAAGAGTTTTATGCAAAGGGCGTATCACAGGCTGTTGTATGCAGGCCAGGTCCTCGACAATCTGCGAATCCCCCCAAGCTTCCAGAAAATGGCTGGTCGGCAGGACAGCATCAGCAAACTTGCTCAGCTCGTCTACGCGATCGCTGAGAGACAGCTGGTAAGCAGGGGCTTGTTTGAGAGCCTCCTCTACCTTCAGCGTGTACGGCAGGTGATAGGCCAAATTAGCTTGGCTGTCGTGAATCAGGCTTTGAATCTTAGCTGAGGCAAGCTCTGTGATAATGCTCTGGATCTCTTTTTCGTTTGCGCCGGGAGAGAGCAGAAGCTTTTGCCTATAATCTATTGTTTTCCCATCATTTGCTAAAATACTATTGAGCAAATTGACAGCGACCTGAGATGCGGCATTCACGCCATTAGCTGCAAGGGGGGATGCGCCAAAAACAAGGCTGCGGCCTCTATGCTCCCAAAGCTCTACAGCAATACGGGTGATAATTCTTTCAAAATGACTTTTTTGGTAGAGGCCTTCTTTATGCTTGAGCTCGGATGCAACGTTCGCTGCCAGGTATCCCTTCAAAAGACTTCGTATTCTCCTATTTTTCGCATAAGGGCTTTTCCTCATGTTGATCACTATATGAGCCGCCAATGTCAGCGCAATCAGGCTTTGGTCTCCCGGCCTCATGGCATAGCGCTCGTCTGCATTGGAACCCGTAAGGCTATAGGAAGACTCGAAGACAAGGAGCTTGTTCATCTTTTTGCGCAAAGTTTTTTTATTATGACGCAGCTCGCGGCGCTTGGCGTAGAGCGATGCGTATAGGCCTGCCAGAGGCGCGCTGCCCAGAAAATCGCCGTCTATAGAAAGTATGTAATCAGCCCGGTCTATACGATACAAAGGAAGCAATGCCTTGCCGTAGCATACTTTCTGTCCCTCTGCAATTTGGCGCAGGCTGGGATCAGGGCGAAACTCCATATGACGCCCGCCGGGATATTTTCTTAAAAAGCTTTGGATGAGGGACCGCGTAGAAGGGCTGCTAAGCGCACCCGTAAGTAAGACATAATTGCCTTTTTTGAGCTGCGCCTGCGCTTTAGAAATAATCTCTTCCTCAGGACGATAGCGCAGCTTCGAGCTTCGAGAATCTATTACTGCTGCCCGCCGCAGGCGATCAGGGTCGTAGAGGTCCATTAAAGCTGCTACCTGCGATGCGCTCAGACCACCTTGGCTTAAAGGATGCTCAGGGTTTCCGGCAATTTTGACAGGCCGTCCTGCGCGGGTGCGAATGACGATGCCGCTGCCATCAGGAGTCACGCTCGAATAATAATTAGGGACTCCCGGCTCTATCTCAGGAGGGCGTATCACCGCAGGCACGATTTGTTCTAAAGGCCTGCGGCATGCCGCTACTGCCATAAAGCTGGATGCGCCCATCAGTTTGAGAAAATTACGACGCGACACGCCCTTGGGCATCTTGAATGGAAAAGCTTTCCCCTCTTGCATCAGCTTAGTTTCTTAAAATATGCGAGCCTGCCCACGCTAAGGCAATATATCTCCTAATGCCAGCATTTTGCTTTATCCCATTCCTACAAGTATATTTTTTGCGACTCTTTGTTAATAGGCAAAATCAATTTGCTATTTCCATTTCAAATTAGGACAAGCATAGACTACGCAAATTGCGCTGCATCATTTTTGCATTATTTGTCCTAGTCAGATTGAAGACCACTTCTAAAGCAAAAAAGGCTTGCGCTCTTTGTTACTTAAGAAAGTATAACTCCTAAGGAAAAGGCATTGCATTCTCACATTAGTCCTAAACTTTCTATCCAAGACCTGAACGTAGAAGGGGAGCTCGTGCTGATGCGCTGCGATTTGAATGTCCCTCTGGCGCAGGGAGTTATCCAAGACGCAAGCCGTATCAAAGCCAGCCTGCCCAGCATCTCCTACCTGCAGGAAAGGCGCGCCCGCCTTGTCATTCTATCCCACTTAGGTCGTCCTAAGGGGGAGCGCATAAAGGAGCTGAGTCTTGCTCCCGTAGCAAGAAAACTCTCAGAGCTGCTGGGCAATCCGGTAAAGTATGCGGAGGATTGCGTTGGTCCCCATGCTCAGGCTGCCCGCCAGCAGTTGGGGGAAGGCGAGATCGTGTTGCTTGAAAACCTGCGCTTTCATCCAGAAGAAACGCAAAATGACAGCGGCTTTGCGCAAAAGTTAGCGCAGGGAGCCGACTTGTTTGTCAATGACGCCTTTGGCGCTCTCCACCGTGCGCATGCCTCTGTAGACGCTGTTAGTCAATATGTCCCCAAGGCGGCAATGGGGTTTTTGGTGGAAAAAGAAGTCCATGCTCTAAAGCGCCTTGTTCTTGACCCTCCCAGACCTTACGTGGCCCTTATGGGAGGCGCAAAGGTATCTGACAAACTGGCCTTGCTGCAAAGCTTTTTGCCCCGCGTAGATAGCATGCTCTTGGGTGGAGCTATGGCTTTTGGCTTTCTAAGGGCGCAAGGGCATGCTACCGGCCTCTTCCCCTTGGATGATGAACAGGTGAATCTTGCCTCGGCATTGCTAAAAGAGTTTCCAGACAAAATCAAGCTGCCCTTGGATTTTGTGCTTAGCGCAAGCTTTGACGCCAAGAAGAGACAGGCGGCCTCTCTAAAAGTAGCGGCTTTTGACGCCATCCCTCCCAACTACTATGCCTTAGACATAGGCCCCAAGAGCATAGAGAGCTTCACGAAGTTTTTCCTTAGCGCCAAAAGTATTTTTTGGAATGGGCCCATGGGAGTTTTTGAGATAGAAGCAACAGCAAAGGGGACCCTTGCGATGGCGCATGCCATCGCAAGGGCTAAGTCTCATGCTTGGAGCGTAGCAGGCGGCGGAGACTCCATAGCTGCTATTGGCAAAGCAGGCTGCATGCTGGATTTTTCGCATATTTCTACAGGAGGCGGAGCCGCCACGGCTTTTCTAGAGGGCGCAAGGCTACCCGGCCTGGATGCGCTTTCAGATGCCTTAGATGCCAAAGAGAAAAAAGATTAGAGATATATCCAGAAGCTATATATTTTTTGTACTAAAATAGCATTTCCCGCCTTGCTTATCATTCTTTGGCTTGTGTCTTGTATAAGCTGTATAAGCAAGGTCCTAATTTCTTGTATGTCTTGCTTTGTGTCGCTGTGTAAATAAGTCACAAGACCAGCAAGACCGAGAAGACCTGTTCCTGCAATCCACTTTAGCCAGTCTATGCTAAGACTTAACTTGTCTACTTTATGCCTTAATTCCTGCATGGGAGTAAGAGCTTCTTTTGTTTCTTGTGTATCCATGATAAATAATACAAAAGCCAGCTTGCTATAGCCATAAGACCATGCAAGCCAGCTCACGGCCTTGCGCTCTATGAAAAATAAAAAAAACGAGAGCGCAGGAAGTCTAATGCCGTGCTGGTCTTTTGCTATATACAAAGTAGACTAAAAGAAGCGCAAGACTAGCAAGCATTATCTACAGCATAGCCTCCAGGTGTGACATTGCAAGAAAAAAATAACTACTGTATGCAGGTGTCGCTTGTGCTGGTGCAGCCGTGTTTTGCTAAGGTGCAGGTTTAGCCGGCTACGCCGTTGTCTTGAGTGATTTCCTGTCTTCCGAGTTAAGCGATACGATTTCGTAGAAGGTGCGTTCACTATCTTTTTAGACGCCTAAATAGGGCTTGAGTTTCAAGAAGAGGCTAAGGGCCTTCCCTTCCATCATGGCAAAAGAACATTAGGAGTAAAGGAAGCGCTAAGCTTTAGGATAGCAAGATCAGAATATACGCAAGAAACATGCGCAGTATATAAAGTATAAATGAGGCCGCCAAGGCTCCTACTATCGCTGCCAAAAATGCCATCCTGCGAAAGAAGCCTTATTTCCCTCCCTTTACAGAAATAAAATTTTCTACGCCCTCTTCCATACGCTTCTTTATGGAACGCTGTATATCCCCATATTTCTCTTTAAATATTTCTATATTACGATACTGCCTTAAGCCCGTGCCGGCAGGAATAAGATGGCCGATGATCACGTTCTCCTTGAGACCCAAAAGATGGTCCTTTTTCCCTCGTATAGCAGCGTCTGTCAGCACCTTTGTCGTCTCCTGAAAGGAAGCGGCAGAAATGAAAGATTCCGTATTCAATGAAGCTCTCGTAATGCCAAGCAATATCCTCTTACAAACAGCGGGCATACCACCCTCTTTTTTTACCCTGGCGTTTTCATCCTCAAAAGCAAAACGATCCACTTGCTGCTGCGCCACAAAATTCGTGTCTCCCGCATCTTCCACCTCAACTTTAGCAAGCATCTGCCGCACTATTGTTTCTATATGCTTCTCGTTGATATGCACGCCCTGCAGGCGATAGACTTCCTGTATCTCTGAAATCAAGAAATCATGCAAAGCCGGCAGCCCAAGGGTTCGCAGTATATCATGGGGGTCCAAAGAGCCTTCATCCAACTGATCACCGGGGGATACCATATCTCCATCACGCACACGCATACGCTTTCCAAGCGGGATGACCACTTTGTATTTCTCCTCTTCTGCATCTGTACGGATATAAATGACTTTCTTATCCTTCACTACCTCGTTGTTGTCTTCAATAACACCGCCTAGCTCTGCTAAAGTGGAGGCGTCTTTGGGACGACGCGCTTCAAAGAGCTCTTCTACACGCGGCAAGCCCCCTGTAATATCACGCGTCTTTTCGTTAGCCGTACTGATTTTAGCCAGAATATCCGCAGCCTTGACAGTTTGGCCGTCTCTGACAAGCAAGATAGCCGAAAGCGGCAGATTGTGCTCTGTCTTGCCTATACATATACGCGGATTCAAACGCTCACGCTTATATTCAAAAATCCATAAATTCCCCGCCTCATCCTTTTTGAGATTCTTGCCCTCGTATAAATCTTCCAAGCGCACCTTGCCAGCCTGATCTGCGACAATAAGATCGTTGTAGGGGTCAAAACTCGCAAAGACCTCGCCTTTTTTTACAAGCATTCCTTCCTGCACATGGAGTACAGAACCTACTTTAATAGGAATCAAGGCCGCTTCCACAAGCAGGAAGAAGGTATTGCCCCGTATAGCGATAAGACCGTCTTCCTCAGCAGTAATAGGGCGCTCCTCTTTATCATAACCACTGGCTATAATTTCACCAGCTACCACGTTTTGCCCATTTTCTACCTGCACATTATGAAGCTTATTGTATGCCAAAATTTGCTGCACTCTTCGCACAACAATACTCCCTCTGCTTGTAAAGACCTCTTTCTTCTTGGCATTTTTCACCCTCTTCCCCGTTAGCTCCAAGACAAGAGCATCATAGAGCAGACGATGCGTATTCCCCCGGACCTGCAAATTCGTCGCTACGCCGCCCACATGAAAAGTACGCATTGTCAGCTGCGTACCAGGCTGGCCAATGGACTGAGCTGCGATAATCCCTACAGCCTCGCCCTGTTCTACAGCTTTGAGGCGCGCCATATCCATGCCATAGCAATGAGCGCAAATCCCATGCCGAGTATTACAAGAAAGAGGAGAGCGCACTTTGAGTTTCTCTATACCCATAGCATTAATTTTTTCCACATCCTGATGCTGGACCATAGTATTAGCAGCGATTACGGCCTTGCCTGTAACAGGGTCCTTCAAGGGCTCAGCAAGATAACGCCCAAGCACACGCTCACCGAGGCTCAAAATCGTCTTTTCTCCTTCCCGCACTACAGCAAGCATTAGGCCCTCTGTTGTCTTACAATCTTCCTGAGTCACGATTACGTCTTGAGAAATATCCACAAGACGCCGCGTCAGATAGCCGGCATCTGCTGTCTTAAGAGCCGTGTCTGCCAGGCCTTTGCGAGCGCCGTGCGTGGAAATAAAAAACTCAAGAACTCCCAAGCCTTCACGAAAGTTTGAACGTATAGCCAACTCAATGATCTCACCTGAGGGGCGCGCCATAAGGCCGCGCATTCCAGCTAATTGACGTATCTGCTGTTTTGAACCTCTGGCGCCAGACATTGCCATAACATAGATAGGATTAAAACCAGACTGGTCGTTTTCTAATTCGTGAAACATAGACTCCGTAATATTCTCATTGGTCTTCGTCCATATTTCGATGACTTTTTTATAGCGCTCCTCATTCGTGACAACTCCCTGCTTATGAGCTTTTTGCACGTCCAGAACTTCTTTGTTGGCGTTTTTGATAAGATCCTGCTTATGCGGTGAAACCTTGATGTCCGCCATAGAAATAGAAGGAGCAAAGCGGGTAGCATAGCGAAAACCTAAGGCCTTCATTTCATCGAGCATTTTGACCAGCACAGCAGCGCCATAACGTTTATAGACATCAGCAATGATTCTGCTCATCTCCTTTTCTGTCACAGCATGATTGACAAAGGGATAGGCATCTGGAAGGATCGCATTAAAAAGCATTCTTCCAGAAGTTGTCTGTATCAGTTTGCCGCCGCGCATAACAGAAACCTTTGCCCGCAAACCTACAGCGCCTACATTTACAGCATAGGCAATCTCATCCAAATCACGAAAAATCTTGTCTTCCCCTTTATCTCCCGCCAGCTGAGAAGTGATCAAATACAGACCCAGGACCATATCTTGACTCGGCCCTACCACAGGCGCCCCATTCGCCGGGTTTAAAAAGTTATGCGAAGAAAGCATCAGCATCCAAGCTTCCAGCTGTGCCTTAGGAGAAAGGGGCACATGGATTGCCATTTGATCCCCATCAAAGTCCGCATTGAAGGCATGACAAACCAAGGGATGGAGGCGCATCGCCTTGCCTTCTACAACAACGGGTAAAAAAGCTTGTATGCCAAGACGGTGGAGCGTAGGCGCCCTATTTAAGAGCACAGGATGTTCTTCTACAATTTCTCCCAGCGCCTCAAAAACTTCCCTTTCTTCAGCTTCTACTTTCTTTTTGGCCGCCTTGATATTCGGAGACAGGTCTAAGTCCACAAGACGCTTCATCAAAAAAGGCTTGAAGAGCTCCAGCGCCATTTTCTTGGGAAGGCCCATTTGGTGGAGCTTGAGCTCAGGCCCGATCACGATTACAGAACGCCCGGAATAATCCACGCGTTTGCCTAAAAGGTTTTGGCGAAAACGGCCTGTTTTGCCTTTAAGCATATCAGAAAGAGACTTCAAAGGCCTGTTCCCCTTACTTTTCACAGAACGCTTGCGTCGGCTGTTATCAAAAAGAGCATCTACAGATTCTTGCAGCATACGTTTTTCATTTCTTACTATGATCTCAGGCGCCTTAAGGGCTAAGAGGCGCTTCAGTCGGTTATTACGGTTGATCATACGGCGATAGAGGTCATTCAAGTCAGAGGTTGCAAAACGGCCGCCATCCAGCTGCACCATAGGCCGAAGCTCAGGCGGAATAATAGGCACCACATCAAGCATCATCCAGGAGGGCCTATTGCCAGATTCTTTCATAGCTTCAAGCACTTCCAAGCGCTTCAAAATGCGCCTATCAGAGGCCTTCAGACCATTCTGGATTTGAAGACGTATCTGGCGAATTTCTGAGTCTATATCTATGCGCTCGAGCAGTTCTTTAATGCCCTCGCCTCCTATCATAGCTACAAACTTATCTCCATACTCATCCAGATATTCATAATACTCCTCTTCATCAATCAGATCGCCGATGGAAGTCTCTGATTCTCCCGGCTCAATCACGATAAATTTCTCAAAAAAGAGCACGCTTTTCAGCTGATTTACAGTAAGGTTCAAAAGCAGGCCCATGCGGCTGGGCACGCTGCGATAGTACCAAATATGCGCCACGGGACATGCCAGCTCCAAATGCCCCATGCGTTCACGGCGCACGCGGCTATGCGTTACTTCCACCCCGCAGCGATCACAGATTACGCCCTTATAGCGAATGGACTTAAATTTACCGCAATAGCATTCCCAATCCTTAGTTGTGCCAAAGATGCGCTCACAAAAAAGCCCATCCCGCTCAGGGCGCAAAGTACGGTAGTTTACTGTCTCTGGTTTTTTTACTTCCCCGTAAGACCACGACCGAATTTTCTCCGGAGACGCTAATTGTATTCCTATAGATTCAAAGTCCGTATATTCTTTATATCCCATTTTTCCTTCCCTCAAGCAGGCCTCATAAACTGCGCATTGCCTGCGCTGCCTTCTTTACTGAAAGCCTAAGGCATTTTTTCAATGCTGTCTAATTTAATTTTACTGCGTTTTTTGCTGCGATTAAGGCTAGTTTCCAGATCGGAGACATCCATACGATCCTTCTCTGAATTATAGAGGCTCACATCTAAAGCCAAGCCCCTTAACTCCTGCACAAGCACATTAAAGGACTCAGGAGTTCCAGAAGCAATGGATTGGATCCCCTTCACAATGGCTTCATAGATACGAGCCCGTCCTACCATATCATCAGACTTTACGGTTAAAAGCTCCTGCAGGGTATGAGAAGCGCCATAGGCCTCTAAAGCCCATACTTCCATTTCCCCCAAACGCTGCCCTCCAAACTGCGCCTTTCCTCCAAGCGGCTGCTGCGTCACTAAGGAATAGGGGCCTGTGGAGCGGGCATGGATTTTGTCATCTACCAGATGGCCCAATTTTAGCATATAGATATACCCGCAAAAAACTTTCCCTTCAAACTTTTCCCCTGTACGGCCATCATAAAGATCAAACTTGCAGTCTGTAGGCAGGGCAGCTTTTTTAAGATACTCTTCCATCTGGGGCGCTTTTACTCCGTCAAAAACAGGCGTTTCAAAATGCAAACCTAGACGATGCGCCGCAAAGCCAAGCTGAGTCTCTAAAATCTGACCTATATTCATCCGGGAAGGCACTCCCAGAGGATTGAGAACAATATCAATGGGCGTCCCATCTCCCATAAAAGGCATATCTTCCTCAGCCATAATACGCGCCACTACTCCCTTATTGCCATGGCGGCCTGCCATTTTATCTCCCACCTGAAGCTTGCTCTTTTTAGCCACAAAGACTTTCACCATCTTTTCCACCCCGGGAGGCAGCTCGTCCCCATCAGCGCGGGAATAGGACCAGCTATTAATCACAACCCCTTCAGTCCCGTTAGGCATACGCAGGGAAGTATCACGCACTTCCCTTGCCTTTTCTCCAAAAATGGAATGCAGCAGTTTGTACTCAGGAGTCAGGTCCGTATCCCCTCTGGGAGTCACCATCCCCACCAGTATATCTCCACTCTTCACTTCTGCTCCCGTGCGTATAATACCATCATCATCCAGATCGCGGAAGGCTTTGTCACTCAGGTTAGGAATGTCACGGGTAATGATCTCTTGGCCCAATTTCGTTTCGCGGGCTTGTATGTCATATTCTTCTATATGCAGGGAGGTAAAGACATCCCGCTTGATAAGACCTTCGCTGATTAAAATAGCGTCCTCAAAGTTGTAACCTTCCCACGGCATAAAGGCAACCAAGACATTTTTCCCTAAAGCCAAGCGATTTTGGTCCACAGCCGGGCCATCTGCCAAAACCGTAGCGGGGCGTATGAGCTGAGCGTCTTCATTATACAGGGGGCTGAAGACTTGCTGCCCTGCCAAAGCTGCCCCTTGCTCTACCTGCGCCCCTTTTCTCACAAAGCTCTGGAGCGCAGCTTCATTTCTCTTAAGAGGAATATGCAGCTTTTCACCTTCCCCATCCTTTGGGCTCAGCTCTATAGCATCGCTGCTCAAGTTTGTAACTTTGCCTGCAAAGGGAGCTCGTTCAAAGAGCACAACGCTCTTTTGGTTTATACAAGTGCTCTGATTAGAACGGCGGAATTTCGTCAAATTATAGACACGGACTTCCTTTTTTTTGCCATGCTGCACGTGCACTTCAGAAGCAGAGACCTTCACCACTACCCCATCCTCCTCAGCCAATATGCAGGTGCGCGAATCATAAGCCGCCCTGTACTCCATACCTGTGCCCACATAAGGGCATTCATCTATGAGAAGAGGCACTGCCTGACGCTGCATATTAGAGCCCATCAGAGCCCGGTTGGCATCATCATGCTCTAGAAAGGGGATAAGGGCTGTAGAAACACTCACCACCTGCATAGGAGACACATCCATATAATCCACATCTTCAGGCGCCATAAACGGGAAATCAGCCCGCTTCCTGCAGCTCACGCTGGGATTTGCAAATGCGCCTCCTTTTAATAAGGGAGCATTGGCTTGGGCAATATTAAAATGCTCTTCCACATCAGCAGCCAGATATTCCACTTGAGAAAGCACCTTGCCGCTCTTAACTTTTCTATAAGGACTTTCCAGAAAACCATAGTCATTTACGCGGGCGTAGGTCCCCATAGATACGATCAAACCTATATTTGGGCCTTCAGGGGTTTCGATAGGGCACATACGGCCATAATGACTGTAATGGACATCTCTCACCTCAAAACCTGCGCGCTCGCGAGAAAGCCCTCCGGGGCCTAAGGCATTAAGACGCCTCTTATGAGTCAGCTCAGAAAGAGGGTTGGTCTGATCCATAAACTGAGAAAGCTGACTAGAGCCAAAAAACTCGTTTACAACAGCCATGATGGGCTTGATAGAGATAAGGGCTTGCGGCGTAACCACATCTATATCTTGTATAGTCATCCTTTCTCTGATTACCCTTTCCATACGTGAAAAGCCCACTTTGATTTGATTTACCAAAAGCTCCCCTATGCTGCGCACGCGGCGGTTCCCAAGATGGTCTATATCATCAAAATGGAACTCAGGCACCTCGTTTACAAGGTTTACAAAATAACGCAAAGCCATAACCAGATCAATTTTACGCAAAACCCTCTCGCTGCCTTGAAAATGCTTAGGCTCATGATAACGAAACTTGTTATTGATCTTATAGCGCCCTACACGGCCCAGATCATAGCTTTTAGAAGCAAAAAAGAGACGCTCCAGCTCTGCCTGAGCATTTTCCAAGCTTGGAGGGTCCCCCGGGCGGAGAATCTGATGCAGCTTGAGCAGAGATTCTTCTTGGCCTTCTACTCCATCTTTTTCCAGACAATTAATAATAGTGACATCATCCTTCCCCATAGGAAAGACTAGGAGTTCAATCTGCTTGATCTTCAATTCTTTGAAGATATTCAAGTTATCTTCGTTAATTTTCTCGCCGGGATAGATAATGACTTCATCTCTTGCCTTGCTTTTGATAGCAGCAGCCACACGGCGCCCTACAAGCTTCTTCAAAGCCCTTCCCGTAAGCTCAGCTATGCTTTGCTTCTCTGTTTCGTAAAAGATTCTCAGCACAGCCTCATTAGAGCTAATGCCCATAGCCTTGAGCAAAAGGGTTGCTGGGAATTTCTTTTTACGGTCTATGCGCGCTATCAATATACCCTTGGTATCAACCTCAAACTCGAGCCAAGAGCCTCTATAGGGTATAATGCGCGACGAGTAGATGCGCTGCTCCGCATCATAGAAAAAGAATATCCCCGGGCTCCGATGCAGCTGCGAGACCACGACTCTTTCCACCCCATTTACTATAAAAGTGCCGCTGGGCGTCATCATGGGGATATCGCCCATATAGACGGCCTGCTCTCTTACTTCACCTGTTTGCTTATTGATGAGGCGTATACTGGCTTTTAAGGGTAGACTGTAGCTGACGCTGCGGTCACGGCATTCCGCAGCATCAAAGCGGGGCTCGCCAAATTCATAGGAGACAAACTCTAAGACCATGTCCTTATTAGGACTCTCTATAGGAAAGGTATCCAAAAAGACAGCTTGGAGGCCCTGATTCTTCCTTTTTTCCGGCGGAATATGGAGCTGCAAAAACCAAGCAAAGGAACGAAGTTGAATCCCTATCAAATCAGGCATAGCAATGGGCTTGGCTATAGAACCCAGATTAACTATTTGCTTTTCTTTTACTTGCATAAATCAAAGAACAGAAAATAGACCTTGCTATGCTGCTTGAAGCTCCACAACAGCCCCAGAGCCTTCCAGCTTTTTCTTTAATTCTTCAGCTGCCGCTTTATCCAAAGCTTTTTTTACAACCTGGCCGCCCTTTTCTACCAACTCTTTGGCTTCTTTGAGGCCCAAACCTGTAACTTCCCGAACTACCTTGATCACATCTATCTTCTTTTCGCCAAAGCTCTTAAGAATCACGTCAAAACTTTGTTCTTCTACTTCAGCGCTCCCAGCGCCTGCACCAGCAGCCGCAGGCGCAGCAACTGCAGCGACAGGCGCAGCAGCAGATATGCCAAACTGTTCTTCCATCTTTTTTACAAGATCAGCTGCCTCTTTAATAGTTAAAGAGCCAATCTCTTCTAACAATGTTTCCACATTTGCCATCTTTACTCTCCTTAATCTGTCTCAAAACCTAATCCATGGGTTTTGAGACCGGATCTTAGGTCCTTGCTGCAAGCTTAGTCTTTTATTTTGCAGCAAGCGTCATTCTTTAGTTTTGCCAAAGAATGCTTAAATACAACTATCACAATGGGCCCCTATGCCAAAACGCCCGCAGACGAAGGTCATACGACACAAATTCCTTAGGCTTAAGCCCATTCCCTAACAATCTCCAAGCCCTTCACAGACTTTTCAAGCCCACACCCCTTATTTCATCTGCCCCGAAAGCTTAAGAGCAGCTTCAAGGCATACTCAAGATATTTCGCATAAACACGCCCATTAGCAAATGATATGCAAACTACTCCCAACAAGCCGCTTATAGCTCAACTAAGCATTGCTGCGCTCCTTCCCCTCGCCCACAGCCTTAATAGCTCTGGCTAAAGAAGTCATTACTTCGCTCACGCCTCGCGCTATTTTTACAGAAGGCCCTTGCAAAGCCTGCGCTATCATGGCAAGCAGCTCCGCTCGACTAGGCAGCACAGACATTTCCTTGACCTCTGGCAAAGCAAGATATGCGTCATCCAAACAAGCTGACTTCACCTGCATAGCCTCTGCTTTTTTACTGTATGCAAGCAAAATTTTTGCGGCAACAGAGAAGTCCCCCTCCTTTACGAAGGCCGCCATGAGAGGCCCCTGCAGATCACTTGAAATTTTTTGCCACTTGGCCTGAGCTTGCAGCATATTAGCTTCTTTCAAAGCAAGCTGAAAAAGACTATTTTTCAGCATTTTCAAGACAGCCCGATTGGAGCGCAGCTCAGAGCGAAGCTCATTCTGCGAGGGGACATCCAAGTGGCTATAACTGCTCAACATAAAACTTTTATGTTCCAAAAGGAGTTCTTTTAGCTCTTCTACTTTTTTCTTTTTTGCTTCTAACAAAGCCATAATAACTATACTACGCTATGCGCCTTTTAAGCCTGATGCAGCCAGACTGAAAATCTAAAACGCAAATTCTCCCGCCACAATACACGCAGCAACTACGCTAAAAGCCTATGGCTCAAACGTAAAGCAGGCCCCATAGTAGGAGAAAGAAAAAAACTTTTGATATATTCTCCCTTAGCATCGGAAGGCTTATCCTTCATAATGCTTTGGTATAAAACCCGTGCGTTGTCATACAACTTCTTGGCATCAAAGGAAACACGCCCCACGCTTACATGCACTACTCCTGTCTTATCGCAACGGTATTCACTCATCCCTGCCTTAAGGTTTTTTACGGCTTGGCCAATATCCTGCGTAACTGTCCCTGCTTTAGGCTTAGGCATCAGCCCTTTTCGCCCTAGTATAGGGCCCAATTTCGCCAGGTCTTTCATCAAGTCAGGAGAAGCGACACAAGCGTCAAAATCCGTCCAGTTTTCCTTTTGGATCTTTTCTATGAGCTCTGCAGAGCCCACATAATCTGCGCCTGCCTCCTTAGCTTCCGCATGTTTGTCCTCCCGCGCAAATACAAGAACCCGCACCTTTCTACCATTGCCATGTGGAAGCTGGATGAGGCCCCGCACATTTTGCAAAGACTTGTAAAAAATCTTAATATCAGCATCCACGCTGGAATCAAATTTGGCGTAATTGCATTCCTTGACCAAGCGCATCGCTTCTTCAGGATCATAAGCACGCTTCCTGTCTATCTTCGCATCCAGCATGCGCCATTTTTTCCCCCTTGATATGCGCCTTTTACTCATAAGCTTAGATTCACCCCCATAGAACGGCAGGTGCCCGCAATAATTTTGACTGCGGCATCCATATCATTAGCATTCAGATCTTCCATCTTCATCTTGGCAATATTCTCTAATTGCTGGCGGCTAATGCTTCCCACTTTCTGCGTATGCGGGCTTGAAGAACCCTTAGCTAAATTGATTTCTTTTTTAATCAGCGTTGATGCGGGAGGAGATTTTGTAATAAAATCAAAACTGCGATCTGCGTAAACCGTGATCACTACAGGTATTTTCATGCCCGCTTGTTTTTGCGTGCGCTCATTGAACTGCTTACAGAAGTCCATAATATTAAGCCCATGCTGGCCTAAAGCCGGACCAACAGGAGGAGCTGGACTTGCTTTAGCAGCTTCCGCTTGCAGCTTGATTTTCGTAACTACTTTTTTAACTGCCATCGAATTTAACTGCTATCGAATTTAACTGCCATCGAATGCGCAAAGCCATAAGCAGGGCCTAAAGATAGCAAGTAGTGACAGCTATTTTAGCAGCCCTTTTATTAGCAAGGAAAAAACTGCATTCTTTATTTTTTTTACGGGAAGCATATGATCCTTCAGTCTGACTAGGACACTTTTAGCAAATTTTGCCTGCATGCTTCTCGGCTACTCCTTCCATTTAAGATTGCCCTGTGCATAGAATTTAAGTTAGCTTTCGCCCTGCACACATCCTTTTTTGAAATATGTTCGAAATATGTTCATAGCGCGTTTTGTTTGGAAAAGTATACCTAAAGTAAGCGAATAGAATTTTCTACTAATCCTTTCTGCCATGGCGATCCGGGGTCGCATGCAAATACGCGGGTGTTTCGCATCCGCTAAAGGATGAATTTTCTGATCCTCTGTCTATAATAATAGCATCTATCTTGTCTACTCGTGAGAACAAAAACTGTAATGCTTTCGTCATAGTATCTGCCTTCAGATTAGAGATGGGCATCGCCATGATTTTGCGC
>CBDETG010000098.1:0-10288 GCA_965242745.1 Leptonemataceae bacterium
TTCTTGCAGTTCTTTTAGTCCTTCTTTGCTATGGCAGGAGATGCAAATGGCTTCTTGTCTTTGCGCTACATCCTGCAGATGCAGCTTTGCCTCAGGCAGATCGTATTTATTGAGGACCATGATGTATGGTATTTTGTCAGGGATTTTTTTTCGAAGCAGCTGTGGTGAAACTTGGCAGGAAGCTTGTTCCTGAATTGCTTTTGCTCCATCTATGACATGTAGAAGCAAGTGACTCTTTTCTAATATCTGGTAGGAGAAGGCGATGCCTTGCTCTTCTATGGCATTTTGGGCTGAGCGTATTCCAGCCGTATCCACAAAACGAAATGCTGCCCCATCGAATTGTATTTCTTCGCTCACATAATCACGCGTTGTTCCGGGCTCTGGAGAAACTATGGAGCGATCCCAGCCTAAGATACAGTTTAATAAAGAAGACTTCCCCGCATTTGGCGCTCCGATGATGGCTACTTGAAAAATGGAGCGCAATCGTTCTGTACGCTCAGAAGCAACAAGCGCCTCCTGGATGGACTGACATATCTTAGCTGCGCTTGCTTGTCTTTGCTGCATCAAAGGCAGGCTAAGATCTTCTGTGGAGAAGTCTACGGCTGCTTCTGTTTCTGCCTTAAGATGCAGTAAAGCAGAGCGCAGGCGGGAGCAAAGCCGGCTGATTTCTCCATCTAGGTTTCTTTGGCTGGCTTGGATTTCCCATTCACTACGGGCTTGGATGATTTGATTTACAGCCTCTGCTTGGCTGAGGTCCATTTTTTGATGTAAATAGGCTCTTTGTGTGAACTCGCCTGGGCGGGCTATGCGCGCCTCGCTATGAGAAGCTAAAATAGCTGCAATCATATTCTGGATTATGAGCGGGTTGCCATGTAAAAAAAACTCTGCGCAATCTTCACCAGTATATGACTTTGGCCCTGAATAAAAAACCGCCAAGCCTGTATCAATCATACCCGCAGGAACTTGCCCATTTGTAAAGGAACAGAAAAGCATCTGGCGGGGATGGGCAGCGAATTTGTCTTTCACAGAGGCTGCAGGAAGAGAGCAATGCCGCCCTAATATAGACAAAACAGCCTTGCCCGAAAGACGCAGTATGCTGATGGCTCCTCGTCCAGATGCGCTGGCTATGCCGACAATGGTATCATCTGCAAGGGGCGGCGTATTCTTGTAAGTCATGTCTTGTACCCAAGCTCTGCTTTTCCTGTCTGGCAGCGCTCATGAGAAACACAAGCACAGCAAACTTAGTTATTACAACCCCGCCCCCAGTTAGCAAAACAAACGTCCCTGAGTACAAACGCCGCTTATTACACCAACGGCGTTGTTGCGTAATGCAAAAGCGGGGATCTGCGATTCCACGCAGGTACCATAGCGCTTATAGGCCGATTCAAGCATTTTCGAGAGTGTCATTTTCCATTTTACGAAGGCCGTATAACCGCAATATATGGCACTTATCAGCCATTTCATGAGTTACGCAACAATGCCGCGTCTCGGCCGCCGCGTTATGTCGCGTTAGGCTGATGCTCATGTGCGTTGCGTACTACAACAATCCAGTGCGAATCATAGGCATTGCGTCACGAGCTTATATGTATGCGCTTGAGCGCGGGGCGCAGGTGCTCGTGTGCTGTACATACCAGAACAAGTCAGGCAACGTTTAGGAGCAGCGTAAGAAGTGATCACAGGGGAGCTTTTTGCAAGAGCTTGGCTAACAACTCCCCAGCAGCATCCGCTACGGAGGTGCCGGGGCCAAAAATAGCGCTTACTCCTTTTTCGTATAGGAAAGCATAATCCTTTTGAGGTATCACGCCGCCTGCAATCAACAATACATCTTCTCTCCCCCATTCCCGAAGCGCTGCTGCCAACTGAGGAATTAAGACCTTATGACCCGCAGCCAAGCTGGAGACGCCTACAATATGCACGTCATTTTCCACAGCTTGCTGCGCCACCTCGCCAGGGCTTTGGAAAAGTGGACCTATATCCACATCAAAGCCCAGATCAGAAAAGCTTGTTGCGATAATGTGCGCTCCTCTATCATGACCATCCTGTCCCATTTTCGCTATCATGATGCGGGGCCGCCTGCCTCTTTGTTCATAAAAAAGCTGGCTTTGCCTGCATAGCTCTTGGAAGTTCTGATCTTCCCGCATAACAGAGGCATATACGCCGGAAAGAGAACGTATAGGGGCATGATAGCGTCCAAAGACCTTTTCCATAGCCTTGCTTATCTCGCCGAGGGTGGCGCGCTTTTGCGCCGCACGCACAGCAAGCTCAAGCAGATTAGCTTCTTTACCCGCTGCGCACTGCGTGATCGCATCTAAGGCTGCTGCTGTTTGGGCAGGGTTCCTTTCTGCTTTCAGCTTTTCTAGCCTTGCCAGCTGCTTTGCACGCACGGCAGTATTATCTACTTCCAATATATCTATATCCACTTTCTTGTCTTTGGAACAAAAAGCATTTAGGCCTATGATACAATCCCTGCCTGAGTCAATGCGCGCCTGCTTACGAGCGGCCGCCTCCTCTATGCGCATTTTGGGAAAGCCTTCTTCGATAGCCTTAGCCATGCCCCCCGCTTCCTCTATCTCTTTTATCCATTCCCAGGCTTTCTTTGCTAAAGCATCTGTGAGATATTCTACATAATAAGAGCCGCCCCATGGATCGATAGAGCGGCAGAGACCTGTTTCTTTCTGCAGATACAGCTGCGTATTACGCGCTATGCGCGCGCTAAAATCAGTAGGCAGCGCAATGGCTTCATCCAAAGCGTTGGTGTGCAGGGACTGCGTATGTCCTAAAGCGGCAGCCATAGCTTCCACGCAGGTACGCGCCACATTATTGTAGGGCTCCTGCTCTGTAAGACTCCAGCCGGAGGTCTGGCAATGGGTGCGGAGCATCATAGAACGCTCCCGCTTTGCTCCAAAATGTTTCACAATTCTCGCCCATAGCATACGAGCTGCACGCATCTTTGCAATTTCCATAAAGTGATTCATTCCTATAGCCCAGAAGAAGGAGAGGCGCGGCGCAAAGGCATCTATATCCAGCCCCGCTGCCAGGCCTGTGCGTATATATTCTATGCCGTCTGCCAAGGTGTAAGCTAATTCAATATCATTTGTAGCTCCGGCTTCCTGCATGTGGTATCCAGAAATACTGATAGAATGAAAGCGGGGCATATGTTGTGCGGTATAAGAAAAAATATCTCCTATGATGCGCATGGAGTGCTTGGGAGGATAAATATATGTATTGCGTACCATAAATTCCTTGAGTATATCATTCTGGATCGTTCCACTCAACTGCGCCAGCGGGACGCCCTGCTCCAGACCAGCAGCAATGAAAAAAGCCATAACAGGTATCACAGCTCCATTCATGGTCATAGAAACAGAGACTTGTTCCAGAGGGATTTGTGCAAATAGAAGCTGCATATCTAAAATGGAATCTATAGCCACGCCTGCTTTGCCCACGTCGCCGATGACTCGCTCATGATCAGAATCATAGCCCCTGTGCGTAGCCAGATCAAAGGCAACAGAAAGTCCTTTTTGGCCTGCAGCCAAATTCCTCCTATAAAAAGCATTAGATTCCTCTGCAGTAGAAAAGCCGGCGTATTGGCGTATCGTCCAAGGACGCATCAGGTACATAGTAGCATAGGGGCCGCGTAAATAAGGAGGCAGACCGGCTGCATAAGACAAGTGAGGCAGTTCGTCTTGGTCCTTTGCATGATAGCGGGGCTTAATAGAGATGCCTTCAGGGCTGTCCCATGCGGCCTTGCTTGCTTCTTCCTGCTTTTCCAAAGAACAACTAGGAGGCGCGCCCTGCGCAGGCTGGCAAGAATCTGAAGGATAGGGAATGTTACTGAAATCTTTGCGCATAGGTAGAAATTTAGTCCTTGTACTCGAAGCGGCCGGTTTCAGGATCAAAATACAGGCGTTTGCTTACTTGCTGCTCCTGTGCCTCCTCCTTTGCGTCTCCAGAATGCTCGTTTTTTTGCACGGCATCATTTGCGTACTTCTTCTTGCCTGAGCTCTCTGTCCTATTATAGAAGGTGCTACCTTGCTGATCCTCCTGAGTCTTTTCTTGGCTGATGCGATCTATTACTTGACTTTGTTGTTTAGAAAGCTGATCGTCCTGTTTTTCGCCTGCCCCTGGCATGACTTCCATAGTCTTTGGAGATAGGGCAGCAAGCTCAGGCAAAAGCACCCATTTTGCATAGATGATGCCGCCTAATAAGCCGCCCAGATGTCCATTATGGGATATAAAAGACAATGCATCAAAGAAAGAAAGCAGCAATGAGACCACCGCCAGGCCTAAGGCAGCGTTTTTTGCTTTCATGGGGAAAAACAAGAGATAGAGGCGGGAATGAGGGAAGAGCACAGCGACAGATCCCAGCAGGCCGAGCAAAGCCCCAGAAGCTCCTACCGTAGGTCTGACTAAGTCTTGGTCGGAGCCCCATATATAGGGCATCAGTACTACAAAGAGAGTAGAGCAAAGACCACTGACCAGATAGCACCATAAAAAACGCATGCTTCCGATCTGGCGCTCCAGAAAGGATCCAAAACTCCATATGCCTATCATATTGACTAAGAGATGCAGGGGCACGTAAGGAAAATGCAAAAAGATGCTGCTTAGAGGCTGCCATAAGGCCCATTCTTCGATAAGATGCGCGGGGGTAAGAGCAAAGTTGCTATAGGCAAAGCTCATCCATTCTTCATTGATCATCCCAAGCAAAGAAAGCAAGAGATGTATAGCTACGTTTATGCAGAGTATCGTTGTGGTAACAATAGGCATGATAGCATATTTACGAGAAAAGGCCTTGTATTCCAAGCGCCTTCCAGCTTCGTATTGCAAGCTAAGCCAGCAAACTTAATAAATAAGGCTTTTGACATCAGAGATTTGGATAACTTCCTCCTTCCCATACAAAGTCTGCACGATAAACGTATTTGCTTTGCGCTTAATAGACCTAGTCTCTATGAGCCTGCCATTGTTCAGATAGACTTGCCCTGTCTTGAATACAGAAAATTGCGAAAGCCTGCTTTGTCCAAGCAAGGCCTTGCTTTCTTTATGAAGAAGCTCGATTTTCCAGTAATATGTGCCGCTTCGAAGCTTGTCCAATTTTAGAGATTCATCTTCTACTTCCCTCTCCATGACGATCCGCCTCATGCGCCGATCCTTAGCCAGCAGCCATCTGTAGAGATGGCCTCCCTTTAGCTCTGTCCATGCAAATTGCAGGCCTCTTTTTCGTATTTGGAACAAAGACGTGATAGTCTTAGGAGCAGGCCTGCTTAACTCTATGGCAGCTGATGCGATGGAAAGCTTAAATACCTCACTTTGGCCCAGAAAAGGAGAATCAGAGCCCGCATCTTCTGCCTTGGCAAAAAGCCGAACATTCCAATAATATGCCCCTAGTCTTAAAGCCCTGATTTGCAGGCTCTGCTTAGAGCTTCTGATGCGTTTTATGATTTGCTTTAAGTCCGCGTCTCTTGCCAGCGTCAATTCATATATAAGGCCTTCGGGCGCATCCCATCGAAATTGCACAGGCTGTTTGTAGCCGGCCTTAAAAGAAAGGCGCTTGTTTTTAGCAGGCGAGATCAAACGCAGCGCATTAGCCGTATTGTTTACAATACGCAGGACGCCGCTTGGTGAAGGCTTGGTTTTTGGCTCTACCCCTACAACCCGCCAGTAATAGGTTCCAACAGGAAGCAGCTTATTTAAGGTATATACATTGCGGCGCGTTTTCTCCTCTAAGATGAGTGAATTGAATTGCGGATTTTGAGACAGCTGCACGCTCGCCTGCTTGAGCTCGATCATATCCTTCCATGCAAGCAGTACGCCTTCCAAGAGCGAGCCTCTCCAGACAGGCGCCCTTGTGGGATCGGAAATCTCTATGCGCAGCCCCCGCCCTATGTCTTGGACGACAGTCAGACTTCGAGACCTGCTCCTATGCCCCCCCCCCGTAATCAGGCTCTTGCTTTTTATGCGCCAATAATATTGACCCGCCTGCATTCTCATGCTGATAAAGGTATTCTGCGAGCTCTTTTCCTCTATCAACTCATCAAACTTGGCATCACGTGCGATTTCAAGAACATATGATTCCGCCAAATTATGCTTGGACCAGGCAAAATGGACGAAGGGGCTTTCTTTTACATAGACGATCTTGTGTTTTGCTTGGGGACTTTGTAGTTGCAGGGCTTTGCTTGCGACAATGCTGAACTTAAATACGTAGCTGTGGGCCTCGCTTTTGCCAGCGCTTCCTATACGCCAATAATAATCTCCCGGCGGAAGCGCAAGCTCTAGAGAAGAAGAAGAGATTCTTTTTCTTTGTATAATGTTACGGAAGCGATCGTCTGAGCTGAGCTCCAGAAAGACAGCGCCTTGCTTTGCTTCGCTTTTTTTCTCCCAACGGAAACGTACAGTATAGCTGCCTGTCTGCGTTGCGTAGCGCATCCCATCCAAGGGCTCTTTGAGCTCAAAGGGAATCGCTTCTATCTTAAATGTGCCTTGGCTGTCTACTTCTAAGCGTTCATTTTGCTGGAGAGATTTCACATCGCCCAAGGCAGTGCGAAGCTCCACTTCTCCACGGCTTACGCTGACATTGAGTTTGGCATCTTTGGAGCTTTTATCGATCTGGAGGTCGCCATCTCCAAGGGTGATGCGCTGCTCTCCAGATTCTATGGCAAGCTTGCCTATCTTGCTGCCCAAAGCTTTCTTTAGGCTGCGCCGAGCGCGGAGCTTCCCTGCCCCGATATTGATAGTCCCTCCCTGCCGGCTTACATTGATAACGACTAAGGTATTTTCTTCTACGTCCAGTTCTGTGCCGTCCTTCAGGCTTATGAAGGCAGCTGAATCTTTGCCTGTGCGTATGGTGTCAAGGCTGTAGAGTGGGAATTGCTCTGATACATCTTCCCAAAAGACTTGGGCATTTTGTTTGCGCAAGGCTATGTTTTTTTTCATGACCAAGGTGCCGATGCGCTCTCCTGAGGCCACGAGGCGCACACTGAGAAAATCCTGTAAAAACAGAAGGGCGCCCAAAAGGATGCCAAAACACGGAAGAAGGAATTTTAAGTCCGATTTTTCTAAAACAATGCCTCTCTTCCGGCTCTGTTTTAGCTTGGTTGTAGTAGAATGTTTCATATTGAGACCGGCTCTTATTTAGCTATGCGCCATGGCCAAGATGGATGAGCTATGCTTTAGGGCGCGTCACCCCGCGCACCCATTAGCAGGATAACAGCAAGTCTTCCAGCTTTTAGCAACTTTCCTATTACATCAAGGCTTCGATGCCGTACTCGGCTTTCATAATTGGGCTGCTGCAAGCCTACGCCCAACAAACAATGCTAGGGCCCTTATCGAATCTGTAAAGCTAAATTCACAGCGCTTTGCTTGCGCTTGTAGGATCAAACCAAACAAAACGCGCTATGAAGATATTTCAAAAAAGGATCTTTGCAAGGCGTCAGCTAATTTAAATTCTATGCGCATAGCAGTCTTAAATGGAAGGAGCAGCCGGGCAGCGTGCAGGCAGCCTTGCTAAAAGTGTCCTAAAGTCAGGCTGAAGGATCAAAAAGCAGCCGTTGGAAGCTTATATTTATGTGGTTACGTAAATACGCTATTTAGTTTTCTTAGGTAAATTTTTTATGCTGAGCGGGGACAAAAATTCTCTTCACAAAAAAGCAAAAGCAATCTTGATTTGCAGGAATATATAAAAGAATATGAGAAAATGTTCGATGAAATAAAAGTCCAGCCCTCTTATGAGCAAGATCTTAATCTAGATCAAAAAGAGGAATTGCAGTGGATTATTTCTGATAACAATTCAGCATTTAGGAGTTTTGAAAAAATTGGCGAATTGGGCAGATATATTAAATGAATTGCATAATGTAGGTAGTAATTTTGACATAATTCGCCATAAGTACCTAAAACAACTCAGTAATTCTACAAAGCGCAATATTATTGCTTATTACAGCGGATGGCTCCAAAGCAACAATTACAGTATTCAAAATGCCCTTGGAATAAACGATTATGATAAGAATGGATTTATGACCGCTATTCATGGGCTGGATGTAAATAAAGGCTTGGACCTCTTTTTACATACTCCTGGCGGTGAAGTTGCAGCTACTGAATCTATTATTGACTATTTACTTAAAAAATTTTCTGATATAAGGGTAGTCGTTCCTCAATTAGCAATGTCGGCAGGCACTATGATTGCCTGTTCATGTGATAGCATTTTAATGGGCAGCCATTCCAGCCTTAGCCCCATAGACCCGCTATATCAAGGGCTGCCAGCGCATGCCATTCTGGAAGAATTTAATGATGCCTATAAGGAAGTTAAAGCAGAGCCAGCAAAAATAGTATTATGGCAGCATATAATAGCGAAATACCATCCAACTCTTTTGGGAGAATGCAAAAAAGCGATTCAGTGGGCAGAGGATATAGTAAAAGAAAATCTATCAAAAAGGATGCTTGCAAAGGATGCCGATAAGGAAACAAAAATCGAGAAAATACTAAAAGAATTTGCTGACCATGCCACTAACTTATCTCATTCCAGGCATATCTCAGCTGAGAAATGTAAGGAATTAGGTCGAAACGTAGAGATGATGGAAGATAAACAAAAACTGCAAGATTTAGTATTAACGGTCCATCATTGTTATATGCACACGCTCTCCGGCGCTCCTGCTCTTAAAATTATCGAAAATCAAAATGGGGCATCTGTATGCAATCTTCTGCGCCCTTAATCATGCCATCTATAGCGAAAGGCTTGGCGCGCTTGCGTATACAAAACCCTATCACGACTTTCATCCATCGTAGATCAGTAACAAAGCAGGCCTGCCCTGCGCCGATAACGAAGAAAGCAGCTAATTTGGCAGGCGCGGACTTGGCAGGCGTCACTTTACTTATAGTCTATAGACTCATAGAATATATTCATGATATACATATGGCGTGTCAAAGAAAGCAAAAGGCCAGACTACTGTAGAAACGAAATTAGGAGCAGCCATTCGCCGTTTAAGAAAAGCCAAAGCCATGTCCCAAGAGAAGCTGGCCTTTGAGAGCAATATCCATGTAACTTACATCAGCTCTGTAGAGACGGGATACAGAAATATTTCGCTTAGAAACATCATCAAAATTTCCCATGCCTTAGGCGTCACAGCTTCAGAGCTCATGGATGAGGCAGGCTTGTAGGACATAGATCGCCTTGGGCAAAATCAATGCAAATTAGAACAAGCATAGACTACGGGCGCCTCTTGGCATCTCATGACTTTACTTAAAACAAAGCAGCATGCGCAGGTGAGGCGGCCTGCTGCTAGACTATAGGCTCCTATCTGTCTTAATGGGAAATGGATTTTGCGGGAACTATATACTACAGCCCACTAAAAAGATTTCGCATGATTTGCGATCTTTGCCTTATTAAAGTAAAGGCATTTTTAGGGAGACCCTAAAAATGCTGAACCTACCTTCACGGTAGGTGAAGTGCAGAGCATATCGAATGCTCTGCCTGAGGCAGCTAAGACTTATCAAAATCTTTCATGGCTTTTTTGATGCTCTCTAAGTCCGCCTTTACCCATTCATGCCTGCTTTGCAATTCCGTATGTATATATCTTTCCAGCTCTCTGTATCTGGGAGTCAGTTTTTTATGCTCCAGCTTATAGCCCCTGTTTGGATCGCTGGTCTGGTAGCTGTTTAAGCGTTTTTGTATGTCCTTAGCTATGCCTACTTTGTATTCGTTCTTGTAAGCTTTGTTAGAAATAACATAGACGTATTTTTGATCTATGTCCGTCTGCCTAAGGTCTGTTCTCTTCGGCGGGTCTGTAGAAAAGCGCAGGGCTTTCTTGTAATCAAAAAGCTCTTCTGGATTTGCGACCTCTTTCTTCAGCCTCTCTTGCACCAGCTCGTATGCTTTTATACTTATGTCTATGCCCACCCACTTACGCCCCAGCTTTTCAGCTGCAATGCATGTGGTAGCGCAGCCGCAAAACGGGTCCAGCACAAGCTCGCCCTTCTTGCTGCTTGCCTGAATGATGCGCTCCAGCAAGGCGAGCGGCTTTTGCGTAGGGTAGCCTGTGCGTTCTTTTGCTGTGGGAGAGATAAAACCGATATCCCAAACAGCCCGCATAGGCGCCCCTAAGGACATTTCACCTGTTTTCTTTCCTCTCACTCTTTTCCCGTCCTTAAAAACATTTAATATTTTTTCCCCCCCATCCGCTTTTAGAGTCGATTTCGCCAAAGCTTCGTATTGCTGTGTCCATGTCCATGTGTCGCTTTTTGAAAACCAAAATAATATATCATGCATCTTCTGGAATGATGGCGTCTTTGCAGGCCAACGTCT
>CBDETG010000099.1:0-11017 GCA_965242745.1 Leptonemataceae bacterium
ACGGCATAGGCATTGGTCTGACGCGACGACACGGCAAATCATAGGCATTGGTCTGGCGCGGGCGACATCCATGACGGCAAGGCATAGGCATTGGTCTGGCGCGGCGACATCCATGTCTTAGCGCCAGACTCTCGCACCTCGTGTGCTCGGGACGCAATGCCTGTGCCTTAGCGCTGGATTGGTGTAGTATGTGCAAGCAGCAGATGGGCATTAGGCCTGTGCGGCAGCCCTAAACGTTGCCTGGATTGTTCTGGTCTGTACAGCACACGAGCCCCTGCGCTTGTATCAAGCTGGATGCTCCTTGCTTAGGAGATATAACTGCGATTTATAGCAATCGTAGGTGATTGAGGGTCATATTTGTGCGCAAAAGACAATAGATATTCCATAGATATTTGTATTTCCTTATCATCGCTATGTTTACTTTTCTTATCGCTGCTTTTTTTGTTTTTGGAATTTTCTCTTTGACTCTGAATTTGCTCTTTAGCCAGACGCTTCATAACAATGATATAAGCAGCTTGTATATCAGCATCAGATATGCTGTGCCTGCAGGCAGCAAAAGGGCAGCGAAAGATGGCTTGATTCCCTCGCTTTTGCAGCCAAGAGTTCTTGTTTAATTTCAGTTGTCCTTCGGCCAGAATGCTTTCAAGTGGAGGGCGCGCATATTTTTTAACAGCGTCTATAGGTTTTTCTTTCACATCAGCGGCATTTTTCCCAAAGGCGAGGAGCTCCTGTCCTAATACCTTCAATACATAGGTTTCTTTTTTCTGAGCGTGTTCTTTCATAGAAAAGTTCTTTTTTTCCAATGCCTGCTTAATACTGTCTTCATATACGCTTCTACGGCATTGGCAGCATGTATAGCTCGTGGCATAAGCTCCAATCTGATTGCCTATTTTTTCCCTCTTCCCCCAAATATGAGCAACTTCATGTTTATCCACATCCTTCGTCCAATCCGGCGTATCCGCCCTCTTGAGAGAATTATATATGGCTGTAACTCTCTTACTGCCGGATTCAAAGTGCGACACCTCAGATTCATAAACGGGAGTTGCGTTATAGCGAAGGACCAGATCATGTATTCTGTTGCGCAGCGTCCCTATAGCCTGCTTACGTAATCTGGCGAGCTTGCTGCTTGGCATAGCAAAGGTAGAGCGCGCCTGCCTTTCTTGCAATTCTTTGCGGTAATGCAAAATATTGTGGATTGTGGGCTCATAGATAAAGCCTTTTTTGAGAAATTTGACAGGTCTTGTGCCCTCTATGATATAATAAGCAAGGCCATATTCGCCTATATCAATTCCCATCATACGCTTGTTCCTGTTTTCTCTATGTTTTGGCGCAGGCTTTAGAGCAAATGGCACGGAAATAAATAAACGCGTATGGTTTTTATCCGCTTTTTTTAGTATGGGGGCTTCTTTTTGCATGTCCCAGCTTAATATGTACTCCTCTTCCGCTATAAGAGAAAAATCACGCAGTTCTGCCCCCACCAAGGCGCTGTCTTTGTTATGATAGAAATGGCAAAGAAACTGCATTTGGTATTTTGAGGACCGTAAATAAAGCTCTTTGCCTTGGAGTATAAAAGTCTTTTTTGCCTTTTGCCCTTTTGCATCCTGCTGTCCATAGCCTTTGCATTCCAGCAGATGATTTTTATTTGCCTCTATTTCGTCTTTTTTGAGCTCATCGTCTTTGCGCCAAATCATCCATGTGCTCGCATCACCTCTCGGATGGCCTAAGGGGTATTTTTTCTCTGGATCTACAATCTGAACTACTGATCTTTCTATATATGTTTTGCGGCTCATTTTTTGCAAAGTACCGCGCATTTCTGAAAAGAGCAGGGTTTGCAGAGCAGACAAATCCAAGCCGCGCCATTTTTTATCTTTCTTGCGTATTCTCAAGTAGGCCTCTAGTTTCGTATAATCTTTGAGCAAAGGGCGGTAATCCTTTGCTTTTATTACAAAGCCGGGACATATATACTGAAGAATAGAAATGCGAATTTTTTCTATTTCGAGAAGTTCAAGAATTTCTTTAAAGTTGTCATGCTCTATGTAGTTTTTCCATTTTGCCCAGTCAATTTTGAGAGCCTGCGTCAATTCGTAGGCTTTATCATGCAATGGAGCTAAAGGAAGCTCGATTTTTTTACCCCGCGTTTCTCTGGCTTGTTTTGCGCGATAAAAATGATCATAGGGCCGCCTCTCATAGTCAGACAGTCGTATGTTGTAGACCTGTAAAAATGCCTGATGGATAATTTGCCCGCACCTCTGGGAAAGAGGGATGCTTTTCTGGCCTCTTTGCTTAGGCAATGGGATATATTTGCTTCGGAGTGATTCTAGCTGCCGCAAGAGCCTTTGCTCTATCTCAGCATCCACATTCTTATATTCAGGCTTGATATTTGACAGCAATACAAAAGCCTTCTCTAATCTTGGAATGGAACGATAAAACTTCAAGTAACGCTTTTTTGCCGCCTTGCCGGGGAATTGCGGTATATGGTATATGTCTTTGGCAAGTTTTTTGTATATCTTTGCCCACGCTGCGTCCTTTTTTTTGGGCGCTTTTTTCATACCGCTAATATCAGCTATTTCCTGCGCTTCCAGAGATTGGTACAGCTGATTCCCCTGCACTCTTAGAAGGGCTAATACATCGCCGTATAAATCAAAAAGGGTGTTGTCTTCTACCCCTTCTTCCAGTTCACTAAGCGATTTTAGAGCGGTTTCTATCTGTGATTGATGCTCTTCTTGCGTAAAATGCAGAGATTCGAATTTGCCGCTGGGGATTTTTTTAACATGACCACGGTAATTTTCCCATTCTGCTCTGTGGCCCTGAATTTGCGCTTTCATCTCTTCTTTTTGCCTTAGCGCATTGGAATGCCATGATTGCAGTTTCCCACCCAAAGACGTGCGGTATTCGTGCCATCCCGGAACTGCCTGCGGCTTTTCTATTTTCTTTGCGCGCTGGCAAAGGAAGTGGATGCGCTTCTCAAGCTCTTTTTCTTTACCTTCCCAGCAATTATGTTTTTGGAGAATCTGCTCGCTTAGCTTGCGTAAATTTTGGCCTTTCTGCGATCTTAAATCCTCTAAAGCCGCATTGAAATAATGACTAAAAGCGGGAAAGGAAGCTCCAAATCCGAGATCGGCCTGCATTAGCTTTGTATTTTCTTTATACTCAGCGCGCGTTTTACTCAATCTGGCAACTATGGTATTTTCATTTTGCTCATGAGAATCAATATTGCGCTCTGGTCTCAGCATAGCTGTGCCACTTTCTTCTGCTGCGCTGTTTATGATGCTTTTGTCAAAGCCATATTCTTTGCGCCAAAATTCATTTTGGCCAGCGGTATCTGCATTGCTTATTGCCTTGCTGATTTTTTTACTATGCTTTGCTATCAAGGTCTTTTTTGCGTTTTCCTTAAAAATACTTTGTATTTTGTATTCTAAGGACTGGGGTCTTTTATTGCGCGTTTGCGCTTTGCCGAAGGCCTCTAAAAATTTTTCTAAGTCAATATGCTCTGCAAATTCCGCATCTTTTTTGCGCATTGCTTTGCCTATCCTGTCAATAAGCGGCGGCAGAGGGGATAATTTATAGGCGCGTTGGTATAAAGCGCTTTCTGAGTTTGCAAAGAGCATGCCTGCTTTGATGGAATCCAGCCAAAATTGCAATACAGAGTATGTCTCTTTGTTGTTCTGCTTTGAACTCAGCCAGGCAGAAAAATTTATGTCTCCCATCATGTTCTGATAGTCATGTCTTATGACATCAGCAAGCCATAATAGCTTGTCTTCTTTGCCTATGAGAGGGAATTTTACAGAGCGGATACTTTCTGATCCTGTATGTTTCAGGCGCTTGGCATGCAAGCGATAGCCCGTGATCGCCTTGACTTTCGTTTTTTTCTTTTGTTTTGGCATAAGAAGGTCTTCCCAATATTTGCGCTGCAAGCCAGCGCAAGAGAAGATACATAGACTGTGGGCAACAATAGATTGCGACGCAAGGCTAAAAAGCCCGCATAAGCGAGCTTCGGAACGCCGCTCGCAACAAAGGAAAATCCTTTATTACGGGGTTGCAAATCGGCCATGATCAGGCCTTTATCCCCACATTCGGGGCCGTAGTTTATGGCCTGTCGCCTTTATCCCCAATACATTCGGGGAGCAGCAATGCTAGCTAAAGCCTTTATCCCCAATACATTCGGGGTAAGCTTCCTTATGATGGCGCCTTTATCCCCAATACATTCGGGGACCGTCAGCAATGTAGCAAGCCTTTATCCCCAATACATTCGGGGTTCGCTCTGCGTATCCCGGCCTTATCCCCAATACATTCGGGGTGCAGAGGAGCAATCATTGCCTTTATCCCCAATACATTCGGGGCGCTTTTGATAACAAGCCGGCCTTTATCCCCAATACATTCGGGGGTCAAATATGGTCTGCTCGCCTTTATCCCCAATACATTCGGGGGCTGCCATTATCTCCGAGGCCTTTATCCCCAATACATTCGGGGTTGACCTGACCATGCAAAGCCTTTATCCCCAATACATTCGGGGTTGCCGGCGGAGGCGTCTGCCTTTATCCCCAATACATTCGGGGTCCGATGCTTCTAAATACTGCCTTTATCCCCAATACATTCGGGGTCCGCTGTTGCCTGCGCAAGCCTTTATCCCCAATACATTCGGGGAGTAATCCATTTTCCCCACAGTCTATGTTAAAGAGCAAGGGAATACTTGCATATCCCCTTTTATTTTGACTCGAAAATATACCGATAAGTCCATTATTACTAACATATTCACGAGAGATACCATGCTAAAATGTCATACGAAAAAAGCAAGCAAAAAAATACCATTTTGGCTGCCTTACACAAGTCAAATTGCCATCAAAGGCGCGGTTGTTTCTTTTAAGTACAAAGGAGGCGAGTGTAGTAGTGCGCTTCAGAAAATACACTCTATTATGTTTTATGGATCGCATTGTCCCCTTGATGAAAATTTCTTGGAAAAGTGCAGGCGGCATAATATCCCAATTTGTATCCATAGACGTAATTTAGCGCAGGCTATCTGGATACTACCCAGCACAAGCGCTAATAAAACAGATTTGATAGGGAAACAGATACTGTTTAGAAGTTCTGAAAAAAAGAAGCAGCATATAGCGCGTAAACTGCTAAAAGCTAAATTTTTATCCATGACGTGGCTGAGCGCCGCATATCCAATCTTTACAAGAACAATGTCTATTGAAGATATGCGTATGCAAGAAGCCATTCACGCTAAAAAGTATTGGCGTGCATATTTTAGTCTCTTAGAAGAAGAAGGCGCAAGACGAGGCAATCATAATCCTGTAAAATCAGCTTTGGACGCAGTTTCGAAATTTTGTTCAACTGTAATTTTACGTTGGGCGCTTTACCATAAATTAAGCCCTAATCACGGTTTTTTGCATATCCCTACTTATTATCCTTCGTTAGTCTATGATTTAATGGAGCCTCTGCGCGGCTATGTGGATAGGTGGGTCTTCAAAGCAATCAGCAATATCAAAAAAAATGATCCGGAAATAAAAGATTATGTCGGGCCTAGTATTGATTACGTTAAAAAGAAGCTCTATGAGAAAGTATTTGTCTATCCGACACAACAAATTGTAAGTTTTCAAGAATTATTTCACGGCTCAGTTTTAGCTTTACGCGCCTATTTAGTTGGAGATGCCAAGCGCTTCATCCCGCCTTATCCAAACACGCCCAAAGGAGGACGTCCAGTGCAATCTGGCTACCGACTTTACGGACGCTCCGCAGGCCCTACAGATTTTTGGGAGACAGCAAGAAAAACAGCGCAAAGATTTGAAGCGGGCGGATTCCCTTCATTTTCTTCTTAGGCAGGGCTTCTTTACATCCATGTTGTGCAAGCTTGGCGTATGTGGCCTATGGCTGCAAGACTAAGCGGCGGGCTTGGATGCTCAGGGACGTAGGGGCCTTGGTTTTGCTGACGGCGGCGGTGTTGTAATATGCGGCGTCTGGGCGTGGTTGTAATAATATAGCGTTGCTTTTGCTGACGGCGGCGGGGACTCTGCTGACTGGGCGGCGCTGGGGCGCTGAGGCGTGGGGGTTCTGCTAACGAGGGCGAAAGCTGAGAGCGCTGCCGTCGCGGCGGGGCTTAAAATGGCGTTGTAGTGATAAGGGGGCGTTGGGAATATGCAGCGTTGGTTTTAATGACGGCGGCGGGGACTCTGCTGACGGCGGTGTTGTAATATGCGGCGTCTGGCCTTGTGCCTAATGCAAAAGCGAGTACCTGCGATTCCACGCAGGCACCATAGCGCTTATAGGCTGATTTTCGCTTTTGTTATCACTCATAAGACAAGCCAGTCTTTCTGTCCCATTTAGAAAAACTCCTCCTCTATCTTTTTTACAAGGAGATCAAGGTTTTTCCCTTCTTTTGCTGAGATGCAGATGCCGCCGTTTTCCTTGTCATGCTTTTTGCTCATTGTAGTGATAGGGAGAAAGTTCCAGTCTCTTTCTTGGAGGAGGTCACATTTATTAAAAACACAGATGCGTGGAATATGAGCTAATTGCATTTGGCATAGTATTGTTTCTACTGCCTGCATTTTTTGACGGTACATGGGGCAAGAGCTGTCAATGCAATGCAAAAGCAGGTCCGCATCGGCCAGCTCCTCCAGGGTCGCAGCAAAGGCCTTTGCTAATTCTGGAGGAAGTTCATGGATAAAGCCTACGGTATCCGCCAGCAATACCGCTCTCCCTTGGGACAGCTGCAAGCGGCGCGTAGTGGGCTCAAGAGTAGCAAAAAGACTTGCTTTTACGAGGGCTTGGGAGGAGCAAAGAGCGCCAAGAAGGGTTGATTTCCCCGCATTCGTATATCCTACAATAGAAACGATATAGGAGCTTTTCCTGCGTTTTACTCGATTCAGGGAGCGCCGCTTTTGTAATGCCTTCATCGCCTTCTCCAAGCTTCGGATGCGGTCCTGCACGCGGCGGCGCCCAATTTCCAGTTTGGTTTCTCCGGGCCCCCGGCCTCCTATGCCGCCTGTCAAGCGGGACATATTGTCATCTTTTTGGCTGAGTCTTTCTTTGAGGTAGCGAAGCTGCGCAAGCTCTACCTGCAGTTTCCCATCGCGGCTTGTGGCATTGCGCGCAAAAATATCCAAAATGAGTTGAGTGCGGTCGATGATTTTCAAGTCACAAAGTTCACAAATACGTTTTGCTTGCGCCGGCTTAAGTTCCAGATCAAAGACGATCATATCTGCGTTTTTTTGTACGGCGCGTAAGGCAAGTTCTCTCAGCTTGCCTGAACCAATGAGAGTAATGGGGTCCAGACTGGAGCGTTTTTGGCTGATTTCTTCTACCACCTCTATTTGCGCCGTATGGCAAAGCTCTTTAAGCTCCAGCATAGAGTCTTGCGGCGTACGCTTTGCCTGCATAGAGGGAGTATACACGCCTGCCAGCAGAGCGAAGCTCCTCGCCTTCAGTGGGCGAAGGGAATCTGCTTCTTTTATGAAATGCGCATCTAAAGCAGATATATTATGTGAAAAATTTTCAAGCAGCTGCCCCGGCTTACAGGGCTCTTCTATGTTGCTTGTCCCAGGTAGTATGTTGTGCGCGCTGTAAAATAATGCAGGCAGACCACACTGGTCCATAGTAATAGCCGTAATGTAATCCAAGCGCAGGAGCGTGAGGTCATAGATATCCTCCTGGCTAAGGCCTTCCTGCTTGAGATGGGTATGAACCAGCCTTAAGCCGCGCAGAGCTCGGGAAGAATTCTTCGGCAACTCAGGGATCATGATGCCGTGCCTATCTCCTACTATGAGATGAGACACATTGCCCTTACGATTTATGAGCGCTCCAATTTGCCTTCCTATAGCAAAAGAAAGACTACATAAAGAGCGGGCAAAGTTCTGAGAAACAAGGACATCCTCCTTGATTCGCCTCAAAGCCAGCCTTCTTAAATCTTTCAACTGGGAAGGCGCAAGCCCGCTTAGATTCCCACTGATATGAGTAATATGCTTATCTCCCTAAAATAGATGGATTATAGTAGACCTTAGGCCTTGCTTGTCATGCTCTTTTCTGCGCTTGTCGGCAAAATCCCGTATCAGCAGTCTTGGCGTAGCAGGGAATGGAAAATATATGAGCTATCACAAGATGATATGCGTGCAAAACTAGCGCCATCTGTCTTGCGCCCAAGGCCCATAGGCAAATACTGATACAAAACGTTATAGGAGAAAAAAGGCTTGGCATCCTGGCAGGCTGTTTCTAAGCTTGCTGTTTATGAGCGCTGTTGGTGTATGGGAAGAGTTCCATCGTAAATATATATACGAATTCTTAATACTGCTGCGCAGCCTGTATATCGGGCTGGCATGGGGCCTCATGACGATCTTCATGTCTTTATGTATTAGATTAGGAGCTGTCTTTTTTGATTCCAAGCACTTGCACCCTTTGCTTGTGCTGTGGGCCCGTTCCCTTTTGGCTGTAGCCGGCATCAAAGTGCGTGTGGAGAATGCAGACAAGCTCTGTACAGATCAAGCCTGTACTATTGCGGCTAATCATAGCAGTCTGCTGGACATCTTGGTATTTTATGTTAGTATAAAGAAAGATTTTGCTTGGGTTGCTAAGGATTCCTTGTTTCGTGCGCCTTTTGTAGGTTCCGTCATGCGGAGTATGGAATATATTGCCGTCAAACGCGATAACGAAAAGCATGCTTTGCGCGCTCTCCTGCAAGCTGCAGCTATGATGCAAAAGCAGCAGCGCGCTGTTGTCATCTTCCCTGAAGGTACGCGCGGCAACCCAGACGGCTCACTTCGCCCCTTCAAAAAAGGGGCCTTGATCTTGGCTCTGCGTTCCAAAAGCGCTTTGCAGCCTGTGAGCATACGCAACTCAGGCCGACTGCAGCCTTATCAGGAGCATAGGCTCATCCCGCGCATCTTCCCCGGCACAGTCTATGTCAAGATACAGCCTTATATAACTGGTGAAGAAGTAGCAAAGAGCGACATAGACGCGCTAAATGCAAGATTAAGAGCCAGTATTGAGAGCGGACTGAAAGCAAGCGAAGACCCGGGCTGCCACCAGCATTCCTAAGCAAAGCCCTCGTAGCTCAGGGGATAGAGCGGTGGTTTCCTAAACCATGCGCACAGGTTCGATTCCTGTCGAGGGCACGCTTGGAGTTGTGTGGAATATGCTGCAAGCCCTTTTTTTGGAAAGACTTAAGCAAGAACAAGAAAGTTTTCTTGAGATCGAGGAAAAGTTAGCTCAGCCGGATATCAGCCAAGACGAGAGTATCTGGAAGGACTTGCTGCGTCAGCATGCCCAAAAAAAGCAGCGCTATGAAAAAATACAAAATTACCTGCGCTTGCATAAGGAATGGGAGGAAGCAGAAGAGCTCCTAAAAGAAGAGCATGACAAGGAAATCAGAGAAGCCGCTCTTTATGAAGCGCAGGAACTCCAGAAGCAATTAGCCGACAGGCGCCGTGAGATGGAGCTCTTGTTGCTGCCGTCCTCCCCATTTGAAGGGCGCAGCATTATATTGGAAATACGGGCTGGGACTGGAGGAGAGGAAGCGGCGCTCTTTGCAGCAGACCTTATGAAGATGTATCTGCGTCTTGTAGAACGCTTGGGAATGCAGGTGGAAATATTGTCTACTGCGCCTACGGAATTAGGCGGTTACAAGGAACTGAGCATTTCTGTTACAGGAGAACGAGCCTATGCCCTTCTGCATCAAGAGGGGGGGGGGCATCGTGTGCAGCGCATCCCTTCTACAGAAAGCAATGGGCGTATACATACAAGCGCGGTTACTGTAGCGGCCTTGCCAGAAAGGGAAGCTAATGAAGTAGAGATCAAGGACAGCGATCTTCAGATCGACGTCTTTCGTGCCAGCGGCGCAGGGGGACAGCATGTCAACAAAACGGAATCTGCTATACGCATCAGCCACCTCCCCAGCGGCCTGGTGGTGTCCTGCCAGGATGAACGCTCTCAGCACAAAAATAAGGCCCGCGCTATGCGCATTTTGCGCTCGCGCTTAGCAAAGCTGGAAGAAAAGAGAAGCCATGCGGAACATAACAGCTTAAAAAAAGAACAGATCAAGTCAGGGGACCGCTCAGAACGTATACGTACCTACAATTTCCCTCAAGGCCGCGTTACGGATCACAGGATCAATTATACGTCTTACAATTTAGAGCAATTCATGAACGGAGAAATGCTGGAGCTGCTCGAGGCCCTGCTTAGAGCAGAACAAGACGCCCAGTGGCAGAAGCTCGACAGCAAGCCTTCCTGATTCTTAAATACCGGTAACTATATACCACAGTCTACTAAAAAGATTTTGCTTTTGTGATTGTAGTTAGAGCAAATAAGACTTATCAAAATCTTTCATAGTTTTTTTGATCGTCTCTAAGTCCGCCTTCACCCATTCATGCCTGCTTTGCAATTCCGTATGTATATATTTTTCCAGCTCTCTGTATCTGGGAGTCAATTTCTTATGCTCCAGCTTATAGCCCCTGTTTGGATCGCTGGTCTGGTAGCTGTTTAGGCGTTTTTGTATGTCCTTAGCTATGCCTACTTTGTATTCGTTCTTGTAGGCTTTGTTAGAAATCACGTAGACGTATTTTTGATCTATGTCTGTCTGCCTAAGGTCTGTTCTCTTCGGCGGCTTTATGGAAAAGTTCAGGGCCTTCTTGTAATCAAAAAGCTCTTCTGGATTTGCGACCTCTTTCTTTAGCCTCTCTTGCACAAGATCATAAGCTTTTATAGAAATGTCTATGCCCACCCACTTGCGTCCCAGCTTTTCAGCTGCAATGCATGTGGTAGCGCAGCCGCAAAAAGGGTCCAGCACAAGGCCGCCCTTCTTACTGCTTGCCTGGATGATGCGTTCTAGTAAAGCGAGCGGCTTTTGCGTAGGGTAGCCGGTTTTTTTCCCGCCCCTGAGATGATACAGGGTTTATATCCGCCCATATTTCCTGAGCTGGTACTCCATCTAAGTCCGACAAATAACTTTTAAATCTAGGTATATTGTTTTTGCTAAAAACGATATAGCCCGCCTTGTCTAATAAGGCTAGTTTTTGTTCTGAAGAAAGCT
>CBDETG010000100.1:0-18959 GCA_965242745.1 Leptonemataceae bacterium
TGATTTCTTTATAGGGATCGAGCCTGCGGCTGAGCTCCAGCGTATATTCCTGCTTGCCGCCATCCTCTGCCACAGCTTCATAAAGCAAAGTTATGGGAAAGGCGCTGAAATCCTCATTCGTGCTGGACGCTGCAAGCAGGCTGACGCTTGCAAAATTGCCTTCTACTGCCACGCAGTCGCTCTTCCCCGCACTTAGGCCACAAAGAGCGCCAGGGTCTAAATTATCCGCATAATGCTCACGCTCCGCATCTAATATACTATCCTTCAAGGAGTCTGTCCCATCATCAAAACGAAACAACTTGCTGGAGATAGCAGTACTTCTGAATTCCAAAGAGCGGAGCGACGCCACGCTGCTTGGAAGCTTATGCAGCTGAAGCTTGTAGTCTTTGACATGCTTGGTATCTTCGGAGCGCACGCGAAATACGAAATTTACAGGGAAAACACTGCCAGCAAAGCTGCCGCTCTCAATAGAAGCGCTGCCAAAATCGCCTTCTAACACAAGGCAATCCGTAGCAGAAACATCATCAGTAGGACAAAGGCCGCTTAGCTGCGCATAATCCGGACGGCGAGACGCAGACAGAGATGCCTCCTGCAATAGGCTGCTTATACTGTATATTAAGTCAGGCTTCCCGGCCGCCCTAAAGCGCACGCGGCTGAGAGTCGCAGAGGAGCTGAGCCTTCGATGAATCTCTAAGGTATAGTCCTGTGTGCTCCCATCTTCTGCTCTTGCTTCATATACCAATACTACTGGGAAACTGCTAAAATCCGTATTAGAGCTTGCAGATGGCTTATATGATACGCTGTCGTAATCACCTACGATTTCTATACAATGATCAGAAGCTGCCTCAAGCTCATCGCATATATCAGAAGGGTCTATAGTAATTACGCTATTTGCATAGCTCATGCGCTCCATATCCGACAGGCTTCCTATCTTGCTTGTCTCTCCAGAATCAGGGAATACGAAGGAATTCTCTCCAAGGCCTGAAGAGCTGTTCTTAATCGTGATCTTTTGGATCTGCTTGGCTTCCTCGGGAATGGGGCCGCTAGGGCACAGACTCTGAGTTAAATCTGGCAAGCTCGGAAGCAGGGGCGAACATGGATCAGCCGGTACAGGTGTAACAGAAGGCTTGTCTTTCTCCTGGGAATCAGACTTGTCTCCTCCAATGCTCCAGCTGCAGCCTAAGGACAATGAAAAAAGAAAAATAATGCTGGAGGCGTATAGCAGCACGCTTGAAAGCGGAGCACAAAAAGAAGCTCGGGAAGGAAAACATAGCTTAGCTAAAAACGACAACATACTCATAATTCCCCCTGCGCAAGTACTTACACAAGCATGCAGAATCACTATCTTACGTACATAAATATATACATATCCTGCAGATTTGTCAAGAATCATTAATAATACTTGAGCAATCAGACTTTTGCTAAATACACAGCTACTAAATGAATCCCGAAGAACACGCCGCTCCTTAGCCAAAGCCCTGCTCAGCTCTTAGCTCTTTAGACGATTGCAGGCTGTAGGCGTAATCACTATATTTGCCTTTCTTAACAAAGTCATTACAAGCCGCAAAGTATAGGACCATAGCATCATGCGTCATGCTTGTTGCTGCCATTGTTTCGCCAAAGCCTTATAGGATACTATCGGCCTTCCACAAAAATGTTCCAGACATAGGTGAAAGCTGCGCCATATTCTCAACAAAAAGGCTTCTTTATTTTCCATATGCAGGGGCATACCTTCTATAGATACATTTTCCTCCAAAAGTTTCCTTTTAAAAAAACAAAAAGTCTGCTTATGAGCTAAGGCTATGATCTGCGTAGCCAGAAAACCGGCATGATTTGCCTGAGGGAAACAGGATATACATGCAAAAGAAGCCTCTGGCAGCTTCCAATGGGCTTTTTTTTGGAGCAAACTTTCACAGTGGCTGCAGCTATCGTGCGCCCCTAATATCCCAAGAAATTTCAGAAGCCGTAACTGGAAAAAAACGCTTAAAGAGACAATGTAGCAATGTTCTTCTTTTGGAAATGACAGAGCATCCAAAGCCCCATGCAGGAGCTTAAATAAAGCAGGGGAGCTGCCATAAGAGCAGACAGTTCTAAGTAGTTCCAGATGATAAGAAAGTATAAGCAGATCACTATAATGTTTCTTGCACTCTTCAAAGCGTCTTTCGATACAGCCTTCTTTCAGAGAAGCGTAGCCATTTTTCCCTATGTAGTAATCAAGAGATATGAGAGATGCAGGCTCTATTAGCAGCGCAGAAGCTTTGGATTTTGCATGAATGCCATGAGCTTGCAAATGCAATACGCTCCCGTCTTCTTTCAAGAGCCATACTAAAGCATTGCCTTCTTTGTAAAGGCGCCTATGAAGGACAATAGCTCTTGTTTTGGCAAGCTGAGGCATGTCTACTCCATTGAGCAAGAAAGCTTTATCACTATTCTAAGTCTCATCCGTCTATAAGGCCGCAGAAGAAGGCAAGCAACTCTGGACACGCATTCTCTACAGGGGAAAATTTCATATATGGCATAAAAAAGAAAGATATTTTTTAGTTCTTGCTTTGGAATTTGCTTGGCTTGCCTGAGCATGGATTCCATTTTACGCTTTGTTGGAATGAGGAAGCCAAGCTATGCTCACAAGCACAGAGCAAGGCGCGCTTTGATCAAATGAAGAAAGTATATTTCATAGGTATAGGAGGCTCTGGAATGCAGCCTTTGGCCTATCTGGCCAAAGAGCAGGGTTATTTTGTGAGCGGCTCTGACTCAGCTTTGGGCTCTGAATCAAGTAAAAAGCTTGCTGAAAAAGGTATCCATGTTATGGCATGTACGCAGACAAATCCTGCTGAGCTGCAGAGCTATGACATTGTTGTATACAGCAGCGCAATTCCAAAAAAACATCCTGAGTACGAAGCTGCAAACAGGCTTGCAGCAAAGCCAGAGAGCAGGCTGCAAATGCTGCATCGTATGGAATTTCTTAATATGTGTATGGACCCTTGCCGGCGCTCCTTTGCTGTGGGGGGAACGCATGGTAAAACCTCAAGTACAGCGATGCTGGCATGGCTGCTTTTGGAATGCGGCCTTAATCCTTACATCTTTACTGGCGGCAGACCCTTCTTTTTAACGCAAGGAGCTCGGCTTGGCAAAGACCCTATAGGCGTTTATGAAACGGATGAGTCCGACGGCTCTTTTCTAAAGAGCAAAGCTGATCTGCGCCTTTTGTTAAATATCGATAGAGATCATCTGGAGCATTATGGCAGTATGGGCAAGCTATGCGAGGCCTTCTATGAATTTTGGCGGGCAGCTGACTTATGCGCCGTATGTCTAGGAGATGCTCATATCAAGCGCCTGCTTGATGCCAAGCAGACAAAGGCATATAGGGCAGAGCTGGAAGCCAAAAGCGTTTTTTTTTCGTGTTTCCAAGATAAAAAGACTATGGAAGATTTTGTACAGAGTCGGGCGCATCTATGCCATTACAGCGGCTACTTTCCCTTTGCTAAAGAACGCAATGGCAGCAAAAGAAATGACATACTGGAGATCTTTTACTACGATAAAGAGACGCAGGGAAACTATTTAGGCGCTCTGAAGCTGCAAGTGCCGGGACAGCACTTTGCCGGCAATGCCTTGGGGGTGCTTGCTTTGGCAGATGCGGCCTCTAAGAAAGCTTATGTAAAACTGCCGGCGTGCAAGGGAGCCGGGGACCTCATCTCCAAATTACAGAGCTTCCCCGGAGTAGAACGCCGCCTAAGCAAAATTGGCTCTTACAAAGGCACTCCTGTTTATGATGACTACGGCCATCATCCCAAAGAAATACAGTCAGCTCTGCAAGCGCTTAGAGCTATGCTCCGGCAGGGGCAGGGCCTGCTTGCTATTTTCCAGCCTCACCGCTATACGCGCACAGCTGCGCTCTCTAAGGAATTTGCTCAGGCCTTGAGCTTGGCAGACAGAGTCTTTCTTTTGCCTATATACGGCGCCGGGGAAAAGGCCTTAGAATCCGTTTCTTCGCAATGTATACTAGATGCTATGCGGGAACTCAGCAAAAAGACGCCCTGCTCCTTACTTGAAGCTGATGATATAACAGAAGCCTTAGAAAAAGCTGCCGCTACGGATATGGTGGGAATGATCGTAGGCTTTGGCGCCGGCAGCATCTCCTGCATGTTAAAGAAGGCCTTAGCAGCGCAGTAGGCCGCGGCGCGCTACTATTTTGCAAAAAAACACGTGGAAGCAGTTTTTTGCTTGCTTCAGCTGCGTAAAAAAATACTTTGTGAACAAGGCGGGTTTCAAGGAGTCAGTATGAAACAAATCACCACTTTTTTATGTATGCTTGCAATGCTGACCTGCGCTGCCTGCACAGTTAATTACGAGGATGAAAGCTCACCAGCTCACAGCGCGTTGCCTGCTGACGACTTAGCTTGCCAAGCCGGTAATCATGACAACGATCATAACGGAATTATTGATTACACGCTAGAATGTTACAGCAACGGCAATAGAAAGAGATACATAGACTACCAATATGATGGCGTGACAAAAGACAAAGAATACACATACTACGAAAGCAACGGCAAGCTGAAGACAAGGATAGACTACCAATACGATGGCGTGACAAAAGACAAAGAATACACATACTACGAAAGCAATGGCAATACGAAAGCTTATATAGACTACCGATACGATGGCGTAACAAAATTCCGTGAATACACATACTACGAAGACGGCAATACGAAAACTTATTTAGACTACCGATACGATGGCGTGACAAAAGACAAAGAATACACATACTATGAAGACGGCAATACGAAAACTTATATAGACTACTACTCCGACGGCACAAAGCACAGCAACCACCCTATCTGCTACCAAAACGACGGCAGTACTGAAGAAAGCTGTACGCAGGACAAACACGGCTGCACCAGCGCAAGCATCACGTGCATAAACTAAGCACATCGGCAGCGCCCCAGCGCGCTTTGAAGGGGAGCGCAGGGAGCCGCCCTGCTGCCTATTTTGCAAAAAAGACTTGCATGGTATGACCTAGCTGCATAAACATTGCACACATTAGAGGAGTCAGTATGAAACAAATCACCACTTTTTTATGTATACTTGCAATGCTGAGCTGCGCTGCCTGCGCAAGTGATGGCAAGGACGGCGCTGATGGCGCTGACGGCCCTGCTGGCAAGGACGGCAGGGATGGCGGCATACCTGCCAATGTTATTGAGTGCACAGCAGGCGATTATGACAGCGATAGTGATGGACGCCGTAACTTTTCTATAGAGTGCTACAGCAATGGCAATCGCAAGACATGGATAAACTACGGAAGCGACGGCATGAGAAAGTCCTCTGAATACGCTTATTACGAAAACGGCAATCTCAATACTGGAATCATCTACCGCCCCGACGGAATCACAAAAGACGAGGAATACGCCTACTACGAAAGCAACGGCCTGCGCAAGACAAGGATAGACTACCAAAGCGACGGCATGAGAAAAAACGAAGAATCCACCTACTACGAAAGCAATGGCAATGAAAAGACAAGGATAGACTACCAAAGCGACGGCATGACAAAATTCTATGAATCCACTTACTACGAAAGCAATGGCAATCGCAAGACATGGATCCACTACAGAAGCGACGGCGTGACAAAAAACAGTGAAGAGACTTACTACGAAAGCAACGGCAGTAGGAAGACACGCTTGACCTACCGAAGCGATGGCACAAAACGGTATGAATACACTTACTACGAAGACAACAGCAACTTGAAGACACTCATAACTTACAACACCGAAGGCGCAAAAAACAGCGGCTATCCTCTCTGCTACCAAGACGACGACAGCGCTGCCGAGACCTGCACGCAGGACAAACACGGCTGCACCAGCGAAAGCAGCACCTGCATAAACTAAGCACATCGGCAGCGCCCCAGCGCGCTTTGCGCATACGGGTGCTGCGCCCTGCTGCCTATTTTGCAAAAAAGACTTGCCTGGTATGGCCTAGCTGCATAAACATTGCACACATTAGAGGAGCCAGTATGAAACAAATCACCACTTTTTTATGTATGCTTGCAATGCTGAGCTGCCTTGCCTGCGCAAGTGATGGCAAGGATGGAGCAGCTGGGACTGACGGCGCTGCTGGCAAGGACGGCAGGAATGGCGTATTTGTTGGCGTCATTGAGTGCACAGCAGGCGATTATGACAGCAATAGAGATGGCATCCGTGACTTTTCTATAGAGTGCCACAACAACGGCAATCGCAAAACAAGGATAAACTACGCAAGCGGCGGCATGACAAAGTCTTCTGAATACGCTTACTACGAAAACGGCAATCTCAATACTGGGATCATCTACTACACCGACGGAGTCACAAAAGACGAAGAATACGCCTACTACGAAAGCAACGGCCAGCGCAAGACAAGGATAGACTACCAAAACAACGGAGTCACAAAAGACGAGGAATCCATCTACTACGAAAGCAATGGCAATGAGAAAACAAGGATCATATACCGCATCGACGGCGTGGCAAAATACGAGGAATACGCCTATTACGAAAGCAACGGCAAGCAGAAGGCATGGATAGACTACTTTGAAGACGGCGTGAAAAAATCCAGTGAAGAGACTTACTACGAAAGCAATAGCAGTCTGAAGGCATATATATTCTACAACAGCGACGGCACAAAATACGACGGCTATCCTAAGTGCTACAAAGACGACGGCGAAACTACCGAGACCTGCACGCAGGACAAACACGGCTGCACCAGCGCAAGCATCACGTGCATAAACTAAGGCCCTCAGCCTCGTTGTTCGCCCTGCTTAGTTGCATCAGCTCCAATACGACATAATGCGGCGCCCAGACTCCGCATATTACCACACTGCCCCCTGTCATTAAAACCAACGCTACATTATTACAACAACGCCATGCGCCTCTTATGACAACAAGGCCGGAGGCGGCTTTTTTGCAAAAAAATCAGGCAAAAACAGTTTTTTCTCGCTCAAGTTGCCTAAAAAAGACCCTGTAAATAGTTAAAGGAGTTTAAAAATGAAACAAATCACCACTTTTTTATGTATGCTTGCGCTGCCTGAGCTGCCTTGCCTGCGCAAGTGAGGGCAAGGATGGAGCCGCTGGTGGCCCTCTAGCCTCGTTGTTCGTCTTGCTTAGTTGCATCAGCAGCAAATAGGGGCTGTGTTTTTTTGCAAAAAAATCAGGTAAAAACAGTTTTTTTTGCTTCAGCTGCGTAAAAAAATACCCTGTAAATGTTAAAGGAGCTTAAGAAATGAAACAAATCACCACTTTTTTATGTATGCTTGTAATGCTGAGCTGCCTTAGCTGCGCAAGTGAGGGCAAGGATGGAGCCGCTGGTGGCCCTCAGCCTTGTTGTTCGTCTTGCTTAGCTGCATCAGCAGCAAATAGCGGGCTGGGAATTTTGCAAAAAAATCAGGTAAAAACAGTTTTTTTCTCGCTTCAAGTTGCCTAAAAAAATACCCTGTAAATGTTAAAGGAGCTTAAAGAAATGAAACAAATCACCACTTTTTTATGTATGCTTGCGATGCTGAGCTGCCTTAGCCTGCGCAAGTGAGGGCAAGGATGGAGCCGCTGGTGGCCCTCAGCCTCGTTGTTCGTCTTGCTTAGTTGCATCAGCAAATAGCGGGCTGGCTTTTTTGCAAAAAAATCAGGTAAAAACAGTTTTTTTTTTGCTTCAGCTGCCTAAAAAAATACCCTGTAAATATGAAAGGAGCTTAAAAAAATGAAACAAATCACCACTTTTTTATCTATACTTGCGATGCTGAGTTGCCTTGCCTGCGCAAGTGAGGGCAAGGATGGCGCTGCTGGACCTGCCGGAGCTGAGGGCAAGGACGGCATAGACGGCGTTGATGGCAGAGATGGCGCTGACGGCAAGGACGGCAGGATTGCTAACGTCATGGAGTGCACACCAGGCAATTACGACCTCGATGGCGACGGGCGCCGTGACTTCACTATAGAATGCCACAGCAATGGCCAGCGCAAGGCAAGGATCAACTACCGCCCTGACGGCGTGACAAAAAGCAATGAGCGTACATTTTACGAGAGCCACGGCAATCCGAAGACTCATGCAATCTACTACTCTGCCGGCACAAAATTCTATGAACGCACTTACTACGAAAGCAACGGCTATGGTGCAACTTATATAGAATACTACTCTGACGGCACAAAATTCCGTGAAAACACAACTTACGAAAGCAGCGGCTATCAGAAGAGCTCTATAATCTACCAAATGGACGGTACAAAATACGACGGCTATCCTAAGTGCTACCCAGATGACAGTAGAACTCAAGAAACCTGCACGCAGGCAAAACACGGCTGCACCAGCGCAAGCATCACGTGCATAAACTAAGGCGCTCAGCCTCGTTGTTCGTCTTGCTTAGCTGCATCAGCAAATACAGGCAGGTTTTTTGCAAAAAAATCAGGCAAAAACAGTTTTTTCTCGCTCAAGTTGCCTAAAAAATACCCTGTAAATGTTAAAGGAGCTTAAAAAATGAAACAAATCACCACTTTTTTATCTATACTTGTAATGCTGAGCTGCCTTGCCTGCGCAAGTGAGGGCAAGGATGGAGCCGCTGGACCTGCCGGCGCTGAGGGCAAGGACGGCATAGACGGCGTTGATGGCAGAGATGGCGCTGACGGCAAGGACGGCAGGATTGCTGACTTCATTGAGTGCGCAGCAGGCGATTATGACAGCGATCGTGACGGAATCCGTGACTTTTCTATAGCTTGCTACAGCAATGGCAATCGCAAGACAAGGATAAACTACCATGACGACGGCCTGACAAAATCTTCTGAGCACACTTACTACCAAAGCCATGGTAATGACAAGATAATAATATACTACCGAAGCGACGGCACAAAACAAGGAGAATACGCATTTTACGAAAGCAACGGCCAGCGCAAGACAAGGATAGACTACCAAAACAACGGCGTGACAAAAGACGAAGAATACACCTACTACGAAAGCAACGGCGAATACAAAACATGGATAGACTACAACACCGACGGCACAAAAGCCCAAGGCCCTCTCTGCCTCCCAGGTTACAGCATTTCTACGGAGACCTGCACGCAGGCAAAGCACGGCTGCACCAGCGCAAGCAACACGTGCATAAACTAAGGCGCTCAGCCTTGTTGTTCGTCTTGCTTAGCTGCATCAGCAAATAGGGGCTAGCTTTTTTGCAAAAAAATCAGGCAAAAACAGTTTTTTTTGCTTCAGCTGCGTAAAAAAATACCCTGTAAATGTTAAAGGAGTTTAGAAAATGAAACAAATCACCACTTTTTTATGTATGCTTGTAATGCTGAGCTGCTTTGCCTGCGCAAGTGAGGGCAAGGATGGCGCTGCTGGACCGGCCGGCGCTGATGGCAGAGATGGCAATGACGGCTGGCTTAGCAACGTTCTGGAGTGCGCAGCAGGCGATTATGACAGCAATGGCGACGGACGCCGGGACTTTTCTATAGATTGCTACAGCAATGGCAATCGCAAGACAAGGATCAGCTACCTTGACGACGGTGTCACAAAAGACGAGGAATACGCCTACTATGAAAACGAAGGCCAGATCAGGACAAAGATATTCTACCGAAGCGACGGTACAAAAGACGAGGAATACGCCTACTACGAAAACAAAGGCAAGCTCAGGACACAGATATTCTACCACCCCGACGGCATGACAAAAAACAAAGAATACATCTACTACGAAAGCAATGGGGCGCGCAAGGCAACAATATACTACAGAAGCAACGGCATAAAATACCGTGAAATCACTTACTCTGAAAACAGCAGTGGCAGGATAGACATATACTACCACCCCGAAGGCACAAAATCCCGTGAACAAATCTACTACGAAAGCAACGGCAATCTGAAGACATCAATATACTACAACAGCGACGGAACAAAATACGACGGTCACCCTCTCTGCTACAAAGCCGACGGCAAAACTAAAGAAAGCTGCACGCAGGCAAAATACGGCTGCACCAGCGCAAGCATCACGTGCATAAACTAAGGCGCTCTGCCTCGTTGTTCGTCTTGCTTAGCTGCATCAGCAAATACAGGCAGGTTTTTTGCAAAAAAACAAGTGAAAACAGTTTTTTCTCGCTCAAGTTGCCTAAAAAATACCCTGTAAATGTTAAAGGAGTTTAGAAAATGAAACAAATCACCACTTTTTTATGTATGCTTGCGATGCTGAGCTGCCTTAGTTGCGCAAGTGAGGGCAAGGATGGAGCCGCTGGTGGCCCTCAGCCTCGTTGTTCGTCTTGCTTAGTTGCATCAGCAAATAGGGGCTGGCAATTTTGCAAAAAAATCAGGTAAAAACAGTTTTTTTTGCTTCAGATGCGTAAAAAAATACCCTGTAAATGTTAAAGGAGTTTAGAAAATGAAACAAATCACCACTTTTTTATGTATGCTTGCGATGCTGAGCTGCCTTGCCTGCGCAAGTGAGGGCAAGGATGGAGCCGCTGGACCTGCCGGCGCTGAGGGCAAGGACGGCATAGACGGCGTTGATGGCAGAGATGGCACTGACGGCAAGGACGGCAGGATTGCTAACGTCATGGAGTGCACACCAGGCAATTACGACCTCGATGGCGACGGGCGCCGTGACTTCACTATAGAATGCCACAGCAATGGCCAGCGCAAGGCAAGGATCAACTACCGCCCTGACGGCGTGACAAAAAGCAATGAGCGTACATTTTACGAGAGCCACGGCAATCCGAAGACTTATGCAATCTACTACTCTGACGGCACAAAACAAAGTGAACATACCTACTACGAAAACGGCAATCTAAAGACTGCTATAGAGCACAGCATCTACCCTGTCTGCTACAAAGACGACGGCAAAACTAAAGAAAGCTGCACGCAGGCAAAACACGGCTGCACCAGCGCAAGCATCACGTGCATAAACTAAGGCGCTCTGCCTCGTTGTTCGTCTTGCTTAGCTGCATCAGCAAATAGGGGCTAGCTTTTTTGCAAAAAAATCAGGCAAAAACAGTTTTTTCTCGCTCAAGTTGCCTAAAAAATACCCTGTAAATGTTAAAGGAGCTTAAAAAATGAAACAAATTACCACTTTTTTATGTATGCTTGCGATGCTGAGCTGCCTTAGCTGCGCAAATGATGGCAAGGATGGACCTGCCGGCGCCGAGGGCAGAGCTGGCGCTGATGGCAAGGCTGGCGCTGATGGCAGGAATGGCAATGACGGCTGGGTTAACAACGTTATTGAGTGCGCAGCAGGCGATTATGACAGCAATAGAGATGGCGTCCGTGACTTTTCTATAGAGTGCCACAACAACGGCAATCGCAAGTCAAAGATCAGCTACCTTGACGACGGCGTGAAAAAAAGCACTAAGCGCACATTTTACGAAAGTAACAGCAAGCTGAAGACATTGATATACTACTTTAACGACGGCGTGACAAAAAACGTTGAAGAGACTTATTACAAAAGCAGCGGCAAGCTGAAGACAAGGACATACTACCGAAGCGACGGCATGACAAAAGGCAATGAGAGCACATTTTACGAAAGTAACAGCAATACGAAGACATGGATAAACCGCAAACTCGACGGCACAAAAAACAGCGGCTATCCCAAGTGCTACCCAGAAACGGGCAACAGAACTCACTAGACCTGCACGCAGGCAAAACACGGCTGCACCAGCGCAAGTGACACGTGCATAAACTAAGGCCCTCAGCCTCGTTTTTTGTCTTGCTTAGCTGCATCAGCAAATACAGGCAGGTTTTTTGCAAAAAAAATCAGGCAAAAACAGTTTTTTCTCGCTCAAGTTGCCTAAAAAATACCCTGTAAATGTTAAAGGAGTTTAGAAAATGAAACAAATCACCACTTTTTTATGTATGCTTGCGCTGCTGAGCTGCCTTGCCTGCGCAAGTGATGGCAAGGATGGAGCCTCTGGTGGCCCTCAGCCTCGTTGTTCGTCTTGCTTAGCTGCATCAGCAAATAGGGGCTAGCTTTTTTGCAAAAAAATCAGGCAAAAACAGTTTTTTCTCGCTCAAGTTGCCTAAAAAATACCCTGTAAATGTTAAAGGAGCTTAAAAAATGAAACAAATCACCACTTTTTTATGTATGCTTGCGATGCTGAGCTGCCTTAGCTGCGCAAATGAAGGCAAGGATGGAGCCGCTGGTGGCCCTCAGCCTCGTTGTTCGTCTTGCTTAGCTGCATCAGCAAATAGGGGCTGGCTTTTTGCAAAAAAAATCAGGTAAAAACAGTTTTTTTTGCTTCAGCTGCGTAAAAAAATACCCTGTAAATGTTAAAGGAGCTTAAGAAATGAAACAAATCACCACTTTTTTATGTATGCTTGCGATGCTGAGCTGCCTTGCCTGCGCAAGTGAGGGCAAGGATGGCGCTGCTGGCCCTGCCGGCGCTGATGGCAGAGACGGCATAGACGGCGCTGACGGCATAGATGGCGCTGACGGCATAGATGGCAGGGACGGCAGAGACGGTGGGCTTGTCAACGCCATTGAGTGCGTAGCAGGCGATTATGACAGCGATAGCGACGGGTGGCGTGACTTTTCTATAGAGTGCTACAGCAACGGCAATCGGAAGAAAAAGACACGCTACCAAAACGACGGAATGACAAAAGTCGAGGAGTACACTTATTATGAAAGCAATGGCAATCGCAGGACAAAGATAGACTACTATGAATACGGCGGGAAAAAAGACACTGAGAGCACATTTTACGAAAACGACAATCTGAAGACACGGATAGACTACTTCGACACGGGTATAAAATTCGTTGAAGCCACCTACTATGAAAACGGCAATCTAAGGACATGGATAGTAAACCACAACGACGGCACAAGATTCGTAGGGGCTCGCTGCTACAAAGACGACGGGAGAACTACCGAGACCTGCACGCAGGCAAAATATGGCTGCACCAGAGCAAGTGACACGTGCATAAACTAAGGCCCTCAGCCTCGTTGTTCGTCTTGCTTGGCTGCATCAGCAAATACAGGCAGTTTTTTTGCAAAAAAATCAGGCAAAAACAGTTTTTTCTCGCTCAAGTTGCCTAAAAAATACCCTGTAAATGTTAAAGGAGCTTAAAAAATGAAACAAATCACCACTTTTTTATGTATGCTTGCGATGCTGAGCTGCCTTGCCTGCGCAAGTGAGGGCAAGGATGGAGCTGCCGGACCTGCCGGCGCTGAGGGCAAGGACGGCATAGACGGATCTGACGGCAGAGATGGCGCTGACGGCAAAGATGGAAGAGACGGCGGACTTGCCAACGTCATTGAGTGCATAGCAGGCGATTATGACAGCGATAGTGACGGCCGCCGTAACTTTTCTATAGAGTGCTACAGCAAGGGCCGGCGCAAGGTAAGGATAAACTACCTTGAAAACGGCATAACAAAAGACAAGGAATACACCTACTATGAAAGCAACGGCAATCAGAAGACAGAGATATACTACTTTTCCGCCGGCAGCAAGTTTTACCACAATTCCTGCTACAAAGAGGACGGAAGCACTTATGAATCCTGCACACTGGAAAAGCACGGCTGTGATTTGCATTATAGCTGCGCAGACCTCACTTTATACGGTGGTGGAAAGACCGACTGCATAGCCGGTGATTATGACCCAAACAAGGATACAAAAATAAATTTCAGCATAACTTGCCATAACAGTGGCGCTCGCAAGACCTATATAACCTACGACACCAGAGGCACAAAAAAAAGTGAATATACCTACTACGAAAACGGCAATCTAAAAACTAGGATAGAGTACAGCGACTATCCTGACTGCTACGAAGGCGACGGTGAAACTCGAGAAAGCTGCACGCAGGCAAAACACGGCTGTGATGAAAACAGCAAAACGTGCATAAACTAAGGCGCTCAGCCTCGTTGTTCGTTTTGCTTAGCTGCATCAGCACCCAATACGACATAATACGGCGGCCAGACTCCGCATATTACAACACCGCCCCCTGTCATGAAAACCAACTCTACATTATTACAACAACGCCATGCGCCGCATACTACCACACCGCCCGCAGTCATCAAAACTAACGCCCTATTATTACAACAACACCAGACGCCGCATATTACCACACCGCCCGCAGTCATCAAAACTAACGCCCTATTATTACAACAACGCCCAGACGCCGCATATTACCACACCGCCCGCAGTCATCAAAACTAACGCCCTATTATTACAACAACGCCCAGACGCCGCATACTACCACACCGCCCGCAGTCATGAAAACCAACTCTATATTATTACAACAACGCCAAGCGCCGCCTATTACAACACCGCCCGCCGTCATCAAAACTAACGCCCCGGCACCCAAGCGCCGCCTAATTCCATCCCCGCCCTAGTCAGCAGAGCTAACGCCCCCCTAACACAAGCGCACCCTTGCTACTACAACGCCATTTTCACCACAGCCGCCAGCATTATGTCGCGTTGGGCGCCGTCATCAAAACTAACGCCCTATTATTACAACAACGCCATGCGCCGCATATTACAACACCGCCCCCTGTCATGAAAACCAACTCTACATTATTACAACAACGCCCAGACGCCGCATATTACCACACCGCCCGCAGTCAGCAGAGCTAACGCCCCCCTAACACAAGCGCACCCTTGCTACTACAACGCCATTTTCACCACAGCCGCCAGCATTATGTCGCGTTGGGCGCCGTCATCAAAACTAACGCCCTATTATTACAACAACGCCCAGACTCCGCATATTACCACACCGCCCGCAGTCATCAAAGCCAACGCCGCATTATTACAACAACGCCCAGACTCCGCATATTACCACACCGCCCGCAGTCATCAAAACTAACGCCCTATTATTACAACAACGCCATGCGCCGCCTATTACAACAAAGCTGTAGGCTAATGTATTTTTGAAAAAAAACAAGCGCCAACAGTTTTTTGCTTGCTTAATCTGCGTAAAAAAATACTTTGTCAATATTAAAGGAGCTTAAGAAATGAAACAAATCACAACTTTTTTATCTATACTTGCAATGCTGACCTGCCTTGCTTGCGCAAGTGATGGCAAGGACGGCGCTGACAGCCCTGCTGTCAAGGACGGCAGGGATGACATGCCTGCCAACGTAATTGATTGCTCAGCAGGCGATCATGACACCGATGGCGACGGGCGCCGGGACTATACTATGGAGTGCTATGAAAACGGCAATAGGAAGAGAGAGATAGTCTACCATCCCGACGGCATGACAAAAGACTATGAATACACCTACTACGAAAGCAACGGCAATAAGAAGACAAGGATGGACTACACAAGCGATGATACAAAATTCAGTGAAACCACTTACTACGAAAGCAATGGCCAGCGCAAGACTTATCTAGGCTACCATCCCGACGGCATGACACAATCTTCTGAAATCACATTTTACGAAAGCAACGGTGATCGCAAGACAAAGATAAACTACTATCTCGACGGCACAAAGCACAACGGCCACCCTATATGCTACCAAGACGACGGCAATACTGAAGAGCCCTGCACGCAGGCAAAACACGGCTGTGATGAAAACAGCAAAACGTGCATAAACTAAGCAGCAGCACGGTAGGCCGGGCCTCAGGCCTACTGCGTCCTGTGGGATACAGGCGCAAGGCAAGGCTGCTGGCGTTCAGCCTCGTGTTCGTCTTGCTTAGCTGCATCAGCACCCAATACGACATAATACGGCGGCCAGACTCCGCATATTACCACACCGCCCGCCGTCATCAAAACCAACGCCGCATTATTACAACAACGCCCAGACTCCGCATACTACCACACCGCCCGCAGTCATCAAAGCTAACGCTACATTATTACAACAACGCCAGACTCCGCATATTACCACACCGCCCGCAGTCATCAAAGCTAACGCTGCATTATTACAACAACGCCATGCGCCGCATATTACCACACCGCCCGCAGTCATCAAAACTAACGCCCCGGCACCCAAGCGCCGCCTAATTCCATCCCCGCCCTAGTCAGCAGAGCTAACGCCCCCCTAACACAAGCGCACCCTTGCTACTACAGCACCATTTTCACCACAGCCGCCAGCATTATGTCGCGTTGGGCGCCGTCATCAAAACCAACGCCGCATTATTACAACAACGCCATGCGCCGCATATTACCACACCGCCCGCAGTCATCAAAACTAACGCCCTATTATTACAACAACGCCCAGACTCCGCATATTACCACACCGCCCGCAGTCATCAAAGCTAACGCTGCATTATTACAACAACGCCCAGACGCCGCATACTACCACACCGCCCGCAGTCATCAAAACTAACGCCCCGGCACCCAAGCGCCGCCTAATTCCATCCCCGCCCTAGTCAGCAGAGCTAACGCCCCCCTAACACAAGCGCACCCTTGCTACTACAACGCCATTTTCACCACAGCCGCCAGCATTATGTCGCGTTGGGCGCAGTCATCAAAACTAACGCCCTATTATTACAACAACGCCCAGACGCCGCATATTACCACACCGCCCGCCTCTATTAAAACCAACGCCGCATTATTACAACAACGCCATGCGCCGCATATTACCACACCGCCCGCTGTCATCAAAACTAACGCCCTATTATTACAACAACGCCATGCGCCGCATACTACCACACCGCCCGCAGTCATCAAAGCTAACGCTGCATTATTACAACAACGCCCAGACGCCGCATATTACCACACCGCCCGCAGTCATCAAAGCTCCACGCCATATTATTACAAACAACGCCATGCGCCGCATACTACCACACCGCCCGCCGTCATCAAAACTAACGCCCCGGCACCCAAGCGCCGCCTAATTCCATCCCCGCCCTAGTCAGCAGAGCTAACGCCCCCCTAACACAAGCGCACCCTTGCTACTACAACGCCATTTTCACCACAGCCGCCAGCATTATGTCGCGTTGGGCGCCGTCATCAAAACTAACGCCCTATTATTACAACAACGCCATGCGCCGCATATTACAACACCGCCCCCTGTCATGAAAACCAACTCTATATTATTACAACAACGCCCAGACGCCGCATACTACCACACCGCCCCCTGTCATGAAAACAAACGCTACATTATTACAACAACGCCATGCGCCGCATACTACCACACCGCCCGCCTGTCATGAAAACCACCGCTGCATTATTACAAACAACGCCATGCGCCGCATATTACCACACCGCCCGCCTCTATTAAAACCAACGCCGCATTATTACAACAACACCATGCGCCGCATATTACCACACCGCCCTAGTCAGCAGAGCTAACGCCCTATTATTACAACAACGCCATGCGCCGCTTATGACAACACCGCCCGCAGTCATCAAAACTAACGCCCTATTATTACAACAACGCCCAGACGCCGCATATTACCACACCGCCCGCAGTCATCAAAGCTAACGCTGCATTATTCCAACAACGCCATGCGCCGCTTATGACAACACCGCCCGCAGTCATCAAAACTAACGCCCTATTATTACAACAACGCCCAGACTCCGCATATTACCACACCGCCCGCAGTCATGAAAACCAACTCTATATTATTACAACAACGCCATGCGCCGCATACTACCACACCGCCCGCAGTCATCAAAACTAACGCTGCATTATTCCAACAACGCCAGACGCCGCATATTACCACACCGCCCGCAGTCATCAAAACTAACGCTGCATTATTACAACAACGCCCAGACGCCGCATATTACCACACCGCCCGCAGTCATCAAAGCTAACGCTGCATTATTACAACAACGCCATGCGCCGCATACTACCACACCGCCCGCCTCTATTAAAACCAACGCCGCATTATTACAACAAGGCCAGACTCCGCATATTACCACACCGCCCCCTGTCATGAAAACAAACGCTACATTATTACAAACAACGCCATGCGCCGCTTATGACAACAAGGCCGGAGGCAGGTTTTTTGAAAAAAAACAAGCGCCAACAGTTTTTTTCTTGCCTAGTCTGCCTAAAAAAAATACTTTGTAAATAAGGGTTGGTTTTCAAGGAGTCAATATGAAACAAATCACCACTTTTTTATCTATGCTTGCAATGCTGAGCTGCCTTAGCTGCGCAAGTGATGGCAATACAAGCAGTGCCAATACAGGAAGCCCGCCTTCTGATGACAGGCCTAGCGACACGCCGCCTGCAGATGAGAACCTTTTTCCGCCTTATCAATTTATACCCGAAGGCGCTGATGGTGAGTTTGAATGCCGGGCGGGCGATTATGACAGCAATAGCGACGGGGACATAGATTTTAGTATAGGATGCTACAGCAATGGCAACCGCAAACATGTCATCCTTTACCAGACTTCTTTTACGGCTTTTTACAAGAAGCCCATTTCCAGCATCCACTACACGTTTTACGAAAGCAACGGCCAGCTCAAGACTCTGATACGCTACGACAGCTACGGCATACAATACGGCGGCCACCCTATATGCTACCAAGACGATGGCATTACGCAAGAGACCTGCGCGCCAGCACAACACGGCTGCGATCTGCACTATAGCTGCGCAGACCCTGCTTTATACGGCGGCGGGAGGCACGACTGCATAGCCGGCGATTATGACTCAAACTACGATACAAAAACAGATTTCAGCATAACCTGCCATAACAATGGCGCCCGCAAAACATACATACGCTACCAAAGCGACGGCCTAACAAAACACTATGAACTCACCTACAACGAAGACGGCAATGTGAAAGAAAGCAGATTCTACACCGGCACCTACGACCTCCACCCCTGTACTGGCAATCAGATTCTAAAAAGTGTCAGCTGCGAAGCCTGCCATTATCCGCAGTATCCCAACTCTGACCGCACGGCCTGCGTGAGCACATGCCCAGCCGGCGAGATCAAGCCGACGAACAAGCCCACCTGCGAGGCAATCGCAAGCTGCACGGGCAGGCATATCCACAATCCCACGAACAACAGCTGCTTTGAGCTAAGCTGTGCCGAAGGCGAAATTCCAGATACGATCGTCACGCCTGCGGCTTGTATAAAAGAGACCGACTGCCGCACGTCCC
>CBDETG010000101.1:0-41607 GCA_965242745.1 Leptonemataceae bacterium
GCAGACACATAAATGGAAAATAACAAGCGTAAGTCCTCTCGAGGAGCATCTCCCTTTCCGCAGGGCGCATAGCATTTCTATTCCCAATCCTTTGCCCGCATTGCAAGGGAAGGCTGTGACGACCTGCGCAAGCAAACGAGAAGGGAAGGGCACCCAAGCCAAGCCGTACAAGATATATAACTATGCTCAGCTAAATCATATGCTTCGCCGAGCGCCGGACAGCTATTTTGAGCTGGCTTGCGATATAGATGCCTCCCCTTCACATACAGAGAATATTGATCCAAACACGAAGCAAGCCCGCGGCTTTGCGCCTATCAAATTCTTTGGTGGTTTTTTGGACGGCAAAGGCCACAGGATACGCAATCTCTACATCTATCGCCCTAAAGAAGATCAAGTGGGTCTCTTTGCGCAGCTTTTAGGCGCTAGGGTGCGAAATCTTCGTATTGAAAACGCCTCTGTTACAGGCAGATATGAGGTAGGCATACTAGCGGGCCATATGATCCGTTCCTTAGTAGATTCTGTAAGCGTATCAGGGGGCGCAGTAGGCGCAGGGATTGTAGGGGGGCTTTTGGGTTTCCAGAGTTCGCATTTCTTTGCTATACAGTACAAGGTTATCAAATACGCAGCGCGTTTGCGTTATGATGCTAAGCCCGCCCCTTTAGTAGACATCGCGTATTATCTCCCTTATCGCACAGCGGAAGTCCGTAACAGCCATGCGAACATCATGGTAAATTGCTCTGCTGCAGGCATAAAAGAGAAGAACACAGTTGAGGCAAAGAAAAAGCATAGCAAATGCGGTGGGCTTGTAGGATGGATGGGCACAGGTTTTATTATAGGCAGCTCCTCACGTGGGAATGTGATCATGAGTCTTGAACCTGTCATTAACCCTGAAGATTACAGCCTTGCAAAGAGTATAAAAATTGATGGTGATATGGCAGGCGGGCTTGTCGGCGTAGTTGGCTCCAATGAGGCTATAACAAGCTTGAGCATAGGAGCTGATATTTTTCAAAAAGCGAAAATATCCCGCAGCTATTCTCATGCGAACATTTATGGCGGCATTAGTATAGGAGGCCTTGTGGGCGCTTTATTACGCGGCGGCGCTGTGGTTTCAGAAAGCTATGCGCAGGGAAGAATAGAAGGGAACGCGATCCTGGCTGGTCTGATTGCTATAGCGGAGGCGGCCTACATTGTGAACTGCTATAGCCTAAGCCCCATACATCTCCATCATCCCGCACCCGATACAGCGTCGTACCGATTGCCCGTGAGTAACCTGGTTCATATCTTTTTTGGTTTCTCGAACAGCCTTGTAGACGGCACAGATCATTTTTCTAAATGGCAAAGGCGCATTGCACGCTACATGGCTGCATCACGCTTTAAAATAGGGATTGAGAACAGCTATGCGGATAATACGAGAATTGTCTGGGAAAATCCTGAATCTGCCAAATCGCATGTTACCATTGTGAACCTGCTTTGGCTTAATAGCACAGGCGGCGCTTACTATAGACTAGACGGCTCTATCCACAGTTTATATGAGACAATAGGCAAGAACGTTGTCCATAACTTCTTCCCCTCCTTCCCGGGAGGAGCGATCAGCCACCCCATGGCAAACCCCGCCGTTCTGTGGGGAAGTTTCTTGATCCCTTTAAAGACAATGCGTAATGTATGGTCTGTTCTCAGTTTTATTTCTATTCCTGGTCATCAATATCTGGGCTGGGGGCGAAATATGCGTAAAGTGAAAGGAGTGGATAAAATGCGTTGTTCTGCTTCTGCTGCTGATGATTGTGCTGTGTCTGGAGGTCTCTATGGGGGATGGGATGAAAGTATTTGGACTTTTGAGCAGGGCCAATATCCCCAAGCTGAGACGCATACCCAAGTAAGACTCGAAGAGATTCCTTAGCAGTTTTCATGTTTTGCTCTCCCTGCAAAAATTGCAAAAACGTATAGCTGTTCTAATATAGGCTTGTCTTCCGGACCGGAGCGCCTGTTTTTTGAAAAAACTAGGCCTACAACAGAGGAGCTTTGTATCCAGAGGCTTTCTAAAAGTGTCTCACATTTATGCGTATTCAGCAGATTTACACGAATAGCCCTCTGCGTAACTTTTCTTATCTTGTATATGACGAAAGGGCTAAAAACAGAGCATTCTGCATAGACCCCTGGGATGCTGATCAGATTTCAGCTGTTTTAGAAAGAGAAGGCTTGAGCGGCTTAAGCGCTGTTATCAACACGCATGAGCACGCAGATCATACGCGGGGAAATGCTGCTTTAACTGAGCGCTATCAGGTTCCTATTTGGGCGCATGAAAATGCGCAATATCAGATAAAACACATGGATCGCGCTCTCAAGGCAGGCGAGAAGATTCCCATTGACGAGCATTCCTATTTGGAGGTTTTAGATACTCCCGGCCATACCTTTGCGCACTTGAGTCTTCTGCTTTATAGAAATCAGGAAGCCTATGCGGTCTTTTCTGGAGATACATTTTTTCATGCAGGAGTCGGGAACTGCTACAACGGCGGCGACCCTGAAGTTTTATATGAAACGATCACTGCTAAGTACGCGCTCATGGAAGACAATGTTCATGTTTATCCGGGCCATGACTACATGGCTAACAATCTGCTTTTTAGCTTGTCATGTGAACAAGATAACCTCAAGGCTAGAGCAAGCTTGCTCTCGTACAAAGAGCGCTTAGCAAAAGGACTCTATCTTGTTTCAACTATGGGCCTGGAACATCAGATCAATACATTTCTACGCTTAGATTCTTCTTCCTTACGCCAGACATTGATACGGCGTTATGAGCATCTCCATGAAAAGAGCTCTCATAAAGAGTTTTTCTTGGCTTTGCGAAAACTGCGGGATAACTGGTGAGAATCTTCGCATATGTACAGCAGACTTTGTACACCACATAGCATAGCGCTGATTTTTGCATAACATCGGTTCTTATTTTTAACAGACTTGCAGCCCCTTTCGGCTGGGATACAGATCGCTGGTATTTCAAGGCAAACTCTTATCCCGAGCCCCGCTACTACGACTACGAATGGGACCACGACGGCAACGCTGAAACTGACCCCATCTCCATCGACATCTGCGAGGACATCACAGGCGAGGCCAACGATCCCGAAGTGGACCAAGGCAGCCCGCTTAAGCCCGATTGCGGCGATAGGCTGTCAGCTTTCCCGAGGGAGCCGGCGGAATAAGCAACGTTGTGTATGTGGCGTACGGTTGCATGCAACGGGGGCGGGGATGGAAGTAAGGGGCGCTTGTCATCAGGGGGCGTTGTAGCGCTGACTGGGGCGGGGGTTGTGGCAATGTGGCGTCTGTGCGCCGGGGCGTGGGCTCTGCTGACTGGGGCTTTGTTGTAATATGCGGAGTTGGCTTTGCTAACTGTGGGCGTTTGTGGTAATAGGCGGCGTCTGGGTGTTGTTATGATAAGCAGCGTTGTTTGTGCTGACGGCACCCAACGCGACATAATGCTGGCGCCGGGGTTAAAGTGGCGTTGTTGTAGTAAGGCGGCGCTGGGGCGGGGGTTGTGGCAATGTGGCGTCTGTGCGCCGGGGCGTGGGCTCTGCTGACTGGGGCTTTGTTGTAATATGCGGAGTTGGCTTTGCTAACTGTGGGCGTTTGTTGTAATAAAATGGCGTCTGGGTGTTGTTATGATAAGCAGCGTTGTTTGTGCTGACGGCACCCAACGCGACATAATGCTGGCGGCGGGGTTAAAGTGGCGTTGTTGTAGTAAGCGGCGCATGTGGTAAAAAATTTTTAGATGACAAGCAGAGCTCTTTTACTAAGGTGGCAAGTATTATGACACAAGTAACACATAAAGGCCAAAGCCTTGCTTTAGAAGGCAGCTTTCCTCAGCTGGGGGAGGAGGCTCCTGACTTCTCTTTGATTGCTCAGGACCTGTCTTCCTTTTCTTTGCAGGACTTTGGCAGGAAGATAAAAGTAGTATTGGCAGTGCCCAGTCTGGATACGCCTGTATGCGCCCAAGAGACCCGTACATTTTATGAGAAGCTTGCAAGCAAGGAAGAGGCAGCGCTCATTGTGGTTTCAGGAGACCTGCCTTTTGCCATGAAGCGCTTTTGTACGACAGCAGGCCTGTCCAATATCTTTGTGGGCTCCCAGTTTCAGGATATGCGTTTTTCCAAAAGCTATGGGACTCATATTAGGGAAGGCCTGCTCAAGGGTCTTTCTGCAAGGGCGGTATTTGTGATCGATCAGAATAACAAAATCGCCTATGCGGAGCTGGTGCCTGATATAGCCAGTGAGCCGGATTATGACAAGGCTTTGGCTGCTCTGGATGATCTTGGCCTATAGCCGCCTATTTCAGCCTGTCTCAAAAAGCGCTTGGCCTAAGCTCTGCACGGCGCCAAAGGGGGAGGCTGGAGGTCTTTGTATCAATACTAGCTCATGCGCGCGCACAAAGCAATCCAGCATCTCGAAATTCTTCTTTCTCGTCCCTCCTTGGCCCTTGCTCTTATAGAAAAGGAGTCTTTTCCAAGCGCATGGTCTGTATTCAAGCAGCTGCATCTGCCTTTGTGTCTCCTGTACCCTTTTGCAATTTATCTTGCTCCTTATTATTTGCTCTCAGAGGCATGGAGTTGGCACAATGTTATTTTCCCCCTATGCTGCGTACTCATCCTGCTTCTTTTTGCGGCGCTCTATGATTGTCTTGTAGAATATGCCGAGCCCCGGCTTTATGCGGGAGAAGCAAGGCAGCACAGGATACGCAACATAGCGCTGTATTACCATCTTCCCCTTTCTGCCGCTTCTATCTTCTTTTTTTTGCATCCTTATATAGGCTACTGCGCGCTTTTTGCTAGTGAGGTCTTTGCGTTGTATTGTGCGGTGGAATACAGCGCGGGAGTACACCAGATCAGCCGCGCCCGTGCTTTGCTCTATCTTTTTATGAGCATACTTCTCGTGCTCTTCGTCTGCTTTCTTCTCCTGCTCTTTCGGGCCTGTGTATTGACCTATGATTTTTTTAGTCTTTCCCTCCTATAGCCTGCCGCTTCGGCTACAGCTGTGCTGATTGCATCGTGCAGTTCAGGATGGAAGGGGCTGGGTACAAGTTCGCTTTCTTCCGTATAGCTTGAGATGACTTCCGCTGCTCTGATTTTCATGGCAGCCGTAATTTCCTCAGCATCTGCCATAAGGGCGCCCTTAAAAAGACCGGGATACGCAAGGGCATTATTAATCGTGCGTCCGTCAGCAGCAAAGGAGGCGCCGGCCTCCAAGGCTTCCTCTGGATATATTTCTGGTTCTGGATTGGAGATGGCCAGGACAATTTGATCTTTTTTTATCATATCAGGCTTAATCAGGCCTACTATGCTTGTGCATGCTATGATTACGTCAGCCTGCTTCATGACAGGAGACAGCTCATCTACATGGCCTCCGTAAGCAAGGAAGCGCTTCTGCGCTTCGGGATCAGGGTCTACTCCATGGACTTCCGCCCCCCAGTCATGCAAAAGGCTGGCGATACCAAAACCAGCTGCGCCTAAGCCGATCTGCCCTATTACAATACTATGTTTCTGCCTTCTGCCAAGCATTCTCAGTATACTCATGATAGCTGACAAGGTTACTGTAGCTGTGCCATGCTGGTCATCATGCATAACTGGTTTTGGCAGCTTTGCTTTCAGGGCTCTTTCTATATAAAAACAATCAGGCACGCATATATCTTCCAAATGGATGGCGCCAAAAGATGGGGCAATGCGCAGGACTGTTTGGACAAATTCTTCCCGCTCCTTCGTATCAATCAGAATGGGAGTTGCGCTTATGCCTACAAAACGGTCATAAATGGCCGCCTTGCCCTCCATTACGGGGAGACTTGCTTCTAAACCTATATCTCCCAGCCCTAGGACGCGCGTCCCATTGGTGAAAATCCCTACGCTATTGCACAAGGTGGTGTATTGCTTTGCTTTGGCAGGCGCCCTCTGTATGGCGGAGCATACCCGCGCTACTCCGGGCGTATAGATATAGCGCAAATCCGTGAGACTGTTTAGCTCTTTTTTGCTGGAAGAATGTATCTTGCCGCCCTTATGCCGTTCAAATACCATATCAGCTTGGCTGATGACGCTGACAGCCTCGTGCGCATTTAAGACTTTGATGACTTCTTCACAGTGCTTTTGGTTATAGACAGAGATCAAGACCTTACGTATGGCATGCGTTTTCCCTACGTATACAGTAAAGACATCACCTACATAAGCGCCTGTCTCGCCAAGAGTCGTAAAAATAGAGCCAAGCATACCTGCGCGATGTAAAGTGCGCAGAGTAAATTCAATGTCGATTTCTGGAGCGATGCTGGGAGATTGCAAAGGTTTCAAAGTTGTGCCCGCACTTTTTTAATATAGCTGCGCGTTTCTTTGTAGGGAGGGATGCCTTGGAATTTTTCTACTGCCTGAGGACCCGCATTGTAGGCTGCTAAGGCTAAATCTAAAGAACCAAAGCGCTGCGCCATTGTTTTTAGATAGCGTATGCCTCCCCGCAAATTTTCCTGCGGATTTATGGGGTCTACGCCCAATGCGCGGGCAGTTTGAGGCATAAGCTGCATCAGGCCCAGAGCGCCTTTGGGAGAGCGCGCAAAGGGTTTGCCCTTACTTTCTACGTCTACTACGGCTTGGATCAATTTAGGATGGACGCCCTGCGCTTTGGCTTCTTTGGCAATCCATTGCTTCAGACTCTTAGCAAAAGACAAAGGCCCGGCGCTTGTATTCTGAGAGCTGTGATTAGCACGAAAAACGGAAGCGGGCGCATTGGCTGTCTCTGGTCTGAAGTAGAGCTTCCCTGTGTCTTGGGTAAAGTCCGGCTGTGGGCCCTGCCTGCGATGATTGCGCATTGTGTGTGTCAGCTGCTCGTTTTTTTGGATTATGTCTCTTATGCGACTTTGCACACGCATGATACTGGGGATCTGCATAGTCTAACTATCGGTCTTTTGCCTGTCTTCTTAAGTAAAATATCTCTTGTGGGGGGGCTTGGTTTTTCAGCGTTGAGTTGTATATGCTTATCATACGCGTAATGCCTGCGCCGCATTTGCTCAGATTCGGGCATTTTTGCGGGGGGATGAGGCAGACTTGTAGGACATAGATCGACTTGGGCAAAATCAATGCAAATTAGAACAAGCATAGACTACGGGCGCCTCTTGGCATCTCATGACTTTACTTAAAACAAAGCAGCATGCGCAGGTGAGGCGGCCTGCTGCTAGACTATAGGCTCCTATCTGTCTTAATGGGAAATGGATTTTGCGGGAACTATATACTACAGTCCACTAAAAAGATCACGCATGATTTGCGATCTTTGCCTTATCAACTCAATCTGACTTTAGGACAAAATAATGCAAAAATGATGTAGGACAACCAAGGCTTCTGCCCCCATTTAGGCAAATACCACCCCTAAAAAAGGAGCTAAAGGCGCATACAAAATAACATACGAAGATCGTTGTGTCATCGAAAAAAGAAGGGAGGCGGGCTGGAGCTACAGAAAAATTGCTAAAAGATTAGGCTTATCCAAGATAAGCAATAGCTCATGAGATAAAGTCAAAGTCGCAGGAAGGATCAAGTATATCGTGCTGATCGTGCGCAATTTGCAAGCGATGGGATTAGGTATCGCAACGAAACCCAGCAGCGAAAAACAAATAATAAGGAGTTACTTTTACTGATAGAGAAGCTGCTAAAGAAAGGCAAAAGTCCTTATGATATAGCTTGCTGCCTAAAGAAAAAATATCCTCCAGAGAACTTTTGTTCGCATGAGACGATTTACAAGATCATCTTTTCCTATAAACGTATTAAGCGCCACCCCTGCGGGACTTGGTATACTTACCTGCGGCAAAAGAACAAGAAATGGCACGTACGAGGCCATACGAGCGCATATAGGCAAAAGCGCCGATATTTTCCCTCTTTAGCGCAAGCCCATCCTGATTTGCTCAAAGGCTTTTCTGTTTGGGAGGTGGATACGATGTATTTACATGGAGGTTTTATAGCCGTTGCGGTAGAAAGAATATCGCGCAAAATCATGGCGATGCCCATCTCTAATCTGAAGGCAGATACTATGACGAAAGCATTACAGTTTTTGTTCTCACGAGTAGACAAGATAGATGCTATGATGATAGATAGAGGATCAGAAAATTCATCCTTTAGCGTATGCGAAACACCCGCGTATTTGCATGCGATCCCGGATCGCCATGGCAGAAAGGATTAGTAGAAAATTCTATTCGCTTACTTTAGGTATACTTTTCCAAACAAAACGCGCTATAAACATATTTCGAACATATTTCAAAAAAGGATGTGTGCAGGGCGAAAGCTAACTTAAATTCTATGCACAGGGCAGTCTTAAATGGAAGGAGCAGCCGAGAAGCATACAGCCAGAATTTGCTAAAAGTGTCCTAAAGTCAGACTGAAGGATCATATGCAGTATAAATTTAACATACAAAAGGAAAAAATGAGTGATGATTACATAAAAAAACACTACAATCACACAGATGGAGACACAGGAAAAAGATTTACTTCTGCTCCTTTAGATGCTCATAGTTTGCAGGGTGGTGGCTACATATACGAATGGAAAGGCATAAAAAAATTGTGGAGAGTGCCTGAGAAAACTATGATCGAAATGGAAAAAAGGAAAGAGATTTATTATACAAAAAGTGGCTTAGCCCGAAAGAAAAAATTTTTAGACAAAAGCAGCGGAAAATCGATCCAAAATTTATGGATGGATCTTCCCTATGTAAGGGCTAAAGAACGCACGGGCTACCCTACACAAAAGCCGCTCGCTTTGCTAGAACGCATCATCCAGGCAAGCAGCAAGAAAGGCGAGCTTGTGCTGGACCCTTTTTGCGGCTGCGCTACCACGTGCATAGCAGCTGAAAAGCTGGGGCGCAAGTGGGTAGGCATAGACATTTCTATAAAAGCTTATGATCTTGTGCAAACGAGGCTGGAGAAAGAAGTAGCAAACCCAGAAGAACTTTTTGATTACCAGAAAGCCCTGAACTTTTCCACAGACCCACCTAAAAGAACAGACCTTAGGCAGACAGACCTAGAGCAAAAATACGTCTATGTGATTTCTAACAAGGCCTACAAGAACGAATACAAAGTAGGCATTGGCAGTGTGCTCGATGCACACTGCACTTCACCTGCCATGAAGGCAGGCTCAGCAAATGACATACAAAAAGGCCTAAAGCTGCCAGAGCAGCGATCCAAATAGGGGCTATAAGCTGGAGCATAAAAAACTGACTCCCAGATACAGAGAGCTGGAAAAATATATACATACGGAATTGCAAAGCAGGCATGAATGGGTAAAGGCGGACTTAGAGAGCATCAAAAAAACTATGCGTGATTTTGATAAGTCTTATTTGATAAGATAAGGCAGGGATCGCAAATCATGCGAAATCTTTTTAGTGGAATGTTGTATAGAGTTCCTCTTTTTTCGGCGAAGGATTTTTTACGAGCTAAGCAAGCCAGTCTAACGATAATCTCTTTTAGAAGCTGCTTTTATTATTCTTAGCCTTCCATTATCTTAAGTACTATGGCCAAAATGCGGATAAGAAGATACAAGGGCGTGCAAACGCCGCGCTGGTTAATCACTTATGCGGATATGGTTACTCTGCTCCTGTGTCTTTTTGTAATGCTCTTTGCGACAGGCAAGGCTACGCCGCAGCAAGTGCAGCTTATTCTCTCAGCTTTTAATAATAGCTTCGGCTTTCTTACTGGAGGCCAGACTCTTTCAAAAGGAAGCTTAGAAGAGCTGGGGCTTAATCTGGAAAACCTGCCATCACAAACAAAAGGTCGCGCTCTTTCTCGTGCAAAAAAAACGGCTCATAACGTATTTCGCTCTGAAATCAAAGCCAGAAAAGTCACTATCACGGAAGATGAAAGAGGCGTCATTATTTCTCTTATCAGCGCTGATTACTTCCAGCCGGGCAGCGCCCTCTTATCTGCTTCTATAGAAGAAACGCTGCAAAAGGCCGCAAGTCTTATGCAAACATTGGAACGCTTTATACGCATAGAAGGCCACGCCAGCCCGGGCGAAGAGAATATCATTCAGGAGATACAAGGCATTGCTAAGCCGCAAGAGCGCGTCTACGAGAACAGCTGGGACCTTTCTTCAGCCCGCGCTGTTCAGGTCGCGGCTTTTTTGCAAAAAGAAGGAGTGCCTCCTGCTTGGATGCAAAGCGCAGGCTATGGCGCCTATCGTCCCATAGTAAAAGGGGGCGGTACTCCTGAGACGGATGCCCTGCATCGGCGCGTTGATCTGGTCCTGCTTACGTTTAAGAGCAGCGTGCGGCCCTCCTCGCAGTCAGAATATCGCTTGCCTTCAAGTCCTATACCCGGCACTGAGTCGCTAATAGAAGATGATGAGTAAAACTGTAGATGCTTTATCCCTTCAAGCAGATAGAAAAAAAATGGCAGCGCTACTGGGAGGAGGAGTCTGTCTTTAGCACGCCCCAAAGCAGCCATCTGCCTAAGTATTACGTTCTTGACATGTTCCCCTATCCTTCCGGGGCAGGTCTGCACGTGGGCCATCCGGAGGGCTATACCGCAACTGATATTATTGCGCGCTACAAAAGGATGCGGGGCTTTTGCGTACTGCATCCAATGGGATGGGATGCCTTCGGTCTGCCTGCAGAACGTTACGCTATACAGACAGGCATAGATCCTAAAATAAGCACGAAGAAAAACGCAGATAATTTCCGCCGTCAGCTCAAGGCCTTAGGTTTTTCTTATGATTGGGATCGGGAAATCAATACTACAGACCCATCTTACTATCAATGGACTCAATACTTCTTCTTAGAGATCTTCAATTCCTACTACGACAAAGAACAAAATAAAGCCCGTCCTATCCATGATCTGACTATCCCTAAGGAGATCGCAAAGGACTCTATCGCAACGCGGGAATATATCAACGCAAGGCGCCTGGCCTACTTAAAAGAAGTTCCAGTAAACTGGTGTCCAAAGCTAAAGGCTGTTCTGGCAAATGAAGAAGTAGAGGAATGGACCAGCAAAGGATATACAGTCGAAAGAAAGGCTATGAGGCAATGGATGCTGCGCATCACAAGCTATGCAGAAAGACTCTTAGAAGATTTGAAACTTGTAGATTGGCCGCGCGGCACAATAGAATTACAAAAAAACTGGATAGGAGCTTCGCAGGGCGTACTGATTCGCTTTGCAATCATAGGAGATAGTAAGCAGGCCATGAGCGCAGGCAGGCAAAGCCTTGAGTTGGAAGTTTATACAACCCGGCCGGACACGCTCTTTGGTCTTACTTTCATGGTGATGGCTCCAGAGCATCCTTTGCTTGCAAAAATCTGCAGCCCAGAGCAAAAAAAAGCGGTAGAGGCCTATAGTAAAAAAGCAGCCCAGCGCTCTGAGCGAGAGCGCATCATTGATGGGGGCAGCGCCAACAAAACTGGAGTATTTACGGGAGCGTACGCAGAGCATCCTTTCAGCGGAGAGCGCATTCCTATTTGGACGGCAGACTATGTTCTCATGGATTATGGTACGGGAGCTCTTATGGCTGTCCCTGCGCACGATGCAAGAGACTTTGCCTTCGCCAAAAAGTTTGCTTTGCCGATTAGGCAGGTCGTTTTCCCTCCCCATAGCGGCAAGGAGGGCTTAAGCAAAAGAGAAGAATTACAAGAAGCTTATACGAAAGAGGGCGTCACATTGTATTCAGATTTCCTGAATCATCTCTCCAGCAGGGAAGCCATCGCAAAGATGACAGAGGAGCTAAAGCGAAAGAACATTGCGCAGGAGCAGGCCCAGTATAAACTGCGGGATTGGCTCTTTTCAAGGCAGCGCTACTGGGGGGAGCCCATACCTTTAAGTCATGATCAAGAAGGAAATTACCACTGCCTTGCAAAAGAAGATTTGCCTTTGGAGTTGCCGCCTATTGCAAATTTTCAAGCAGGAGACGACGGCGAGTCTCCTCTTTCGCACAACAGTGCATGGCTTTATCATAAAAATGATTCTGGCGCGCTCCTAAGGCGCGAGAGCAATACTATGCCTCAGTGGGCAGGTAGCTGTTGGTATTATTTACGTTTTATTGATCCGCATAATAAGCAGGCGCCCTTTGATAAAAAAAAGGAAAGCTACTGGATGGGCGCAAATGGAGTAGACCTATACATAGGAGGAGCTGAGCATGCTGTTTTGCATCTTTTGTACGCTCGTTTCTGGCATAAATTCTTATTTGATCGGGGCTATGTCAGCTCCAAAGAACCCTTTCACAAGCTTGTCCATCAAGGCCTGATACTCGGCGAAGATGGCAATAAGATGTCCAAATCATTAGGCAATGTAGTGAATCCAGATGAGGTCGTAGAGAAGTATGGAGCAGACGCCTTCCGTATTTTTGAGATGTTTCTTGGGCCTCTGGAGCAAAATAAGGCTTGGTCCGCAAAAGGCATAGAAGGAAGCAGCCGTTTTCTAAAACGCGTCTGGAAGCTCTTTGTAGACTCGGACAAAGAGCACGGCAAAGCCGGATCAAAAATAAAAATTGATGAAAAATTGTTAGCAGAGCCGCCAAGCCATAGGGAAAGATTCATACACCAATGTATACAAAAGGTAAGCCATGATATAGAAAAACTTTCCTTTAATACGGCGATTGCGGCATTGATGAGTTTTGTAAATCAGGTCTATCATGAAAAAGCTATAGGTCTTTTTGGAGCCAAGAGCTTTGTGTGTCTGCTGCATCCCTTTGCCCCGCATATGGCAGAGGAGCTATGGTCGCTGCTGGATCAGAAAAGCTCTCTGAGTTATGAAGCATGGCCTCAGTACGACCCGCAGAAAGTCAAAGCAACTGAGGTAGAGATTGTGCTGCAGGTGAATGGCAGGCTGAGAGCCCGCATACAGCTTCCCATAGATACTGAAAGCAAGGAATTGGAGAAGGCAGCAAAAGAAGATCTCAACGTGCAGCGTTATATTCAAGGAAAAAATATAGTGCGGGTCATTGCGGTGAAAAATAAACTCCTAAACATAGTCTGCAAGTGAGAGCCAGCCTCAAAACTAGGCTCTTGCGACACAGGATGTGTCGCCATTTGGCTGACGACGACCAGAATGGTCGGCAGTCTGCTCGATGGCAGAGTGCTCGATGCACTCTGCACTTCGGGCACCATAAAGGCGCCCTCAGCATTTTTAGGGTTTTCCTAAATTGCGTATGTCTCCATCGTGCCCGAATGGGCAAAAGCCTCGCTTTTGCCTAAAGGGTGAAAAATACATGGATGTATTTTTGAGACCATTTCTAAAGATGCGCCATGGAATTGCGCAGCCAAAAAAGAATACGCCTCATCGTGGGTTTAGGGAATGCGGGCGCTGCCTATCGCAGTCATCGCCATAATATCGGAGCCTGCTTTGTAGAGGCCTTTATTAGTGATCTGGAACATGCGCTTGGCAGAAAGACCGCAAGCCAAGAGGCAAAGCAGCTTTGTATAAGAAGGACTTTCCTAAGCGCAGAAGAGCTGCTTTGCCTTGCCCCGGATGCCTCCCATAGTCAGGAAGGGCCGCAAGCAGGCCCCGTAGGAATGGAGCTTTTGTTTCTGTCTCCTCAATCCTATATGAATCATTCAGGCAGGCCTGTCTCACAGATACTTGCTTACTTTTGCCTAAGGGCTGAAGATATACTTGTGGTCCATGATGAAATTGATCTGGCTTGGAATGAAGTGCGTTTCAAGTCAGGGGGGGGGCATAGAGGGCATAACGGCTTGCGTGATATTATTCTTAGGATCGGCGCTGGCTTCGACCGCATTCGTATTGGAGTAGGCCGGCCGGAAAAAAAAGAGGAGGTGGCGCGCTACGTCCTTTCTGACTTTACAAAAGAAGAGCAGGGCAGCTTCGCAAAAGTCTTTGATACAAGCAAAGACTTTTGTATACATTGGCTGGTCAAAGGCGCAGCATTGGCTTGATATGATCGGCATAGGCATAGAAACTTCCTGCGACGAGAGCGCTGCCGCTATTGTAGAAGATGGCCGCAGATGCCTTGCGAATGTAATCTTTTCACAGGCCAAGGAGCATGCTCCTTTCCGTGGAGTAGTACCAGAGCTGGCCAGCCGCGCTCACATGGAAAAAATAGGTTATGTATATGAAGAAGCTTTAGGACAGGCCTCTCTATCTATCTCTTCCGTAGATTATATAGCTCTCAGCGCAGAACCCGGACTTGTGGGCTCACTTATGGTAGGCGCAGCTTTTGCAAAAAGTCTGGCTATAGTAAGTGGTCTTCCCATCATTTTAGTAAATCACTTAGAGGCTCATCTTTATTCTGTCTATTTGGAAGGCAAAGAAATCTCATATCCCTCTATAGGTCTTCTTCTTTCAGGGGGCAACTCTTCTATCTACCGCATGGATGCGCCTGCCTCTCTGTGCATGCTGGCTGATACAATGGACGACGCCTGCGGTGAGGCCTTCGACAAGCTTGCCTCTATTCTGGATTTGCCTTATCCGGGCGGCCCCTCCGTAGAAAAAAAAGCTGATAACTATGCTAAAAAGACAGGCAGGCCTGCGTCTCCATCGCTTTTTACTCCCCTGCTCAAGAATCTCTCAGAAGACGAGATGGCCTTTTCTTTTTCCGGCATTAAAACTGCAGCCAAGCGCGCCCTAGAGTCTCAGGCAGACCCGGAAAAAATTTGCTATGATTTTCAAAATACGATCTTTGATCTCATAGAGCGCAATCTCATAAAAGCCTGCAAAAAAACAGCCATACAAAGCATCATCGCAGGCGGCGGGGTCTTGGCTAATCAAAGCCTGCGTACAAGATTAGATATACTTGCAAAAAGCGAGGGGATATGTCTTTCTTATCCTCAAAGCAGGGCCTATTGCACAGACAACGCCGCCATGGTAGCTTCTCTTGGCTACTTTCTACGCGGGAAAGGAGAGCCATGGGAGACAAAGAGCTTAGGCTTTGATGTTGCTCCAAGCAATCTCCTTCTATGACAAAGCTATGGAAGCGTGTCTTCCTTTGTATCTAATTTACTATCTACTGCTTTTTCTTTTCTATTCCTCATGGGCTGGAAACCATGACTTTGACTGGAACGTTTTTCCTTAGCGGCTTTCTTCACGCTCTTATGCGCAACTTCGCAGAGATAGGCTTGGGAAGAAAAAGGAAATTCCTCAGGCTTAGGGTGCAGCTTCTCATAACTTCCATCTGTGCGCAGACGACGAGCATTGTAAGTATCACGAAATGTAAGCTCAAGAATAGAACGCAGATACTCGATGTGCTCCGGGCGCTCAATAGGGAAAAGAATCTCCATGCGTCTGTTTAGATTGCGCGGCATCCAATCCGCAGAAGATAAAAAGATGCGGGGCTTAGCGGCGTTTTCAAAATAGAAAATACGGCTATGCTCCAAGAAACGCCCTACGATCGACACAACCTTGATGTTATCACTGATGCCGGGCACCCCTGGACGCAGGCAGCAAATGCCGCGGACATTCAGATGTATTTTTACTCCGCTTTGCGAGGCTTTGTATAAAGCAATGATCATTTCAGGGTCCGCAAGCGAATTCATTTTTAACTGAATGAGAGCAGCTTTGCCCTTTTTCGCGTTTGCAATTTCTCTCTGGATAAGACGCAGGAGATAGTAGCGCAAATTCACCGGCGCGACCGCAATTTTGCTAAAGTGAGAAAAATTAGCTACGCCGGTAAGGGAATGAAATAAATTCGCTATGTCATGGTTGATCTTAGGCTCTGCCGTGATCAAAGCCATATCTGTATAATGTTTTGCTGTGGCAGGATTGTAATTGCCTGTAGATAGATGCGTGTAGCTGCGTATAAGATTTCCTTCGCGGCGTACAATTTGGAGAATTTTGCCGTGTATTTTCAGGCCTACTAAGCCATAGAGAACATGCACCCCTTGATTTTCCATTTCCCTTGCCCATGCTATATTACGTTCCTCATCAAAACGCGCCCTTAGTTCCACTAAAGCAGTTACTTGTTTACCGTTTTGCGCTGCCTCCATAAGGGCATGCACAAAAGGGCTGTCTTTCCCTGTGCGGTACAAAGTCTGTTTAATAGCCAGCACCTTGGGGTCCTTGGCAGCTACGTTCAAGAGTTCCACCACGCTTTGAAAGGAATCATAGGGGTGATGGAAAAGCCGTTCCTTCTTTTGTATCTCTTCGAATATACTTTGTGATCCCTGTGCAAGAGCTAAGGCATTGCGCGGCAGATGCGGGCGTTCCCGCAAATGAGGGAAGTGGGCGCCGAGCTCCAGATATAACTGGTGCAGGTCCTGCATATTCAGCAGAGTATCTCTAGGATACATTTCATATCCTTCTATGTCTAATTCTCTTTGTAAGAAAAGCCTGATGTTTTCAGGAAGAGAGCGCTTATGATGGAGACAAACTACCTCGCCCCAGGGCCTATTTTTGAGCTCTTGTTCTACGGCAGAAAGAAGATTATCAGAGGCCACCTCATCTATTGTAAGCTCACTGTTGCGAATCAAAGTAAAGGCGCTCACATCCTTGATCTTGCTGCCTATAAAAAGTTCTTTAATCCGCATTTTGATAATTTCTTCGAGAGGGATAAAGCGCGCCGGGCTGCGCTTGGCGCCCTTCCTTCCAGAAGGCAATCTGATAAAACGAGGCAAAACCTTGGGAACTTCTATAAAAGCGTACATTTCTTCCTTCTGCGCTTTGGATATTTTTGCCGCATTGCCGCCTTCTAAGCTAAGTACGAGATTCAGGCGATTGCTCCCGATGCGCGGGAAAGGATGACTTGGGTCTACGGCAAGAGGCGTAAGGACGCGAAAGAGTTCTGATCGAAAATAATCAGCGCTGAATCTGCGCTCCTGCCCCCTCAGCTCAGAAAAGCTTTTCAGAATAATAATTCCATGTTCAGACAAAATCCCGCATATTTCCTCCCAAAAAGCATACATTTTCTTTAGATGCGTATTGATAACCCGCGAGATTTCTTCGAGGGTAGACATAGGCGTACCCTTATCCATTTGAAGCTCATTGTAAGAAGAAAGCTTCATCTGCTTTAGTCCCGTCACTCGGACCATAAAAAATTCGATTAAGTTGCTCTCGAAAATAGACAAGAAAAAGAGCCGCTCAAGCACAGGCTTTTCCCTGCGGGAGGCCTCTTCTAAAACTCTACAGTTAAATTGGAGCCAGGAGAGCTCTCTATTGAAGAAAAGGACAGAGCGCTCCTTGTCTGCTTTGGACTTTTTTAGATTCCCAGCGGAAGAAACAAGAAGGCTCTTATCGATTGCGGATAAAGATTTTTTTTTTTAGAAAGCTGCTTTGTTTGTCTTTTTGAATCAGGCAATTCCATATTAGTCAGGAGCATAGGCAAAATTATGAGATCACAATACTACTTATCCTTCATTCTTAGATGAAGCAAGATTTTGCAAATACTTTTTCTCGCGCTCTTGAAATACCGCAGCAAAGCCCTGGATCGTCTTAATGTTACGGGAAAGCTCATAACCAGCTTCTATAGTAGCGACCAAATCCGCAGCCCCTGTCATAGACGCAGCCACCTTGATAGGAGCTAAAACAAGTTTCACCATAGGAAGCTTAGACAAAGAAAAAAAGAACTGCAGGCTTTGGCAAAGCATATCTATCTGCCTTTCTCTTTCTGCAAACTGCCCGCTTGCTCTGATGGCCCATTCAAGCTGGCTTGTATGCAGCTCTTTCCCATCTAAATCCTTTTCGTCTTTCAAAGGACCTGCCAATAAGGCCTGCGCCAATTCTAAATCCAGCTTATCTGTCAGATCACTAAGAAGCAGCAGCTGGTGTACATTTTTCATCATCTGTGGGCCAGTGATGGATTTAAGTTTCTTATAGAGATTTTCCAGCGCCAGATGTCTTTTTTCTTGATTATGAGGGCAATAGAGATGCTCGCGGAAAAAAGCAGGAAGCTGATCAAAGCCTTTTTTCTGACTGATAAAGTCATCGTAGACTGTTTCAAGGCGTCGTGTCTGAGTTTGCGCTATCAAAACTTTTACCTTTGCTTCTCTTTCTATCATAGCTCCACCCGGCAATTTTTCATAACTAAGTTTGCAAACATAAGGAATCCAGACAAGAAAAAGATAAAATACATAAAAGCAGACTCATACAATAACTGCTCTAGCCTTCCATAAATTACTGGCTTTGGGAAAGCGCCTAGCGCAAGTGCGGGATATTTCTATTTTGCTTTGACAGGGCGCCTGCCTTCTGTCAAGGAGGCTTATTATGCGATTTACAATTTGCTATATAATACTATCCTGCATTATTCTTGTCACAAGCGCTGCGCTGCATGCGGAAGATGAAATTCATGATGGTTTTCTTTTTCGTTTTCTCATTGGTCCTAAACTGATAGCCAGCGTCTCCGAAATAAGCGCTGAAGAAAGCGTGACTGAAAGTGATGGAGAAAGCAATACAAGCACACGCAAGGATACTGGCAATTACTTCGGTTTACAATTTGGAGGAAGTGTCCACCCTGACTTTGCCCTACACGGAAACATAAACGGAATTAGCGGCTCACGCATCACCACATACGATAATGAGCTAGATGTAAAAAGCTCTTACGGCATCACAAATATATCTATAGGCCTCAGCTACTTTGCGCCTAATAATTTCTATATAGCGCCAGGATAGCATCTCATATCGAGCGCCTCTGTAGAGCATGAATTTACTTCAAGATACGTAGACACAGGACAACTTTTCACAAGAGAAATAGAAAGCACTTACTATGGTGGGGCAGGCTTTGGAATACACTTAGGTAAAGAATGGTGGCTAAGTCCTAATTGGGCTTTGGGCCTATCTGGCTATTTTACGCTGGGGAACATCAAAGGAGAAGCTCAAAGGGTGCAGGATACGCTTCTGCACAACGGAGCTTCTGTCGCGGTACAAGGCCCCAATAACTATAATTTAAGATATATGTATTTAGGAATCAATTTCAGCGCTACTTATCATTAATTATGAGTTAGAAAATCAAATTGCGTCTATTATGAATGAAATATGGAGTCTTGCATAACCCCCCTGCGCTTTTTCAACTAAAGCTGCAAGCCTTTTGCGGCGCTATAGAGACACAGCCTATCTCCTTTAGGGTAATGCTTCCAGCTGCAAGAGATTTCAGGAGGACTAGATAAACATTGCCACTCCTTCGTCCTTGCGCAGCGGCGTATAAAAAGAAAAGCCAGCGGATAATCTGCGCAGTTTATGTCAAAGAAACGCCGCAGGCGCAGGATCAATTCCCTTAAATCTCTGGCAGGAATATGCTTGGAGAAGCGCACTTCTAGTATTTCCCATCCCCTTTGCTCTTCTGCCTGTGCTGCAGCCTTGCTTAGGGGCCGGGCAGAAGGGCTGTGGAAAGCAAGGGCTTTCTTCCTTTGCCTTGGAGAATAAAGGACTCTCTGGCTGTAGGCTGCGCTGATCTCAGGAAAGCCGTTTAGTACATGCTGGAGAATCCTGCGTCTGTCTTTCGACCATATCTCCCTGCTCTGCTTATGAGATGCTTTACTTTTGATCTCGCTTTCAAATGAAACAATTTCTAGTGACATGTTGCTGGGGTGAGGCTGGATAGACAAGCCGCCTCCTTACTCCTTGAGTAATCAAGGTATGCAAATGGCATACATTTGCGCAAAAAATGATCCCTAGACTACTTTTATTTCTGATCTCTGCAACTGCCCTTGTTGCAGCAATCTCCGCCTGCATACTATCAGGCCAGCGCAGCCCTTGCCTAAAAAGAACTGGGTGATGCTTTGCGTTTTCGTTGCGTAGTTTTTTTCGCATCTGTGCGCTTTATTATGGAAAAAAACTTTTGTTACTGCTCGAAATTCTAAAATTTTTCTTGCAAAGCGCAGCCCTGCATATTCTTTGTGTCATTGAGCTTGCTTTGGAGCGCTTTCCTTTTTGCGCAAAGCCTAGTCTTCAATTTCATGCGCAATATGGCAAAGCCGAGACTCTAAGCTGAAGCTTGCCTTCTTGGCCATCGAGCAATTCCCAAGAGCGGGCATTTGCTTGTTCTACTCGCCAAGAATAATGGAGGAAAAATGAAAACGATACCACATCCTAATATAGCAAAGGTCTTAAGTCTTAGCTTTGCAGCTATGTTTTTACTTACTGCCTTGAGATTCCTTGAGTATGTCCCAGTGTATGCTCAGGAAGAGAAGGCTCAGGAAAAGAACGCTCAAGAAGAAAAAAAGAAGGCGCCGGAAGAAATTTCCCCAGCAGAAGAGGCGCAGGAGGAGGCGGCAGCTCCAGCAGCCGGCATGAGCGGGGCAGATGAGGCTAAGCCTGCGCTTTGGACTAATACGCAATCAGGGCAGCTATATGCTAACTCAAGCGTGAAGTTTATCCTAGACTCTATAGATAACATTTCCAGCATAGATTACATTGAGTACAGCTTAAACGAGAGTGAATATGTGCGTTATTCCGCTCCTATTACTATTGTCAAAGAAGGCCCGCATAATATCAGTTATAGAGCCGTAGACAGGGCGGGTAACAAGGAGTTTCGCCGCAGCTTTCATGTGATCGTAGATAATACTCCTCCTGAAGTGGCGCTGACTCCTGCCAAAGCCTTTATAGAGAAAGATGGGCGTCTTTTTACGTCTCCGGGTAATACGTTTACTATACGTGCTGCAGACCGTTATTCCGGCGTGAAATCTATCCGCTTCGGGGTAAATACGCCGGCCAAGCAGGATTATGACAGCGGGCGTATCGTGCAGCTTTCTGAGCCGGGAAGTCAGCTTATCCAATATGAAGCGCAGGATCATCTCGGCAATACGAGTAAAGGCGGCAGTGTTTTAGTGGAAGTGGATAATGCGCATCCTGTTATTAGCATCCATCCCTCTCACCCGCTTCGTCAAGCAAATGGCAGCAGCTATGCGAGCCGCGTTACTGGCTTTACTGTTTCTGCCAAAGACGAGGGCGCAGGAATAGCTGCAATCTTTGTTCGTATTGACGACTCTCAGGAATGGCAAGCTTATAGTAGTACTTTGTTTTTTGCTGCAGAGAAAGCGCATTCGATTGCAGCCAAAGCCATAGATGCTGTTGGAAATGAAAGTGAAGTTGTTAGGATGAGCTTTATTGTGGATGACAATCCGCCTATTACCAAGCTGCGCGCTTCTATAGAGGAAGACAGGCAGGAAGCGGATTCCCAGCCTCCGCTTTGATCCCTTCTTAGATAAGCTCAGCGCCTTGCGGAGGCTAGTTTAGGTACTGCGCAAAGTCGGCTTGTAAGTCTACCAGCAGCTTAGGCTTAGCTGGAAACAAAGCTTTCTCTCATGTCTCTTGAGCCAACCTTCCTGGACCACAAACTCCACCAGTACTTCCTTTCTATTTCCCTGCATGAACCGAAATGCTGCAAGGAATTGCGTTTAGAACAAGCAGAGCATAAACATCATGCTATGCAAATATCTCCTGAGCAAGGGCAGTTTCTCGCCTTTCTTGTGTCCCTCATAGGCGCAAAGCGTTGTCTTGAAATAGGCGCTTTTATGGGCTATAGCGCTCTTTATATGTCACTAAGCCTGCCTCAGGACGGCCTCATGGTCACCTGTGATATTAATGAGGAGTGGCTCCGTATAGCGCAGTCTTACTGGGATAGGGCAGGGGTGAGCCATAAAATTGCATTTCGCTTAGGCCCAGCCTTGCAAAGCTTGGAAGAGCTTCTGCAGGAAAGCAAGCTAAAAAAAGATACTCCGCCCTTTGATTTTGTTTTTATAGACGCAGATAAGGAAAATTACCAAAATTACTACGAAATGGCTTTGCAGTTAATTCGTCCAGGAGGGCTTATTGCTATAGACAATACTTTTTGGGGAGGCGCCGTGATAGACGAGCAAAACCAAAGCCCTTCTGCGCAGGCCATAAGAGCTTTCAATCAAGCTCTGTATCATGATAAACGGGTGAAACTCTCTATGCTGCCCTTAGGAGATGGTTTAAGTTTGGCCTTAAAGCTCTAAAATAGCAGATCTGCTTGTCTTGTTTTTAGTATATGTTCTATCGCTTTCACGAAGATAATTCTCTAGTATGGTAAAGCAGATGCGCTACAAAATCTATGGTCACGTGCAGGGAGTAGGCTACAGGCAGTATGTGTTCCAGAAGGCTTGCAGTTTGGGGCTGAAGGGTTATGTGAGAAATTTGCCGGATGCTTCGGTGGAATGCCTTGCCTCTGGAATGGAACAAAACTTAGATATATTGTATGGGAGCTTAAAAAAGGGGCCGCCCTTGAGTCGTGTAGATAGGGTAGAGCGGGAGGAAAATTCGCAGGCATTAGAGAGTAGTTTTTTCATAGCCTAGCTTTTTTGCGCGCTTTCTTGTCGTCTTCATCTTTAGGCTTCCTAATACGCTCGTATCTTAGTAACGAATAAGGTCTTCAAGCAATGCAGTCTGAGAAAAAAGACCAGAATCATTGATAGCCGGGGAGGCGCCCTGCTTTTCTTCCATGATTTCTGCAAGCCCTAGACACAGGGCATGGAAGACGCCTTCTTCTTTCTCTTGCGCAGCTTCGGCTAAGCATTCAGATAAGGCCAAGCAATAGTAGATATTATCACACAAGCGCAGCCTTGCTCTCCTCATCCAGACTCCCTGCTGCATATCCACAAGAAATGCTCTGCTCTTGTCGAGGCAATGTACGGCAAAAGCTAAGCTGGCTTTGCCGGCAGCTTTTTGCATATTTTGCTCTACGAGATCAAAATATGCCTTGTTGATTTTTGCGCGTAAAAAGGCCTTGAATGCGTGCTCTGTTAGCACTTGGTGCGTTCCTTCCCAGGTCTCATTAATAATTGCGTCGTTATGCAGGCGCGGCAGGCAGCTAAAGTCATCTAATATGCCATTCCCCCCATGCAGCAGCATAGCCTCATGGCTTATCCAGACAGCATGCGTGCTAGCTATGTATTTTAAGAGAGGAGTAAGCAGAGAGCTGAGTTTATCTTGTTTGCCAGAGAGCTCCAGATTCTTAAAAAAACACCAAAGTAAGGCAGAATGGAGTACTTGCATATCCACGAGAGTTTTTTGTACAGAAGGGAAGAGGGCGATTTTTTTTCCATAGGCTTCCCGCACTTGCGTATAAGCGCGCGCTTCCATAAAAGCGCGGCGGCTTATGCCGGTTGCAGAACATGCCACGTGCAGGCGGGAACATTGGAGCACGTATTGCAGCATATTAGCTAAGCCATGACCCGGCCGCCCCAGCGCTTCCGCTTCTACATCATCATAGACAACTTCTATCGTAAGTTTGCCCTTTGTTCCTATAATATCTTTCTTGCGCAGGTAATAGCATGTATTCAGAGAGGCATCCTCTTTGGTACGGCTGACAAGAAACATCCCTATCGTTTTGCTTCCTTCTATGCGAGCTGTTGTGACCCATAGGTCCCCTGGATTAGAACAAAACCATTTTTCTCCGTGTAATCTCCACTTTCCATTCTCCCCCTGCCGGGCAATTGTTCTGTTAGCGCTCACGTTACTTCCCCCAACTCGTTCTGTGAGGTACTGCCCAGCCATAAAATGCGATTCAGACTGAGGATCAGCAAGCAGCTTCAGATATTTTTCCTTCTGCTCTGGATTGCCTAAAGCGCGCAGGACGCGGATCATCCCATCTGTCATAGCTAAGGGGCAGCAAATGCCGCCTTCACCATTCATGTTGGCCATATAAGCCAGCGCCATACGGTGCAAATCCGTGAAAGGATGCCTCCACTCTGGATGAAAATCGAGATTGACTAGACCATGCTGATAATTGATACGCCGTACTTCCCTTTGCTCATAGCAATATTCTGCCAAATCGATGCGTTCCCCTGTGCGGCTATACCTGCGTATCTGAGGAAGTTTCTCTGTTTTATGCGCCTCACTTACAAGCTCATCTAAAATACTTCCCGCTAATGCTCCATATTCGTAAAGATGCTTTTCCATATCCTTTCTATGATCTGGCGTGTAGGAGGCCGCATACTTTTCTATAATTCTTTGGAGCAGATGGTCTTCAGCATAAAAATTTTTCCCACGCACGCCTTGATAGCCGCTGATGTCAAAGGCTGCGAGAGCAGCGTTGGAAGCAAGAGAGCTCATATTTTTTATCCTGTTTTTGTTTTAGCTTATCTTGCCTAGAAGTTTGTAAGAAACAGAGAGCAAATTTTCCATTTCACTACGCTGCATATTTCCCTGGCTAAAGCGGGCTAAGTAATAAAGCTGGCGCGCAATGAGACTTCGTTTCTCATCTCCATGATCTGCTCCAGTAACAAGAGAAGGACGAGACAAACTGGCAACGATCGCGTTTTTAGAATTCAAAACCAGACTGTGCTCTACCGGCATCTCAAAGGCCTGCGCTCCCTGCGATGCCAATGCGGACATTTCCTGATAACGACGCATATGTTCAGGCAGCAGAATCATTGCTGGCAGCGTCTCGTCTTTGAAGGCTTCTACGCGTATATGGACCTTGTCGTTGCCCAGCGCCTTTTGAAAAAGCGCAGATAATTCACTTGTCTTATCACCGCCCTCTGCGTCCAAAATCTGACTTTCGCCTTGTTTGTCTATGAGATGATCGCTTATTTCCGCATCCACGCGGACAAAGTGATAGTCCTTCCCTTTTGTTTCCAAAAGCTGCATAAAATGACTGTCGATAAGCGCATCCATAAGAAGCGCGTGGATGCCTTGTTTCTGTAAAATTTGTAAAGGCCAAGCCTGACTTTTGGCATCACTCGTATAATATATCTTGTTGTTTGTTTTGTCTTTGTGTGAGCTGTGGTAGTCTTCTAAAGTTGTGAAAGCAGCCTGCGCCTCCTCCTTAGCCGGGCTGGAAGCCAGCTGAAATAACAGCGCCTCCTGCGCTTGTTCATAAAAACGCTCGTCATTCATCATAGCATATTTGACAAAGGGAGCAATGTCAGGCCAAATCTTTTCATAGCTGGAGCGATTTTTCTGATATTCCTCCTTGAGACGATCAGCTACTTTTTTGACTATGTAAGAGGCGATTTTTTTGATCTGAGGCTCATTCTGCAAATAAGAGCGCGACACGTTCAAAGGAAGATCAGGTATATCTACTACTCCCTGCAAAACGGTCAGGTACTGCGGTATCAGGTCCTGGGCTTGCTCGCTTACGAAAACTTGTTTGCAATAAATCTTTACGTTACTACGGTTTAGGTCCATCTCATGGCGCAGACGCGGGAAAAAAAGTACGCCTTGTAATTGAAAGGGATAGTCCACATTAAGATGTACATAAAAGAGAGGCTCTCCTTGAAATGGATAAAGGTACTTATAGAATTCGTGATAGTCTTCTTTTTTCAAAGTCTTCGGCGCCTTTGTCCATAGGGCTTCACAACGATTTGCCTGCGCCCCATCTATACGCACAGCTATGGGCAGGTAATCTACAAAACGGCGGACAAGCTCTTGAACCTTTACTTTGTCTAGATATTCCCTGGAATCCTCATTGAGACTCAAAGTAATACGGGTTCCCCGTTTGCTGCGCTGCCCTTCCTTGATCTCATACTCCAGCCCTCCTTCACTAGACCAGAGCGCCGCCTGAGCGCCCGGTCTATAGCTCAAGCTGTCGACTTCCACCTTGTCTGCTACCATAAAGCTGGAGTAAAAACCTAGACCAAAATTACCAATAATACCTGATGTGTTTTTATCCTTGCTTTCTTCGTATTTTTCAATGAAATCTTGAGCGCCGGAAAAAGCAATGCTGGCAATATATTTCTCAAGCTCCTCAGCCGTCATGCCAAGACCATTGTCTTCAATGAGCAGTTGATTCTTATCCCTTTCCAATATTATGTTTACGGCGTAATCACTATCTTCAGGATCACGTATGTCTTCGCTTAAGCTGATCTTTTTTAACTTGTTTACAGCATCCAAAGAATTAGAAATGAGCTCTCGTAAGAAAATCTCTTTTTGAGCATAAAGCCATTTCTTGATGATAGGAAGTATATTTTCTGTGTGAACAGCGAGCTTTGCCATAATTAGGAATACAATGCAAAAGCAAGGCAGGCTGTCAAGATCAATTCTATAGAAAGATTTTCTAAAAATTGCAAAGGTCCCCCACCACAGCCAGGTCGCAGCCTTCTTTTTTGTTGCTCACTTTTTTCGTTTTTTCTAAAAAAATGTTTGCCCTTGTTTCAGCCTTGGATAAATTAAGTAATAGAAGCCCTTGCCTTAGGCAGGCGGCAATTTTTATTTAGGAGAGAAAATAATGGATAGATGTAGGAAAAAATTAGGTTATGCGCCCTACAATGCGCATAAGATTTTGTATAAGCGGGCGGGCCTTGGCTCTGCTGGCTTTTTTGGATCAGGCTGGGCTCTAAGCTCGGCTATGTTTATGGAGGAAAATATGAGAAACACGTTTCAGAAAATGATGGAATGCGCGCCCACAGCGCGTATTGGAATGTATTTAAGCAGGCTTAGCGCCGGCTTAAAGACATGGAAAAACAGCGCAGCTAAGTTTGTCTCTGCTGACTTGAAAAAACGTAGCCGAGAAGGCCTTGGCCTTGGCGGCTTATTATGGAAGAACTTTAGCTCTGCTGGCTTGAGATCATGGAAAAGCAGCGCAGCTGCCTCTCGTTTTATGATGCTGGCTACCATCAGCTTGAGCCTGACTCTGGCGGGATGCGATACCGGAGGCGGTGGAGGTGGTGGAGGAGACTCCTCAGGCAATGGCGGAGGAGGCACGCCGACTTGTACGGGAAATCAGATTCTACAAAACGAGCAATGCGAAGAATGTACGGAGCCGCAGTTTCCCAATGCGGACAGGACAGCCTGCGTCACCACATGCGCGGATGGCGAGATCAAACTGGCGAACAAGCCCACTTGCGAGGCCCTAGCCACATGTACGGAGCCGAAGGTGCACAATCCCACGGATAATACCTGCTTTGAGCCCGACTGCGCGGAGGGCGAGATCGCAGATACGACAACAAACCCGCCGGGCTGCATCAGCAGGACGGAGTGCCTGGGCGACAGCAGCAGCTCCACAAGCGTGCTGGACAATGCGTGTATTACGGACGCCGCCTGCCAGAACATGGCGGGCCATGTTGCGCAGAGCGACGGCGTTTGCATGGAATGCGCGGGCACAAATAACGTGCGCAGCGTGGACAAAACCACCTGCATCAGCGCGGCCACCTGTCAGGACGACAGCAGCGGGCCAAACAGCCTGCTGGGCACGGACTGCGTCACGGACGAGGCCTGCCAGGACATGGCGGGGCATGTTGCGCAGGATGACGGCGTCTGCCAAGAATGCACGGGCGATACGTTGCGCAATGCGGCGCAGACGGCCTGCATCAGCACGACGGCCTGTGCTGCTTTGGACGGGCATATTGCAAGCGCCGGCGAATGCCAGCAATGCGAGGGTCAGACGCCCCTGAGCAATGTGGACAATACGGCCTGCATCAGCACGATGGCCTGCACGGATGTGGCGGGGCAGGTGGCGACTGCGGCGGGCAGCTGCATGGCCTGCACGGGCGCAAACAACGTGCGCAGCCCAGACAAAAACGCCTGCATCACCGCGAGGGACTGCCACGGCGGCGACAGCAGCGGCGAAAATAGCGTGCTGGACAACGACTGCATTACGGATGCGGCCTGCGAGGCGATGACAAACCACGTTGCCAGACATGACGGCGTCTGCGAGCATTGCACGGGCCAGACGCCCCTGGTGAATATGGTCACAGGCATGTGCGAGGCAGACGGCGACAGCGACGGCATAGCTGACGCAAGCGACGCCTGCCCCATGGGCATGACGGGCGCGGCCAGCGGCGCAGATACGGCTGCCACGGCTGACCCCGATGGCGATGGCTGCAAGAACAGCGAGGACGTAGACGACGATAACGACGGGCTGATAGAGATTGCCACGGCGCAAGAGCTCCACAACATGCGCTACAACATAGCTGGCACGAGCTACGACGACGAGGCGGCAGACGACACCACGGGCGATACTGGCTCTACGTTGGGCGGGCCGATAAGCGCTACAGACTACTGCGAGACGGCGACAAATAACGTCTACCTTTGCGGCTACGAGCTTGTGGCGGACATTGACTTCTTAGGAGACGGCAACCCCGACACCACGGGCGATAACATCGACCTGAGCAGCGGAGACGGCAACTTTGATCCCATTGGCACTGTTACGGGCACAAGCTTTCCTGCTTTCACAGGCAGGTTCCACGGCAATGGGCATGCCATCTCTCACCTGGACATCCAGCACAGCTATACCGCCTCTGGCAACTCTGATGACAACACTACGCGTGTTGGCCTTTTCACCAACTGCCAGAATAATGTTATACAGGACCTCTTTGTTATGAACCCCACTGCCAACGTGCCAGCCATACAGGTGGTAGAAGTACTGCCGCATCTCTACACGAGCATAATCTGCGCCTCTTGGGATAAAGACGTAACGTTGAGGAATGTGCATGTGCGCAATGCCATGCTGATGGCATGTAAGCACGAATAGGGTGTCGCACGTGGGAGTTTTGCTAGCTCGTATTAGCAGCTTAAGCAACATTAACGTTTCTGTTCAGTACAGCTCTTCCCTGGGCCATAGTATTAACGTAACCCTGATGCCTGGGGGCTTTGGCAGCACACTGGGTGGATTGGGATAGGCATCATCAATGCTAATTAGTACGCTGCTCATAGCTTCCCGCTCTGATGGTTCTCTTAAGCTGACTGAGCAGCTCAATCAGGAAGGCTTCGTATCTATAGGCGGCCTTTTTGGTGTGAGGCAGGATGCTGATCTTGAGCTGATAGGCTCCCATGCGGGCGGGAGCATCAGCAATGAGAGTACAGCCAATCAGACTGATCCAGTGGGCGGCTTGCTGGGAAGGCATGTGAGTGCGAGCTCCTGTGAATTATTTCAGGCTGTACGATTCCCTCTCCACAGTGCAGCTCTGCGATGGCACCCTAAAGCCGGCAGCGCCTGCGCTGCTGGGGCAGGCAATGACCGGGTAGGCGCCCTTATTGGCTCTTATGGCACAACAGCCAATAGCATCGTCCAGAACAATCTGGCCATCGGCCTTACGGAAGGCCTTACTGCCGGCAACGGCGATTCCGTGGGCTTTTTCGGCTACATGTTTGATAATGTGGATGACGGCGAAACGGCGGCGGAGGTCACAACGGCGCTCAACGCCGCCTTTGTCGGCAACTACTACGATAGCGCCGTAACGACCCTCAGCAATCGCATGTCGGCCGTGTTGCCCACGATCGCGAAAGTGATGGCGCTGACCCGCGACGTGATAACGAACAGGGCAGGTCATGGACGAGCGATCTCACCGGCATCCGCCCCCGCGGCACCTCCGCAGCTGAAGGTCGCAGCCCCCGACACAGGCTACGGATACTGCAGCCACGTCAGTCTTACTGTCGGCTGGGATACGACTCGCTGGTATTTCAAGGACGCCTCCTCCTATCCCGAGCCCCGCTACTACGACTACGATTGGGACCACGACGGCAACAGCGGAACTGCCGCCATCTCCATCGACATCTGCGAAGACATCACCCCCACCAACGATCCCGAGGAGGACGAAGGCAGCCCGCTAAAGCCCGATTGCGGCGACAAGCTGAGCGCGTTTCCGAGGGAGCCGGCGACGGAGTAGGTTATCAGGGGGGCTGAGGCCCGGGGCCTTGTAGTGATGACGGCGGCGGGCTTGTAGTAAGCGGCGTCTGGCCGCAGGGACCTTTGTTTTGCTGACTGAGGCGGGCGTTGTAGTAATAAATGGCGTCTGGCGTTGTTACAATAATGTAGCGGGGGAAGTACTGACGGGGGCGTTGTAGTCATAAGCGGAGTCTCGGCGCAACGCGACATAATACAGGTAAAAACAGGCGGGCTTTGTTGTAATAGGCGGCGCTTGTGGCCCGCGGCGGGGGTTTCTGATGACAGCGCCGGGGATGGAATTAGGGGGAGTCTGGGCGTTGTTGTGATAATAAGGCGTGGCTTTGCTGACTGCGGGCGGGGGGTTGTGGAAGCAAAGCGCGCTTTTTTTGTAGTATGGGGAGTTTGGAGTGCTGGGGCGTTAGCGCTGCTGACTAGGGCGGGGTTGGAAGTAAGCGGCGTCTGGGCGCCGCATTATGTCGCGTTGGCTCTGCTGACTGTGGCGGGGTTGTTGTAATAATATAGCGTTGGTTTTCATGACGGCGGCGGGGTTGTAGTAGGCGGAGTCTGGGCGCCGCATTATGTCGTGTTAGTACAGGGGCTTTGCTGACGGGGGGCGGGGCTTACAGTATGCTTTGCGTCTGACTGTTCTCTTGCCACTTTATGATGCACGATCATATTGCTCTTCGCATCTACGGCAATATGCGCATTGTAGCCGACTAGGAAACCCTTGCTGCTGTTTTTATGCCAATCCGCATCTCTATCCGTCAAATGAACCCGTTTAGCTTCTTTGTGCTCCTCTAAAAACTCAAGTCCCCGCTCAATGCGCTTCTCTTGTTTGTGTAGACGCGAAAGCTTCTTTTGCAATGACTCTTTCTCCTCAGCATCTTCAGTGCGCTCCCATTGCGCATATCGTTTCTTACAACTTTCCTGAATATATTTGTAGCGTCTTTGCAATTCTTCACGCGTGCCTATGTCATTACGATTGGCGTTTGCTTTGATCTTTGTGCTGTCTATGCAGACCGTATCAAAATCTATCAGGCCCGCTTCACTCCCTAAAAATACTGTTTGACTAAAAAGCTCCTCTATGGCATGACTATGACGCTTGCGAAAAACGCTGATGCTCGAATGATCAATACGCAACCCGCCTGATAAAAACAGCAAGTCGGCACGACAGGGAAGATCACGCTCCAAATTACGCATGGAAATATTGCCGTGTAATAGCGAGTAGAAAAGAATTGCCAAAAGACGATTCACGGGAAAGGCGCAGACGGCCTCCTTTGCCATTATCGTTTGTATAATTCTTATCGAAAATGCTTAAGTCAAGCTTATCGATGATCTCTAACAAACGACGTGTTGGGTGACCCTCCTCAAAGAGTTCTCCCAAATTTAAACTTATCATTTGATACTGATCTACATCAGCGTGTTTATACTTTGCCATACAAGTGACATAAAATAATTTACCCTATATGGCAACTACTTTTGGAGGTTGTTCAACAGACTCTTGGCAATTTCACAAAGAGAGTATCAGCCTTGCCTATAAAGGAGGGAGCCCTCATGGCGGCAAAAAGTGGCAAAAGGAAGGAGAAAGCCTTCAGGAATGGAGGAAGAAGCAGGCAAAAAAAGGGAAAATCCCTTTTAGCTGGTGGGATGATATTTACAAAGCCAACTTAAAAGAACGCACGGGCTACCCTACGCAAAAACCGCTCGCTTTACTAAAGCGCATCATCCAGGCAAGCAGCAAGAAAGGCGACCTTGTGCTGGACCCTTTTTGCGGCTGCGCTACAACCTGCATAGCAGCTGAAAAGCTGGGGCGTAAGTGGGTGGGCATAGACATTTCTATAAAAGCTTATGATCTTGTGCAGGAGAGGCTAGAGAAAGAGGTAGCAAACCCAGAAGAACTTTTTGATTACCAGAAAGCCCTGCGCTTTTCTACAGATCCGCCAAAGCGCACAGACCTTAGGCAGACAGACATAGATCAAAAATACGTCTACGTGATTTCTAACAAAGCTTACAAGAACGAATACAAAGTAGGCATCGCTAAGGACATACAAAAACGCCTAAACAGCTATCAGACCAGCGATCCCAACAGGGGCTATAAGCTGGAGTATAAGAAATTGACTCCCAGATACAGAGAGCTGGAAAGATATATACATAGGGAATTGCAAAGCCGGCATGAATGGGTGAGGGCGGACTTAGCAACTATCAAAAAAGCTATGAAAGATTTTGATAAGTCTTATTTACTTTGGGCGTTGTTGCGTAACTCACGAAATGGCCGATAAGTGCCATATATTGCAGTTATACGGCCTTCGTAAAATGGAAAATGACACTCTCGAAAACGCGTGAATCGGCCTATAAGCGCTATGCTACCTGCGTGGAATCGCCGATTCTCGCTTTTGCATTACGCAACAAGGCCAGACGCTGCAGTATTGCTGCGTTGGATACAAGTATAAAAGCAGAACTAAGAGAACAAAAAAACAGACATAAAAGAGCTAAAGGCGGATACAAAAGCAGACATGGCAAAAAAGTCTATGCAAAATAAGGCGACTGCGCAATGAAGATAACTATGGTACGTGCCAAGCCTCAAGCGCCAAGCAATTCTATAGAGAACCTAGTCACTGTCAATCAAAACATATTATACCGCGCGGATTGCAAAGAAGCCCTGCAGAAACTTATAGATAAAGGGGTCAAAGTAGACCTCGTTTATTTGGACCCTCCTTTTAATTCGAATAGGGTGTATAACATGATATATAAAGGTAAAGGCAAGACAGCGCAGCAAAAGGCCTTTTCTGACATGTGGTCCTATACAAGTCAAACGAAGCAGATGCTTAGGCATTTCAAAGAGAATTTAGAGATGCAGGGTGGTGTTTCTGATATATTAAAGAATTTTCTTAGGATATGGATCGAATCTGTTGAAAGGATGGCGTCCAAAGACAAAAAATTATTAGCCTATCTCATTTATATGGCAGAGCGTCTTGTTTTAATGAGGCAAATAATGAAAGATACGGGCAGTTTATATTACCATTGTGATCCTACGGCTAGTCATTACATTAAAATCATCATGGATGGTATTTTTGGAAGTGAGAATTTTAGAAATGAGATTGTTTGGTGTTACAAAGAAAGAGAAATGTCTAAAACACACTATAACAAAAAACATGATATTTTATTATTTTATTCTAAAACTATTCATTTTTACTTTGCCTGGCAAAGGATTGCAGAACCCTACAGTGAAGTCACGCTTAAGAAATTTAAATACAAAGATCAAAAAGGATTATATCAAATAAGAGGGAAGGGTATAAAAGGAAGTCCTGTATATAAGGCCGATGGTCTAAGCCCACAACATGAAGAAAAATATCCTGATTTAGTGTATAGGCAATATATAGGCGCTGGCGTGCCTCCTCGAGACTGGCTATATATCCCCATCATAAATAAAGCGTCAAAAGAACGTCTTGGCTATCCAACACAAAAGCCTTTAGCTCTACTAAATCGCATCATAAAAGCAAGCTGTCCTGAAAATGGTCTTGTCTTAGACCCCTTTTGCGGCTGTGGAACAACTTTGCATAGCGCAATACAAAACAAGCGCAAGTGGATAGGAATTGATATAAGCCCGCTTGCTATAAAAGTAATAAAAGAACGAATCCAAAATAACTGTCTAGGCCAAGAACAAGCAGGCTATGCGGAACTAGACGGCAGCCCTGAAAGCAAAAACGCTTATGACAAATTAAACCCATTTCAAAAACAAGATTTTCTAATCCGAAAAGTGGGGGGCCTCCCTAATGAAAAACACAGCGGTGATGGCGGAGTAGATGGTGAGATGACTATTCATCTTGGATGCGATAAAAAAGGAGATGATATATGGGGTAAAATGATATTTTCGGTAAAAACAGGCAAGCAGGCCAGCCCCGCCATGCTGCGGGAATTATGGGGAACTATGGAAAAAGAAAAAGCGTTTATGGCAGGGCTTATATTAGAGGAAGAGCCGAGCGATCAGATGGAAGAGACGGCAGAAAGAAAAGGCGAATTCAAGTATCTTTGGAAGGATGATATGCCGCCAAACTCTTATCAAAAAATACAAATACTCACAGCCCAAGAAATCATAGACGGGAACGCTTTTGATACTCCGCCAACTATGCTGCAAATAAGAGAGTACAGGAAAAACCCTGAACTATTCTAAAAACTTTATCATTGCGCTTGCAAGATATTTTATACAGGCGCCTTGCGCAGGCCTATGTGACTATTCCCCGCCGCCAGCTGGCTTCCTGCTCATGCCAAAGTTTTACAATGCCATGCCTTAGATTTGAGAAAAACGCGTATCCCTTCCAAAGAGAGAGTAGAGCCTAGTCCAGAATTCCTGCGCCCAGACCACGGCAGGTAGGGGCTTACGCGGTCACAGACGTTCCAATATACGCTCCCCGTATTGAGCAGACTGAGCATAGACTTGGCAAGGTCTTGGTTTTTGCTGTAGACAGCGGCTGTCAGGCCATACTGGCTGTCCTGCATAAGCCCTAGGGCCTGCTTTTCGTCCTGAACGCTTTGTATGCCTATCACAGGCCCGAAAGATTCTTCCTGCATGAGCTTCATGCTATGCTTGCATTGTTCTAAAATTTGCGGCGCAAAATAGTAGCCCTTTGAGGGCAGGGTGTTCCCCGCTGCGCTCAGCCAAGACCATGCTATGCGGGCGCCTTTATCCAAAGCATCATGGATCTGCTCCTCTAAATGCAGTATCTGTTCTTTGCGCGCTAAAGGTCCAAAAAAAACGTCTTCTTCGAGCGGGTCTCCCAATTTGTAAGACTGGACAGTTTCAATAAAGCGCAAAAGAAATTCCTCGTGTATCTCGGCATGGGTATAAATGCGCTCTACGGCGCAGCAACTCTGACCATTGTTGTAAAAAGCGCCTTCTGCTAAGGATTGGGCCGCATAGGGAATATCCGCATCCTTGTGAACGTAGGCGGCGTCTTTGCCCCCAAGCTCCAGCTGCATCCTAATCATGCGGGGAGCCGCCTGCGCTGCGATTTTCTTCCCAGTTTGGAAGGAGCCGGTAAAAAACAGGCCATCCAGAGGCAACGCAAGCAAGGCCTCTCCCGCACGGGCGCCCCCATATATGCTTTGGAAGACTCCTTGAGGCAAATGCGCCTCGCGCAAGAGACTCTGGATTCTTTCCCCCGTTAAAGACGCATATTCAGAGGCCTTGTACAAGACACAATTACCACATAACAAAGCAGGTATAAAAACATTGCTTCCTACGAAATAAGGATAATTCCATGCTGATATGTTCGCAATAATTCCCAGAGCCTCGTATGAGATTTCTTCTCTGACCGCAGCTGCCGTGCGCATAGTTTTTGGCCGGCATTCCTGCGCCGTGTGTTCTATAAAAAAATCTATGCGCTGGTCCAGATTACGAATTTCCGCCCTTGACTGCGTGATTGGCTTGCCCATCTCTTCACTCAGAGTGCGGGCTAAGGAATCGCAATTCGCGAAAAGGAGCTTTTGGAAGCGCTTTATGATATTGATCCTTTCTTGCAGGGGGCTCTGGGCAAAATCAGCTAAGGCCTGCGAGGCGAGATCAAACTTCTCTCTGATTGTGGCAGGAGTATCTTCAGAAAATTGCCCAATGACTTTTTCTGTAGCAGGATTGATAATGTTCCACATGCTTTAGCAAAAACTGCGCGCCGTCATTTCTTAAAAGGTATGACGTAAATTCAAGGCTGTATATCTTTCAAATTCCGAGAAGCCAAAAAACAAGAGGATTACAGTATTTTTCTGCCAGACATTTGCTCCGCCCAGGCCGTATGCGCTGTGGAGATCGCCGAATTGCCACTTGGCTCTGGAGGGGGCAACGCGTCCTATGTCATAAAAAACAAAGCTTTGCAAATCCATGCCCCCCAGCACACCAGTTCGCAAAAAAGTATGGCGCCACTCAAGATTCGCCAGAGTGATAAATTTGTCTATGAACTGATTGAATGGAAAGCCGCGTAAGCCGCCTAGGCCTCCCAAGCCGTCTGCGCTTTCACGCATATTGCGAATCTTGCCTGCTTCAAAAAAGGGCGCTGTGCCTCCCATGGTCTCACGAGCCATAAGACGATAGGCAAAGATGCTCTCCATTTTACGCCTCTTCCAGAAAGAGGGCGCTATGCTGATGTATTGGCGCCAAGTGAGAGTAAGATTAGAGTAATTGTAATCACTGCCTAGAAGCTGCCCGGTGTTTTCATAATGAATATCAGCAAAAATGCCAGAGTTGGGATTGTTTTCTCTTAGGCGCGGCCGGGAGTCATAGGCCCACGCTGCGCGCAGATAATTTACAGTGCGCCCTTTGTCATTGCGTACACTCTCGTAACCCAGCGGCTGCTCTATATCTATATAGGTGAGAGTATTGGCGATTCTTTCCGCCTGCTCCGTATCTCTATGGTAAGAGCGAATCGTGTAATGCAGACCTAGAAAGCCCACAAACCACTTAAAATTGGAATTGCTAAGAAAATCCTCTAAAGTAGCGCTTGCATAGGGGCTTGTATAATCATAATTGTAGTAGCGATTTTGGCTTTCTACGATCTCACCTGCGCTCAGCTCCCGCCCCCGCGCCAGATTGCTCCCCACAGCGATAGCAGGCGAGCGCTTGCCGGTAATGCCTTGTATTCTTCGTATATCCTGCTCATTGCCATAGCCATAGTATGCAGCTAAGGGATGTCTGCTATAACCTACTTGGCTGATAATGCGGGGCCCAGAGCGCCTGACATAATCCATCTTTGCTGCATGATTTTCGTAGCCTAAACTAGAAGACAGATACTGAACCCAGACTTGATAGCGATAGGGAGCATAGCCGGCCTCATAATAGGTCCCTATAAGACGGACGCCATAGATTAAGCCAAAGTCATCATTGTAGCCGATCAAGGGCAGACCGGTTATGGCAAAGCCTTCCGGGCTTCTTTTCCCCTGCGCGCCTATAGCCATAGGCAGACAGAAAAGACAGGCTGCAGACAAAATAAAAGGCGCATGCAGGCCGCCCTGGAGATATCTTATGATCTTTTTCATAAATAGAGCACTCATATCCTTATGTATCAGCAAAAAGCCAAAGCCTCTGGGACTTCTCATTGCGCTGCTTAATCCTTTGCCTGCAAAAACAAAGAAAAAACAATAAGACCTGTCTGCGCAATGTCTCCCGGGCTAAGAAAATCAGTGGGCCTAAGAAAAGTGATGTCTAAAATTGCTGCGCCATGCAGGGCATGAGGGAGCTGCTCCAGGATCAAGCTCTCGCCTTCAATACGCCGCACTGTTCCTATGGCCTCTGCTGCATCTATGGGGAATATAAGCACCTGCCTGCCCATCTGCAAAGTGTTACGCGTATAATGCGGGAAAGTGACGCTGTAGCTCTGGAAGTCATTGGGCGAATAAGCAAACCAGAAACTCAGATCGCTACTGCGATCCGCATAAACACGAAGCTCGGCGCTGTGCTCCTGCTGCGCATGCAGCGCGCTTTGGGCCCTGTGCAGCCCAAGCGGGCAATTAGCGTAGTCTACCAGAAGCTCCCTGGCATAGTCTAAGCTTTGAAACTCGCAATAGTCTATCACAAGCTTGCCCTGCCACTGCGCTCTAGTCAGGGCTTTGTGATCTACTTCCTCTGCTTTTGGCACTCCAAGTTCTGCACTGCAGAATGACAGCGGCATAACAAGGGAGCCAAAGGCAGATACAAAAAATACTTTCGTAAATATTCGATGGGGCATAAATAGAGTTTGCAAAAAATACGAAGTGCGCAGCTTTTTGGAGACAACGAAGCTCCACGTTCTGAGTCCTTTCTTCATGCCTATGCGTAGGCTTGCATAGCCTTTTCCAAAGACAAGGAGAATATTTTTGCACACTTGATTTATGCGGGACCCTTTGCCTTTTTACTATCCCCTGCAAGGCCGCCTTATGGAATATTCCTGGGGCAGGGCAGGGCCTGACTCGTACATTTCACGCTTTCTAGGGGCTGCGCCCGACGCAAGGCCTAAGGCAGAATTATGGATGGGCGCTCATCCCAAAGCGCCGTCACGCATCACGCTGAGGAACAAAGAGCGCTTAGATCTCATGCAGGCAATCCGAAAAGCGCCCAAGCATTTTTTAGGCCCAGTCTTTGCTAAAAAACAAAAAGAGGGACTGCCTTTCTTACTCAAAATTCTGGATGCAGCTGAGCCCCTTTCTATACAAGCTCATCCAGACAGCGCCTTAGCGCAGGCCTTGCATCAGGAAAGGCCGCAGCATTATCCTGATCCCTTTGCAAAAGCAGAGCTGGCTGTTTGTATTCAGAAGATGCGCGCTCTTGTAGGCTTTCGTCCTTCAGAGGAAGCTGTGTCTTTTCTGCGCAGGAACAAGGACATGGCGCAGCTTTGCAATTATCAGGGTGGAGCGCAGGTATCGCTAAAAGAGCTCTATACTACTCTCATGCAAGCTCCTGCGCTGCAAGTGCAGGAGGCTGCGCATTCCCACTATAAGGCGCTGCAAAGCGCCGCTCTTAGGTCTCAAATAGAAGACCAGCTCTTTTTGCTTTTTGTAGAGAAACACGGCCTGCAGGACCCCAGCGTATTTTCTCCTTATTTGCTAAATTACATAGAGCTTGCAGCAGGCGAGGCGCTCTTTCTTGCGCCCAAGCAGATTCATTCTTATTTGGAAGGAGTGATCCTAGAGTGTATGTCTTCTTCGGATAATGTTGTCCGCGCAGGTCTCACACAGAAATACCGCGATTTGCCCACGCTCTTAGACATGCTGGATTATTCACACGATGTAGAGCGCCTGCGCCCCTGCGCTTTGGAAAAAGCCTGCTTTGGCCAAATGTATGCGCCTAAGGGAGCAGATTTCTGCCTCTACAGCTATGATGCGGCAGCAAAAGAAGCTTTTTCTTTGAAAGACTTGCATTATCCCTCTATACTTTTGCTGCTTTCAGGCGAGGAAAGTCAAGACATGCGAAGGAAGCAGGCAGAGCTGTATGTGCATGTCAGAGGCCAGACTGCATACTTAAGCAAATACGCCTTAGAAAAGGCTTCTATACTCTTTCTTCCCGGTGATTTACATGAAAGAAAACTGGAGCTTAGATTAGAGCTGAGCTATGGCCAAGCCTTCCGCGCCCTAAGCAGAGTCGCTTGCGGGCTAGAGCCCCTGCCCAAGCACGCCGGCATTTTTACGCAGGGAACTATATACAAGAGTCCATAAAACGAATAGAAAAGCTTGCAGGCGCTTAGACCTAGTAATAATAAGGTATGCGGGCGCAGGCCAGGATCTGCGGCCCTTGTTTTATGCAGGCAAATGAAAAGCAACTTACAGAACAGGTCCATTTATTGCAAAGACAACATAGACGTATTGCAAGGCATAAACTCCAAATGCGTAGACTTGCTATACCTAGACCCGCCCTTTAACAAAAAGAAAGTCTTTACAGCTCCTATAGGCAGTCACGCAGAGGGCGCCAGCTTCAAGGATTATTTCAGAGAAGAAGACCTAAAAGAAGAATGGCTAAAAACTATCAAAGAAGACCGGGACGAGTTATACAGCTTCCTTATGGGCATCAGGGATTATGGCAACAAGTATAACTTCTGCTATCTTGTCTACATGGCTATACGGCTTATAGAATGCCACCGGATACTAAAAGACACGGGCAGCTTGTATTTGCACTGCGATCCGACTATGTCGCACTACTTAAAAATACTTCTGGATTGCGTCTTTGGAGAGAAGAATTTTAGGAATGAAATAGTTTGGTCTTATAGACGTTGGCCTGCAAAGACGCCATCATTCCAGAAGATGCATGATATATTATTTTGGTTTTCAAAAAGCGACACATGGACATGGACACAGCAATACGAAGCTTTGGCGAAATCGACTCTAAAAGCGGATGGGGGGGAAAAAATATTAAATGTTTTTAAGGACGGGAAAAGAGTGAGAGGAAAGAAAACAGGTGAAATGTCCTTAGGGGCGCCTATGCGGGCTGTTTGGGATATCGGTTTTATCTCTCCCACAGCAAAAGAACGCACAGGCTACCCTACGCAAAAGCCGCTCGCCTTGCTGGAGCGCATCATTCAGGCAAGCAGCAAGAAGGGCGAGCTTGTGCTGGACCCGTTTTGCGGCTGCGCTACCACATGCATTGCAGCTGAAAAGCTGGGGCGTAAGTGGGTGGGCATAGACATAAGTATAAAAGCATACGAGCTGGTGCAAGAGAGGCTGAAGAAAGAGGTCGCAAATCCAGAAGAGCTTTTTGATTACAAGAAAGCCCTGCGCTTTTCTACAGACCCGCCGAAGAGAACAGACCTTAGGCAGACGGACATAGATCAAAAATACGTCTATGTTATTTCTAACAAAGCTTACAAGAACGAATACAAAGTAGGCATAGCTAAGGACATACAAAAACGCCTAAACAGCTACCAGACCAGCGATCCAAACAGGGGCTATAAGCTGGAGCATAAAAAACTGACTCCCAGATACAGAGAGCTGGAAAGATATATACATACGGAATTCCAAAGCAGGCATGAATGGGTAAAGGCGGACTTAGAGAGCATCAAAAAAGCCATGAAAGATTTTGATAAGTCTTAGCTGCCTCAGGCAGAGCATTCGATATGCTCTGCACTTCACCTACCGTGAAGGTAGGTTCAGCATTTTTAGGGTCTCCCTAAAAATGCCTTTACTTTAATAAGGCAAAGATCGCAAATCATGCGTGATCTTTTTAGTGGACTGTAGTATATAGTTCCCGCAAAATCCATTTCCCATTAAGACAGATAGGAGCCTATAGTCTAGCAGCAGGCCGCCTCACCTGCGCATGCTGCTTTGTTTTAAGTAAAGTCATGAGATGCCAAGAGGCGCCCGTAGTCTATGCTTGTTCTAATTTGCATTGATTTTGCCCAAGGCGATCTATGTCCTACAAGTCTGCCTCATCCATGAGCTCTGAAGCTGTGACGCCTAAGGCATGGGAAATTTTGATGATGTTTCTAAGCGAAATATTTCTGTATCCCGTCTCTACAGAGCTGATGTAAGTTACATGGATATTGCTCTCAAAGGCCAGCTTCTCTTGGGACATGGCTTTGGCTTTTCTTAAACGGCGAATGGCTGCTCCTAATTTCGTTTCTACAGTAGTCTGGCCTTTTGCTTTCTTTGACACGCCATATGTATATCATGAATATATTCTATGAGTCTATAGACTATAAGTAAAGTGACGCCTGCCAAGTCCGCGCCTGCCAAATTAGCTGCTTTCTTCGTTATCGGCGCAGGGCAGGCCTGCTTTGTTACTGATCTACGATGGATGAAAGTCGTGATAGGGTTTTGTATACGCAAGCGCGCCAAGCCTTTCGCTATAGATGGCATGATTAAGGGCGCAGAAGATTGCATACAGATGCCCCATTTTGATTTTCGATAATTTTAAGAGCAGGAGCGCCGGAGAGCGTGTGCATATAACAATGATGGACCGTTAATACTAAATCTTGCAGCGCTTGATCGTCTTCCATCATCTCTACGTTTAGACCTAATTCCTTACATTTCTCAGCTGAGATATGCCTGGAATGAGATAAGTTAGTGGCATGGTCAGCAAATTCTTTTAGTATTTTCTCGATTTTTGTTTCCTTATCGGCATCCTTTGCAAGCATCCTTTTTGATAGATTTTCTTTTACTATATCCTCTGCCCACTGAATCGCTTTTTTGCATTCTCCCAAAAGAGTTGGATGGTATTTCGCTATTATATGCTGCCATAATACTATTTTTGCTGGCTCTGCTTTAACTTCCTTATAGGCATCATTAAATTCTTCCAGAATGGCATGCGCTGGCAGCCCTTGATATAGCGGGTCTATGGGGCTAAGGCTGGAGTGTCTGCCGACATTGCTAATTGAGGAACGACTACCCTTATATCAGAAAATTTTTTAAGTAAATAGTCAATAATAGATTCAGTAGCTGCAACTTCACCGCCAGGAGTATGTAAAAAGAGGTCAAGCCTTTATTTTACATCCAGCCCATGAATAGCGGTCATAAATCCATTCTTATCATAATCGTTTATTCCAAGGGCATTTTGAATACTGTAATTGTTGCTTTGGAGCCATCCGCTGTAATAAGCAATAATATTGCGCTTTGTAGAATTACTGAGTTGTTTTAGGTACTTATGGCGAATTATGTCAAAATTACTACCTACATTATGCAATTCATTTAATATATCTGCCCAATTCGCCAATTTTTTCAAAACTCCTA
>CBDETG010000102.1:0-35259 GCA_965242745.1 Leptonemataceae bacterium
ATGTCGCATTATCTCAAAATACTTCTGGATTGCGTCTTTGGTGAAAAGCGATTTAGAAGAGAGCTAGTTTGGCAATTGAAAGGAGCCTCGGGTTACAAAGCATTAGCTAATGACTGGATCAGAGGACATGATATAATACTTTTCTATGTAAAAGCTATGAATCCGCGTTTCAATAAGATATATTTGGATTACGATGAAAAACAATTAAAACGCTTTAGTTCTGTAGATAGTAAAGGGCGACGATATAAAACGATTACAAGAGATCGTAGAATATACTTGGACAAAGCAAAAGGAGTCCCTGCTACTACGGTTTGGTCCGATATCGCAAGCTTTCAAACCGTCGTAAATTCCAAAGAACGTACAGGCTACCCTACGCAAAAGCCGCTTGCTTTGCTGGAGCGCATCATCCAAGCCAGCAGTAAGAAGGGTGATCTTGTGCTGGACCCTTTTTGCGGCTGCGCTACCACTTGCATAGCAGCTGAAAAGCTGGGGCGCAATTGGGTGGGCATAGACATAAGCATAAAAGCATACGAGCTTGTGCAAACGAGACTAAAGAAAGAGGTTGCAAACCCAGAAGATCTTTTTGACTACAAGAAAGCCCTGCGCTTTTCCACAACACCTCCTAAAAGAACAGATCGCAGGCAGGCAGACATAGATCAAAAATACGTCTATGTCATATCCAACAAAAAGATTTTCAAAGACGAATACAAAGTAGGCATTGCTAGCGACATACAAAAACGCCTAAACAGCTACCAGACCAGCGATCCCAACAGAGGCTATAAGCTGGAGCATAAAAAACTGACTCCCAGATACAGAGAGCTGGAAAGATATATACATACGGAATTGCAAAGCAGGCATGAATGGGTAAAGGCGGACTTAGAGACCATCAAAAAAGCTATGCGGGATTTTGATAAGTCTTAGCTGCTTTCTGAGGCTGCAGACGCCGTCCCTTGAGGAGCAGCTGTGAGAAGCAGAATGCCAATGCCTCCTGTCGCTGCGCTGTCTTTTGCGCTAAAGAAAGGAGCACACTTTTTTTATATACTTTATTTCTATAATCAAGAATATGTCCTGTAATTTGCACGTCTGAAAAACAAAGCATACTTTTACTTCAGGTACATAGGAAACACGCATATGATGAGAATACCACAACACAGCTATTACTCTTTTTTCTTTCTCTTGCTTTGCGCCTTGTTTGCAAGTCCTCTGCATGCCCAAACAAGCAGCCGCTTACTTTGCACCATCAATAATATCACAGCTGTCTGTCCTACAACAGGCCTGGCAGATAATCTAGGCGATTTCACTGAACTCTTTGAAGACTATACCGGAGACTTGGCAGATTCTTTTGTAGAAGCCCATACCATAGGTAACCTGACCATTATGCCTCAAGTGGCGGGTATGCGGCTCAATTTGCTGACAGTAGGCGGCCAGCTGAGTATGGGATGGGTGAAGCGGCAGGATCAGCAGCTAAGCACCGAATCTGGGGAAAGCTTAGAAAACCTGACTTCAGGGGGGCTCAATCCTCAACTTTTATTCTATACGGGAGTGAATATAGGAACGCTTTTTTCCTTAATTACGCTTGGCTCCGACGTGCTGGATAATATAGACTTGTATTTTGGCGTATTTACCCTGGAGTTCAATTATACGGATTTGCTTGGCGTAGATATAATTGAATTTGAAAACAAAATCACATATCTAGGTCTGCGCTATCAGCTGATAGACTCTATAGGATTAGCTATTTTGGCAGAATGGCTGGGCCTGTCTATAAGGGGTAGTTATATCAATTCTGAATCAAATGTACGCTTAGAAGAGGAAGACGCCGAAGACAGCAATAGTTATATGGTGGCCGGCTTAGCTTGGAGGGGCTTTAGCGAGCTCATAGTAGACAGCAGAATGCAGACTGGCGCTTTTGAGATCAACACGGGTCTGCGCGTCTTATATTTCTTGACTTTTACCATGTCTTATGGGATAGCCTATCATCTGGGTAGAACATCAGTCTTGTTTTATAGAGAGGGCGATATATACCTGAATGATGCGCAGCTGCCCGGTTCTTTGATTGCAGAGGTCAGCAGCAAAAGCCACCTCAAACAGTGGAGTTACCATTATACTAAGGCCGGCGTAGAAATGAATTTTCCCTTTACACGCATAGGCGCAGAATTAAGCTTTAAGGAAGACGGTTTCTTAGGTGTATCGCTTGCCCTGCGCCTTGACATATGATGATTTTGTCTGTCCTGCATCATTGCTGACTCTATACTAAAAGCCGGCGCCCTTTAGGAACAACACTGCTCCTGCTTTGCATACTGCGCAATCGCAACTTGCCTGCATATCATTGCAGACTTCGAAAGATACTACGATACTACGATGGCACAAGCAGCAGTGCACAGCGAAGCCTTAGCGCTAAGACATAAACAAGTATCCGGAAAGGGCTTATGGCATCTTTGCTTTGAGGCCTCACCTTCCATAGCCCAAGCTTTTTGTACAGCCGGGCAGTTTCTCAGTCTGGAGTGTCATGGGGAAAGTTCTTTTTTTGCTATGGCCAATCCTCCTCCCATGTCTGGAGAAAAACTAGAAACAGTAGAATTCTTAATAAAACAGGAAGGCCGCCCAGCGGCAGAGATCTGCGCTCTGAAGGAACAAGAAAGTTTGCAGGCTACTTTGCCTCTGGGCTCCGGCTTTCCCGTATCCACTATAGAAGGAAGCCTGCGGAAAGGAGCTATAGATAGTTTGTATTTGTTTTCTATGGGCAGCGCTCTTGGCGCTATACGTTCCCTCTTGCTTGCTTTGCTGACGGGGCAGGCTTATAGTCAAAATAAGGAAAGAGCCCCTTCCTTGCGTCTTTGGCAGGCTTCTTTGAGCAGAGCGCATTTGCCGTTTACTCAGGAGTATGCAGAGTGGCAAAGGCAGGGGGTAGCAATGGAATTTTTCCTGGACCACGAAGAGCTGGCAGCAAAAGAAAGCTTGGACTCTGTGCAGTTTCGCAGGGGCCAAGTGCATTCTTGTAACATCATAGAAGCTTTAGGCAGCAAGAATCTCGACATGAGCAATGCTTTAGCCGTTTGGGCCGGCTCACCTGCCTTTGGAGAAGAGCTTGCAAAAGCGCTAACATTTTTAGGCTTAGCTCCCTTGTCCTTGCTTGACAACTTGGCTTTTTAAGACTTTTTTCGTATCTATGCCGCTTGCGCCAGATAGCAGATATTCGATCTTAAGGCCGGACGACTGGCATCTGCATCTTCGTGATCTGCCTTATTTAGCAGCTGTGCTCCCGCATACAGCGAAGGTCTTTGGCAGAGCCATTGTAATGCCTAATTTGACTCCCCCCGTCAATACTGTTGCGGCGGCACAGGCTTACAGAGAACGTATCTTAGCCCTTCTTGATCCTGCATGGAATTTTGAACCTCTGATGACCTTATTCTTGGAAAACGAGACAAGCATAAAAGAACTAACTAAAGCAAAAGAAAGCGCTTTTATTTATGGCGCAAAGCTCTATCCCGCCTCTGTCACCACAAACTCAGAAAGAGGCGTGCGGGAAATACAGAAAATGTATCCCATCTTCTCGGCGATGGAAAAGCTGGAGCTGCCTTTGCTCATACATGGTGAAGTCAATGACAGGGATTTGGATATTTTTGCTAGAGAAAAAGTCTTTATTGAAAGACACCTCCAGGATATTACAAGAAATTTCCCCAAACTAAAAATCGTTCTCGAACATATCAGCACCACTGAAGCAGTCCATTTTGTTTTAGCGGCTGGGGAATGCGTGGGAGCTACCATTACAGCGCATCATCTCCTGCTGAATCGCAATGCCATCTTTGAGGGAGGGCTGCGGCCCCATCACTATTGTTTGCCCCTGCTTAAAACAGAAAGGGACCGGCAGGCCTTACTCAAAGCCGCTACCAGCGGGAAGAAGAAATTCTTTTTAGGTACTGACAGCGCTCCCCATAGCAGCAAAATGAAAGAGCATTCCTGCGGCTGCGCAGGCATTTATACAGCGCATTGCGCCTTAGAATTGTATGCGGAAATCTTTGATGAAATGGATGCCATCCATCACTTAGAGGCCTTTGCCAGCATCAATGGGGCTGCTTTCTATGGCCTCCCCCGCCATAAGGAAAGAATAACGTTGGTAAAAAAAACAAAAAAAATACCCCCCAGCTATCCTTTCGGCGATGAACGCTGTGTTGGGCTAAGGGCGGGAGAAAGCGTAGCATGGAGTATTGAAGCCTTATGAAGACAGGCGGGATGCGCTTTTTGAATTCAGCTCTTAGCGCAGTCTGCATAGCTCTCAATAGGAAGCTGCAAGTTGCGAGGAGAAAAGGGATTTGCTTTTATTTTTTCTGTCCTAAGTTCTTGGCTAAGCTGTCTCATCCGGCTTTTGCATCTTTGGCAAGCCTTCCATTTTTCTGCTGCGGGAAAGGCTGTGCCTAAACCTATTTCCCAGTTCATAAGATCGACATCTTTCGGGCAGTTTTGTTTAAGGCACCTGCTCTTCATTTTTAGAATCTTTTACGCAGCAAATCTCTCTTCTAATCATAATCGGACAAGCAAGCTTGCTCAATGTTAAAAATTGGTAAAAGACTTAGGTAAAGACTTAGGCAAAGACATGCTTTATCGTCATATAAGTTTACATAAGGGGCCTATCATTCAAAAGTGTGAAGCCCCTTTTGTATCTGGCTGCTTGATTGTAAGTTAAGCTTAAAATCTTTTAGACCCGCTTCAGCGGGAAACATAATGGCAGGGTATTCTACTCCTGCCGCAGGGGGTTTTGATAGACAGCTTTGCAGGTTTTTACTTGCTTACTAAAAGGAGTAATGATGAAAGAACATATTGTAATTATAGAAGATGACTTGAATATAGCTAAAATTTTAAACCGCACCCTTCAAATGGAAAACTACAAGGTTGATATACATACAGATATAAGCCAATGCCTTTCGCATATCAGCCAAAGGCAGCCTGATCTTGTGATTCTTGATCTTATCATTCCAGAAGGGGATGGTTTGGATATTTGCCGGCAGCTAAAACGGGAGCCCCAGACTGAACATATCCCTATTCTTATTTTGAGCTCACGCAGCGCCGAAGCGGATATAGTAACAGGATTGGAGTTAGGCGCTGAAGACTACATTACAAAGCCTTTCAGCGCGCGCGTGCTCCTAACCCGTGTCCGCACTATTTTAAGGCGTAAAAATGAGAACTCTTACATAAATCAGCAAAGCATTGTCCACTATGGCGACTTGCATATTGATCCTGAGCGCTTTGAGGTTAGATATGGTAATGACATTCTAAGCGTGACTCGTAGTGAATTCCGTATCTTACATCTTCTTTTGGCTCAGCCGGGCAAGGTGTTTTCCCGCAAGCAGATTATAGAAGCCATGCATGGAGAAGAAACTCCAGTGACCAGACGCTCTGTGGACGTAATGATAGTGAACCTGCGCCATAAACTTGGGACGCAAAGCAGCATAATTGAAACAGTGCGCGGCGTGGGATACAGGGCTCAGGCAATAAGCAAGCGCAAAACAGCCGAAGGAGCTATAGCTCTGGCTCTATTACCCTGATGTTTTTTTTCCTGTTCCAAGTCCGAAAAGGCTTTAGAGCGTTCATTTTTTCTTCTGATATATAATAAATACCTCCCCCATAGCGGACCAAAAGGCCCTTATAGAGAGCGTATTTTGTTTTGTGCTCTACATAACCCAGTTCATAAACTTCCCGCCAGTTCCTGCAGTTGCGTAAAACAGGGATATTGCGTAAATGCAGCTCTCGAATTGTATTATTATCAATACAATCTCTGAGGATATGCCCCCACTGAGGTTTATACGGCGCCATGGTTCATCACTAGCAAGCATGCTCTAACCCGGCATTGCGGCTGCATTCGACATTTTGCTAGACAAAGTAAGTTTTACTAAGAGACTGTTTTCATATAAGCGCTGCGCTCTGGCGACTCATATTTTTGTTTTTCATTTTTTGCTTTAAGATTTTGCGGGATGCTTGGCGCTTTGTTTGAGTCTATTATGAAAATTCTCGATCTGAGGGCTTTGTATCAGTGGTACCAAAAACATCACCGCCCTTTGCCCTTTCGCAAAAGCAAAAACCCCTATGCTATATGGGTTTCTGAATGTATGCTCCAACAAACGCGGGTTGCGGCTATGCTGCCTAGTTACGAGCGTTTTATGCAATGTTTCCCTGACTTAACAAAGCTGGCAAGCGCTCGCCAAGAAGAGGTTTTGGCTGCCTGGCAAGGCTTGGGTTATTATAGACGAGCTCGGAATCTACACAAAGGGGCCTTGTATCTATGCGAAAAACATCATGCTTCTTTCCCCAAAACATTAGAAGAAACTCTCGCTGTGCCTGGCATAGGGCCTTACAGCGCAGCTGCCATCTTGAGTATGGCCTATGACCTGCCTTTTGCAGCTGTGGATACAAATATCAAAAGAGTCCTAGTACGTCTCTATTATCTTAGCGAGGGCTTAAGCGCCAAGGCCTTGCAGGAACTAGCTCAAGCACAGCTGCAAAAGAGCTTGGACTCCGGCTATGTTTACTCTGGGCAGCATAATCAGGCGCTTATGGAATTAGGCGCGCTTGTATGTCTTTCGGGAAGACCTGACTGCCTTTTATGCCCTTTGCAAAAGCATTGCAGAAGCTTTCAAAAAGGAGGCATAGAGGCAGCTGCAGGGCTGCCCAGAGCAATGAAGAAAAAAACTTTGCTGGAAATCCATCTTAAGTTATGGCTTGTTATGGATCAAAGCCGGGAAGGCCTTTTACTCTTAAAAGAAAAAAACTCCCGCTTTTTCAAGGACCTATGGGTTTTCCCATACACATATCAAAAAAGCAGCCCCTATAGACCCCCAAGCATGCCCAAGGACCTTAGGCAGTCTTTGCAATCCATTAATATTATAGACAAGACACTCTCTCCACATAGATTCATCCATAGCATTACGCATCATAAACTCAGAGTCTCAGTGGAGTCTGTGCGATTGGATAAAAAAAACGCTCAAAATCTCATGCAGACCTTGAGGCATAGCAAAGACGAGAATAGCGGCCTTGCAAATGAAAAAAACGGAAATGCGTGTGTTACCTGGCAATGGGTCAAAAATAATGATTTGCAGGAGTACTTGGTCAACTCTCTGGCCTTGAAAGCGCTTGCGATATACGATAAGCTTAATCCCAACGCAAGCTCAGGCCCAAAGAGTACGAAGAATACTCCCCCTGAGTATCATAATCTTCTGCCGCCTCCATGCTAGGAGAAAGTATGGCGATCCCATCTAGCCTGTCCCGCTGATATAGAAAGCTTAGACCCCAGCTCCCCTTTCCTTTTAGATGCCATTCTTTCGTAATGTTTATGCCGTAGCCTGCGCCTGAAAAAGTGAGCAAAGTAGGGCCTATACGCTCGCTTGCGCTGAGAATATGGCGGTATTCCGAAGCGATTTGGAGCGCAAAGGGCTTGTAATAATAAGCCAAGCCAATCCCGGAGGCGTAGAGGCCAAAGGAGGCCCTGGCGCCTATCCTTGCGCCATCTCTGTAAAGCTGGCCTTCCCTGGAGGCGCTGCTATGAAAAGAGCCATAGAGACTCAGCTCTTTCCAAAATTGGTAGCCTACTTCTAGGCGCCATGAGATAACAGCGGCTTTGATAAGAAACTCTGAGCCATGATCTTGTATTGCCGGCCTGTCTATAAAACGGCTAAGGCCATAAGCAAGCATGAAACGCACATAATAGTCCTCTGGGGCTGCAGCAGGCAGCATATCAGAGGCTTGCTCAGGGAGTGGATAAGCTTCAAAAGAAACAATGGCGATACATAAGAAAAGAAAACAAGCGCTGTTAGGTGGAATGCAAGACATATGCCTGTAACCTAAGAAGGCTTTACAGTTTTTAAAAAAAGCATGCTTCCAGAACTTTGGCAAAGATCACTAGATGTACACAAGCTATAAGCGCATTAGACTAGCGCAAAGCCCCTTTTCTTACATTTCTAATCTGCAGATGCTTGCAAGCAGGGGATTGCAATGGGGCGGTAGCAGCTGTAAAGCAAAGATAAGGAAGCAAAGACCCCCGCTCAGTCAGGAGAAGAAATTTACGGGCTTAGCAGGACTGTCCTGAGCAGCTCCTTAGAGCGCTCTTGTTCAGAGCTATGCCAGCTAAGGCCTTGAGGGCTCGCCACCAGAGAGCACCCGCTTAACTCGCCCTGAAAGGAACGGCTTACTGCGCAGCATAAGACAATGTACAGCCCATACTTTTGAGCTAAGGCGATGAGCTCCTGCTTGGTATTGGCGTTCCCTCTTTCTGGAAAGATATTTATGATTGCAAACAAGAGCCGCACATTTCCTTTAGCAACAGCTTCTATATGCTCTTTATCCTGCAGGTCTTCGTAGCTGATAACTAAAAAACGCACGCCGGAAAGTATAAAGGCCTCTTCTCTTTCCCCAGGAGAACACAGTCTGGCTTCTCTGCGATTGAGTATCTTATGGTTGTACCAATCTATGATTTCGCCCTGCTTTACAATAGGAGTGCCTACTCTGGAGCTGCCGCCATCTTCGTACATCATAGTCCCGCCTATGATCGCCCCTTTATAGGCCTTACTGAGCCTCCTCAGCCAGGCTTGGGCCTCTTTACTCCCACGGAGAGCGTCGCTATAGTTTTTGATTTTTCCATCTGCGTAGAAATATTCAGGAAGCAATAAAAAGTCAGATTTCAAAAAGCTGAGTTGTTTTAAGCTGTCCAAATCCAGTCCCCGCTGGAGATTCTTCTGAAATATGCTTACACGTAACACTTTTATATCAGTATTATATACAGGGAATCTGAAAGGCCCTTCTGGAGTCAAGACTAAGTTATGCGCATATTATTAAAACCTTTCCTTCACAGCTTCTGGCACAGCTTCTGGCACAGCTTCTGGCATTTTACAAGGGAACACGTTTATCTGTATCTGCATTTCGGGAGCGCTCTTTTTTTGTACGGAGCGACTTTTTTTTTACATAAAGGGCTGCAAGTCCATGACGGAGGGCCAAGCCCCATCGTATATATCTTTTTTCGGCAGGCCTTAGGTTTCTTGTTTTTTACTCCCTACTTTTTGCGCTATAGTATGAGGCATGCCTTTCAGCTGCCTAATCTATGGCTCATATGCCGCTGCCTTTTTAGCTGGACGGCTCTCTATGCTTTTTATCGGGCAGTGAGCATGGAGGGGGCAGGCCTTGCTAACGTGCTTAATATGACCTATCCAGCTTTTGTCATTTTAGGAGTTGGACCTCTGCTAAGAGAGTTTCCAAGTATAAGAAAGGTTGCTCTGTCCAGCTTGTGCGTACTCGCTTCCTTTTTGTATTTAGGCCAGGTATTTCTGGACACTGCGCATATCAGCAGACTCTTTTCTGAGGGAAGCTTTTGGGCTCTGCTTTCTGGAGCTCTGGCGGGCATGGCTATCTTGTGCCTGCGCGCTTCTATGCAGCGCTTGCATTACAGCGTTGTGCTTTTTTGGCTGTTTTCATCTGGAACTTGCTTTACTTTCCTGCTTTGCCATGAAGACTTGCTGCGCTTAGACATGGAACATATGGATTACGTAATGCTTTCTTCTATATGCGGCGTTTCTGGTCAGTGGTGCTTAACGTTCTCATACAAAAAACTGGATGCCGTCACCGGCAGCATTGCTTCCACAATGCGTATACCTTTGGCTCTGTCAGCGGGGTCGCTTTTGCTTGGAGAAGCTTTTCTGTGGAATGAATGGCTGGGCGCCTCTATTATCTTTATATGTAATCTTAGCATGGCATTGGAGGGATTAGGGAATTCCTTGCTGAAAAAAAGACGCATAAAACTAAAGCTTCCTTAGACGCCATGCCGCAGCTTCTTAGAAAAGACATCCCCATCATAAAGAAAGCCCTCCTCTTTGCTTTTGGCTTCATCTTTAGTCTCGTGGACTTTGGTCTCTATCTTTCCCTGCAAAGCCAAACGAGACAAAGCGGGAATTCTATCTTAGTACCAAAAAGCCGCCGAGAAGTGAAACAAGATTTTGCAAAACTAGAACAAAAAGCTAAGTCTTTCTTTATGCAGTCTTCATGGGGGAAGAGTATTCCCTATCTGAAAAAAATGTACAAATATAGACCCTATGATGAAAGCATCCAATTTCGTCTGGCTCAAGCGCTCCTATACCAAGAAGCAGGGCAGGAGACGAAGCGATGGAAAAAAGACCTCAAGCAAAGCCTGCATCTTCTATTAGACAGCGTGAAAATTTTCAGACAACTGCAGGCGCAGGCTGAGCTGCTAGCGCAGCGTCTTTTCCATCTGGGCGTAGCGCACTGGTATAGCGGGAACACGAAGAAAGCCCTGGCTGCCTTCCAAGAAAGCTTCCGCTTGGATCGGAGGCTTCTGCCTGCTCTGTACAATTGCTTCGCCATAGAGGAAAGCATGGGCCATTTAGAAAAAGCGCGCCTTAGCCGAGATCGTTATGAACAGCTAAGCGCTGCCTCCGGCCAAACTCTATAGTTTTCTGCTACAGGAGCCGGCGCTCATGCCGAAGGCTCCTGCAAAACAGCGCAAGTCTGCCTATTGCTTTGACAAGAAAAGAGTACAGCATAGACCTATACAAAATCCCGCAGCCTTCTGGAAAAACAAAAAAGATATGAAACACGTGCCAGCTCCTTCTCCCTTTCCTCCTTTCCTTGCAAAGCAAAAGATATTGATCTGCGGCGCTGGAGGCTTGTCTGGCTGGGCTGCTGCCAAGTTATGCTATATGCTCGGGGCAAAAGTAATTCTCTCTGACAAGCAAAGCCCAAGCCAGCCGTGCCGGAGTAGCTGGAGGGAAAAGAAGAGATGGGAAGATTTACGCCCTCGCCAAGACCCCGAAATACTTGAGAAATCCCAGCCAGATGCCGTCCTTACAGCGCCCGGCCTTCCTTCACATTTACCCATCTTAGAAGAAGCAAAGAGCAGGCGCCTCCCCATATATTCAGAGCATGACTTTGCCTTCGCAATGCTTTGCAAGCTGTATAAACATAAGGGAGCAAGTCTGCCCTATATCTTTGCTGTTACTGGTACAGACGGCAAATCCACTTGCTGTGCTCTTTTAGCAGAGCTTCTCAGCGCAGTGCAAAAACCTAAGTGCAAAACAGCAATTTGCGGGAACTTTGGCCGTCCACTATCAGACCTGCTTCTTTCTATGGAAAGCTATGACATTTTAGTAATCGAATGTTCTTCTTTCCAGTTAGAAAGATTACAAAGCTTTGCGCCTCAGACTGCCCTTTTCCTCAACTTGAGTGAGGATCACCAAGAGCGCTATAGCTCCCAAGAGGCATATTTACAAGCCAAGCTCAATATCACTTCCCGCCAAGCCCCCCAAGACCTCATCATATATGATGAGGCGCTCCATAAGTCTGTACTGGCCCGCCTTGCTTCCTACAAGGCCCCGCCCCGCTCCAAGTCTGTAGAGCGCTCTCAAAGCAGAGTCAGCTCTTTTAGCTTTAGAAAAAAACGCCTGCTTTCCATAGATAAGCTCAAGCTCCGGGGTACACATAATGTGCACAATATACACTTTGTCCTGCACGCTCTAGAAGACTTTAGCCAACGCAGGCATATCCAGTGGGATTTTGCAAAGCTGGCAGACAAACTGGCAGGCTTTGGCGGCCTTGCGCACCGTCTGGAATATGTCAAATCTTTAGCTTTAGCTCCGAAGCTCTATTTGGATTGCTATAACGACAGCAAGGCTACGAACCTGCAGTCCCTCCAGGCTGCTATTGCAAGCTTTCCTGAATACGCATATCTTTTTGTACTCTGCGGCGGGCGCGCCAAGGGAGCAGGCTTTGCTTCACTTCTTTCTTTGAAGGAAGTGAAGCATGATATGCCAAAACTGCGCTTTTTTGCCTTTGGAGAATCGGCATCGAATATCTGCAGGCAGCTCAAAATCCGCCCTGCTTATCCTGACTTACAAAGCGCTGTGGCCGCTGCCTGGGACACGGCGCAAAACTGCGCTATGAAGCTGCGCGACCAGTACAAAACGAAAAGCAGGCAGAATCCAAGTCCCCGCTTTGCTCTACTGCTCAGTCCGGGCTGCGCTTCCTTTGACGCTTACCAGAATTACAAGCAAAGAGGAGAGCATTTTCGTTCTCTTATAGAGAAACACATTCCACAATCACACAGCTAAGCTCCGCCGCCAGCATTATGTCGCGTTGCGCCCAGACTCTGCATATTACAACCACCGCCCCAGTCAGCAGAGCCCCTGCGCCCAGCCCTAGAGTACTAAAGACCTTTGTAAAGTACTAAAACGTAGTAGAGACTCGAGCCTCCACCCACCCCCCTAACGTTGGGTGGGCGGGAATCTGGGTTTCAAATTTCGTTTTCGTTGCGAAAAAAACGTGTTTTGTGTCAAAAAAACGTCTGCACCTAATACGACATAACGCGGCGCCGAGACTCCGCATATTGCAACAGACGCCCTTGTCATGAAAACAAACGCTATATTATTACAACAACGCCGGCTGTTTTTACCTGTATTATGTCGTGTTGCGCCCAAAACGCCGCTTACTACCAACACCGCCCGCAGTCAGCACTATAACGTCCCTGAGTACAAACGCCCCCTACTTCCATCCCCGCCCTCGTCAGCAGAGCTAAAGCGACATAATGCGGCGCCGAGACTCTGCTTATTACAACAACGCCCGCAGTCAGCAGAAACCCCGCCCTAACGCGACATAATCCTGCGCCGAGACGCCATTTATTACATTCCCCGCCCCAGTCAGCAGAAAGCAACGCTACATTATCACAACAACGCCCAGACTCCGCATATTACAACCCCGCCGCTGTCAGCACAACCCCCCGCCGCGGGCCACAAGCTCCCCCTACTTCCACCCCCGCCCTCGTCAGCAGAGCTAACGCGACATAATGCGGCGCCGAGACGCTGCTTATTACAACAACGCCCGCAGTCAGCAGAAACCCCGCCCCAACGCGACATAATCCTGCGCCGAGACGCCATTTATTACATTCCCCGCCCCAGTCAGCAGAAGCAACGCTACATTATCACAACAGCGCCCAGACTCCGCATATTACAACCCTGCCGCAGTCAGCAGCAACGCCATTTATTACGCCAGACTCCTTATGACAACCGCCCGCCCGCAGTCACGGGCGCCACAAATCACCAGCGCCTCATTATCACAACCCCCGCCCCAGTCAGCACAACCCGCCGCCGCGGGCCACAAACGCCCCCTACTTCCATCCCCGCCCGCAGTCAGCAGAAACCCCGCCCCAACGCGACATAATCCTGCGCCCAGACTCTGCCATTTATTACAACAACGCCCGCAGTCAGCAGAAACCCCGCCCCAACGCGACATAATCCTGCGCCGAGACGCCATTTATTACAACCCCCGCCCCAGTCAGCAAAAGCAACGCTACATTATCACAACAACGCCCAGACTCCGCCTATTACAACCCCGCCGCAGTCAATCCTACGGCGTCCCCGGGCTTCACGGGCACCCAAACGCCCCCTACTTCCATCCCCGCCCTCGTCAGCAGAGCTAACGCGACATAATCCTGCGCCGAGACGCCATTTATTACAACCCCCGCCCCAGTCAGCAAAAGCAACCGTACGCTACATTATCAGAACAACGCCCAGACTCCGCCTAAGGCAACCCCGCCGCAGTCAATCCTACGAGAGTCCCCGGCGCTTCACAGGGCAGGCCGTTTGCGCCCCCTACTTCCTATGCCCCGCCCTCGTCATGCAGATGCTAACGCGACATAATCCCGACGCCGAGACGCCATTTATGTACAACCCCCGCCCCAGTCAGCAAAAGCAAGGCCCCTGATCACAAGCTCCTGCCTACTTCCATCCCCGCCGCAGTCAGCAGAACCCATCGAGCCTTCGGGCCACAAGCCCCCCCTTAATACATTCAATTACACACCCGCGCGCCTGATGGCATGTTCTTGAGACAGGGATAGCCGCTGGTGAAGCTGCCCCAGATGCTGGAGTCCCAGACCTCCCATGTGATATTGGGCGTGTTGCTGTCGTCGTCGTGGTCGTTGCCGGTGGCGTCTGTGGGGAAGATGCCGACCGTGCTTTCGTCTGCCGTCGTTTGCAGCCAGGTGCGGCGCTGCGCATCTGTATTGCCCGCTGCGCCGGCGCGTATGCAGATGGCCGCATCGCAGGTACCGTCGCCGATGCCGTTCGTGCCGGCGCTTGCGACATAGTAGTTTTTGCCGAAGATGTGGCCGCCAAAGTTGCCGATAAGGCCGCCGCTGGCGTTCGTGCCAGTGGGATTCTTGATGCTGGCACTGCCGGCAGCGTAGCTGTTGCTGATGATGGAAGCAGACATACTGCCGACGAGCCCGCCGGCATAGGAGGCGCCTTTGGCCTCAGCATTGCCTGTGGCGTAGCTGTTGCTGATGCGGGAGGCATCCAAGCGCCCCACAAGCCCGCCAGCAGTCGAGACCCCAGTAGCGCTTCCTGTGGCATAGCTGTTCTGAATACTGCTGCCTCCTGCCAGCTGCCCCACAAGCCCGCCGGCAAAAGTATTATAAGAAGTAGCATTGCCTGTGGCATAGCTGTTGCTGATACTAGTGAAATTCGCCTCGCCCACCAGGCTGCCGGTAGCATTATTAGAAGTAGCATTGCCTGTGGCATAGCTATTGCTGATACTAGTAGTGGCAGATATTACCCCTACCAGCCCGCCGGCGATGACAGCCAGATTGCTGCCTGTGGCATAGCTATTGCTGATACTAGTATTGTTACCTATTATGCAAGCCACCAGGCCACCGCTGCTGCCGGAGCTTTTAACGCTGCCTGTGGCATAACTATTGCTGATACTAGCATTATTGCCAAATATACGCCCCACCAAGCCTCCCGTGCAATCATTAATCCGATCAGTATCAAACTGCCCGTCAACACTAGAGCTTGTGATGTTGCCGCCCTCCATCGCTCCCACTATGCCACCTACACGAAAAAGAGAACGTATAGATGTAGAAGAAGCGCTAATATATACATTTGACAGGGAGAGCCTTTGGATCGCAGCCCCAGACGTATGACCAAAGAGGCCTGCAACCAGATGCTCCTCTACGACCCGCCTGTAGTACAAATTGCTGATGCTGTGGCCGTTGCCTTCCAGAATGCCGGTAAAGGGGTTGTCATCGGCGGCGTTGGTACCGCCGCATTGCCCATCTGTGCCGCAATCCCCCACGGGCGCCCAGGCATCCTGTCCTGCGCCGCAGTCGTCAGCGTTGTCATCATCGCTATCGCCTGCCGTCAGGTCGGCGCCATTGCTGCCGTCGTAGTTGGGGCAGCTGGCGTTTGCGTCAATATTGGCCGCCAGCTCGTAGCCGCAGAGGAAGATGCTGGAGCCTGCGCTCGTCTCCTCAGGGCAGTTGTCTGTGGCTTCCTCAGGCGCGCCTGCCGTAGAGGCCGTATCGCCGTCGTTGTAGCTGTGCCCCGCCAGGTCATGGCGCATGTTCTGGAGCTGCTCGTAAGTGGCCAGCTCTATCAGCCCGTCGTTATCGTCGTCTACGTCTGCGCTTAGGGTAGTGGCGCAGTCATCGACCAAGCTGTCGGGAAAGTCGTCGCCGTCGCTGTCCACGCTGGCGCAGGCATCAGCGGGGAAAGGGTCATCGCTATCGATCACACCGTCGCTATCGCTGTCCACACCGCAGGCGGTTCTGGCGGCGTTGCGATCTGGCGTGTCGCCCGTGCATTGCTGGCAGACGCCGTCATACTGGGCCACATGGCTGGGCATTTCTATACAAGCTATGTCCGTGATGCAGTCATCGCCTAAGATGCTGTTGGGATTCGTACTGACGCCGCCGTGGCAGACTGTCGCCGTGGTGCAGGCGGTCTTATCCACATCGCGCACGGGCTTATCGCCCCCGCATTCCATGCAGACTCCGTCTGTGGCGGCAACATGGCCGGCCAGCTCCATGCAGGCCGCATCTGTAATGCACTCTGCGCCGTCCAGCAGGCTAAGGCTGCTGTCGCTCTGGCAGGCCTCTGCGGTAATGCACTCGCTTTTGTCCACGCTGCTTACAGGCTTATTTCCCCCGCATTCCATGCAGACTCCGTCTGTGGTAGCAACATGGCCTGTCATTGCATTGCAAGCCGCATCCGTGATGCAGTCTGCGCCGTCCAGCACGCTAAAGGCATTGTCGCTGAGGCTCTGGCAGTCTTGCGCGCTCATGCAGGCAGTTTTTTCCATATTGCGGATGGAATTTTCTCCTGTGCACTCTTGGCATTCGCCGTCGCTTGTGGCAACATGGCCGGCCATATTCTGGCAGGTTTCGTCTGTAATGCAGTCCGTGCCCAGCAGGCTGTTGGGGCCTACGCTTGTGCCCTGGCATGCCGCCTCGCTGATGCAGGCGTTTTTCTCCACATTGCGCACGGGCGCATCTCCTGTGCAGGCCTCGCAGTCGCCTCTTTCGTTTATGAGCTGGTTTGACACGGCAAGGCAGCCGCTTTCGCTAATGCAGGAGCGGCCGTCTGCGCTGAGTAGCTTGCCTGGGGACGTGCGGCAGGTATTTTCTTCTATACAAGCCGCAGGCGTGACGGTCGTATCTGGAATTTTGCCTTCGTCACAGCTTAGCTCAAAGCAGCTGTTATCCGTGGGATTGAAAATCTGCCTGCCTGTGCATGTGACTTGAATCTCGCAGGTGGGATTGTTTGCCAGCCTTATCTGGCCGTCTGGGCAGTTCGTCACGCAGGCCGTCCTGTCCGCGTTGGGAAACTGTGAATCAGGGCAGGCTTCGCACTGATCGTTTTTGAGAATCTCGCTGCCCGTGCAAGTTGGCGTGCCTCCGCCATTGCCTGAGGAGTCTCCTCCACCTCCTCCACCGCCTCCGGTATCGCAGCCCGCCAGAGTCAGGCTCAGGCTGAGGGCTGCCAGCGTGATCAAGCGAGCGCCGAATTTGGCAAAGCGAAAGTTGGCTGATCTCAAATTAGCAAAGCTAAAGTTCTTCCATAATAAGCCGCCAAGGCCAAGGCCTTCTCGGCTACGTTTTTTCAATTGTGACATAGCAATGTCTCCTTTCCATAAGTGATTTTTTATCATTGTTTCCTCCTATTACTAAAAAACAAAATGACTGCCCCGCTTTGCAAGACAGCTATACTACTAAACTTAGACAGGGCCTAAAATATAGCAAGCCCTTTTTGAAAAAAATAAATTTGCCACGCAACAAAAAAGAAGGCTGCGACCTGTTGTGGTATGGGGGCGTTTGTGGATGCAAAGTGTGCATACACACTTTGCTACGATTTAGTACTATATAAACGTCTTTAGTACTCTAGCAAAGCTCGGCTGGTCATGCAAAAGCGTCTTTGCGGGCTGGAGTAGGCGGCGCAGGGGCTCTGCAGAGAGTCTGGCTGACAAGCGCAAAGCTCAGCTACAAGCTGCGCCGAATCGCTGCATAAGCGCATTCTAGCTTTGCAATGCCGCAGGAGCTAAGATGCGCAAAAAGAAAAGCGCTCTTAGCTATGCTCTTGCAGCTTTTTTCCTAAGCTGTCTTGATCGTAGGCTTGAATTTGGACCGTATTGCGCTCTTCTGTTTTTGTGCTTTTACTAAACTCAAAAAGCCGGAAATCATACACATCCTTATTTACGTAGACCTCATGGGCTGCCTTGATACATTCCCAGCTGTGTGTTGTGGCAAAAAGCTGCACATGAAAGCGCTGAGCCAATTTGTAAATAGAGCGAAAAACTGTGTCCATGCTGGAATGATGTATGCCGTTTTCTAATTCATCAATAAGAAGAGCGCCATGCTGACAAATAGGGATCGCAAGCGCAATGCTGAGCAGGCGGTTCATTCCTTCTCCCATGTAAGAGATGGGGATCAGGCGTTTTTCACCCAAATCTGCACGTAAAGAAGCGATGCCTCCAGCAACAGACACAATAAAGCTCTTGAGTCTAGGCTCGATCTCCCGCAATGCCTCTATGATTTCATGATGCAGGCCTGCTTCCTGCAGGCGGGAGTAACGCTCTGCGTCCTCTGTATAATTGCGTACACGGGTTGCCATAAAGATACTAGGAGGGAAAGGGAGGGGGCTGCCTTCGGGTTTACGCTGAAACTGGATTTGATTGTTCTCAATCTGAGCCGCCACTGTGCTTTGGCTGCCGTCTGGGTAGCGGAAGTTCAGGACAAGGCGTTCTTTTAGGCTGTCTGTGGATAAATCCTCAGACCTGCCCTGCTCTCCAGAATAGACGCCCGCTTTTTCTCCAGAGACCTGCGCTGCAGACAATATAGAAGACTGCGAGCTTTCCAGGCTAAGAGAGAGTTCTTTTTTCTGACCAGAGCTGTCATAGCTGATAAGATGGATTTTTTGCTGCACTTCTTTTGCGCTAAAGAGCCAGCCCCATATCTCTTGGGCATGAGGCAGCAGCTTGCCTATACCTCGAAAGACATTGATATTCAAAGGAAGTTCCGGATTGTTGCCGCCAAGATGCAAAAAAAGGCCTTCCAAAAAGGCTGTCTTACCGCAATTGTTCTTACCAGTGATAAGGTTGATGTGAGATAAGGGCGAAAGAGAAGTATCCTTAAAGCAACGAAAATTTTTTAGCGTGAATGTCTCGATCATATAGAAAGGAGGCCTTTGCTTATGGGAGCTTCCATCGTGCAAAGCAAGATTTCAGCCAAAGGTAAAGCCGGATCCAAATACTCTTGCTTTGGTAAAGCCTCAGCTGCTTTTGTATAGCCTGTTTTGCTGCAGCGTTAAAGTCAAGCCTAGTTTCGTTTTCCTCTATTTCCAACAAAAAACGCTCTTTCTCAGACCGCACTGGGATGCAAATTGCTTCTATGAAGGTCCAGCCAAGCTCTTGCGCTGCTTTTAATCTGCGCAGACCTGCTACAAGGCAGCGCTTTTGGTCAATGACTATGGGATGCAGCTGTCCTAGTCGATCCATAGACTTACTTAAGGCGCTTATATCTCCCGCATGCTTTCGTATGCGCCTGCTAATTGTAATGTCTTTAATAGCTATCTTCATTCTGCTGTCGATGCGCATAGGCAAGCTGCTTTATTTATGGCGACAGTACGGCTTCTTCCAAACTTTGATGATATTCTCTCGCCCAAGCATACTACGATCCGCCTCGCCCAGAGAGCTTTGTGTAAGAACGTTTTTGCGCTCCTTGGTAGATTTGGCGGGGTCTGCCTATACGGGGCGAGGGGCTTTCCGTTAATTCCTTCCATTGGGCAAGCCAGCCTGGCATGCGCCCAAGGGCAAACATCACTGTAAACATTTCAGTAGGAATACCTATGGCCCTGTATATAATGCCGGAATAGAAATCTACATTGGGGTAGAGTCTGCGCTCTATGAAATATTCATCCTTTAAGGCCCTTTCTTCAAGCTCTTTGGCGATTTCCAGCAATGGGTCCTGCATTCCCAGACTCTCGAGTAACTTATCACAAGCGTCTTTGATAATACGCGCCCGCGGATCAAAGTTTTTATAGACACGGTGCCCAAAGCCCATCAAGCGAAAAGCAGAAGCCTTGTCCTTTGCCATAGCAAGAAATTTCTCTACTGAGGAGCCGTCCTTATGTATGCGCTCCAGCATTTCGATCACAGCCTGATTGGCTCCGCCGTGCAAGGGGCCCCAAAGCGCGTTTACCCCGCTGGCTATGGAGGCGTAGCAGTTGGCTTGGCTTGAACCTACAAGACGCACGGTAGAGGTAGAGCAGTTTTGTTCATGGTCTGCATGCAGGATCAAAAGTATGTCTAAGGCTCTTTCCATAACAGGATTGATCTCGTAATCTGTTGCAGGTACGGAAAACATCATGTTTAGAAAATTAGCGGTATAGCTTAAGTCGTTACGAGGATAAACAAAGGGCTGTCCCATGGACTTCTTGTAAGAATATGCGGCAATGGTAGGCGTTTTGGCCAAAAGACGCGTAATGGAGATATCTCTATGATTGGCATTTAAGGGATCAATGGAATCTGTATAATATCCGGAAAGCGTAGTAATCATGGAAGAGAGTATGGACATGGGGTGGGAATCCTTCGGGAAACTGTCATAAAGATGCTTCAGGTCCTCGTGAATCAGGGTGTGCATCGTAATGGTATGCCTAAATGCGGCGTACTCTGCTTCTGAAGGTAGCCTGCCATGGAGAAGGAGATAGGCCGCTTCCAAAAACGAAGAATGCTCTGCTAATTCTTCAATAGGGTAGCCGCGGTAGCGCAGTATGCCCTCTTCGCCATTCAGGTAAGTTATTGCGCTTTCTGTAGCTCCCGTATTCACATAGCCATTGTCAAGCGTAATGTAGCCGGATTGCTTACGCAAGGCGCTTATGTCGAGAGCCTTCTCCCCTTCTGTCCCTTCGATGACAGGCAGAGTGATTTCCCGCCCATTGGGCAATTTCAACATAGCGCAATGTTCCATAAAAAATCCTTCCTACTAAATGCAAACATGAAGCTTGTATTTAGTTGCTGCAGCCCCCGCTTCTGATGATGGGGCGATTTTTTTATACCTCATACAGGAGCATGTTTTCCTTGCAACATTAGACCGCTCCCTGCTCTTTGTCTACTAAAATTTGCTTTCTATTGTTTCGTTGAAATAGCAGGCCAATTTTAGACATAGACTTCCTATACGATTTATGTAAGCCGGAAGACTTGCAGGGCTCTGCTATAAACAGGCCAAACGTCATTTAGGATGCAAAGGCAAGCTTATAGGATTCTTGATGATAAACAAGAATGCAAAGTAGAGGATGACAGCCGCAACAATATGCCACAGCCAATGGAGGCCTATGGGTATCAGATCACACAATGCGATATCAAGTTTCATAAGTAAAAAGCCAAGACAGGCAAGCAAGCCCAGCACAGCTATCATATAAGCGCAGGGCACGCCTTTCCTAAAGCACAGAACAGCATGAATCACAGACAGCGCAATAGCGCCGCTAAAGGGTGGATACAGAAGATTCCCATCGGGCTCTATATAACGACGGTACAAGACGGCAACAAGGCAAAACGTAAGTACTTGTAAGAAAATACTCCAGCGAGACAGCCGAAGAATACGCCGCGCCACTACGTAAGCATGTATGAGATAAAACAAAGCAATGGGAACAAGGTCTAAAAAGCGCCCCCACTGCATTGCTGTGCTATGAAAAGCAAAACTGCCAAGAATGATTACATATACCAGTATACGCAAAAACGAAATCGTTTTATCAGTTATCTTTGCTTCTTTGATATTGCGCTGAATAACGAAAGCTACCCAGATGAGAGGCAGGTTACTGATCAAATTAAGGGGCTCGTCAAAAAAACCTGCACGCGTGCGTTCGCAAAAAAAATCAACGTATTGCCAAAAAAAATCAAGGTATTGCATAAAAACAAGAAACAGGTTGTACTATTTTGTTAGGAGTCTTAGTATATATACTCTCGTACTCAAACAAGCGCACGGCCATTTTGCCGAAGAGGCCAGCTGATGGCTCTTGCATTTTTCCCATCAGCTACTATGAGCATTTTTTGTAATTTAGCAGCGCTATCAAGCAATTTTTGCAAGGAACTTGCTTAAGTTACAGCGAATCATAAACTGCGTGTCTGAGCAATGCCACGGCAAATCATAGGCATTGGCAGCAGAGCACCGCCTACGCCTGAGCGATTTCTCCAGCCCACCACCAGCATTATGTCGCGTTGCGCGCAGACGTTTTGTTGTACAACAACGCCCTGACCTCCACCACCAGCATTATGTCGCGTTGCGCCCAGACGCCATTTATTACAACATACGCCGCCCCAGTCAGCAGAGCGCCCGCCGCATATTCCAGACTCCACATTGCCACAAGCCCCGCCCTCGTTGCATGCAACCGTACGCCATATACACAACGTTGCGACGAGGCAAAGTATGCGCTGTGCACACTTTGCCATGATTCTAAGGCGCGTCTGCTACTGTACATACTACAACAATCCAGTGCAAATCATAGGCAAGTTTTCGTCTTGCAATTTTGCCTTTGCTTGGCATAACTTTTAGGGACATACCGATAGAATTAAGGGGTGCTGCAGACATGCTATATCATATTTTGTATCAAATACGGCTGCGAAAATGGCCTCTAGGCTTTCTTGTGCTGTCTTGGCTTTTTGGCGCTTATGCTATCTATCTTTACAAAGATCACGTTTTTGCGAAGCTGAGCTATTTTTTCAGCTCTCCTACTATCGTAGACCTGAAACAAGATACGAAGAAGGCCTATCCTTATTTCAAAAGCGCGCGATTGCGCATCCAAGAACAAGCTATCCATCTGGCGCTTATGCGCAAATCTTGCCGGCATATTCCTATACGTCATCGGCATCTCTTTGGCAGCAAAGAAGAATTAGACCTGCTGGAGCGCATTGAAGACTGGCGTATTTCTCCAGAGCTCAGCATAAAGGAACAAGAGAAAGGGCAGCTTGCCGCAAGCGCAGATTTCCCCAGCTACTGGAAAAACGCTTACGCTTTTGTTTTAGCCAGCATGAAAGATATTCTCGATGCAATGCAGTATGCCTATGAGATCAAGATAACAGAAAAGAGCCAAGAGAGGGGACAGGAAGAATACTATATTTTGCCGCGTTTTTTTGAGGACTATGCCTATGCCCTTTGCCAAGCGCATCTTGCTACATATGTATGGGGGGAATATGCGGCTTTCCAAGAAAAACGCGCAGCAAGGCAAATACAAAAAAGAGAGAATGCGCCCCCAAAGGAAGCGCAAGTCATGCGTTATCTCAGGGGGAAGGAACTCTACATAGAAGCGCTGCGCTCCTACATAGGAAACAAAAACCTATCTTTCTTATCAGCAGATGGAAGGCTCATGAATAAAGGACGCGCATGCGCGCAGACAGGAAGCAGGAAGCTGCTATGCTTTTCTCTGCCTGAGGCAATCCAAAGCTATAAAAAGCTTTTGCAAGTGGATACTGCAAGCAGCACAAGAGCACAGCTTTACTTCCATCTAGCCCACGCCTATTATTTGCTCAGCAAAGAGAGAGAGCTTGATACAAGCAGGGCGGGAAAACAAGAGCCTGCAGCGCTTCAGTCCATGCGCTATCTGGAGCTTGCCGGCAGGAACTATGCTTTCAGGCCCCTTGCCCTGTTACATAAGGCAGCGCTCCTTCTGGAACAGGGCGAATACCAAAAGACACTCAGAGCCTTGCAAAATTCCCGCAAGCAGCTCCAGCAAGCGTCTTTCTCATCTTTAGCCTCGCAAAGCTTTACCAGCTTAAGCCGTAAGACTTTCAACGCCTTAGGCCGTCATAAAGAAGCAGACTGCTTCGCTCATTTCAGCGACAAAGCAGCTATCAAAGCTGCCTCCTATTGCAGGAAGACGCAATACAAATAAGCAAAAACAGCGTACCTTTCTTTATTTTCCCTTTTTGCCGGAAGCTTTCTTCTTTTTACTTTCCTTTTGGCTTGTTTTTTCCCCTTCTTCCAAGCAGCCGCCTTGTTCTTTTAAATCTTGATACAAGGGGAGATTGCGCAGAAAATTTCTCTGATCAAACTCAAGATTGCGCTTGATGGCAATACTTTCTTTGATTTCATTGATCACCACATCCGTTCTTTCGCTCATCAGCCTGCGCTTTAGGACGCCTTCTGCAAGAGCAGTGCAGTCTTCTAAAGAAAGAGAGGCCATCTGTTTTGGCTTTTCTTTACGCAGCTTCTTACACACCTCCAGTTTCGCGCTTTCTGGTATCTCTATTTTTTCCAAAAGCTTCGCATTGATATATAACTGACCAATGGTCTGCAATCGGCTTTGCTCCAGCATGCGCTGCACACTAGGATTGTCCAAAAAGCCCTCTTCTTCTGCAACTCTAGCTACCATAAGAGAATCTCTATAGCGGGCATAGTGGTTGCTTGGCTTCAGGGCCTTACTAAGAGAGGAAGATTCGTCGCAAATCATACGCGAGACAAATTTTTTATCCGCTCCTACCATCCGGCTTGCCAGGTTTACGGAAGTATCATAGTAATCCAGGTATTCCTGCGCATATATGGAATGCCCTCCTATGGTTTCCACAACCTCTCCTTTATTGCAGGCAAAACCTGTGACCAAAGACAGGCACAACACTGCAAAACTTTTCATGGGCATGCAAAGCAGCCCCCTTAACATCTCTATTTTACTCATTTCTCACTCCTTTAACATACATGTAAAATACAAAGTCTTTTTCCGAAAATACCCTTTTCTATTGATGATATATGTAATATATTCATAAAAATAAAAAGAGCCATTTAGGCAAAAAACCCTTGCAACTGTATAAAAAGAAGGCGCTGAAAGTCAAGCTAAAAATGCTGTAAAAATGCTGTAAAAATGCTGTAAAAATGTTGTAGAAAAAAAGTTATGGCAAAACTTGCGTATGACTTAAAAGCCTAAATGATACAAGAGGCATGTCGTTTATTGAAGATAGTACTGCGATCATTTGTGAGGGCGGCGGCGAGAATAGCGGCTTTGCAAGATTGGCAGCGGATGGCAGCATACTCTTGTCTACAGTTGTGATCCTGGTAAAGCATATCAAAAAGGCTTGGTGGAACAGACGAAGGCTGTAGTCGACAAAGTATGTACCATCGCTCCTTTGCTCATGCAAAAAGATATGTACAGATTGTTGAACAACATGCGCAGAGTTTCATGGAATAGTCGGATGCTCCGTAGTCTATGCTTGTCCTAATTTGAAATTGCAATAGCCCTGCCAGTATATGCTGAAGCCGAAAAAAGCTTGACAGCCGCCGCCTTAAGTCCCTCTTTTTAGAGGCAGTCTTTTCGCCGGCATTAGGAGTCAAAGTCCAGACTTATACTCGATACTTGATTAAGAAAATAGAACACTAAAGACAGCCTCAAAACTATGCCTGCCTAAGGAAAAAGGAAGATACAAACTTATGCAAAGCCCGCCGCAATCTACGCAGTCCTCAGAAGGGGAGAAAATATTTATTTTCGACACGACTTTACGGGATGGAGAACAGTCTGCCGGAGTTAGTTTTAGTCCCAGGGAAAAGCTGGAGATCGCTTTGCAGCTTGAGAAACTGGGAGTAGATATTATTGAAGCAGGCTTCCCCTGTAGTTCCTCCGGTGACTTCAAGGCTGTCCAAGACATTTCTAAAAAGGTCCAAGAGACCTGCGTATGCGCTCTGGCTAGGGCTGTGAAAAAGGACATAGACGCAGCGTGGGAAGCTATCTCCAAGGCGGCCTTGCCCCGCATCCATGTTTTTATTAATACCAGTGATATACAAATAGCGCACCAGTTGGGCAAAAAGCGGGAGGAAGTTCTAGAGCAGGCCAGAGCGATGGTAGCTTATGCTGCGTCCTATACTCCAGATATTGAGTTTAGCCCTATGGACGCAACCCGCTCAGCAAGGGAATTCTTATATGAAATGATCCGCGTTTGCATAGAGGCGGGAGCTGCAACGATCAATGTGCCTGATTCTGTAGGCTATGCCATACCTGAAGAGCTCGGAAAACTTTTTTACGATATAAGCAGGCATGTGCCTAATATAGACAAGGTGCGCTTGAGCTTTCATGGCCAGAACGACTTGGGTTTGTGTACTGCTAATACTTTGAGCGCTATCCAAAATGGGGCGCGTCAAGTGGAAGTTACGGTAAATGGTATTGGAGAAAGAGCAGGCAATAGCTCACTCGAAGAAGTTGTCATGGCTCTTTACACGCGCAAGGATTTTCTGGGCTTTTATACGAATATCAAACATCAGGAAATTTACCGTACATCCAAAATGGTGGAGCTCTATTCTGGCATGCCTGTCCAGTGGAACAAGGCTATTGTGGGAAAGAACGCCTTTCGTCATGGTTCCGGCATACACCAGGATGGCATACTCAAGCTTCGCCAAACATGGGAAATCATGGACCCTTCCTTCCTTGGCATCCCCCAAGGTACACAGCTTATTTTAGGAAAGCTTTCGGGACGGCATGCCTTTCGCATACACCTTGAAAAACTAGGCTATCAGCTCAGCGAAGAAGAGCTGGAGCGCGCTTTTCGTGAATTCAAGGCATTGGCGGATAAAAAAGTAACAATAGATGACCGCGATTTGGAGGCGATTCTAAGCGATAACCTGTATCGCTTAGAAAATCCGCATTGGAGCTTGGAGCATGTTCAGGTCAGCGCTGGAGATAAAACGAGTCCTACCGCAACCCTCCATCTGCGCAGCTCAGCTGACGAGCTTAAAAAAGACGCAGCTACTGGTACGGGTCCTGTGGATGCTATATATCGCTGCATGAATCGCATTACTGGGGTGGAACCTAAGCTCACGGAATTCAGCGTAAAAAGCGTAACCGAAGGCATAGACGCTCAGGGGGAGGTGAGTATTCGCATAGAACATAATGAGCAAAGCTTTATAGGCCGCTGCGCTGATACGGATATTATTGTTGCCAGCGCCCATGCTTATATCAATGCCCTCAATCGCATGCTCCTATTAGGAGACAAAGCGCAGAGGCCTTTTTAGAAGTGGCCTCAAAAATGTATACATTGCTTAGTTCTTTTCTTGCGCTTTGGCTTCTTCTATGGAGCCTGCAGGCGCATGCGCAAAGCAGACTCGATTCTACAGACCCCGCCTTCAAGCTGCCAGCGCCATATCAATCTGAGGCTTTTGTGGATTTGCTGGAGCCTCGTCCGAGTCTAAACTTTAGAGAGGATGGCGCAGTTTCTCCGGAAAGCTTAGCGCAGATAAAGAAAAGATCCAAGCAAGCTAGGGCCATGAAAAAACGATATAAAGAAAGAAGCTGGCAGCGTCTTTTAGAAGAACAAAAAGAACAAAGCTTTTTAGAACAAGCGCTTCTTGATCAGTTTGGAAGGGAAGGCTTTTCTGAAGAGATGGGAAGTCATCCTTATCATGAAAGCTCAGGGCGCCGCTTCACTATCGTATTTTTCCTAACGCTTCCCTTCAGCTCTTTCTATACTTACCTGCTCTTTTATTTCGCGCGCAGCCTGTCGGGCCAAGCTGTCTTAAGCCAGGGAGAGGGTCTGCAAATACTAGGTTTAGGCGCAGGATTTGCATTTTGGAATGCCTGGCAGGATTATCAGAATTTGCAAGGGGATCGCAGCGCCTTAAGAACAGACACTTGGATACACGCCTCCCAGAGGTCTCTGGAAATGCGCAAAGAGGGCATAAGCGTCAGTATAAAGCAGAGCTTCCATTTATGACTTTGGATGCGGGAGTTTTACTTTTAGAATCAAGACGGTGGATGTCGAAAAAGATACTATGGCGCCAGATGCATCCCCAGAAGACAATCTTGGCTTAGAAGACAGACCCTCTTCTAAGTTTCTTGATATAGAAAAAAACAACAAGCTTATTCTCATTTTGTTTCTTGTACTCTGTCTTGCTTTATTCATGGACTATCAGGCAAAGCGCCATTACTCTTCCTTTCTGGCTTCCGAGCAGGGATTGATGGATCACATAGAAGAACAGGATGCTTCTTCTATCTTGGAAGAAAGTCAGTCAAAGCTTAATGAGGAATTGCAGCAAGCCCTAAAAGAAAGAGACATACAAGAGATTTTGCAGCAAAAGGCTATACCAAAAAAAGCGGAATCTATTCTAGGGAAATGGGGAAAGGAGCTGCATCAAGAGATTACTTTTGCCAGAAAGAAACTGCGGCAAGGCATAACTCATAAGAAAAAAGACAGCTCAAAGCCGCCAGCTCAGGAGTTGCAGAGGCAAAGAAACCAGGGAGCCTTGTCTTTCCCTGATCAAATCCAACACAAAAAAGATCATTATTTTCTCTACTTTATACGTTTTCATAAAAAGAAGTCCAAGCTCATTGCAGTCAAGCGTCCCCACAATGGAGGAAATTTACGTATTCGCAGCGTGCTAGAAGCATTGCGCAAAGGGCCTAAGGGCGAAGAAAGGACCTTATTAAACAATTTTGATTCACGTATCCAGATATATTCTATCAAACTTACAGGGGGGCGTCTCTTTCTTGATCTTAGTCCGGATTTGGGCCGCATGGGCAGCTATGTGATCCAAGATCGTTTAGAACAATTAGCGCATACTCTTGCGCAGTTCCAGCAAATAGATCACGTAGTCATCCTGATAGAAGGAAAGAGACGTACTCACATAGGAGAAGATGCTGTAGAGCTTCCTTCTCCTTTAATACCTAGACGCCCAAGCTTTGCCTTCTTATGATATTCGATATTTAAGCGCCGCAGTCAGGGCGAGAAAAGCAGCTAAGCGCAAGGTCCCAGTATCTCTGCTCTACAAAAGGCTGCGTCCTTTCCATACTAGAAAGCTTAAGGCAGCGTAGAGCAGCAAGGGCAGCCAGGGAGCTAAGGCCGGGTGGAGTAAAGCTACTTTGGCTAAGCTGTTCGTAAGGCTAAAGCCAAGATAGTAGATCAGTATCACTATAGTACACAAAAACAAAGAACGACTAAGCGAATTCCCGCTTCGGAGCCTGCCTGAGGCGCCTCCAAAGGCGCCGATCAAACACAAAAAAAGGCACGTTAAAGGAAAGGAGAGACGGCTATGCAGTTCTATAATGTACTCATTTGGATCAGCGCCCTGCCTGCGTTTTTTGTTGATTTCTTTATGCAGCTCTCTCATTGTTAATTCGTTAGGCAGACGCGGCCTTTTTCTAAAGAAATCCGGTTTCTCCGCTAAAGCAAGCAGATATGTAGACTTCCTTTCTGTTCTAGTAACTCGTATATTATCATCAAAATACGCAATACGCGCATCTCTTAGCAGCCATAGCTTTCTTTCAGGGAGGTACTCAGCGCTGTCTGCTTCATAAAAATGTACAGGCTCTTGTTTATCATCCATCTGAAGATAGCTAAAGCCGTCTTTGATACTCATGCTTTCAGGAGGCATGTAATTGATATAGTAGAAGCCTTCTTTACCCCGCAGGTTTTGCGCACGCGTGAAGGTCTTGGATTGGCGGTAAGTGCCTGCTAAAAAAGCATTCTTGTAGCTGTTAGCCGTCTGACTGTATTGCAAAAGAAAAGTTTCACTCGCTGCTAAATATAAGACTGCAAGCGCCAAGCTTGTCAGCAAAGGCCCGAGGATGAGCCGCCATAGAGAAAGGCCGGCAGCATACATAGCTATCAATTCACTTCTCAGATTTAACTGCGTGATGCTAAAACAGGAGCCGAAGAGCAGGGCTATGGGCAGGACCTGCGCTGCAAAACGAGGCAAAGAATAGAATAAATAATAGTATACGTAAATGATATCCTGGTCTGACTGAAGACCCAGCAAATGAAAAGTCTCAGCGAGCGCTAATAAGAACGTAAAGGCGCACAGAGAAAAGCCCAAAGAAGCCAAAAAGGAAGATAATATATGGCGTTGGAGAATCAAGGCATGCTAATTCAAAAAGCTTGGAATCGCACAAGCAAGGAAAAAGGATAATCCGTGAAATAATACATACTGAGCGCAAGCCCAAAAGAGCTGGCTATGGGCACGTTAAAGTTGTCATCTAAAAGGCCCTTGCAGGCATTGGAAGACGAAAGCAGCTCCGCCAAGGCGGCGCAGAGACTAGAGATGGCAAGAGGCAAAAGAAGGACAGCGGCTTTGCTCCTCCACATTATCACAAAAAGATCAGCATGAGAGCCATAGCCCGCTTTGATATACAAATACAAGGCAGCAAGCAGAAAGGATACAAGAGCAAAGCTTACAAAACCTTCCAGTGACTTTCCATTAGGGAATTTGAGTCTTCCAAAACGAGTCCCAATAAAAGCTGCGCAGGGATCAGCCAGTATAAGTGATAAAGCGCTGATTGTAATCAAAGTTGTGGGGAAAAACATTAAGAGCAGACAAAAGGAGATCAAATAAGGCAGCATAGCAACATAATGCTGCTTTTCCTCTTTTTTCAAAGCTGCGCCGAAATAGCGGAAATATATGTCGTTTAGTTTTGTACCGCGCAGACGAAAGCTTTCGATGATAAAAAGCGCAATTGTTAAAAAGAGCAGGAAAAGCAGCATGCCCTGCCTCGGCGAGATCGGCAAAAAGGGAGCAAGAAAGAAAAAATCGCTTTCTATGCCCATAGGTATGAGCAGCCCGACCATATGATAGAGTTTCCTGCTCCTTTGTAAGGCAGGGGCCTTTGTGAGAGGCGTGTAACGTATAAAAAACATAGTAAAAACAAGAAGCTCAAAAATATTCCTGCTGCTGACAATAAAAATATCTACAGCCGCATTACTAAAAAAAGTGGGAACTATGTACTTTGTCGTACTAAAGCAGCATTTCCTGCCTTACTTATTAAAAAGCCCGGCTTGCTTGTGCCCTGCCTGCTTGGCTTCTTGCTGGCTTGTATCCTGCCCTGCCTGCTTTTGTATAAGCAGTATTCGTATATCCTGTATGCCAGACTCCAGCTTGTCTATACGGGAGTCTATCTTGTCAAGCCTAGAGTCTAGTTTTTGCATGTCTTGCTTTGTATCTGCTAGTATATAAAAGATAAACGCAAAGCAGACTCCCATAATAGCAAAACCTATTCCCATAACTGAGAGCACTATTGTAGCAAGGTTTTTATGACTCCACTTTAGCCAGTCAAAGCCAGACTCCAGCTTGTCTTGCTTTATCTGTATAGCCTGCATGGGAGTAAAGCCTTGCTCTTTTGTTTCTTGCCTATCCATAATAAATAATACGCTTCTCTATCGCAGCCTTGCCCGGCCTTGCTTTGTATCTTGCCGGCTTGCTTGCTGCCCTGTCTGCTTGGCTTCTTGCTGGCTTGTATCCTGTCCTGCCTGCTGGCAGGCAGGTGGTCTTATACTATACACAGACTATCAAAAGAAGCGCAACATTAGCAAGCACTATTTTAGCGCCTAAGCCAAGATCGTGGTACGTGGTCATAGGGAATAGATATTTTCCTAAAAAAGTTATACAGGCGCAAATGTATTAGTCTCATAGCTATACTAAAAACTCTGGTTTTTTCACTTCTTAAAGAAAATATATATATATATGAAAACAATGAGAATTGATCTATGAAAATGTATCTTAGCTTATACTTTTTTGCAGCTCTTAGCCTGCTGCTCAGCCAATGTAGAGTAAATAGTAATGCCTATCTCATGAATGTCAACAAAGATGGCGTGATCTTGGATGCCCATGACAGCCTTGCTTTTTTTACGGAAGGCAAAGCAGTCAAAGGGAAAGAGGAATACCAAAGTAAATACAGGGATGCTATCTTTTACTTTGCTTCAGCTGAAAACCAAAGCTTGTTTGCGCAAAATCCCGCAAGATACAGCCCTCAATTTGGAGGATGGTGCGCTTATGCCGTATCGGCAGGCCATCTTTCCCCTATAGACATTAAGTTTTTTAAGATACAAGACTCACGGCTGATCTTCCAGCATAATCTTAAAGCTTGGAATCTCTTTGAAAAGGACGCCAAGACAAATCTTAGAAAAGCGGATACAAACTGGCCTCGGCTCTTAACAAAACATAAAGAAGGCTCTTAGGCAGATTCCTTTCCCCAGCATGCTGCTTTAGGCCTTTTGCAGCGCTGCAAGAGACTACCAGGTGTCCGGCATTTGGGCGCCGGGATATCGATACTTGCTTTGGTATGCCAAAATAAGCAGTCGGTCTATAAGAAGACTGAGCTGCCTTTCCTGCTCCCCCTTTGCAGAAGCAGCTGCCGTAATTTGCAAGCCCTTGTAGAAGATACTTGAGTTCTTGAGAAGCCTTGTTGTATTGCGCATGCTTGCGGGAAGCTTCACAAATACCCTGCGCCAGCCCTGCCATAAAAGCCTGCCCAAAGGAACACGGATGCTTTTCCTCTCCCTTTGAAAGAGAAGATACATATGATGGGAATAGTTTTGGCTGTGTATCCATAAGGATGCAAACAAAAGCCTGCCTTCCAATGCTACAGGCTTGTCCTTATAGAGTATCAAATGCTCCCCGGCCTGAGAAGGTATGCGAAAGCTTGTCTGCACAAAAAGACTTTCTTGTACGTTTTTGCTTCCTATGCTTTTTGCTATGAGATCGCTTTCTTGATTGAAAACGCTATGCTGTGGCCTTTTTTTAACGTAAAGTACAAGATTGTTTTGGCTGTATGATCCATAAGGCTTATAGCAGCAGCTCTTCTCTTCAAACAAATCCACATCCAATAAACGATAGAGCCCCTGCCCTTCTTGCGATATCAGGCTTTGCATCATCCCTAGGCCGGCTGCAAAATGATATGGCTTAGGCAGCTCATTTGCCCATAACTTCCCTCCATGCCGCAGGCTTGAGGCGAAAGCATGCGCCCCACACAACAATAGAGGCAGTAATACATATTTCAGAATATACATAGCATCTGGAAGACTAAGCGCCCAAAGACACAGCGCTTTCCTCTGTTTAGCTCACTCCAAGTCCGCCTTGCAGCAGCAAGGCTGCAGGTCTTTCATTGCTTATATCGGGAGAAACAGCTCACAGTATATTGTAAAGATTCGCTTCGATTTCGATTCTAGTGGGGAGCAAGACAAGCAAGACAAGACTGGGCGCAGAGAAAGGGATGGGCTTGCTCTAAAGATTCGCTTCGCAGCAAGACGAGCTTTGTTTTTGCAAATCCTGTAAAAACACGCAAGCCGCAGGGGGCCTTCACATTAAAAAGATTAGTATAACGAAGAGGCATGGGCTGCCCAAAAAGAAAGGCGCTCTGCTTAAGTAAGGCGCAATACTTTTTGGACAAACCCACACATAAAACTAAAAAACAGAAAGCTTAGAACAAAGATATATAAGCCTTCTGCGGGCCTACAGAGCTTGCTTTTCTTGTAGCTTCAAGTAAGCTATTGAGCGCATTGCTGGAAGCAAATTGCGCCCGCGTATAACTTGTGCCTTCCTCAAAGAATGCGTGAGGTATTTTCTGTAGATTTGCGTCTAAATTGCCCGCATTCAGCACAGAAAATCCGGCTGTAGCTGCCGCTGCCCGATCAAATCTCTTCCAAAAAGTAGGCAGCACACTCAGATCACTGCTTTGGATAAAGCCTTCACCGCCGCGCAGCTTGTCAGCAACAGCGCTTGCGCCGGAGAAGATCAAACGACTTGTATAGCTTTTGCTCAGTCCAAGGCTAGGGAAGCGAAGCTTGTAATACCTGTCCTGCATGCTCAAGTCATGCGGCTTTCCTTTGTCCTGTAGAGATAGTATCCAAGCGCTGAGAGGATATGTATCCTCCGTCCCGCTTAGCTTGTTGCCTATGTGACTCCGAGACGATACGTAGTAGGAATACTTTCTCCCTTGATCATCTTGGTTTTCGCCATATTGAGCATAAGCAAGTACTTCAACCCCGCTGCTGGAACGAGTAAGCACCAGTGAGTAGAAGTCTTTGGATCTGTCTGACATCAAATAGACGCGTATTCGGTCTTCTGTATCACCCAAATCGCGCATAAAGGTGACGCGGATAGGAGTAACAGCGTTATTCGCAGTCCACTTGGCTTTCACGTAAGCATAGGCTTTCGTCTCTGTCCAAGATACAATATGGAATTGGTCTACTCCACTTCGTAGCACGCCTCCATAGAAATTCATATCCGCATTGAGCGCTTCGCCTGTGCCGTAGAGCCCTATCCCGGGAGAAAGGCTTGCAAGCGAAGAAACACTATTATCAAGCGTCTTTGCTTTGGCCAGCAGCGTAGCGGCTTCCTGTGTGGAAATAGGGCCAAAGACGCTCAGTAGCTCAAGTTCCTTCCGGAAATCTGTCAAGCTCGTAGCCGCAGTAAGGCTGTCCAAGGCAGCTTTCCTGTAAGAGCTCAGCTCCTCTTTATCATACTGGCTGCCACTGCGAGCTGCTTGTTGTATAGCAGCCTGCGAGCGCAAGTTGCAAAGCTGCAAATAAATAGCCGCAAGAGAAAGCCCAAGCTCTTTATTTACATTGCGAATGGCAAAAGACCTAACAGCCATATCGCAAGGATTAACCTCAATTCCACTTGACAAAGAATGCGCGCTAGCTGCGGCAAGCCTATGTCCAAGTTGATCAGTAGACCCGGCAGGCGCTATTGTGCCACCAGCTGCCGCTGCCTTAGCAGGCGGCGCCAAGTCTATATTTAAAAGTGTGGCCAGCGGACCACTCAAACTACTTTGTGTGTTATCGTTGTCCTTACTATCCACCAAATTCCCAAAACATCCTAGATAACTTGCGCTCAAAGACACAAGTAAGATCCCTAGAAAAATTTTCTTTTCCATAAATTATCCTCCTTTCCATCCCGCTGATGCAGGCTTGGAAAAACGGAGACTGAAGTAAAAATACCGCAGTCTCTCATAATACTAATATAATAAAATCTCTAATAAACGACAAGGAGAAAAATAATAAAAATTGCGCCAAAAAATCACTTAAGCAATGCGGCATGCAATCATGTTTTAGAATACAAAAAAAGAAAGGCGCAAAGCCCGGGCCTTGCAGCTTGTATTTTATAGTATAGAAGGTATTAGGCTGAGCAGTCTTGCTATATAGACCCAAGCCATGGGAAACTACATAGCCTGAGCGCGCCAAAAATTTGTGTCTTACATAAGAGTCATTACGTTGCGCCAGACTTTTCTTCACAGGCATTTGTCATAGCTTCAAGCCGTTTTTTTGCTATTGCGATAAATTCGGTCTCCAACTCGCAGCCAATAAATTTTCGCCTGTGCTTGATTGCGGCGATGCCTGTAGTGGCGCTGCCGGCAAATGGATCAAATACCCAGTCATTTTCATTGCTGCTGGACAAGATGATCCGTTCTAATAACTCTAAGGGTTTTTGTGTGGGGTGTTTGCCAAATTGTTTCTCTTCTTTTTTAGGCGGCTTGATAGTCCATACTGTTTTCATTTGTTTGCCGCCGTTCTCTGCCCGCATCAGGTGGTAATGAAAAGTATGTTTGCTCGACTCGTTTTTTGCTGCCCATATGATAGTTTCAGTGGAATGCGTGAAGTACCGGCACGATAGGTTTGGAGGCGGATTAGGTTTTTGCCAGCTAAGATCATTGAGCAGCTTCATGCCCAATTGCTGCATAGCATAACCAGCCGAATAAATTACATGGTGAGTTCCAGATACCCAAATAGTGCCATTTGCTTTGAGTAATTTCTGGCACCTTGATAGCCAAGCCATATTAAATTCGTGATTATCTTCTGCGCCTTGTGACTTATCCCACCGGCCCTTATCAACTCTGACCATTTTGCCAGCATGGCAGCTTATCCCGCCGTTCGATAGAAAATAGGGAGGGTCTGCAAATATCAGATCAAAGCGTCCTTCTGGGCGCTCCCTTATCAGATCGTCCATGAACGAAAGACAATTTGCCTGATATAAGCACACGCCGAATGTATCATCTTGAAAACAATTTTTGGATTGGTTGCCCATGCTCCAAAGCTGTGGATGAATAGCTGCCTGTCAAGCATGTACTCTTCAGTATCATAGCTGTTCCAATATAAACGTGCGTTTTCCATAAGCTCTCATATTTTCTTCTCCTCCCATCACGCTTAGAATGTAGTGAAAGCGCTTAATAGAAGACTGAAACGAAGCCCTTTTACAAGGCAGTTTTGCTT
>CBDETG010000103.1:0-4918 GCA_965242745.1 Leptonemataceae bacterium
AGCTCTCACCAGAGTCACCGCTGATGCGCTCCTGCAGCTCGTAGCTGGCGACATGCTTTTGCAGCGGGGCAGGCGCAGACATGGCCAGCGTGTAGGCGTGATCGTAGGCTACGTGCTTGCCTTCCTGCTGCCACTCGGCAGAAGCCAGCGTCAAGTTTTCAGCGAGGGGCGCAGGCAGGTCAACGGCAACTTGGAAGGGCATGGACCACGGGCCACAGGCGCTTTCTTTGGGCGTGCGCTCGCAGGTGCGCAGGAAATTCTGGTAGGTGTAGCCGTAGGGGTTTTCGCTGCGCTGGATTTGCAGTCCTTCTTCTATGGTAGAAACTGAGTCATCTGCGCTGTCTTGGAGCTGGTAGAAAATGCGCTCTGCGTTGTCATCGACATCGGGCGAGTGCTCCCATGTGATGCGATAATCGTTGGTCTTGAGCTCGGCAGCAGAGCTGAAGAGCTTTTGGCCATTGACTTGGACGCCGCTCAGCTCAGGCGGGGCATGGCCGAGCAGCATCTCGAGGGGCTCGCTGGCCTGCCCGCAGCCGTAGGCGCTGCAGGCGGTGACACGAAAATAGTAGTAAAACTCGGTGGAGGCATCGTCCATGTCCATGGGCATGCTGGGGCCTCGGCTCTCGGCCATCGTCTCGTCGCCCTGCCATTGGACCTCTGCGCCCGTGAAGCCTGCGGTGCCCTTCTCGATTTTATACATTTGTATGTATTCATAACCGCCGGGGGCTGGGTCCCATGCAAGGAAGAACTTTTTCGGGTTGGTGGGATGGGCAGGGTCCATTTCCCTTCGCAGGTTTTGGACGGCGAAGGGCATACATTCAAAGTCTGGGTTTGCAAACTGGTCACCGCCGCAGAGGCCGGGGTTGATGTAGCCGCACTGGGCGCTAAGCGAAAGAATACCCGCTAAGAAGAGACAAGAAACTAAGCTGTGTTTCATGCGCCTGCCACCCCTGCGCGAGATGGGGGGGGGGGGGGGGGGGGTAAAGAAGCGCTGCAAGGCTAAGCTACGTAGGAAGTGATGGCGGCGGGCCTTGTTGTAATAAGTGGAGTCTGGGCGCCGCATTATGTCGCGTGGGCGCAGGTGCTCAGGAAAGCTGTGGGCTTTGCCCTGCGAGTCTGTGATGCCTCCTTTGAGTTGAGCTGTGGTTTTTTTGAGTGTACTGTGGCAGAATGCTCGAGGCATTCTGCACTTCACAAGTCCTAAAGACTTGCTCAGCATTTTTCTTCCTCCTAATTGTGATGCTTTGTCAAGCGAGTGCGCGATGCCTTGCCTGAGTTGAGCTGTGGTTTTTTTAAATTTGTTCTGCATTTTTCTTCCTCCTAAATGTGATGCTTTGTCAAGCGAGTGCGTGATGCCTTGCCTGAGTTGAGCTGTGGTTTTTTTGAGTGTACTGTGGCAGAATGCTCGAGGCATTCTGCACTTCACAAGTCCTAAAGACTTGCTCAGCATTTTTCTTCCTCCTAAATGTGATGCTTTGTCAAGCGAGTGCGCGATGCCTTGCCTGAGTTGGACAATGGTTTTTCTAAATGTGTTTTGCATTTTTCTTCCTCCTACATGCGATTGCTTTGTTAAGCGAGTGTGATATGCTTTTGCAAAAACACCTGTGTTTTCGTCAGCATGATGTTTTATCAAAAGCTTATGGTATTTTAGCACTAGGGCAAATATATGTCAAACTTTTTTTAGAAAAAATTTACTTTTTTCACATATTTAGAAATGCTAAAACAGAGCAAGAGTTTTCGTCAACATGATGTCTTTATCAACATGATGTTTTTATCAGCATGATGTTTTTATCAGCATGATGTTTTTATCAACATGATGCTTTTATTAACATGATGCTTTTATTAACATGATGCTTTCGTCAACATGATGTCTCTATCAAAAGCTTATGGTATTTTAGCACTAGGGTAAATATATGTCAAACTTTTTTTAGAAAAAAATTTACTTTTTTACTGATAAATTTGGAGTGGGTAGGAGGTGGTGTCAGTAATGAGGATGGCGATGTTGTGATAATGTGATGTCAGGGCGCCGTATTATATCGTACCAGCGCAAAGCTTACTTGCAACACTCGCCGTTAATCCTACACCGCAAGCAGCGCGCTCCAAGTCTGCATTCCCGCAATCGCCTGTAACTATTGAAGCAGCGTGCCCACGCGAGACCAGCGGACAGACATGCGCGGCAGACGATAACGTAAAGTGTGATACAAATAGTCTCCTATCCGTGCAGCAGGTCTTGAGGAAGAATTTCCCTGCCCCTTCTGGTAAAAATCATACTGAGTGCATAGTGAGAATTGTTCTTGTGCGTTGAAATCTTCCAGATGAAAACCTTGCTTTTGATTCACTAGGGACTTCCCTTCTCTGTAGCGCGCCCAATATGCGCCGCAAATATCATCTCGCCAGTTGATACTAAAATAGATAAAGAGCACCTTGCCGTAAATCCGAGCGCGCGGTATAAAACCAATAATGCGTGAATCTTTAGAATAATCACGATTGTCTCCCATAACCATATAATGATCTGCAGGTACTATACAACCGGAGCTGTATATCTCTGGACAAAGATGGCTTGATTCCACGCTCAAGGCGCTTTCTATGATCAGATGCCTTTGGCCATTTACTGTTTCTCTATACAGGCTATGTCCCAGAAGTGGATAGTAGTGATCTATGCTGGAACGAATTTCCGGCGGCAATATATCCTCATTGTCTGAGTCTAGGAATTCTCGATACGCTGCGGCCTTAGGCAGCTCTTCGAGGGGATAGGACTTCCACGGCCCACTGTCTTTTTCACGATATTCTATTCTGCTGATAATAGGCTCATTAATATCTCTGTACTGTTTTTTACAAAAAAATATCTGCTTATTTTCATCGTCCTTTCTCTTTTTTTGCCCGGCGCTATGTCCTGCCTTAGGCCTTAAGTCACAGCCTCGTATTTCTCGTATGCGAATGCGATCTAATGGCATGGCCATTACGCGTTTTACATAATGCTTTTGTTTTTCTTGCGGAGGAAGAAACGTAATAATATCACCTCTTTGAGGATCATCAATAACAAAGAGCTCCTTAGCTATAAATGGCAGACGCACCGAATAGCGCATTTTGTTTACAAAGAGATAGTCACCTATCTTCAGTGTAGGCAGCATAGAGCCGCTGGGGATATTATTTGCGTCTAAGACACAGTCTTTGAAGGTCAAGACCACCGCAAGCAGCAGGAAGAGCGAGAAAAGAAAGGCAAGCAGGGAGCCCTGTTTTTCTTTCTCTTGTCTTTCTTGGACTAGAGGCGCTTTGCTTTTTTTTTGTATTGTTACCGGCATCAAAACTACGAAAAATCCAACTAATATCAGTGAGCGCTTTTGCTTATTTTGGCTCTTCCAAAGAAGCTTTCTCATCCATCATAAGACTCATGATCAAAGCTGCCCGCTTCGAAGGCATCAAGCTGAGCAAGTAGGGCACTATAGAGGCCTGTCCTTCCCTTTGCGCTTTGCGTTCCATGGCTAAAAAAACTGAGATCAGTTCTGTATTATGTAAGGACTCTAATATTTCTACGGCATCTTCGGGGGGCATCGACTGCAGGCGTTCTGCAGTGTCCTCTGCCAGCTTTTGTTTTTTCAGGTGTGCTTTTTTAGCGCGCGCAAATGCCTCTTTTTCTTTTTGAAAGCTATCAAGCCTTTTGTCCAAAGCTGCCCTTTTTTTCTCTATATGTTCTTCTGCCAGCTTCAGCGCGCCTAAGGCTTCTTCGAGCTCTAAGCGCTCTTCTTCTATACGAGCCTCTTCTTTGCGAAGTTTTTCCCATTCCAGTTCTTGGCTGTCCAGCTCAGCTTCTACAAGGGGAGCCTCCTCTTGTAACATAGGCAGGTAATGTTCCAGATTGATGACCTGCCAAGAGTCCAAGAGATATGCGAATACGCCTAAAAAAAATACAATGCTTAAGACAAGATATAGGACCTTAAATGTATCAGAAAAAAAAGACATCTTTAGCTTATAGACTGGGCGCTTTGGGGAGCAAGCGGGTACTAATTTGCAGGCAAGCAGTTATCCAGACAAGCAAAAAGGGATGATGCTGCCCTACTTTTCAACCCTGCGCTATAAGGGCCCGCATGCTCCCAGCTTTTCTTTTGCTTCTTTTTTAACATAGGCTGAGGATTTTTTCATATATTTCCGTGATATAAAAAGGCTTCCCCTGCACCTTGGAGAAACTTTCAATATGAAGAGGGATAGCTCTGCTTCCAAGCTGGGCTTGTAAAATAAAGGCAAGCTGCCCTAAATTCATCTCTGGAACAAGGACTTTCTCGTAGTTTTGCATAAGCTCGAAAAAGTTAGGCGGCAAGGGGTGAAGATAGCGCAGCTGCGCATGGCTGACAGATTTCCCATCCTTTTGGGCTAGGATCACCGCCTCACGTATTGCGCCATAAGTAGAGCCCCAGCCTAGGACCAGCAGCTTGGCAGCTTTCTCTCCAAAGACATCTTGGGGCGGGATAAAAGAGCTTAGGCCTGCAATTTTTTTGTGACGCAGCCGGACCATAGCCTCATGATTCTCAGGATCATAGCTTACATTGCCGCTCTTTGCGTCTTTTTCTAGCCCTCCTATACGATGCTCCAAAGCGGGCGTTCCAGGCACAGCCCAAGGACGGGCCAAAGTTTCCGGACTGCGCAGGTAAGGGGAAAAGGCTTCCTGCTCTTCTTGAGAATAACTGCTCTTTTGACTATGCTTGATGGCAGGGAGCTTGGCAGCATCGGGAAGCAGCCAGGGCTCTGATCCCATAATGGTATACAAATCACTCAGGAAAAAAACAGGCGTCATGAACATAAGAGCAAGCCGCACTGCCTCAAAGATCATAGCAAAAGAATCACTAGGCGTGGCCGGCGCAAGCACAGGCAAAGGGCTCTCACCGCTGCGGCCAAAAAGCGCAAGGAAAAGGTCCGCTTGCTC
>CBDETG010000104.1:0-5238 GCA_965242745.1 Leptonemataceae bacterium
CTTTTTGTTATTTATTATGGATACGCAAGAAACAAAAGAGCAAGGCTTTACTCCCATGCAAGCTGTGCAGGTAAAGATTGACAAGCTGGAGCTTAGTATAGACTGGCTAAAGTATGTTCAGAGATTGACCACAGGCGTGGTGGTTTCTGCTATAGGAATAGGTTTTGCAGTTATCTTTTTTATGCTAAGAGATACAAAGCAAGATATACAAAAGCTAGAGACAGACATAAAAGAAATTAGGACGCTACTTATAGAGCTTATACAAAAGCAAGCACCTACAAACACAAGCCAGCAAGATACAAAGCAAAAGCAAGGGCAAGCCGGCCTGCTATAGAGAAGCGTATTTATTCTATATCATGGACACACAGACACAAGCAAAGTCCCCGCCTGCCAGGGCGCAGGCAGGAAGACCACAGGTGCGGGCAAGCTTCACAGGTAAAGGCAGGCAGGGTGCGCGCTCTGGTTTTGATATAGAGTATAAGATTGACAAGCTGGAGTCTGGCATTGAGTGGATTAAGTGGAGTCTGGGAGTCTTGGTGGTCTTGCTGGTGGGGGTCCTTGCTTTAATAAACTATTTACACAGCGATACAAAGCAAGATATACAAAGGCTAAGAGACAGCACAAGCCAAGACATAAAAGAAATTAGGACGCTACTTATAGAGCTTATACAAAGGCAGACACTTACAAACACAAGCCAGCAAGATACAAGCAAGACAAGCCCGGCAAGAAGACAAGCTAAGAGATAAAGACTGCGATTATGAAAACAAAGCTAACATTATTCTTTATACTTAGCTTGCTTTTTTGTATAGCCTTGCCCGCTGTCTTGCTATCGAATCCCACAAGCAGCGCCGGCGGGCAGCTTAGGGATATACAAGGCATAAGAGACAAGGTCTTATTGCTGGAGTCTGGCTTTGACTGGCTTAAGTGGAGTTTTGTGTTTAGTTTACCTGCCTTACTTACAGTCATGGGAGTCTGCTTTACAGCTCTCTTTTTTGCTATAAGAGACACAAGGCAGGATATACAAAAGCTAGAGTCTAATACAAGGCAAGACATACAAAGGCTAGAGTCTGGCATAAAAGAAAATAGAAAGCTGCTTATAGAGCTTATACAAAAGCAAACAGAGACAAAGACAAACCGGCAAGCTACAAGCAAGGCAAAGCGCAGGCAGGGCAAGAAGGCAAGCTAAGAGATAGGGGCCCGGCTTATATTTATCATGGATACGCAAGATATTTTAAAAAAACTACAGCCGCAGGCAGGGCAGGATACGAGACAAGGCGCAAGCCTGCGATAGGCTTGCCATATTTTCTATTGCTCAGGACTGTGTTAAAATAAGCGCTTCAATAAAAAGAAAAATAAAAATGCAAGACCAAGACCAAGCCCGCCTTTGCTACAAAGAAGAGGAATATACGCTGCCCATTGTGCGCGGCGCTGATGGGCAGGAGGCCCTTGACATAAGCCAGCTTCATAAAAGGACAGGCCTCTACGCCTATGATCCACGCTTGAGCAATACTGCCATCAGTAAAAGCAAGATTACGAGAATAGACCCGGAAGAATCCAAGCTCTACTATAGAGGTTATGAGCTGGGAGACTTGATAGAGCATTCGCATTTCGTAGAGCTTGCATACCTGCTTATCCAAGGCGCATTGCCCAATCTTCAGGAGTACGAAAAATATTCCTTGTCTTTATGCTCACATTCCATGGTCCACGAAGCCATGCGTAATTTTTTTGACGCCTTCCCAGTCGATGCGCATCCCCTAGCCATCTTAGCTACGATGGTAACAGCTCTCTCCAGCTACTATCCCTCTACTTACGAGGAGCACATCAGCAAGGGCATTGATATTAAAGTGCGGCTTTTATCCAAGGTGCGCACCCTTGCAGCCTGGTCTTACAAAAAATCCATAGGCCATCCTATTATCTATCCTCGTGACGAGCTCGGCTATTGCGCAAACTTCCTGCACATGATCTTTGCCCTGCCTACGCAAACATACAATATAGCGCCTGAGCTCCTGCGCCTGCTAGACCAGCTTCTTATGCTCTACAGTGACCATGAACAGAACATCGCCACTTCTACCGTGAGACTGGTAGGAAGCAGCAGGGCCAATCTTTTCGTCTGTATCAATGCGGGCATCTGCGCCTTATGGGGAGCAAGAGAATCAGGCTGGGGTTTTTATACAATGTCTATGCTGCGCAGGATGCGCAGAGAAAAGATGAAGCCTGCGGATTTTTTTGCGTCCTTGATACGAGAAGAGAATGTCCACAGCCCGGCTTTTGGCCATAAAAAATACAAAAAAATGGACGCACGGGCCCAAATTGCAAAAAAACTTCTGGAGCGCTATCTGGAGAAAAACCCTGCAGTCAGAGAAAAAGAACTTGTAGACAAGGGCCTGGAAGTAGAAGAATTTATATTGAGGAATGACTATTGCAAACAAAGAAATCTTGCGCCCAATCTGGACTTTTATTCTGCGCTGCTTTTTCATATCATTGGCATCCCGGAAAGCATGTACAACGTAGTGAGAGTGATAGGGAAGCTGCCCGGCTGGCTTGCGCATTGGGAAGAACAAAAAAGAGCCTTTCTCCAGCCATCGTCTTCCATGCGCCCTCAACAAATTTATACCGGGGTGCAGCTGCGTCCGTACGTGGATATAAAAAATCGTTAGCACTAAGCCTGGGTATAAAACGCTTGCTTTTGTAGAAAATATGCCGTCTATAAACAAGGCCGCGCCTCCGATATTGAAAACGCCTGCTTCTTGAAGAGAATATGCTTTTCGTATAAAGGGACCTGCTCCTCTTGCGTGTGCCAAGAATTTCCGATTCATCTTTTTTGCAACCGTGGCGCAATATAAAAGCAGCATAGCTCTGATCGGGCCTCGTGGAGCAGGAAAGTCAAAACTTGCCCGGCGTTTGCATAAGCTCTGTGGACACCCGGCTTTTAGTACTGATACTTTGCTTTCCTATGAGAACGGAGGTCTTCCTATTGCGGAAATTGTTAAGAATAGAGGCTGGTCGGGCTTTCGTGACTTAGAATATGAGATTCTCAAAAAGATCGCAGCCATGCCTCAAATTATTATTGATTGTGGAGGAGGCATCATCATAGACTTGAAAAAAACTGAAAAGTTTTTTCAAAAACCTGAAAGCTTTATAGAAAAGTATTCCAAAGCAAAAGTAAGGCTCTTAAGGCAGAATTGTCACATAGTCTTTCTCAAGCGCAACAAAACTCTGCTCATAGAAAGGAATCAAAACAGCGTAGACCGCCCCCCCTTGCTTGGCGATTATGTAGAGCTCCTGCAAAAGCGCCTGACTTATTACAAAAGAGCAGCTGATCTCGTGATAGATATGGACAGCTACTCTTTCCAAGACGCAGCCGAGTTATTACACAAAAAATATTTTTCATTTGCCAAAAGCGCAGAGTGATTGCAACATGCCTTTTCGTATTGGACGGGCTCTTATGCTGCGCCATACTGGATTAGGCGCTTTGCGCGCTCAGCTGGCCCTTGCTTTGTACAAAACAAATGAAAAGCAATCTGCTTTATTATAATAAAAAATAACTTTACATATGCAGGCGCTGAGTCTATATCGTAGGCTGTAAGTGAAAGACTTGCCTTCGGTAGCAGATGAGATTGCGTTGACTGAAAATGGTGAAAAGTGTTATGTTAATTAATGACTAGAAGCATGATATTCCTTCCTTGTGGAGTGTCATATATATTTAGAATAACAGTTACTTGTATGCGTTTATATAGAAACAAAGCATGTGCCTTCGCCTTGCCTAGCAGAGCTGCCTTATGCCTTCCTGTCCTATTTTACTTACTATACCTCCCTCTAGCCTGCGCAAAGTTCCCAAGTAAAGAGCATATTGCTGTACAAGATCCTTCTGCGCCTGTATTTGAAAACTCTACTCCTTCCCTAAGCTCTGCAAGCAGCACAGGCTTTGATATTGCTATAGACAGTGACATTGCTGTGACGGCCTACAGCGTGCGCCTGCCCAATGGAGCAACTGCGCCGACAAACGTCCAGATTGAAAATGGGCAAGACGCCGATGGCACAGCTGCGCCCGCCAGTATGTCCCTTAGCCTCAGCTCTGGAGCTTTCACAGGCACGTTGAACTACACTTTCACCAGCAATACGAATTACGACTATGACGTCTATGTGGTCTTGAAGGCAGGGGGCGTATATAGCGCAGTGGAATTAGTGAACGTTAGCTTTCGCATGCCTGTATTTGAAGGCTCTACTCCTTCCCTGAGCTCTGCAAGCGCCACGGGCTTTGATATTGCAATAGACAGCGACGTTGCTGTGACGGTCTACAGCGTGCGCCTGCCCGATGGAGCAACTGCGCCGACAAACGTCCAGATTGAAAATGGGCAAGACGCCGATGGCACAGCTGCGCCCGCCAGTATGTCCCTTAGCCTCAGCTCTGGAGCTTTCACAGGCACGTTGAACTACACTTTCACCAGCAATACGAATTACGATTATGATGTCTATGTGGTACTGAAGGCAGGGGGCGTATATAGCGCAGTGGAATTAGTGAACGTTAGCTTTCGCATGCCTGTATTTGAAAACTCTACTCCTTCCCTGAGCTCTGCAAACGCCACTGGCTTTGATATTGCTATAGACAGCGACATTGCCGTAGAGGTCTACAGCGTGCGCCTGGCCAATGGAGCAACTGCGCCGACAAACGTCCAGATTGAAAATGGGCAAGACGCCTCTGGTACGGCTGCGCCCGCCAGTATGAGTCTTAGCCTCAGCTCTGGAGCTTTCTCAGGCACGCTGAGCTACGCCTTTGGCAGTACTACGAATTACGACTATGATGTCTATGTGGTATTGAAGGCAGGGGGCGTATATAGCGCAGTGGAATGTCAGTGAACGTTAGTGTTTCGTGTGCCTGTATTTGAAAACTCTACTCCTTCCTTGAGCTCTGCAAGCAGCCACAGGCTTTGATATTGCAATAGACAGCGACATTGCTGTGACGGCCTACAGCGTGCGCCTGCCCGATGGAGCAACTGCGCCGACAAACGTCCAGATTGAAAATGGGCAACGACGCCTCTAACACAGCTGCGCCCGCCAGTATGTCCCTTAGCATCAGCGCTGGAGCTTTCTCAGGCACGCTGAGCTACGCCTTTCAGCAGTACTACGAATTACGACTATGATGTCTATGTGGTACTGAAGGCAGGGGGCGTATATAGCGATGTCATGTTAGTGGACGTTGTGTTCCGCATGCCTGTATTTGAAGGCTCTACTCCATCC
>CBDETG010000105.1:0-3396 GCA_965242745.1 Leptonemataceae bacterium
TCATAAGAGTGCCTGTTTTCTCTCTGCTAAAAAAACGCATGCCCAGTATTTGTGTTTTTTCATAGAGCTCTTGGCGTATGTTACGCACAACTGCCAGGCCAAGGGTGCCGAGAAAATACATGCTTCCTACGAGGCATAAGGCCTTGAGGAAATGCAAAGGGAGCAGGACCAGGCAGATTACAAAGGCGGCCTTGCTTGGGCTGTATTGCTCTAAAATAGAGTTCATTTTCTGCTTGTAAAGGGCGCTTTGTCTTTGAAAGCCTTCCCACAGACTCAGCTTATGCGGCGCTTGTTTTTTCTGGAGCAGGCTCTCCTCCTGCGCATCCAGCAAAAAAACCTGCTTTGTGCTCTGCGCTCCAATAATATTAAAAATAGGAACAAAGCCGCTGAGCAGCAGCAGATTGCAAATAGATATGAAAAGGGCCAGCCAAAAGCCGCAGAAAAAGCGCAGGCGCAGGCGCAGGAGATAGCCAAGCAGGCGCACTAAGCCTGCCTTGAGCCGTGTTTTCATTAAAAGCCGTAGTCTCCAAAGCTAAAAACGATGTCAAACCCCCTATCGCCGGGGATAGGAAGGAGCTGCAGTCCCCCCGCATAATAGCGCTTTTGCGCATAGTAGATGCGTATGGGCAGGGCAGGGATTTGTATACGCAATCCATAACCCCAGGAGTAGAGAAAACGGTCAAGAGCTACATTTTTGAGAGAAAAGACTGTACGCCTGGGATCGTTCCACTCTGCGCAGGACCTATAATGACGCCGTCCTGTATCAGCAGAGGGCGAGCATTCTGTCTGGGCATGTACATCATCGTAGTCGTCTTTTCTCTCTTTTTGCGCCCCTATAAAAGTCACCGATATTGTTGTACAAGGAGCCGGCGTCTATAAAAATGGCCAGCCACAGAAAACGTGGTTCTATGGGTATCCTCAGCTCACTTCCAAAAAGCAGCATATGATGCGTGCCCAGAGTCCAGTCTAGGGGGTAATTTCTATCATCCCTGTAATATCCTCTCAGGCGCCCGGCATTGCGGCCGTATCCTCCCAGGTAGAGAAGCTGCGTAGAATCAATATAAGGCCTCACTTCTCTGTCCTGCTTTTTGTAAAAAGACTGCGTTTCGTGAGTGAAAGTAGCGCCTAAGGTGAACTCTTGTACAATGCGCCAGAGCCTCAGCTTCTTATGAGGGAAAAAGCCGCCAAAGCTGTAATCAAACCACCAGATATAGGAACTTCTTTTAAAGCGATAGCGATTGTAATGATCATCTCCCCCGAGCACATTTCCCGCAATCTCTGCTTCCAGCCTGTAGCTTTGTCCCTTAGTGGGGTTTAGGCTATTATCCAAACTGGAGTAAATCAAGCCATTACGCAGTATCGATTGAAATTGCAGGCCCTGCTCAGATCGTAAAAAAATCTCATCGCTCACAAGGGCTGTGGGATTATGGATACTCGACCAAGACGGCACATAGCTGTGATAATGTGACCACCTATTTCCCAAGCTGTGCGAAGTCCCTACATTGAAGCCTACTTGGCTGGCTTGGTATTCTCCTTGTTCTACGTTTTTGGCGGAATTGATTGTAATAGCTCTGCTGCTGATGTCTTGGTTGTTGAAAAAGATCCCAAGACTCAGCGACCATGGGCGGGGGAAGGAACGAAAGCAGTACTCCTCCTTTGCCGTAAAAGGCAGCAAGAGCCTTCGTATGCGCAGCTTCAGCCTGTCTAGATTCTCTATACGCAGGTCCTGCCCCGCCTCTTCTACATAAAGCAGGACCTGCCTTCCTATTTTTTCATAATCGTTTTGGAGATTGTGCGCAAGGTCACGGATATGTTCTGAGCTCTGCGCTTCATCAAAGGCTTGCTGCTTGTTTTTCCAAAAAGAGCCTGTGCTGTCCTGGCATGTCTCATAATACCAAGGCTCGTTCCATTGCATACGGAGGGTGAGCTGTCTGGGCCCATAATTTACGGCTCCGCTCAATTTCTGTCCCAAGCCCTGCAGATTATTTTCACTAAGCGTCGTGTTGATAGCAAAATTACTTTCCCTGCTGTAGCTGCCTCCAAGTGATATATTCCCCGTAGGCTGTTCCTTAAGTTCAAAGACTAAATTCATTCTGTCGTGACGAGAGCCCGGTCGCATCTGTAGATTGACTTCGCTGAAGTATTGCAGATTGATCAGCCTCTGCCGGCTCAGTTTCACAAGTCTGGAATTGAAGAGCTGCCCTTCCTTGATAAGAATTTCACGTCTGATTACGTACTCTGCTGTTTTTGTATTCCCTCGAATAATGATATGATCTATATAAGCGAGTTTATTCTCATAGACCTCAAAGTGTATATGGCGCATGGGCCTGCCTTTTGCCTCCGGATGCTTGGCCAAGTATTCCTCCAATTCTTTGAGATGCAGCAGTGAGGCGTCCTTCCGGCATTTTCTTTCTTTAGCGCTGGGCCTGCGCGCATGCGCCTTGCCTGCTCTGCTAAGACAGGCTTGGAAGGCGGCAAGGCTTTGCTCATCTAAGCGAAAGTTAATAGTGTAAGGACGTATTTGAGCAAAGACGTAGCCTTCCTGCGCATAGGCGTCCTGCATATTGGCCCTGTCTTGTAAGTATAAGCTTTCGTTCAGGATAGCTCCTATATTCTCCGTAGAGAAGCTTAGGGCGCCAAGGAGGCTCTGCGCCTTGTAAATAGGACGGAGCTGGCTTGCGTCTTGGATTTCTCTTTCCGGTGGATTGAGTTCTTGATTGAAAGCTTCCCGTATATGCTCCAGACTGTAGCCTCCAAAGTATGTACTTTCCCCTTCTACTAATTTATAGTTGATGATAACAACGCGTCCTTCCTCTATTTTCCCGGGGACGCGCCAGCGTATTTCATAGCCTGTGTATTCAGGATCGATATAAGCCTGAAGAAGGCCCTGCGCTTTGGCGTAAGATAGAATACGAAGTTTGTCTGATTCAAAGGCCTGAAGCTGGAAAGCGGACTCTTCTGTTGCGCTGTCTTCTTTTTGCTCTAAGATTTCCAGAATCAGGTCTGAGTCTAGCTGCTCTAAACCGAGTATGTTGATTTTTGCGATAGGTATAGCATTGCCTTCATCAATAATCAAGTAGAGCTTTAAGCTGTGAGATTTGCTGTCGACCTCGGAGCTGCGGTGCCAGACTTCAGCATGATAAAAGCCTCCCCGCTGGTATGCGCTTTTTATGGCTTGTACAGAATTGCGTATTTTTTCCTGATTGAGAAAATCGCCTTCACGGACTTCTAGATCGCGTATGAATTCCTGCGCATTCAATGCAGACATGCCCACGTATATAATTTCCTCTATAATGGGCAATTCTTTGACTTCGTAACTGAGAGTTACTGTGCCGTCTTTGCCTAAGCTTGCGCGCATGATCACATTGGAAAAATAATGCGTCGCAAAAAGTCTAT
>CBDETG010000106.1:0-66023 GCA_965242745.1 Leptonemataceae bacterium
CGCAACTCTTATGCAGCTTCAGCACATTCGTATTCATGCTAAGGCTCTCAAGAAAAATCTGCAGTTTTTACGCGCCTTGGCGCCGCAGAGCCGTTTTATGGCTGTTGTGAAAGCCAACGCTTATGGCCATGGTCTGAATGCAATCGTTGCTCTGCTCAAAGGGGAAGTAGACTTCTTTGGCGTAAACAGCGTGGCAGAAGCCATAGCCCTGCGCCGCATTGACAGCATGACTCCTTTGCTCGTAATGGGAGGCAATGGTCTGGAGCTAGACGAGCTCCCTCAAGCGCAGGAGGCTTTGGGTGATGCAGACAAACTGCATTTTGTTTTGTCCGACAAAGAAAGTCTTAGAGCCTTCCTCAAAGAGAGTCCTCGCCCCTATCGCTTCCATCTCAAGCTAGATACTGGTCTTGGAAGACTGGGCTTCCTGCCGCATGAATTGGGAGACTGTATGGATTGGCTTAGCAGCAAACCAGAAGGCGCTTTAAGATGGGCCGGCCTCATGAGTCATTTTGCTAACGTAGAAGACGTATTGGAACAGAATTATGCCCAAAAGCAGCTCAAATGTTTTCTTAAGCTCAGCAAAACGGTAGCTCATTCCACTTATCGCAGGCTTTTGTTTCATAGCGCTGCAAGTTCTGCAAGTATGCTCTTGCCAGCGTCACGCCTGAGTATGATCCGCATAGGTATTTCCTTATATGGATTGTGGCCATCAGAAAAGGTGCGCCTTGCTTTCCTCAAAGGCAACACGAATATAGAGGCAGAGCCGCTCCACCCTGTACTCTCATGGCACAGCGCTATCGCCCATACTAAGGAATTAGCCTTAGGCTCCTATGTTGGATATGGCTGCAGCTTTCAGGCCCCTAAGGCTATGCGTATAGCTGTTGTGCCTGTAGGCTATTATGAAGGCTACGATCGCTTATTTTCTCATCAGAGTTATGTCTTGGTCCATGGCCAAAGAGCGCCCGTGCTTGGAAGAGTCAGCATGAACATGATCTGTATTGATATCAGCTCTATACCCCAAGCGCGCCGAGGAGATGAGCTTAGCTTATTAGGTGAAGAGAAGGGAGCAGATACAATAGAAAGCGTCAGCGCAGATGATCTTGCAAAGCTTGCGTCTACCATCAATTATGAGTTTGTATGCCGTATTCACCCCGCTATCCCGCGCATAGTAGTACAAGACTAGCAGCGCAAGACTGATCCCATCTCCCTTTCCATAATACGTGTTAGGCTGCACTCCCGCGCTGCAAGCCCAAGGCGCTTCTGGATGGACTTAGCAATATCAGACAGGCATTATGCGCTGGGGCAGGCTGGCAATATGGCATATAAATTCCAAGTTCACAAAGAAAGCATCAAACGTAGATTCTCAGTCTACATTGTTATCGCAAAAAATAAAGAGCAAACAAAGCTTTATGCCGGCAAAACTGGTGATAATAGAGCTGGATGCAATCCTGTAATCTTGCGCTGCGGCAATCATTTCTCGTATAATAAAATACATAGCCAGGTTAGAAATCATCTCAGTAATCATGAGCAATGGGAACATACATATATTTTTGTCACTTTGATGAATACATGGAAGACAGCAAAATAAGACAAAAAATTGATAGAATCAATGAAATAGAAAGATGGCTCAATCAAGAGGCGCAAAAAAACGTTACTAATTGCACATTGATTAACCCATATTCTAAGTAGAGGTCTTTCTGCGCAGAAAGGCAAAAAAAGAGCAAAGCTAAGAACTTGCAAAGATAAAAGGAAAATAAAAGCGATTATGAAAGAGTTGCAAGATGAGCTCAGAAGAGCTAAGTTATAGATACTGTTGAAGCAGTCCTTAAAATTCACAAGCCCATGCGTGCATTCTGGCGCTGAAGGCTGGGGACGCTGTCAATATGCTATGAGTATATTCAATAGTGAACAGAAAAAGAGCAATGCTAAATTGTCGTACGACATGATAAAGATCATCATCGCTGTTTTGATATTGTCACCTATTGCCAGACAAGAATATGATCTATTATTTATCTTGACAGGAGTAATTGCATGCGTTCTGCTGTGGTTTATGGCATATCGTTTTGAAAGGGGGCTGAAATGAGTAGCATTCCATTTTTTTTTCTGATGGCTTTTGCGGTTATTATGATGTTCCTACTATGGCTGGATAGCCAAAGTAGTAAAAAGCAAACAAAGAAAAGCAGATAGACTATAGACGCGCCTGGCAAGCACAAACACAGCCACAAGTAACAGCGCAGAACGCATCGAGCGCTCTGCCTGAGGACACCTTTATCCCAATGCTGCTCTCTACCCAGAGACAGCAGCATTGAGATAAGCAAGCTAAAATTACAAAATCCCCCGCATCCCCGGCAGCAACTTCCTTTATTGCTGGAGGCAGGCCATCAGCGCTTCTATTTTTTGCTTTGCGTTTTGTACAGGCCGGGGCAAGGTGGCGCTAAGGGGACGCAAAGTACTTAAGAACAAGGAGTTTATTTCAAATGGTGAAGGCGGATTTAAGCGTATCAAAAAAGACAGTATCAGAATTGCTGAAGCAAACGAGCAATGGTAGGAAGTTTATTATTCCTGATTACCAAAGGCCCTATGCCTGGAATGAGGAAAAATGCAGTATTCTTTGGGAGGATTTGGTGAATTTTTATGAGAATATGAACAGTGATGAAGAAGATAGGAGTAATGATAAAAAAGAATATTTTTTAGGTACGATAGTCACCTGCAAACCTGAAGAGGGAGGAGGCAATATCGAAATCATTGATGGGCAGCAAAGGATCACTTCGCTCTTCTTGCTGCTACGGGCCTTTTACAAACACCTTGAAGGAATGCCTGAAGATAATGCTGTTCTCGGGCTAAAAAGACAAATTGAGCCATGTCTATGGGATATTGACGAAGTAACGCAAGAGGTTGAAGACAAAAGCAAGCTGCATATTCATTCCGAAGTGATAACTGAGCAAGCTCACAAGACTTTAGAGACTCTCTTAGAAAAGGGTGAGCTTGATGATAAAAAAACAAAGAAATCTCAATACTATGAAAAGGGTGAGCTTGATGATAAAAAAACAAAAAAATCTCAATACTATCAGAATTATGAGTTTTTTCTAGAGCAATGCCAAGAATATGCTAAAGAAAAAACAATGCTATGGAAGAAGCTTGTTGTTACAATCTTAAACAACTGTATTATATTTCCCATCGATTGCGATAGTTTAGATACGGGATTAGATATTTTTTCTACTTTAAACGATAGGGGGCTGCCCTTATCCGATTCGGATATTTTTAAGGCGCAAATCTATAGGCATAAATCTACAGAAAAAGAAAGAAAAGAATTTATTAAAGATTGGAAAGAGCTTGCAGAAAAAAGTAAAGATGCTCATATTGAGATAAATGACTTATTTAAATATTATACCCATGTTTTAAGAGCAAAAGGCAGCTATGTACGTAAAGAAATTGGTCTACGGAGTTTTTATAGTCAGGAAAACTACGCAAAATTGACAAAAGACAGCCCTAAGCTTATGGCGGATTTATTCGCTTTAGGTGAATTCTGGTCTGCTTTCTATCACGGGGAAAAAGAAATTGCAGTCGAAGGCAAGCCTGTGATCAATGAGGAAGCTCAGCAATACCTGGACTGCTTAGCGCATTATCCAAATGACTATTGGAAATATGTAACGAGCGTTTTTTTCATGCAGCGCCACAGCAAGGAAGACTTTGCAAGCGCATTTCCTAAGTTTCTTAAAAAGCTCACGGCCTTTCTCTTTATCAAATTCATACAAAATCCCACCGTAAACGCAATAAAAGACGATATATCTAAGGCCTGCGTCCAAGTATATCATGATGCGCAGGGAAGCGAGAATCTTATTTTCGCAATCTGCTATATTGTCGCAAGCTGAGATAAGTGACTTTTCTGGTATAAGCAATTTTAAGAAAGAGAAGATACACGATACCCCACCACGATTAACCAAGGCTCTGCTATTGCTCCATGCCTATCTACATGAAGACCAGAAAGGTACATTGGGAGTGCCGGCGGACAAGATCCAGATTGAGCATATTCTTCCTAAAAAGTGGGATCCTGCGTACGGCTGCGGCTGGGATAAAAAAGACGCCGAAGCTTATCGGGAGAGATTGGGTAACAAAGTAGTCATCGAAAAACCAGTCAATATTCGTGCGCTCAATCATAATTTCAAAACAAAAAAAGAAATATATAAAGACCCGAAAAAAGGATCAAAAATAGCGGCCGTTCTGGAATTAAGTAATTACAAAAAAGATGACTGGACAAAAGAAGACATAGAAGAGCGGGAAGAGAAGCTAGTTTCCGAAGTGTATCAATTTTTTCACGAGCAACTCCCAAATAAACTGGGAAGCCCATAGCCCCGCATCCCCTGTGCCAGCGGCGGCAAGCTTCTTTATTGCTGGAGACGGGCCATCAGCGCTTCTATGCGTTTTTGCATAGCTTATTTTTTCGTTTGTAAAAGCAGTTGGTCTAATTTCTTATTGATTTCTTGTTCTCTTTCTATGTTTCTTTTTTCTACACGGTCGATACGGTTATTGATTTCTGCTTTTATTTCTTTTCGTGCTGCGTCTATTTTATTTGATAAGTACCATATGCCGCCAAATAAAGCGCCTGTTAAAATGCTGATAGCGATCCATTGTAAATTCACTGCTTTATCTTTTCGCTTCTCGAAATAGTCTAAAAGCTCAGTTGCTGTTTGCTTGGGGATTTTTGCTTTTACAAGCCGGTCTACTAAATGCACTGTCTGTATTGCGCTCATATTCCTAAGTTACTCTTATAACAACGTATTTTTATTATTAAAGCCTTTTATTGTCAAGTCTTTTTATTGCCAAAGTCTTTTTTCTTATCAAGTCTTTTTATTGCCAAAGTCTTTTTATTGCTAAGTCTTTTTCTTGCTGGAGACGGGCCATCAGCGCTTCTATGCGTTTTTGCATAGCTTATTTTTTCGTTTGTAAAAGCAGTTGGTCTAATTTCTTATTGATTTCTTGTTCTCTTTCTATGTTTCTTTTTTCTACACGGTCGATACGGTTATTGATTTCTGCTTTTATTTCTTTTCGTGCTGCGTCTATTTTATTTGATAAGTACCATATGCCGCCAAATAAAGCGCCTGTTAAAATGCTGATAGCGATCCATTGTAAATTCACTGCTTTATCTTTTCGCTTCTCGAAATAGTCTAAAAGCTCAGTTGCTGTTTGCTTGGGGATTTTTGCTTTTACAAGCCGGTCTACTAAATGCACTGTCTGTATTGCGCTCATATTCCTAAGTTACTCTTATAACAGTGAGAAAGCCTGCGCCAAAACAGGTTTTTGATAAAGGATACCTTGAGCCACAAGCAGCCTAGTGTGTAAAATGTCTGTAGGTCTTGCAAAAAATTTGTAAAAAGTACTTGTCACTGAAATAACAGGCAAGTAACTTTGTACTTAGCAAAGAGGCAATTGCTAAAATTGACTCAAAAGATCTGATGAAAAAGGAGTAGATTACAATGATCAAGAAAACAAACAACATTCCAAAGGAGCGCTGTCACTTATCACCGCTTAGCTGCCTTGTTTATATAGGGCTTAGCGGTCTCCTGCTTTTTTCTGCTTCTTGCAGCAACGCAAGCACAAGCTGGTTTAACGAATTGTTTAGTACTGGCAAAGAAGAAGAGGAATTATTCGGAGAAGTGGAGTTCGAATATAGAAGCATCCAGCTGATACATAAAGGCTCGCTGCAGGTGCCGGAAGGAGAGGAGTTGCAGCTCACATTTCAATTACCAAAGCCCGCCGTAAAAAGCATGGAGTACCCCCTTGCAATTACGGGCGATGCGGAGGAAGGCGTAGATTATAGGATCTCGCAAAAATTCGTGGCCATAGCCCAAGGCTCGCAGGAAAGCAGGCTGACACTTTCTACGATGTGGAACAGAGACAAGAAAGAAAACGTCTCTCTAAAGATCGCTTTTGCAAGCGAAGTGCAAATGGAGCACGAAGAAAAAAAATTCACATACCAAATGTCTATTCCGCACGTATTCATTGAGATTGTAAATAAGGCAGACGTGATCGTAGAATATGCGGCTACTCCCGGTACTGCGCTGGCTGCAGGCAACGCTATGACCTTTCATTTCCAAAGCAGGGAGCCGGTAGTAGAAGACCTGGAGATCACATACGGCATTGAAGGCAGCGGCTCAGAGCCGGCTGATGAAGATGACTATAGCAGCGCATCGGTAATAGAAAGCCCTACCCCTATCAGAACGCTTTCTGTCCCAGCAGACAGCTTCAAAATCATAGAGGGCCAGAACACGGCGCGGCTGGTGCTCCATACAAAGGATGACGAAGACTTCAGGCATGAGGGAGCTCTTGCGACTTTCACAATTCATACGCCGGGCTATACCTTCAGCAGGTCTGCAGGCTTTACCCAGGAAGGCGATGACCCGCCTCGCCCAGCAGATCGTCCGGTGGCGGAATTCCCCATATCTATCATAAACACCCATTTCCCCACAATCTCCATCAGCCCCGGCAGCCACGCTGAAAGTTCATGATACGCATAGAGCCCTCATATCTATACATCTCAACTATAAGCCTAAGAAGCCCCTATACATACCCCACAAACTCTCAAGCGCCCACTCAGATCCCAGCCATAGCTATTATTGGATGCAGCCTGGCGGCTTAGTTTTCAAAGCAGGCGAAGACGTATTAGAAAAGGAAATCATATTTCGCGGCGCATATGGGCTGGATGAGTCAGAGCATTCCGTAAAGCTCAGCCTTAGCAAGCCTGAGGGCCATGATGACCATGTCTTGAGCGAAGATTCCGTGACCGTGACCTTTGCCAAGGCTCCGCCGCCGACGCTAAAGACAAAGACAGTGGCGCTCATGCCCATGATTGAGGTGTCGCGAAACCTCACTTGGGGCCTTTCTACCGTGAACGTGGGCAGGTTTAAGGAGAATCAGACTTACGGATACAGCATGCCTAACTTTCGCTATCCCGCAAGAGTTGACTTCGATAATCCGCACAATGACGAATTCACCGTTCGCGTTATCGAGGGCAAGGAGAAGCAGAATCCCGCATGCCTTTATCCGGGAAAGCCGGGGGCCTTTATAGAGGATTTAAAGTGTATTCCCGGCAAGATCACCTACCTTGTGCGCAAGTATCAACAAGACCTGGCCTTCCCTCACCGCGCAATCAGGCCGTATTTTGTATCTGATACTGATAAGGACCCGGGGGAAAGGCTCAAGATGTACACGCAGGATTATGAACCTGTGACCTTGACGCTGGAGATTAAAAACCTGCGTACTGGAACAAAGAGTCATGAAAGCCTGACTATCACGGGGGCTGATCCTGAGCGCCGTAAAAAATGCCATAGAGATCATCCTAAAAAAAATGCGGCCCGCTATACATGCCTCTACAAGCAGGGCATCCCCTCCCCGGGCGTAGATGACAGTGATATTTCCACTTTGCGCAGCAACCTGCCGCTCCTTACGCAAAAAAAAGCAAATTACGATCTCGTCTTCAGAGAGGAATTCAACAATAGTGACATAGAGGAATTAGGCAAGCGATGGGACGGCTATCTGGCGGGCGCCATTTGTTCCAAAGTGGAAGGCGGCTATTACAAGTACAGCAAGAAGACCCCCTGTAAAACGCTTTCTGGGGACAAGATAGACTCAGGCCTTACTACGCGGGGCAAGTTTGAGTTCCGGTATGGTTATTTTGAAGTCAAATACCAGATAGCGGTTCCGAAGATAGGGAAGAAGACAGCCAATGTGTACACGAACTTGAGTTTCTTCCTGCAGGGTCCGCTGGCCTACTATGGGCACCCGCACTGGGTAGAACATGGGATAGACATAGACTCTTATGAAGAATCCTCTAAGTACATGGGTTATGAAATAGATTTATACGAGTATGTGGCAAAGGACCGCACTTCCTATTCGCATAAGTATCTCCTTGTTCCGGGCATATACTATAATCCAGATAAAAGCCCTAAGTTTATCCCCTACAGAGTAAATCGTATTACTACGTATACGGCAAAGCCTGGCACAGACTTAGAAATTATCACTATCAGGCATGGGCTGGAATGGACCCCTGAGGGATACAGAGAATTTACAGACGGCTATAGCACTGCATGCGGGTGAGAAAAAAAGGCTTCCGCCTCCCTACAGAAGGGGAATATAAAAAATTACAGCTCTACAAGCTCACGAAAGAGAGGGAGAACAAATACAAACGCAGCGGCGACCCCTATAATAAAACAGGATATACGCTTTTTACTTACAAGTATCCTAAGCGCAAACCGGATGGCATGCTCCTGCAGCGAGCAATCTCACATAAGCATCAGCACATTGTGATAGGCGCCACTACGCATGGCGGCCCTATCCCTGCAGCCAACAACTCGCGTGAGTATCAGGTGTGGATTGATTATATCCGCGTATTCCAGCCAAGGGATAAGTATGCAGAATTTACGCCCGTATACCAATAGCTGCCAAGGCCTCTGCGCTGCCTGCAGAGGGAGCTGCCACTCTCCCATATAGGGCGATAGAAAACTAAGCTATGGAATTACTTTGCGCCCTTTGCAGACGGCGCTGTAAGTTTTACAAGAGGGGTATACTGACTTAAAAAAAGACGCTCGCGCTTTTCGTTTTCAAAACGTATATACAATTTCTGACCTACCAGGAGCGCTTCGGCTTTTGTGATTCTTCCTTGACCATAGCGGCTGTGCTGCACTCTTTCTCCCGCCTGGTACTTAGTCAGGCAATGGGCCTTTTCCTCTGTGACTTGTTCTTTAGCAGCCTTCGCTTTTCCCGGCGCATTTGCAAAAACAGAAGAATCTATCTCTTCAAAAAAGCGCGAAATCTGACGCATTTCTAAACTGCCGAAGTGCCATCTTTGCAAGGCATGACTCAAATGCAGATGCTCCTTTGCACGGGTGATGCCTACATACAGGAGTCTTCTTTCTTCTTCAACAGTACCATCATCTATGGAAAATACATGCGGGAGAAATTTTTCTTCAAAGCCGCAAAGGAAAACACAGCGAAATTCCAGGCCCTTTGCATTATGCAGAGTCATCAAATACACGCAGTCTTCTTCATGGCTCTCTCTTTTACTTTCGTCCGTATAAAGGGAAATACGCTGCAAGAAGTCTATCAAATTCGCTTCTGGCGACTCTGAGGCGTCTTCTATCTGAAAATCCCAAGGTTCCCCCTGCCTGCCCGGACTATAGGCATTTGTTCCTTCTTCCATACATTCCCTTTCATATTCTTCTATGGATGCGATCAATTCATAGAGATTTTCTATACGCCCCTGCGCCTCGTATGATTCTTCTGCTTGGAGAGCAGCTAGATAACCTGATTCGTGAAGGACCTGACGGGCTATTTTGGAAGGCAAAAGCTTTGCTTCAAGCAGCTTTGCCCAAGAAGTGAAATTCGCATAGAGCCTGCGCATCTTTTCTTTTTGGTGAGAACGCAGATGGCTAAGCTCTTCGGGATGCGCAAGGCTCGCAAGCAGGCTTTGCGCTTTTGCAAGACTCAGAGCGCGCAGCACATCCAAAGTCTTATCCCCCAGCCCGCGCGCAGGAACATTGATAATCCTCTCCAAACTCGTATCATCTCCGGGATTTGCAATGACCTTCAAATAGGCCAGCAGGTCTTTAATCTCCTTGCGTTCATAAAAGCGTATGTCACCTACGATAATATAAGGCACATTCCTTTCTCTAAGAGAGCGCTCCAAAATACGAGACTGCGCATTGGTACGGTAAAAGACAGCCATCTCATGAAAAGCAATCTCATCTCTTCTGTTGTAATTGCTTATACGTTCTATGATACCCTGCGCCTCTTTTGTTTCATCATCGTAAGTGTCCAGAGAAAGGGGCTTGTCTGTCTCCTTCTTCGTATAAAGCGTTTTTGCGCGGCGCTCTTGGTTGTGACTGATAAGAGATGAGGCTGCCTTGAGAATGGAAGGATTACTGCGGTAATTTTCTTCTAGTTTGAGGACCTTCGTATTTTCATAATCTTTTTCAAAGTGCAGTATATTGCTAATATCTGCCCCGCGCCAGGAATAGATGGATTGGTCATCATCCCCTACTACCATGATATTAGAATGCCCGCCTGCAATGAGAGAGCCCAGCTTATACTGCGCTTTGTTCGTGTCCTGATACTCATCAATCATAAAGTACTGCCATAGGCTGCTGTAACGCTTTTGCAGCTCCGGCTTTGCTTGGAAAAGACGTACGCTTTCATAGAGTAAATCACCAAAATCGAGACTGTTGTTTTTGCGTAAGCGCTTGATGTAGAGCTTGTAAATGCGCGCTGTCTCCTCAGCGTAGCTGATACCTGAGCAAGCCAGCGCCTCTGGTGAGAGCATAGCATCCCGCGCGCCGTTAATTTGCGCAGCTAAGGACTTCGGACTCAGAAAATTCTGCTCCCATTTTTCTTCTGCCAAGATGCGCTTGAGCAGAGTATTTTGGGCAGCTTGATCCACAATGGAGAAGCCAGCGTCCAAGCCCAAGTTTTCAGGATGACGACTCAGGATATAAACCCCTAAGGAATGGAAGGTGCGCATAAAGACATGGCGTGACAAGGCGCCTAGCAACTGCGCTAGACGCTCCCGCATTTCTTCTGCCGCTTTATTAGTAAAAGTAAGCGCTGCAATATTCCATGGCTTTGTACCATGCTCCATGATGAGATAAGCAATGCGATGGGTGATAACTCTCGTTTTGCCTGATCCCGCCCCGGCAAGTATCAGCATAGGTCCTTCTTTATGGAGTACAGCGTCTTTTTGGACTTCGTTTAGCCTGCCTAGCAGCTCTTCTGTTTGCGTTTTTTGTAAAAGAGACATGCGCGCTAGTCTTGCAAGGCCAAGCTATGGAAAAGCCTGTTTGAAAGAAAGTACCAGTTTTATTCAATAGAAATAAGGCAAAAGTCTTTTTTAGGCGCAGCGACCGTTTTCGTGTACTGAAGCTGCAAGCAGACAAAAGAGCAATACAATATAATACTGCGCCCAGACTCCGCCTACTACAACAAAAGCCCGCGCCATCACTACAAGGCCCCTGAGTACAAGCGCCTCCTACTCCTGCGCCCTGGGCCAAGCATCGGGCAAATCATAGGCATTGGTCTGCCGCGGCGGCATCCATGCCTTAGCGTCAGACTCTCGCACATCCTGTGCTCGTGACGCAATGCCTATGCCTTGCACTGGATTGTTCTGGTATGGCAACGCCTCTGATTACAAACACTCCTTACTCTCCCCTCGGCCAAGCATCTAGCACATCGCCACAGTCTGGCTTCAGCGCGTCGCCCTGATCTTCCAGCGGATCGTTGTTTGTGATCGTCTCGCAGACGACGATGGTGGTCTCAGAGCTGGGATTCTCCATCGTGGGATTAGCCGGATCGTAGTTGAAGTACAGGAGGCGGGGATAGGAGTCTTCGGCAAAGAGCCAGCGGGTGGCAAGCCAAGTACTATCGTAGGCAGTGGCAGACTGCGTCTCAGCAGTATCTGCGCCGACGATGCCGGTCAGATTGCTTGCCGAAACGCCGCTGGGAGGGGCGGCAACGATAGTCGTGACACCGCTGGCCTGTGTATCAAGGCGATTGTTGGCGATGCTTGCATTCAGATTCGTTTCACTACCGTGTTCAATAGTCCCGAAAAAGCCGATCCTGTCGCTGCTCTCACCGCGCGTTAGGCCCCTTGCCAGGCAGTTATAGAACTCGTTTTTTTGATTTGTAAGCCTATAGCCTTCTGCATAAGCAACCAGAATACCAATGAAATCATTGCCAGCGCCGGCAGCACAGCTTGTGTCCATGAGAGCGCCATCGCAGACAGCGCCGCTGCCTAGGGAGTCACGTACAATAATGTTATTGATCATCTCCCCTATCAGGCTGCCCATACTATCACCCCCCGCCCCACCATCAGAGACATTGCCGCTTGCCCGGCCAGCTATGATATAGGCGCTATTTTCCGGATCCCCCACCAGATATCCCACCAAGCCGCCCATATTATCGATGGAATCTCCACCATCGGAGACATTGCCGCTTGCCCGGCTGGCTATGATATAGGCGCTGTCCAGATATCCCACCAAGCCGCCCATACGATCACCACCACTCCCGCCACCTGCGACATTCGCGCTTGCCCGGCTGGCTATGATATAGGTACTGTCCAGATGTCCCACCAAGCCGCCCATATGATCACCACCACTCCCGCCACCTGAGACATTGGCGCCTGCGCTGCTTCCTATGATCCGGCTAGCCAGCGCACGGCCCACTAGCCCGCCTATGTTAAGAGTGAAAGCGCTAGCGCTATCGCCCTGGATAGCGCCTCCCTCTACGTGCACGTAGCTTATGACTGCGTTTGCTGCGTAGCCGCAAAGGGCGCCCACACGCCGCCGCCCCTTGATCATGGGCGCGCTAAGCCTTAGATTCCTCAGGCTTGCGTCTGCGGCGCAGGCGGCAAAGAGGCCGGCGTCATTCGTGTGGTCCTTGGCAGACGCCAGGCCTGTGATGCGGTCTATGTTCAAGGCCGCTGGATGCTATGGCCATTGCCCTCCAGCTGCGCTGTGAAACGGGAGCCGCTTTGGTCGCCGCCAATAGGATCAAAGTTGCCGGTACCTAGGCTCAGCGTCGATGGGGCTACCAGCGCCGTCGTCACTGAAGATCAATGTCAGCTGTCAGCTCGTAGCCGCAGAGATAGATGCCGGAGCCTGCGCTCCTTTCCTCAGCGCAGTTTTCGGTCGCCTCCTCAGGCGCGCCCGCCGTGGAGAATGTGCTGCCATCGTTGTAGCTGTGCCCAGCAAGGTCATGGCGGATGTTGTCCAGCTGCTCGGCCGTGGCAATCTCAATCAGCCCGTCGTTATCGTCGTCTACGTCCTCGCTGTTCTTGCAGCCGTCCCCATCGGGGTCGGCTGTATCGGCGCTTGCGTCCTCAGTTGTAGCGATGTTCGCCTCGCCCATGGGGCAGGAGTCATTTGCATCAGCTACGCCATCGCTGTCGGCGTCCAAATCGCAGGTGCCCGTGGCCACGAAGGGTATCTGCGGGGCCGCGCATGCCTCGCAAAGGCCATCGAGACGTGCAACATGGTTTTCCATTGCGTTGCAATCACTGTCTGTGATGCACTCGGTACCCAGCAGGCTGGTAGGGCTGTGGCTTGTGCCCTGACAGACTTCCGCCGTGATGCAGGCCGTCTTGCCCACATTGCGCACGTTATTTGTGCCCGTGCACTGCTGGCAGACTCCATCATCGGTGGCGACATGGCCGGCCATCTTTATGCAATTAGCGTCTGTGATGCACTCGTTGCCCAGGAGGCTATTTTCGCCGCTGCTGTCGCCCCCATGACAGGCCTGTGCTGTGATGCAGTCGTTTCTATCTACATTAATGACAGTGGTGTCGCCCTGACAGGCCTCACAATCGCCGCTGGCAGTTGCAACATGATTAGCAACAGAGGTGCAGGCCATTGTGGTAATGCAGCTTTCGCCATTTGTGCTGACAAGTTTGTCACTGTCCTGTCGACATTTGCTCTTCTCGATGCAGGCAAGCGGCTTTACGGTCCTATTGATGACCTCGCTTTCTGCGCATTCCAGATCAGTGCAGGTATTATCTGCTGGGTTAAAAACCTGCACGTCCGTGCAGGTGACTTCCGTCTCGCAAGTGGGCTTGTTCGTCAGCTTGACTTCGCCGTCTGGGCATGCGCTCACACAGGCCGTCCTGTCAGAATTGGGATACTGCGGCGCATCGCATGCCTCGCACTGCTGATTTTTTAGAATCTGATTGCCCGTGCAAGCGGGCTCGCCATTGCCCTTGCCTGAAGAATCACCATCGCCATCTCCGCTGCCAGAATCGCATTGCGCAAGGGCAAGGCTCAGGCTGATCGCAGCGAGCGTGATAAAGCGAGAGCCTGCTCTGCTTTAGTTTCTTAAGTTGTGACATTTCGTTTTTCATCTTTACAAATCCCCCAAATACAAACATAGTTTGGCGATGGCATCAGGTAAGAAGGCCCGCTGACATTGTCATACGTATATTGTATAATATGTGTACGGAAATATATACATGCAGGGCGTCCATATATTTTTTCGTCAAATAGCAGATCAATAAAAGCATTCCTGAGACCTGGTTGTAGTATGGGAAGTTTGTAGAATTAGGTGACCTTAGATGTAGGCGGCCTTGGTTTTGCTAAGGGCGGGCGTTTGTTGTAGTAAGCAGAGTCTGTGGTCAGAGGCGGGCGCTCTGCATAGCAAAACAAGCCAGGCAAGCTCATAGGCGCTTGATATATTGCCGCCCTATTATTAAAAAGCTCCTTTTACGTGTTTTTGAAAAAGAATGCGCTCCTTGTTTGGATAGAGTAGTATTTTTTTCTGCTTTGACAAAAGAGCTGCCTTGCAAAAAAGAAGGCGCCCCCTCTAAGACGATCAAGTCAGCTGCTGTATAGTAGTGAGCTAATTCAGAAAGCATCAGGAGCTCTTTTCTCTGGAGCATCACTTTGCTTTGCGCTCGAAGTACCTGCCTTTGCATATCATGCTCTACCAAGTCAGCGCGGCAGATAATGGGCTCCCCATCCTGATATAAGATCAATGAGACATCATCTCTTAAAAACAGCATTTGCTCCTTAGGAAAATAATGTAGAGAGCCTGCGCTCGCCTGTATATTTTTTGCTTCATCAATCATTTTTAGGCCTTGGAAAGCAGCTATGCGCCCGGCATTTTTGCCGGAAATACGCAGATAGCCAGCCCACAATTTCCTCTCTGCTTGGCTCAAGAATACCTGCCCTTTGGCTTCTATCTCTGCTGCTTCCAAGAACTTTGCATCAGAGCTCTTCCGTATCTTAGTCTTATTTTTTTTTAGGCCTGCTTTGTTCTGGGAAGGAGCTATGCGGTAGAGCGCTGTATCTGCAGAGAGTATGCTGAGTATTGGCTTGGCTTCTTTCTTAGGCTCTAAAGCCGGGCTGGCTTTGGAAAGCCTTAGATTTCCTCCGCTTCGTATGTATTCTTCTAATGTGGGCTGCTTCTTTTGCCTGCCGGCTGCCACAGCTCTAGGCGCGCTCCTACGTTCTCTAAGCCAATAGAAAAGTACTTTCCCGCTAAAGCGAAGGAGCCTTTCCCTCTCTTGATAGACGAGCCGGTCTCCTACAAGATAGCGCCCTTGGCTTAGGACAACAGGGTCTTGTTCTACGTAAAGCGTCTGCGCAGAGCTCAAGTAATAGGCCTTTGTCCCAAACATATCCCAGACTCTTGCGCTGCCTTGCAAAGCAGCATGCAAAGGCCCTTCCAAAACACAGCGTCCCTCTTGCAGGAAGTACTGCACTTTCCCGCTGCTGAGAGTAAGCTGCATGGCAGCAGAAGAGCTTTGGACATAGCTTTGGCCCTCCAACATAAGCCATTGTTCCTGCCTTTTATAGAGGCCTTTTTTTGCAAAGAAAACAAGCCCACTTCGAGAATCCCGGATTTTTACTCCTCCCTTAAGGAAGGCCAAGCCCTCACTTTCTATGATGATACGTTTGGCATGGATGCGCACAGAATCATGATCAATTCTGGCCCTGCCCTCTAAGATCAGGCGTATCAGGGCCTTGCCTTGTCGATAGAAAGGCTCGCGGATAAGCACATTCGCTCTGATGCGGCTGCTCAGCTTCCTGCCCTTGGCATCAGGGCGCTGGTCTATGATTTCTCGCACTCTGATCTGAGATGCGCCTTTAGATTTTTTAGAATGATAGCCTTCTATTTCTTGTTCTAATAAAAAAGCGTCTATCCCTTTTGCAGCTGTGATTTGATCTAACCATGCGCCTGCTTGGCTGAGTTTTCGGCTCAGCTTCAGCTCTTCTGGCATAGCCGAAAGCCGTGCTTTGCTATCTGCCTTGCCTGCAGCATCAGGGGCGGGGCCGGCTGAGCTGGGAGGCAGAGAAATGCGAGAAGGAGAAGAGCAACACAGTACTGCGCATGCTAAGGCAGGCAGCAGCGCCGCACGCAGCAGCGCCGTTTTGTTAAAGCAGGCGGCATTTTTATTTTGCATCAAATAGTTCTTTGAAATCCAGAGCTTTCCCTCTAAGCAAGTGGAGCTGAGGCGCATAACACCTATGCCGTTGTGATGCTAAGCGTATGATAATGCCTTTTTGACATAGACTATGCAGCCCTTTTTGGTAGATACGAACAGGCCTTGTCCCTAGCAGCAGGGCTTGTTCCTTATCATACTCCATTTGCTCAGTATAGACCTGTCTTTGTCTTTTGCTTTCTTCATATCTTACATTCCCTGCAAGTAAGATTTTATCTTTGCTTTGATCCCAATCGCCTCGTTTTGCCTGCAGAGAAAAGCTCTCTTCTGCCTTTTGATTGTAATGTTTATAGCGCAAGTTATAGCTGATGATACGGCTTTGGGGAATGCCCGGCGTGTTTTTGGAAAAAAAAGGCCTCATCTGCTTCCAGCAGCCAAAGAGTCCTCCCCTGCTTGTCTGCCGCATAACGTTTGAAATGTTTGATATAGAAGCTTGCTCCTTCCATGCGAAGCTTTTCATTAATAAAACGGTGCCTTGCATCACAGTAGAAAGAGGAGAGCTAAGAAGGCCGCAAAGCAAGGCCTGAAGAGAGCATGTGCACGCAAAGGGCTGCTGCGATATGTATGTCTATAGCGCATATACTTTCTTGAGCTCTTTATTAACTTTGCAGGCGCTTGTATAAGCGAAAGCCCCATCACCGTGTACTGCTTTTATGTGAAATGAAGCAGGCCTTCTTTTTTTACAAAGCCATCTAGGCGGTATAGACTACGTAATAAGTCCGGAGCCTGCCTGAGGTAGTATTGGTTGGACGCATCAGACCAAGCCTTAGGCGGGTCTGGGTGCACTTCCATGAAGAGGCCTTCCACCTCCAGCTGCCACAGCTGTACGCAGCAGCAAAGGCGCAAAGCGGCGCTCGCCCCCGCTTTGCTCCCCCCCGCCCGGAAGCTGCGTGCTGTGCGTGCCGTCCATGATAACAGGGATGCCGAAAGAATGCAGTATTTCTATAGAACGCGGGTCAAAAACAAGATTGTTATAGCCAAAGCTTACTCCGCGTTCTGTAATCAAGAATTTGTCTGTGCCAAAGGAATGAAACTTTTGCGCTATGTGCCTGCAGTCATAAGGAGATAGGAACTGCCCCTTCTTTACGTTGACCCATTTGCCGCTCTTGGCGCAGGCTTCTAATAAATCTGTTTGTCTGGAGAGGAAGGCGGGTATTTGCAGAATGTCGGCTATCTCGGCTACGGCTTTGACCTGTGAGCTTTCATGTACATCCGTAAGAATAGGTACATCGAAGTTCTTTTTGATATATTCCAAGTCACGCAGGCCCGCATCCAAACCCGGGCCGCGCTTGCTGCTGACAGCAGAGCGGTTTGCCTTATCAAAGCTGCTCTTAAATATATAGAGTATGCCTAAGTCTTCGCACACAGGCTTGATAGTTTCACAGACTTCTATTAATAGATTCCGGCTTTCTATGACACAGGGGCCGGCAATGAGAAAAAAGGCTTCTTTGCAGCCCAGCTTGTATTGCCTTAAAAATGGGCGTTCTTCTATCTGCATAGGAGGATCGACGAATGCCAGTACAGCTTATGCTGATAAGAAATGCAATCATGTTTCTGCTAAGAGCTCCAAAAGCGCAGCCATAGCCTGCCTCAGTTTTTGATGCTCCAAAGCATAGGAAATACGTATGTGATGCCGTGATGCGCCAAAGATATTGCCCGGAACCACAAGGAGCTTCTTTTTTTGCACGGCAGCCCGGACAAAATCCTCATCTCGCTGCTTGATCCCTATAAAAATATAAAAGGCTCCTGCCGGATATGTATAAGATATAGCTCCAGACTTTCGCAGAGGCTCTAATGATGCGATACAGAAATCACGATTTTTTTTGTAAGCCTGCGCATAGGGGCTCATATCCAATTCCAAGGCCTTGATGCCCGCATACTGCACCGGCGTGGGAGCGCAGACAACTGTATATTGCTGCAGAGTGAGCATCGCTTGTATGATTTCCTTCGGCCCTGTGGCGGCTGCTAAACGAAGGCCTGTCATGCTGTAGGATTTGGAAAAGCCGCTTAGGGTCATGCTGCGTGGATAAAGGGAAGCTGGGCTTTGAAAGCTCCCGTCGTAATCATAAAGCTCGTATATCTCATCACAGACCAGCAGCGCGCCGCTTTGCTCAGCGAAATTCGCTAAAAGCAATATCTGCTCTCTGCTATAAATGTAGCCGGAGGGATTAGAGGGATGAGAGATCATGATAAGTTTGTAATCACGCTTTGGCAGTCTCTCTAGATCAGAGGCGCTGAATGTTTCTGGGATACAATAGATCTTTGCGCCAAAAAAAGCGCCAAGGCTTCGGTATATAAGAAAGGCGGGGTCTGTCAATAGAATGGCATCGCCCTTTTCCAAAGCGCTCATAAAAAGTAATTGTATAAGAGAAGAGACGCCCGAGGTGATGAGGATATTGTCTGCTTCTGTTTGGATGCTGTTTTCCCGGCTGTATTTACGCTGTAAGGCTTCTCTTAGAGCCGGGATACCTTGGCTTTGCGTATAGGCAGTTTTGGAATCCTGCACGGCTTGGCAAAGCGCCTCGCAAATTTCAGGAGGCGTAGGGAAATGAGGCTGGCCTATAGAAAGGTTCAGAGGATTTTGTAATTTCGCGCTGAGATCAAAGGCGCGCCGTATAGGCGAGCTGTCTATGGCAGCCAGAGAGGCCTTTAGCAAGGGTGAGGGAAGGCTCTTATCTACGTGCTGCATGACGAAAGCGCTCTTCGTATCATCATAGAATGATCTCTGTACCTATGCCTTTCTTGGTAAATATTTCCAGCAAAAGAGCATGCTCTATGTTGCCATTGATAATATGCGCCTTTTGTACTCCATCTTCGAGCGCGCGCAGGCAGGCGCGGATTTTCGGTATCATACCGGCCTGAATCACCTGCTTGTCTATGAGCTCTATGATCTGCGAAGATCGGATATGCGGCATAATACTTTCTTTCCTGCTGCTGTCTGCAAAAATGCCATCTACGTTTGTAATTAGGATAAACTTTAAGGCCTTCAAGACCCGCGCAATTTCTGCAGCTGCGCTGTCTGCATTCACATTATATGCCGCTCCATCATCGTTTGCGCCTACGGGAGAAATGACTGGAATAATATCACTAGTGAGCATTCTGGCTAAAAGCTCTGTTTTGACTCCCATCACCTCGCCTACATAACCCATATCTATATTATTGACCGCTTCATGTTTCTTGGTAAAGATCAGGCTGTCTTCTTTGCCTGAAAGAGAAAGGGCAACCGCTCCTAAGTCCAATATCTCCTGCACGATCTCTTGATTGATCTGCGTCAAAGCTTCTTCAACGATAGCCATCGTCTCAGCATCTGTTACCCTCAGGCCTTCGCTAAACAATGCCTGCTTGCCTTTTTGCTCCAGCTTCTGGTTTATGAGCGGGCCTCCTCCATGAATCAGCACAGGGCGCATCCCCACATAATTCATAAAGACCACGTCTGTTAATATCTTACGCCGAAGCCTTGTATCGCTCATTGCTGAGCCGCCATATTTGATCACTACGGTTTTTTCATAAAAATTCCTTATGTACGGCAGGGCTTCAATGAGCACCTCTGCCTTATGGATATATTCCCGCATGCTGCAAAAAAAAACATAAGCTCTAAAAAGAATACAAATATAGAGGCCAAATTTCTGCTAAGATTGCTGCCAGAATTATTTCGAATACGAGGGTGGTCAAATCCAAATTCCTAAGCTGCTACCTTAGCGATTGTGCAAAAGCAGCATAGACTTTGCAGCTCAGCCGCCAGCCATGGCTCTGCCTGCACATTGCAAAAAGACGAAGAAGGCTGCGCTCTACAAAAAACTTTTTTGCCGCAAATTGACAGCATAGTCAGGCTGCTCTTGCTGCAATAAATGTATTGACATAGTTTTACAGTCCTTAAGCAATGAAGGAAGATGATACTTATGTTAGACTTTGTTTACATACAAGATCAAAAGAGCTTCGATCAAGCCGTAGCAGATTTGCGTACTAAGCCGCAAATCGCTCTGGATACAGAGTCTTCAGGATACTTTACCTACTACCCGGAAATCTGCCTCATACAAATCAGCGCTCTTGGCAGGCATTATATCATAGATACCCTGCAGGCGATCAAGCTAGATGCTTTAGGCGCAATATGTAAAGACCCGTCTATAGTAAAGATTTTCCACGCAGCGGCGGCGGACATAAGAGAGCTAAAACACAGTTACAACTGGGAGTTCCAAAACATCTTCGATACCTTCTTGGCCTGCCGCCTTCTTGGCCATGCTTCCTGCTCTCTTGTCAGCTTAGTAGAGGAATACGAGGGCATTGTACTGCAAAAAAAGAACAGAAATCTAATTGGAAGCAAAGGCCCCTTACTCCATCCCAGCTGCAATATGCTCATTTAGATACAGCCTACTTAGAAGGTCTTATGCAAAAGCTTAAGGCAAAGCTGATAGATCAGAACATGTACGAGGAAATACAGCAGGAATTTGAACGCCTTTGTCATATGGAAGTGAAGAAAGAAAAAAAGGAAGGCAATGGCGCTTGGCGGCGCATCGATAAAGCCAAAAGTCTTAGTCTGCAGGAACAAGCCTTATTAAAAGCGCTTTACGAAGAGCGGGAAAAAAAGGCGCAGGAAGAAAATATTGCTGCCTTTCGTTTAATACCTAACTTTGCCTTATTGCTTCTTGCAAAGCAAAAGCCTTCAGACCTCAGCTCTCCATCCTCTTCTTGGAGACGTTTCTTTCACCCCTGCTTCCTGCGCAAAGATAAGGCGCTCTGGGAAGAATTGATACAAAACTGGACTCAGCTGGCTATACCTCAGGCAAAGGCATTGCCTGAAAATAAGCAGGCAGACGCTGTCAACCATATAGAACGCAAAAAGCTCTTAAAAAACCTGAAGCAATGGCGCAAACGCATCGCCGAATATCGAGGCATCGCTCCTGATATGGTATGCAGCAGTCATATCTTCGCAAAAATCATTCAGGAAGCTCCTAAAAGCTTAGATGAGCTTGAGCGCTTGGAGCTCTTGTCTCCTTACAAAATAAAAGTTTACGGCAAACAATTACTTGCTATCTTGGCTCAAAATTACGAAGGAGAGTTGCCCGAAGGACTCAGTACCAACAGCCCGAATAGGAATGACTTTGCGAAGCCTATGTCTTAAGCGCTTTCTATAAAGACGCATGGCTTTGCGCATGACCCGGGTGCTGATGCGGTTTTTGTATATCATAAGGAAGAGAAGATGTTAAGATTACGACGTTTTCATTGGATGAATGCGCTGGTGCTTACTTTTTTAGCAGGCGCCTTTCTAAGCCCCATTGTCTACAGCGGCCTGCGCGAGCTCCTTACTGAAAGCCAAAGCAGTCATGCCTCCCCTCTCAGCACAGAAAACCAGCAGGCGGCTCTGGCTCTGCAAAAGTCCTATATCAGCATCTACGAAAAAGCCAGCCCCTCTGTAGTTTATATACGAACGAATATTATTGTGCGTTCTGGGGGATTTTGGCTCGACTTTTACCAGCAAAAACAGCAGGCGGGCTCTGGTTTTATTGTAGATCAGGAAGGGCATATTGTTACCAATAATCACGTAGTTGCTGGAGCGCGCAAAATTGAAGTCATATTTCATGATAATACGAAGACCACAGCGCATCTCATAGGACGCGATGAGGCCAGTGACGTAGCTTTGATCAAAGTAGATTCTTCCCGCCAGATTAAGCCTGCTGTACTTGGTGATTCTGATAAAGTGCAGGTGGGGCAATTAGCCTTCGCCTTAGGAGCGCCTTTTGGTTTAGACCGCACCTTTACGGTGGGAATCATCTCAGCAAAACATAGACGCATAGACAACAGCCGCTATTCACGTATACAAACAGACGCAGCTATCAACGTAGGGAATTCAGGCGGGCCTCTCTTGAATGTTTTCGGGGAAGTTGTTGGCATCAACCAATCCATCTATTCTACTTCAGGGGGCAGCGTAGGCATAGGATTTGCAATCCCTATCAATGAAGCCAAGAACGTAATCAAACAGCTTCGTAAGGAAAGGCGCGTAATAGGGAAGCCCACCTTAGGCGTCAATATCGCCATTCCCGCCCCTGCTTTGAGCAGAGACTTAGGAGTCAGCGGCAAGAAAGGAGTAGTCGTAATCCAGGTGATCCCGGATTCTGCAGCAGATAAAGCAGGCCTGCAGGAATACGATTTCATTTATATGGCAAATAAGCAAAAGATTCAATCCAGCAAGGACCTGGTTAGCGCCGTCCAGAAGGCGGGAGTGGGGGGAAAACTAGCGCTGCAAATTATCCGTGAAAAAAAAGCAATGCGCATCACTGCAGAAATAGGAGAAGCTATAAACTAGCCCTTACTGCTCCCTTTCATCCATACGAATATCGTTTAGGGAATCTGATATGCGTCCGCACAGCTTAAAATTTATGTAGTTAATATGATTGTTGACATCCTTAATGAACTTTGTTACGTAGCGTACAAAAACAGGCTGCTGCCGCTCTTTAAAAAGGTACTCCTGCAGGACGTATAATTCATCTTGGAGATCAATGTAAATATACAGCAGATCACGGCAATCCTGCTGGAATGCTAAAATACGTTCCTGCATAGGTTTTTGGGCTTTGCTCTTGGAACTTAGGCCATATTTTTTCCCAAGGCTTGTTATTGCTTCGTGCGCATCCAGCGCAATGTTGAGTATCTCATCTATATATTCGTCCTTGAGACTTTTGAGCTCTTCTGTCTGCAGAATATTTTTGGCGCGCTTGCTGAGTATATTCCTTTGGTCCTGCAAAGCATCTCTGAGAGATAAGAGACCAAAAAGACTACGTTTTGGGTTCCTAAGAGAAATAAAATCCCTGCCTATGTAAATTTTATCTTGGTAGTTATGAGGCAGGTCCGTTGCTTTGGCGGTATAGAATTTTATCTCAAACTCCCCGTAGTCTTTTCTGGCTAGGCTTACAAAACGGCAGATCAGCAAGTGCTCATTTGCAGCAATGTAGTAGGCATTCGTCTCCAAAATAGAAGTGTATAAGGCCAGATGGTAGATTACATAACTTTTGAGCTCATTGATCCTTTGCTGCTGCGTTTTGAGCATGGATTGCAGCTCATCGGTTTCCTCCTCAGAAGCGGGGCCGACTGCCATGATAACGTGATTTGGAGATAATAGGGCACGCGTATTGCTAAGGAAGAATTCCAGATACAAATTTTTTTCTACAGCCCTCTGGAACAGGTCCATCCGCCAGGGGCTTAGAGGCAGACTTTCCAAAGCAAGGATTTTCTTTAAGCTTTCCATAAAATGCAAAAACTATATAACTTTATTTGAGCAAGGTCTCCTTTACACCATTCTCTATTGTATCTATACTTATCAAGCACATATTTTTCTGTTTCTCTAAAATAAGGGGAACTATATACCTTAAACCACAGGAATAGTCTAAAATAGCTGCATTTGCTTATACTCTCTAATCTTTCTCATTAATTGACAGAGTTACAAGACTGTTCATAGAATTACTTGCTGCTTTGCTTTGTTAGAAATAACATAGACGTATTTTTGATCTATGTCTGTCTGCCTAAGGTCTGTTCTCTTCGGCGGATCTGTAGAAAAGCGCAGGGCTTTCTTGTAGTCAAAAAGTCCTTCTGGCTTTGCGGCCTCTTTCTTTAGCCTCTCTTGCGCAAGCTCATGGGCCTTTATACTTTTGGAGTTTATGCCTTGCAGTACGTCTATGTTGTCATGGCAATAGATAGATCTGTTTTGCAGATTGCTTTTCATTTGTTTTGTACAAAGCAAAGGCCGGCTTAGCGGCGCATGCCCAAGACCTCCCGCATAGAGTAGCAGCCTGCTTTGTCAGCATGACCTATCAAAAAAAGGGCAGCTCGGAGCGCGCCTGCGGCAAAACAATTTCTAGAAGATGCTTGGTGGCTTAGCTCCAGCCGCTCCCCATCTCCAAAAAAGTGTATTCTATGCTCTCCTACCACATCGCCGCCTCGTATTGCGTGTATGCCTATTTCTTCTCTAGGGCGGGGAGATGGAGCTGAGTCCTTGTGCGAATGCCTCCCGTAGCATTCCTGATAGGAAGAATATTGGGCAAGATTTTTCAAGGAATCCCGCAAAGACAGCGCTGTGCCAGAAGGCGCATCTTTTTTATGGTGATGATGGATCTCTGTAATTTCCACATCAAAGCCAGAGCCCAGGAGTTCAGCCGTCTTCTGTGTCAGGTATAATAGAAGGTTCACTCCTAGAGACGTATTAGAAGCAAGAATCACGGCTATGTCTTGGGCTGCGTCTTGGACGCATCTTTTGTCTTCCTCTTGGAGGCCGGTTGTCCCGATTAAGCAAGGGAGTTTTTTGCGGCGGCAGATTTCCAGGGTCTGGAGGCTGCTGGATGGGGAGGAAAAATCTATGACGACCTGCGCTCCTTCTAAGGCCTCTTGTATATCATTTGTAAGCCGGATACCTAAGTCCTGAGGCAAGGCAGCTAAGCGCCCGGCATCTTGGCCCAGCTGAGGATGGTTTTTGCTCTCCAAAGCGCCGCAGAGCCTGAGGGATGCTCCATCTAAGGAATAACTTTGGGACAGGGCGATGATACTTTTGCCCATACGGCCTGCAGCGCCCACCATAGCGAAGGCATAAGAAGAGCTTTTCATAGCTCCCTCCCCAGGCCTTCCAGCAAGGCCGCCAGTTCTTTGTATAAGACTCTATCCAGAGGAATAAGGGGCAGGCGCAGGCTTTCTTCGCAAAGCTTTTGCAATGAGGCAGCCGCCTTAAGCGCTATAGGGTTTGTATCCCAAAACAAGGCATGTATGAGATCGAACAATTCATGAAAGATACTGTTTCCTTGAGAAAAATTCTCTTGCAAATAAAGATCCATCATAGCTTTCATTCGCGCAGGGTAAAGATTGGATGCCACAGATACAAGACCATCGCCCCCTAAGCCCATGAACGCAGGGACAATCGTATCGTCGCCGCATAAAAGACTGAGCCTGTCGCCGCAGTATTTTTTCAAACGAATCATTTGGAAAATATCTCCACTCGCCTCTTTGACAGCCCGAATGCGCTCGTGCTCTGCTAAGCTTTGGAATGTTTCTACTTCTATATTCACGCCTGTGCGAGCTTGTATATTGTAAAGCATTACAGGGGCAGAGGAATGGTCTGCTATGGCCGCAAAGTGTTCTTTTAGTCCATGCTGACTGGGCTTGTTATAGTAGGGGCTGACGAGCATCACGCCCTGTACTCCAGCCCGGCAGGCGGCCTCTGTCAATTCTATAGCCTCTTTGGTAGAGTTGGAGCCTGTCCCTGCGATAACTTGGATTTTGCCCTGCGCAAAGGCAACGCTGCGGGCTATGAGTTCCTGATGTTCTTCATGGTCCAAAGTAGGAGATTCTCCTGTGGTCCCGCAGGGCACTATGCCTTGGACGCCCGCATCTATTTGGCGCTTGACAAGGCGCTCGTAGGCGCAAAAGTCAATGTTTTTGCCTCCCTTCCAAAAAGGCGTAAGCAAGGCAGTATAGAGACCCTTGAATTCCATTGAGTAAGCTAAGGATAGACGCCTTAAGCTGTCAATCCGAGCGCCCTGCCCTTGCCTCTGGGCAGTAATGGCAACATGCTCTTTTGGCAGTTTTGTAATGACCTTAGAGCGCCCCGTATGATATATGCCTTTAGATAGAGCAAAGCAAGCTCACATGCGCCATGATTGTGACGTGCAGGGGACGAAGACATAGTCATTTCTACTCCGAAGCGCATGTCAAGAGCTCTTTTAAAAAACCAAAGACCCAGAGTTTTTGCAAGCTTCGTAAATAAAGGAACAATTTTTCAAATGCCCTTAGCTTATCAAAGCATTTTCCTTATATTAGCGATGATTTTTGCTTTTTGTATTGCCCGCCTGCTTGCTGCCCATCCCTCTTTTTTCAGCGATATCCCTAACCAGCGCTCTGGACATAGTGAAGCTATCTCAAGGGCAGGAGGCTTAAGTTTTGCTTTGCCTGCGCTTTGTTTTTTCTTTTTCTACTTTTGGGAAAGCAATAATGCCGCCTACCAAGCTCTTTGTATAGGGTCTTTTGCTTTTTGCATGCTTGGCCTTTGGGATGATGCCTACGGTCTTTCGGCTCAGGTACGGCTTGTCCTTTCCCTTGTCCTTGCATGCGGCTTATGTTTTTGGGCGAGCTCCGATTCTTTTTCTATCAACTTTTTCAACGTAGCGCTTTTGCCGTGGTTTAGCCAATTTCTTGGAGAGGAGCTTGCGCATGTCTTCCTTTACGTTATTTGCATTCTTTGGGTACTTGCATGCGTCCATTTTTTTAATTTCATGGACGGCATGGATGCTTTAGCGGGCTTGCAAGCCTTATGGATCATCCTGCATCTCGCTTTGCTCCTGGCTAATGAAATGTTTTTGGAAATAGGCGCTCCCGTGTTTAGGCTGCAGGCCATGCTCTTCCCTTATTGCAGTCTTGCTTTGTGTCTGCTTGCCTTTTTATATTGGAACTGGCCTAAGGCTTCTGTTTTTATGGGAGATAACGGTTCCTATTTCCTTGGCTTTAGCATGTCTTTTGCTGCTCTCCTTTCTTGGCCTGGGCCGCCCGTGCAAGAAGGACAAGAAGAATCTACGCCCTTTGCGATAGACCTGGGCCTGCTTGCCTGCGCCTGGCTGCCTTTTTTCCTAGACGCAGCCCTGACTCTTTTCTTACGCAGCACAGAAGGCAAAAACATCTTTATGGCGCATCGTGAGCATCTCTACCAAAGGCTTGGAGCGCGGGGCTGGAGCCCCCTGCAAATACTTGGCTTGTATAGCTTACTGAATGTATTTCTTCTCATCCCCTTGGGTTTGGCGGTGTTTTATGATGCCTTCTTTTTTTCTGCTATAGCAGCCTGCCTCTTAGGGGGCTTGTACCTTGGCCTTTTTCTATATTTAAGGATGCAAAAGGGAGGGATAAGCCTAGACCGATGAGTTCCAAGAAGAACTATCCGCCCCGCGTATGTCTTTTAGGACGGCGCAACGTGGGGAAATCTACGCTCTTCAACGCCTTATATAAAAAAAGATATGCGATCACGGATGCCAGCCCTGGTCTTACGAGGGACATACTTGAAGTAGAGCTGGAACATAAAGGCTTTGTTTTTCGTTTATATGATATGCCTGGTCTGGATTTAGAGCTGCGTTCTCCTGATGGACTAAGGCGGGAATTAGAGCAAAAGATTTTGCAGCTTTCTATGAAACATCTTAGACGGATGGACCTGATCATAGTACTGATGGAAGCCCCTTTGCCCAACTCCTATGACATAGAGCTTTTGCGATTTATGCGCCGGCACATGTCTGCTTTTGCATCGCTCTATGTATTGAATAAAGTAGATAAGAGCCAAGAAAGTTTAGAAGTCTTGCTTGCCTTTTATGAGGCGGGTTTCCCTGAGTGCCTGCCTCTTTCAGCGCGGGGGCGTTGGAATTTAGATAAACTTCTCGATCTCATAATGCAGTCCTTGTCCTCTCGAAAAAAACTCCCAGATCAAAATGCCGCAAAGGCCACTGCGCTGCAAGGCAAAGAGCTGCGCTTAGCCATTGCAGGGCGTCCTAATGCTGGGAAGTCTTCTCTTTTCAATCGTATATTAGGTGAGGAAAGAGCCCTCGTCTCAGAAGCGCCGGGCACCACGCGAGACAGTATAGACAGTTTCTTTCAGTACAAAGATCAACAATTCCGCATTATAGATACGGCAGGCCTGCGGCGCTCTTCGCTCCTTCCTTCTTCTAAGGACCCCATAGGATTTTACAGCTTGCGTCGTGCGCAAAAGGCGATAAGTCAGGCGCAGGTAGTCATTCACCTTATTGATTCTAGTTTAGGTCTTACAGATTGGGACAAAAAAATATGCGCTATGATCAAAGAACGCAGGGCATCCTTGATCTTTGCTCTGTCTAAATGGGACCTTATGCGAGCCGGCCCAGAAAGCCAGAAAATACGCAAGGATATAGAAGACAGGATGCGTTTTCTGTTTCCTTATATGGCAAGAGCTCCTTTTGTGTTCTGCTCCGCTCATTCTGGACATGGTGTACGCGCTATTTTAGATCATGCCCTTAGGCTCTATGAGGCTATGTATATGGAAATCCCTACGGCGGAGCTAAATGCGCAGTTGCAAAAATGGCAAGAGTCCATGGCTTCTAAAAACAAGGGGCTGAAAGTCTTTTATGCTGTACAAAGCGGCTGCGCTCCTATACGATTCAGGTTTTTTATCAACGATAAACGTTATTTCTCTGCTTCCATGAGAGCATATTTTGAAAATTCCATACGTAGTCACTACAAGCTAGAGGGCCTTTCCTTGCATATAGACCTGCGTCACAGAGAGAGTAAAGCAAAGGGAAAGGACGCTCCTAAAATACTTGCAAAAACAAAATTAAAAAACAAAAAAAGCAGGTAGAGAAAGCAAGGGAATTGTAAGCGAAGCCATGAGCATAAGACAAAAAAAAAGCCCTCTGCTCTTTCTTTGCATAGTCTCAATATAGCAAGCGCAGAGCAGATACAGCGTGAGAAAAACAAAGCGCGCGGGCTCAGGCGCTCCAGCTGGTGGAAAAAGAAAACAGAGCAGGGATGCTGCCATTATTGCCGGCTTACTTTCCCTCCCAGCCAGCTTAGTATGGATCATATTGTCCCTCTTTCGCAAGGAGGCCTCTCGGTCAAAAGCAATCTAGCTCCCGCTTGCAAGGATTGCAATAGCAAGAAAAAATACTTCCTGCCTTGGGAATGGGAAAGCAAATACTGCAAGTAGAGTCTGCCTGCTTTGCTTTTGTCTTTTTGCATTCTACTCTAGTATAACGATTGCGAAACTCAAGGCCATTATCTCTTTGGCTCAATTTAGGCTTCCCATATCGATTAAAAATAGCCCAGAAAGCGTGCAAAATGTCTGTAGCTTGCAAAAGATTTTTTATTTTTCAACTTGCACTCTATGAAGCCTGCAAAGACATGGTTTAGTATGCTTGCTTCTGTTAGGAAGGCAAAGCCTTGGCTTTGCCTTCGTTTTCCTGCGCAGGCCATGACTGCATCACAGCTTGGCAGCCTAAGACTTTGCAGCCTCCACTTTGAGTGCGCATTTCTTTTCAGCGCTGAGTAAGATTTATGCTTGCAGATTTATGGCAGCATTTCTACAAGGTGTACGTCTTGGGCTTAGCTGCGCAGGTGACAGCTTTTGCAGGCTAGCTTGAGTGGAAGAGTCCTTGCTTTTTTGGCAATGGCTTTTTCTACATTTATCTGCATGAATTAGGAGATGTGAAATATGGCGGATTTTGAAAAAGTTAAGTCAATTATTACGGAACAACTTGGAGTCGATGAGTCGGAAGTAAAACCAGAAGCGCATTTCATTGATGATCTTGGGGCAGATTCCCTTGACACTGTGGAATTAGTGATGGCTTTAGAAGAAGAGTTCGGTATTGAGATATCTGACGAAGATGCTGAGAAGATACAGACCGTAGGTGATGTCGTCAAATACATAGACGAACATTCTTCTTAAACACGACGAAAAAAGATTTCCATACAGAGGCTTAGCCTCTGTCCCTGCAGCCGCAGCCTGTAAGTATGCAGGCTGCGGTGTTCCTCTTGTACCCATCCTGTCTGCTTTGAGCGCCTAGGTCTTATACTTAGGTCATAAGCGCGCAGCTTAGAATAAGAGCCAGTCCCAAAACATTGGAAGACTTAAAGGAGTTTTTACATAAGCAGGGCCTGCGTTTTCGCAGGCTAGAGCTTGTAGAAGAAGCTTTCACGCATCCCTCCTTTGCTCACGAAAGGCAAGGCCGCAGCGCTCATAACCAAAGGCTGGAGTACTTAGGTGACTCAGTACTAAACCTGATTATCAATGATTATCTTTACGAGCGCTTTGCGAACTGTACGGAGGGAGAGCTGTCGCGCATGTGCTCCATACTGGTACGGGAAGAGATGCTCGCTAAAATTGCGGCGCAACTAGGACTAGGCGCTTGCTTACGCTTGGGCAGGGGGGAAAAAAAAAATCGAGGCAGCCAACGCAGCTCAAATTTAGCTGATTGTCTCGAAGCTTTCATAGGGGCGCTTTATCTGGATCAGGGCTTTAGCTGCACGCGTTCTTATGTAAGAAAATGCTTCGACCAGGCCTTCCAAAATATTTCTTATACGAAAGACAGCAAAGACGCCAAGTCTCTGCTGCAAGAATGGACGCAGAAAGAGCTGCAACTTGCGCCTGTCTATGAACTAGTGTCGCAAACCGGCCCATCCCATCAGAGTATTTTTCAGGTGCGGGTCAAAATCCAAGATAAAGAGTATGCGCGCGGGGAGGGCCCTTCGATGAAAGATGCGGAAAAGAAGGCCGCCCAAAAGCTTCTGAAACGTTTTGAAGACTATGGCTTTGCAAGCAGCATTACAAATTAGGACACAAAGACAGCAGGCATCCTATCCTGTATATATCCAAAGGGGCTTGGGCAAGGCCTGGAAGGCCGCTATGGCCCCTTTACTTGCAGAGAAAAAGCATTTCTTTTTGATCAGCGAGAAGGGCATCCCTAAAAAGCTCATCAAAGACTTTCTTGACAATGAGCGCTCTCATTTCCCCTTAGGCCTCAGGGACACCTCAGTTTTATGGATGCAAGGGGGAGAAAAAAGCAAAAATCTCTCCCGTCTCACAAGTTTTTACAAAACATTGATCCACCGAGGAGTAGACCGTAATTCGTGTATTTTCGCTCTAGGCGGGGGCATCGTGGGAGATTTTGCGGGCTTTCTGGCTGCAAGCATACTGCGAGGCATAGATTTTGTACAAATACCTACTACCTTACTGGCTGCGGTGGATGCAAGCGTAGGGGGAAAGGTTGCTGTAAATGTTGCAAACATGGGGAAAAATATGGTGGGCGCCTTTCATCAACCCCGCTTCGTCTATATCAATTTGGACTTTCTTGCCAGCCTGCCGCCTAAGGAATGGTGCTGCGGGCTTGCAGAGATGCTAAAGCACGCCCTGTTGGAAAAAAATGGCAGGCTGTTAAGAGAACTCTTTTCCAATGCCTCTCATTACTCCTCGCCTGCGCTGGGGCAGGCCATACGGGACTCTATCGCTGTGAAAGCTGCAATTGTTCAAAAAGATACAAAAGAAGGCGGCATGAGGGCCTTGCTAAATCTTGGTCACACAACCGCACATGCGCTGGAAGCCTTAGGGCGTTACAAACGCTTCTCTCACGGCGAAGCTGTTTCACGAGGATTGGTAAGCGCTCTGCTTTTGAGCCGCAAGCTGCTGGCCTTAGACAGCGCCTATGTAGAAAACTGTTTTGCGCAGATGCAGAAGCTAAAGCTGCCTCAGGACACGGCCGCTTTTTCTGCCAGAGCCGTGTATAAGCAAATGCGTTATGATAAAAAAAGTAAGGCAGGAGAGGCCCGCTTTGTTTTACTCAAAGCGCCCGGCGAAGGGCTTTGGAATCAAGAGATAGCATTTCAGGACTTCGAAAAAATATGGTCAGAACAAAAAGAACGCTTTGGCTAGCAAAGCGGCAAGGCATAGGCATTGGTCTGGCGCGGGCGACATCCTTGTCTTAGCGCCAGACTCTCACGGCAAATCATAGGCATTGGTCTGGCGCAGCGACATCCTTGTCTTAGCGCCAGACTCTCGCACCTCCATGTGCTCGTGACGCAATGCCTATGATTTGCACTGGATTGTTCTGGTATGTACAGCAACAGGTGGGCATTAGGCTTGTGCTGTAGTCCTACGTTGCCGGGCTTGTTCTGGTATGTAACGGATGCTGAGGCCCTGCGCCCCGCGTTCAAGTGCATACATATAAGCTCGGGACGCAATGCCTATGATTTGCACTGGATTGTTCTGGTATGTACAGCAACAGAGGATCTGTGCTAATACGACATAATCCTGCGCCGAGACGCCATTTATTACAACAACGCCCGCAGTCAGCAGAAACCCCGCCCCAACGCGACATAATCCTGCGCCGAGACGCCATTTATTACAACCCCCGCCCCAGTCAGCAAAAGCAAGGCCCCTGATCACAAGCTCCCCCTACTTCCATCCCCGCCGCAGTCAGCAGAACCCCCCGCCGCGGGCCACAAGCTCCCCCTACTTCCATCCCCGCCCTCGTCAGCAGAGCTAACGCGACATAATGCGGCGCCGAGACTCTGCTTATTACAACAACGCCCGCAGTCAGCAGAAACCCCGCCCCAACGCGACATAATGCGGCGCCGAGACGCCATTTATTACAACCCCCGCCCCAGTCAGCAAAAGCAAAGCTGCATTATTGCAACAACGCCAGACTCCACATATTACAACCCCCGCCGCTGTCAGCACAACCCCCCGCCGCGGGCGCCCAAACGCCCCCTACTTCCACCCCCGCCGCAGTCAGCAGAACCCCCCGCCCCGGGCCACAAGCTCCCCCTACTTCCAACACCGCCCTCGTCAGCAGAGCTAACGCGACATAATGCGGCACTCAGACTCCATTTATTACAACAACGCCCGCAGTCAGCAGAACCCCCGCCCCGGGCCACAAGCTCCCCCTACTTCCACCCCGCCCGCAGTCATCACCACAAACGCCGCTTACTACCAACAACCCCCGCCCCCGTCAGCAGAACCCACGCTACATTATCACAACAACGCCCGCCGCTGTCAGCACACCCCCCCCGCCGCGGGCCACAAACGCCCCCTACTTCCATCCCCGCCCTCGTCAGCAGAGCTAACGCGACATAATCTTGCGCCGAGACGCCATTTATTACATTCCCCGCCCCAGTCAGCAAAAGCAACGCTATATTATTACAACAACGCCCAGACTCCGCCTATTACAACCCCGCCGCAGTCAATCCTACGGCGTCCCCGGGCTTCACGGGCGCCCAAACGCCCCCTACTTCCATCCCCGCCCTCGTCAGCAGAGCTAACGCGACATAATGCAGCGCTCAGACTCCATTTATTACAACAACGCCCGCAGTCAGCAGAAACCCCGCCCCAACGCGACATAATCCTGCGCCGAGACTCTGCTTATTACAACCCCCGCCCCCGTCAGCAGAACCCACGCTACATTATCACAACAACGCCAGACTCCCCCTACTACAACCCCCGCCCCAGCCATATGCAACCGTACGCCACATATCAGAACAATCCAGTGCAAGGCATAGGCATTGCGTCACGAGCACAGGAGGTGCGAGAGTCTGGCGCTAAGGCAGGGAGGCCGTTTGCGCCAGACCAATGCCTATGCCTTGCCGTCATGGATGTCGCACAAATTCCCGACGCTCACGGACATGGATGTCCGTGCCGCGTCGGGGGGGCGGGGGATTATTAAGGGGGCTATAAGGCGCTCCTGAGCCTGCCTTTAGGGCAGGCGAAGTGCAGAAGGCATCGAGCCTTCTGCTTAGCCCCCCCTTAATATATTCAATTACACACCCTCGCGCCTGCGGGCATGTTCTTGAGACAGGGATAGCCGCTGGTGAAGCTGCCCCAGATGCTGGATTCCCAGACCTCCCATGTGATATTGGGCGTTGTATTATCGCCGTCGTGGTCGTTGCCGGTGGTGTCTGTGGGGAAGATGCCGACCGTGCTTTCGTCTGCCGTCGTTTGCAGCCAGGTGCGGCGCTGCGCATCTGTATTGCCCGCTGCGCCGGCGCGTATGCAGATGGCGGAATCGCATGTGCCGCTGCCGATGCCGTTCATGCCGTCTGTGTCTACATAGTAGTTTTTGCCGAAGATGTGGCCCGCGAAGGTGCCGATGAAGGCGCCGGTGATGGCAGTGGCGGCGGTGCTGGTGGTGCTGACGCCGCCGGCAGCGTAGCTGTTGCTGATGATGGACGAAGACATATTGCCGACGAGGCCGCCGGCATTGGAAGTGTCGGCGCTGGTCTTAGCGTTGCCTGTGGCGTAGCTGTTAGTGATACTGCTGCCTGCCAGCTGCCCCACAAGCCCGCCGAAAAAACCATTAGCAGTAGAAGTAACATTGCTTGTGGCATAGCTATTGCTGATATCAACATTACTCGCACCCCCTACCAAGCCGCCGCCGGCAGTGCCACTATCAACGCTGCCTGTGGCATAGCTATTGCTGATATCAACATTACTCGCAATCCCTACCAAGCCGCCGGCAATGTTACCATTAACGCTGCCTGTGCTATAGCTGTTATTGATAGTAACATTACTACTACCAGTTGTATCCCCCACCAGCCCGCCGACAGTGTTACCATTAACGCTGCCTGTGCTATAGCTGTTACTGATAGTAACATTATTATTGCTCCCCATCAGTCCGCCGGTGATACGACCAGTAAGGCTGCCCGTAACATGAGAGCCTATGATGCTGCCACCACGCATCCTTCCCGCTATGCCGCCCACAACAGCATTAATATTACTAGAATTAATATATACGTTATCCAGGGATAGGTTTTGGATCACGGCCCCAGACGTATAGCCAAACAAGCCATTATGTCTCGTGTTTCCCTGGTAATACAAATTGCTGATGCTGTGGCCGTTGCCCTCCAGAATGCCGGTAAACCTATTGGAGTTATCCCCCACGGGCGCCCAGGCCTCCTGTCCCGCACCGCAGTCATCAGCGTTGCTGCCACCGCCTGTTCTCAGGTCATCGCCGTTGCTGCCGTCGTAGTTGGGGCAGCTGGCGTTTGCGTCGATATTGGCTGCCAGCTCGTAGCCGCAGAGGAAGATGCCAGAGCCCGCGCTCGTCTCCTCAGAGCAGTTGTCTGTGGCTTCCTCAGGCGCTCCTGCCGTAGAGGCCGTATCGCCGTCGTTGTAGCTGTGCCCCGCCAGGTCATGGCGCATGTTCTGGAGCTCTGCGTAGCTGGCCAGCTCGATCAGCCCGTCGTTATCGTCGTCTACGTCCTCGCTGTTCTTGCAGCCGTCGCTGTCTGGGTCAGCCGTTGTGGCCGTATCTGCGCCGCTGGCGGCGTTCAATGAGCCCGCCGGGCAGGCATCCATTGCATCGGCGACGCCGTCATTATCATCGTCGTCGTCTTCCGTCAGGCTGCTCGTGCAGTCAGCAAGCAGGTCATCGGGCATGTTGTCGCTGTCCGTGTCCAGGCTGGCGCAGGCGTCCATCGAGAAGGCATCCTCGCTGTTTTTACAGCCATCGCCATCGGGGTCGGCTGTGGCGGCGTTATCTGCGCCAGTGGCGAGGCCCATCGCGCCTGCCGGGCAGCTGTCGCAGGCATCACCCTGGCCGTCACCGTCCGTGTCAGTCTGCTCGGCATTGGCTAGGTCCAGGCAGTTATCAGCGCTCAAAGTCGTGTCGCAGCTGCTCACCAGGGCATCGGGAGCGCCGTCATTGTCGTTGTCTACGCTGGCGCAGGCGTCGAGCGGGAAGGCGTCATCCACATCAGCGACGCTGTCTCCGTCGTCGTTCATATCACAGGCGTCGCCCTGGCTGTCGCCATCCGTGTTCGTCTGATCGGCGTTGGCTAGGGCCGGGCAGTTGTCATCGCTATCGAAGACGCCGTCGCTGTCGCTGTCTGCATCGCACATGCCTGTGGCCAAGTTCGGCGTGGGCGTGTCGCCTTCGCATTCCTGGCAGACGCCGTCATGCTGGGCCACATGGCTGGGCATGTTTTGGCAGGCCGCATCCGTAATGCAGTCATCGCCTAAGATGCTGTTGGGATTCGTGCTCAGGTTCTTATGGCAGTCGGTCGCGGTAATGCACTCGGTCTTGTCCACGCTGCGCACGTTATTTTCTCCTGAGCACTCTTGGCATTCGCCGTCAGTTGTGGCAACATGGCCGGCCATATTCTGGCAGGTTTCGTCCGTGACGCAGTCCGTGCCCAGCAAGCTGTTGGGGCCTACGCTTGTGCCCTGGCATGCCGCCTCGCTGATGCAGGCGTTTTTCTCCACATTGCGCACAGGCACGTCTCCTGTGCAGGCCTCGCAGTCGCCTCTTTCGTTTATGAGCTGGTTTGACACGGCAAGGCAGCCGCTTTCGCTAATGCAGGAGCGGCCGTCTGCGCTGAGTAGCTTGCCTGGGGACGTGCGGCAGTCGCTTTCGCTGATGCAAACGGGCGGCACGGCAGTCGTATCTGGAATTTTGCCTTCGTCACAGCTTAGCTCAAAGCAGCTGTTATCCGTGGGATTGAAAATTTGCCTGCCTGTGCATGTGACTTGAATCTCGCAGGTGGGATTGTTTGCCAGCTGGATCTCGCCATCTGGGCATTTCGTCACGCAGGCCGTCCTGTCCGCGTTGGGAAACTGTGGATCAGGGCAGGCTTCGCAGCTGCCGTCTTTTAGAATCTCGCTGCCCGTGCAGCTCGGCTTGTCGCCGTTGCTTCCAGAACTGCCACCTCCTCCACCTCCGCCGCCAGAATCGCAGCCCGCCAGAGTCAGGCTCAGGCTGATGGCAGCGAGCGTGATCATGCGAGCGCCGAATTTGGCAAAGCGAAAGTTGGCTGATCGCAAGTCAGCAGAGCTAAAGTTGGCTGATCTCAAATTAGCAAAGCCAAAGTTCTTCCATAATAAGCCGCCAAGGCCAAGGCCTTCTCGGCTACGTTTTTTCAATTGTGACATAGCAATGTCTCCTTTCCATAAGTGATTTTTTATCATTGTTTCCTCCTATTACTAAAAAACAAAATGACTGCCCCGCTTTGCAAGACAGCTATACTACTAGACTTAGACAGGGCCTAAAATATAGCAAGCCCTTTTTGAAAAAATTTTTTGCCGTATGTAAAAAAGCGGGCGCCAAGGGCTTCATGCCTTCTTGCATATGACGGGCTTATTTTGCTGTTTCTCTTATTCGATAATATTCGGTATCGCCTTTAGAGCCGGTTTTTTGGGCGATCGCTATGGCTGTGAAACTTGAACAAGCTTTGGCAGGCGAAGGGAGTTTTGCTCCTATGCTTTTGGATGCGGGGGGCGTGCGCCCATCTGCTTTTTTTCCAAAGTCTAGGGGGCGGCAAAATGATCCTTTTGCGCGCAACGATTGGAATCAGATATGGTATCTGTTTTTCATTTTTTACAGAGAAAAGAGGCCCGTGTCTTGTATCTGGTCTGGGCAGCGTTATACGGCTTTTTTTAGGGAGCTTAGCGCAAAATACGCCATGCTCTATATCTGCGATTTTTTGGAGCAGGAATCTTCGGGCTTTGTCTTGGAGTTGCTGCATTCTAATGTTATCTACCAGTTCAATGTGGAAGTCCTTGAAATGGAAGCAAAGCAGGCAGTCATCGCCCTGCCTCAGTATATCGAGAAAAACATACATCGCAGCAGCCAAAGGATTTCCGTAGATAACATTTTTATACGATTTACGCTTGCCTACCCGCCCTTCCCGCAAAGCCCCTTCCCAGATATCAGCGCGACGCACCCCTTGCTGTATGGGCCCCTTAGACATATTGTACGTGAGGTGGAGGAAGACAGGCCTGATGCAGGCTTGGTACATAAGATGCTGGCAGAAGCTCTGGACGCACGAGAGCAAAACTTGCAGCTTAGTTTTTATCACGAGCAGGCGGCCAGAGGCCCCAGAGAGCGGGCCTTATTCCAAAAACAACAATGCTTTTATATAGCCAAGGTCCGGGATATAGCTTCGTATCTGGAGCCTGTGCCTGAAAAAAGCTTATGCAATATGTCAGAGTTATGCCAAAATACAACGCAAGCGGAAGCAAAAGAGCTGTGTTCCCGGCTGCAGGCAGAAGACATAGCGCAGCATCGCTCTGGCTACGCTGTCGCTCCCCTTCTTCTTTACGAAGAATGTATAGGATATTTGGAGCTGCGCGCAGGGCATCCCAGTTTGGGGCTGGGGCGGGACACAGCTGCGCATTTTGCGCTCTTGGCTCGTTTTTTTAGCTATGCTCTCAGTAAAGCCAGGATCAGTACGCGCTATTACGGTGATTTTTACAGCCCTCTTGTAAACATCAGTAAAAATGGCTTGCTTTTTGAGTTGGAAAATAGGCAGATCAGCGCGTACTTAGACAAGCATAGGTATTTGAAAGTACTGCTCAGGCTGGGCGCTTCTGATGCGGAGCTGAAAGCCAAAATCGTAAATGTTTCTGAGGCGCAAGGCGCAATTTCGCAGGTGGCTCTGGAGTTTTATTACAAGTCACAAGATCTTGACAAGGCGCTCATGGACTTGGTCTACAAGGGAAGCTTATGATTGTAATATAGCAGGAAAAATAGCCCAAAAAAATAGCCTTGGTAGCTTATAGTCTTTCATGATAGATAGGGCTCAAACTACCAAGGCTAGAGGAGTTACACAAATGATAGCTATAATATCGGTAAAAGGAAAAAATCTCTTTTAGAAAAATGGCGAGCTCTAAGCGACTGCGCGTGGCTGTGCTTTTTGGCGGCCGATCTGCCGAGCATCATATTTCCCTACTTTCGGCCAGAAATGTTTTGCGCTGCCTTGCATCCTCCAAGCAAAGCAGCGCAGCTTGGAATGAGCCCGCATACTCCTATGAGCTGGTTCCCATAGCTATCACCAAGCAGGGCGCATGGCTCTGGATCCAAGATTGGGAAGAAGTCTTAGCAAGAGGGGCTGCAGACTCCCGCCTGCCTATGGAGATACAAGAGGGGCTTGGGAAAAGAATAGCTTGCCTGCCCGGCGCAAAGGGAGCTACGCCGCTCTATGTATGGGAGACGAAGGAAGGCTTGGACGTAGATATTGTTTTTCCCGTCTTGCACGGGCCCTACGGTGAGGATGGAAGTCTGCAGGGCATTCTACAGCATTTGGACCTGCCCTATGTAGGAGAAGGAGTCCTCTCTTCTGCTCTTGCAATGGATAAAATAGTTATGAAGCGTCTTTTACAAGCCAGCTCCATCGCCACTGCAAAATTCGCAGTTATGACAAGGCGCACAAGGGAAGAATGGAGCTTTGCAAAAGTAAAGGAGCTGCTTGGCCTGCCTTTTTATGTGAAAGCTGCCAGGCAGGGCTCGTCCATAGGAGTACACCGCATCAGCAAACAACATGAGTTTCTGCCGGCCTTGGAAGATGCCTTCGCCTACGATCATAGATTGCTGCTTGAAGAAAACATAGAAGGCAGAGAGGTGGAATGCGCTCTTTTGTCGCAAGGCAAGGCCGTGCAGGCTTCTCTGCCGGGCGAGATTCGATATAGTACAGGCTTTTATTCGTACCAAAGAAAGTATTTCGATACGGGAGACCTTCGCTTGGATATGCCCGCCCGCCTCAGCGCCAAAGAGCGGCAGCTTGTACAAGAAACAGCTTTGGCCGTCTTTGCGGCGCTGCATTTGGAGGCAATGGGGCGCGTAGACATGTTTTTAAAATCAGACATGTTTTTAAAACCAGATGCGATGGTCTATGTCAATGAGGTCAATACCATGCCCGGCTTTACGGATATAAGTATGTTCCCAGGCCTTTGGGGCAAAACTTCCATCCCTTTGGATCAACTCCTCAGGCAGCTTATAGATGCGGCGCTGGAACGCCACCGCGCTGCCAAGTCTTTGAAAATAGACGCATGCTAAAGGGAAGCAAAGGGGCTGGCAAGGCTAAGAGCTATGCGGCAGGAGCAAAAAGACACATACCTCTTTGTATATGGCACCTTGTACTCATCTTATCCGGAGAGCCGTCTAGACGCCCAAAGCTTTTCTGAGATCGATATACGGGAGCTTCATGCTTTGCGCTCTTTATTGCAAAAATATGGCGCTTTGGAAACTATGGCTTATTGCAATGGCATATTAGCAGATGCGGGAGGATACCCCGGCCTGTGGCTTTCAGATAAGAAGGAAGATATCGTCCGAGGAGAGCTATGGAACATTCTGGAAGAAAAAGCGCCTGCATTATTTCAGCTTTTGGATGAATATGAGGGTGTGCACGAGAGAGAAAAGGCATATGCCAGAACCAAGCTGGAGCTGCGCTCTTGTGAAGATGGGCATATCTTCCATGCCTGGGCTTATGTCTATAATGAGCAAAGAAAGACGCCCTGCAAACTATTCCAGCAGGATTATTTTCAAGAGACTGGCTTGATACAAAGATGAATATAGCGATTGCAGGTTTAGGTAAAATGGGCGCAGCGCTTGCCTCTGGCCTGCATGCTTCTGGGAAATACAAGGCGATTCTTGGCTTTGATAGAGACGAAGGCAGACAGACAGAACTGCGGGAGGAAGCCAAGCGCAAAGGCGCGCCCTTGTATGGCCTGCGCCTTGCTGCTGGGCTTGGCGAATTAGAAGCTCAAGCTGATCTCCTGATCTTATGCGTCAAACCACAGGATATGGAGCAGGCCATCAGCCAGCTTGGAGGCGATAAGTCTTATATTTCCATCGCTGCAGGACTATCTTTGGCCAAGCTCGCCTCTTTCTTCAAAAAAAAGAGGCCTGGCAGCATAGCGCGCGTGATGCCCAATATTGCCGCTTTGGTCGGCGCCTCTACAAGCGCTATCTATTGTGAAGACGCAGAGCTCTTTGAAAAGACGCAAAGCATATTTTCTCTGCTGGGAACTACGATAAGGCTTGCAAAGGAAGAAGACATGCACGCCTTTACTGCGCTTGCTGGTTCTGGTCCCGCATTGCTATGCGCTTTTTTAGAGGCCTGCGCGCAGGGAGGAGAGCGCAACGGTCTTGCTTATGAGAGAGCGCTTGCCATAGCGCAGTCTACTATGGAAGGAAGTTTGCAGCTCTTGCGAAAAAAAAATCTTTCTCCCTCCAAGCTGCGCCGCCAAGTCAGCTCTCCTGCCGGCACAACTCTTGCTGCCCTGTCTTATTTAGAAAAATCTTCTTTTTATACTTCTGTGACGGGAGCGCTATCTGCAGCGCAAAAACGAAGCCGCGAGCTTAACGCTGCGCGCTAGCAAGGAAAGAAGACATGCGTATATTGCTGACTTGTCTAGCTTCGAGAGAAGAAACGGCTTTGCTTGCTCCTGTTGCGCAGGCCCTAAGCCGGCAATATGCTAAGCTCAGCCTTTGTCTGGTGCTAAGGCGGGACTGTGAATACTTCTTCCATAACATACCAGGCGTGCATACGATCGCGGTAGGGATTGGCAAAGGCTATGCGGGCTTCCAAGAAATCTCTTCGTTATACAAGGAGCTCTGCAAGCTTGGCCCCTTTTCTAAAGCTCTGGACCTCAGCCCCTCCTTCCAAAGCCGTCTTTTGCGTTTTCGCTTTTTTTTCAAGGGCCTGTTTTTTTCAAACATACAATCACAAAAGCTGCAGGAATGGTCTTTGATCCGGCGCAGGGCAAAAAGGAAGCGCCCCCTTAAGCACCTGACAGAGCGCTATTTCCAAAGTTTCAAGCGCCTGGGATATGAAGTAAAAGAAAAAGGGAAAGGCCCTTGGCTTAATCCTGATACCAAGGCGCGCGCAAGGGCTTATAGTTTTCTAAAAAAGCTCAAAAAAACGCGCAAGCAAAATATGTGGATCGCGCTGGCTCCATTTCCTTTTTATCCGCAAAGAAAATGGCCCCTTGCTAAATGGGGAGAGCTTATCAAAACTATGCAAATGGAAATGCAATGCAGCTTCTTCCTCTTTGGTAAAACAGAAACTGAGGACCCTTCTGAATTAGATAGATTTTGCAGCAACTATCCACAGCTGATTCCTACAGGCTTATTGCTGCATGATGCGGCAGAAATCGCGCTTCTAGAACGCATGGACCTGCTGCTTAGCGTGAATTCTTTTTATATGCACCTTGCCAGCCTTCTTGGTATTCGGCTTGTTTTCTTATGGGGACCGACTCATGTCCACGCTGGCTATGGCCCCTACCAAAGTCATATAGATCACTCTCATTCTGAGAGAGAGGCTTTTATAGAAATATCTACCTCCTCTTTGTCCTGCCGCCCGTGTTCACTGCATGGTGAGAAGGCCTGCCTGCGTAAAGACAGGGCTTGTATGGAATGGATATCCTCCGCTGAGGTATTAGGAAAAGTACGCAGCCTCTGCCATGATATAGCTTTCCAAAGAGGAAAGACCAGCAAGCTTTGGCATCATTCTAAAGTTTCAGAGCAGTGATAAGATATTGATGCCATGTTAGGGCGTACAGACAAGCTTAGAAAAAATATGTTTTTTCACCTAAAAAACAGCAAAAAAAAGCTTGCCTTTTTCCTTTTGCTATAATCCTATGGTCATGCTTGTTCTTTGTTGACTTTACGAACTCTATAAGCGCATGGAAAGTGTTGTTCATATTTGTGTGCGCTGAGCAGAGGCGGTAGTTTGAAACAGGAACAAATAGGACAAGCAAAAAGGGCGCAAGCAAGATGGAACTAAATCAACGAGAAGAAGGCGCTGTTACCATTATAGCTGTCGGCGGTGAAGTGGACCTTTACAATGCCCCAGAGCTAAAGGAAAAGATACAGCAGTTAGTAGAAGAAAAAAAACTGAAAGTTGTGATTAACTTGGACAGAGTGTCTTATGTGGATTCTTCTGGGATCGGAGCGCTCATCTCCAGTTTTTCTAATCTAAAAAAGCATGATGGCAAGATGAGAATATGCCATGTGACCGGCTCTGTCCGTAAAGTTTTTGAGTTGACGAAACTCACCACTTTTTTTGATATAGACGGCACGGAGCAGGATTCTATTGTTGCGATAAACGAGGTATAAAGGATAAACAAAATTATGAACTTACTTACTTTACATTCTGCTATGCTTAAGCATGGCGCTTTAGGCATGCGGGCTCTTTCGCCTGCTCTTCTACGGAAGTATTTTTTATCTCTACGGGTTTTGCATGTTGCCGTGCTACTTTCTTTGCTTGGCCTTACAGCCTGCCCGGAAAAATTCCCACACCATGAGCTTGCCGATGCGCGGCTTGCCTTAGCTGCCGCCCAAGAAGAAGGAGCGCAGACAGCATCGCCTGAGTATTTTCAAGGCTCTCATGATCAACTCCTGCAAGCGCATCAATTCATCCTTACAGAAGACTATAGCAAAGCAAAAAAAGCAGCCCTGCAGTCCTTCGAGTTCGCTCTGCGCGCAGGCAGGAAGACAGCCCCTGAACATCTTGCGCAGCTGCGCAAAGAAGCATCATCATTACTTTCTGAAGTAGAAGAAAGCGATGCGCCCGCCGTATATCCTGAGGATTACCAAAAAGTCCGCGCCTCCTATGATAGGGCGCAGGCCTATGAAAAAAAAGCGCAGGAAAGCGCAGAAGAAATTGCAAGTAAGGCGCAGACAAGCAAAAAGAAAAAAGCTCTCAGCAAAAAGGAAAGAGAGAAATACCGCGCAAGCCTTTCCATGTATCGTTATGCCTCTTCTTACTATAAAAAAGCGGCGCAAAGCAGCAGAGCTATCCAAGCAAAGCTCCAAGAAGATATGCTCGAACTAGAAGAGCTGCTCCAGAGCCTGCATAAGCAGATAGAGCAGGCCCATACTTATGGCGCTTCTCAGGAAAACATAGCCTCTTTACAAGAGCAATGGACTTCAGCTCATCAAAAGTACCAAGAGCAAAGGCTTTCTGAGGCAAGGCAAATAACAGGAGACTTGCAAAAAGACCTGCTTGCGCTTTTAGGGCGTCTTATGCCTGAGTATGCCGCAAAACTTCTTGACCAAGCCAAAAAAGCCATCTCCGATGCGGAAGAAAAGGAAATAGAAGACGAAGGGCTGCAAGAACACTTAAAGACAGCTAGAGAGGCCAGAGACAGCGCCCAGCGCTATCTGGATGATGAAAAACACCTGGCTTCTATACAAGAGTCTGAAAATGCCATAGCATTGATCAAAATCATTCATGAGCAGCACACTAAGCTGCTTGCCGAACGAAATCTAAGCCTAAGCGCTTCTGAGCCTGCCGAAGAGGATGAGGCCGAAGAAAATAATAAAGGAGAAGACGAAAAAGAAGAGAAAAAAGGCGATACAATAGAAGCTATGGCGGATGGCTGGAAGCGTTATACAGTAGGTAATACGAAGCCCGCAGACTGCTTGTGGTGTATTGCCTCTCGGCCAGGGGTATATAACAACGGGTACCTTTGGAGACGTATTTATCAGGCAAACTCCTCGCAAGTGCAGGACCCAAACCTTATTTACCCAGGGCAAGTGCTCTTCATTCCTCCGAAAACAGGCCCTATTGGCGCAATTCCACCATGGCCCCCCGAAGAAACTGAAGAAAAAGAGGAAACAGAACAGCCAGAAGAAACTGATAGCTCAGCCGAAGCTGGCAATAAAAACGAAGACGCAAACGAAGAAGCTGATGAGACCGAAGAGCCTGCGCCATACCAATAGCCGCTTTAGCGTGTGTGTAGTCAGCGATCGTTATTATATCGTTATTTTACTTAGACACAAACAACAAGCCCGCAGGCAGACTTAAAGACGCAAAGACGCCTGCCGTTTGTTAATGTCGAAAGCTTGCGGCAAAAGGAGGAATAAATGAAGCATACTATAACAATCTGTACAGCAGGTACGAAAAACCATGGTGGGAATAGGAATCGGGGATACAGAGAACCGGGAATATGGAACGGGCAACCGGGAAGTATACAGCGGGGAATAAGCCACAGGGAATACGAAACGGGGATATGGGGAACCGGTAATATGGGACATTACCCCCCCCCCCCCCCCCCCCACCTGTCTTAAGGTATTAAGATGCCAACGTTATCACAAGCTCATTGCATCCCGCATAGCGAGCTTTACCTCACTTAGTTTTGGCCGAGCCGGCTCTTGCTTGCTCAGTTTTCGTTTATCCAGCTTTGGCTCAGCGAGCTTTAGCTTAACCAATTTTATATCTGGCCGAGCCCCAAGCTCAGCTGTATTTCAGGAGGAAAAAAGATGATAGAGATTTGGAAAAAACTAGGTCATGCGCCCTATAATGCGCATAACATTTTGTATAAGCGGGCGGGCTTTGGCTCTGCTGGCTTTTTTGGATTAGGCTGGGCTCCAAGCTCGCCTGTGTTTACGGAGGAAAATATGAGAAACACGTTTCAGAAACTTATGGGATGCGTAGCCACAAGCGCGCGTAAAATTGTATATAATCAGCCGGGCCTTGGCTCTGCTGGCTTACTGGAAAACTTTGGCGCAGCTGATTTGAGCTCAGCTAAGTTTGACTCTGCTGCCTTGAGCTCAGCTAAGCTTGGCTCTGCTGCCTTGCGATCAGCCAACTTTGGCGCTCGTTTTATGATGCTGGCTGCCATCAGCTTGAGCCTGACTCTGGCGGGATGCGATACCGGCGGCGGGAGTGGAGGAGACTCCTCAGGCAATGGCGGAGGCGGCACGCCGACTTGTACTGGCAACCAAATCTTGCAAGACGGCAGCTGCGAGGCCTGCACAGCGCCGCAGTATCCCAACGCCGACAGGACGGCCTGCGTTAGCAGCTGCCCGACGGGCCAGATCAAGCTTACGAACAAGCCTACATGTGAAACGGAAGCCGCATGCACGGGCGATGAGGTCCTGAATCCATCGGATAACACCTGCTTTGAGCCCGACTGCGAAGCAAACGAAATCGCAGATACGACTGTCACGCCGCCGGGCTGTATTACGGAGGTCAAATGCCGGCAGGACAGCGGCAAGCTTGTAAGCGCAAACGGCGAGGCCTGCATTGCTACGGTAGCCTGCACCTCTGTTGCAAACCAGTTCATAAACGAAAGCGGCAATTGCGAGGCCTGTACTGGCAACACGCCTGTTGTTAATATAGAAGAAAAATCCTGCATCAGCGTACAGGCTTGCCAGAGCCTCAGCGACAATCGCTATAGCGTGCTGGACGGCAGCCAGTGCGTCACGGACGCCGCATGTCAAGACATGGCGGGCCACGTGGCCACCGCAGACGGAGACTGCGAGCAGTGCACGGGCGATGATTCCATCCGTAATATGGAAAAAACCGCCTGTATGAGCGCAAGCGATTGCCAGAGCCTCAGTGACAACGCCTTTAGCGTGCTGGACGATGCCGAGTGCATTACGGATGCGGCCTGCGTTGCTGAAAGCGGGCGCGTGGCCACCACAGATGGCGTCTGCCAAACTTGCACGGGCGATGATTCCATCCGTAATATGGAAAAAACCGCCTGCATGAGCGAAAGCGAATGCCAGGACCTCAGCAGCAACGCCTTTAGCGTGCTAAACGGCTCGGAGTGCATTACAGATGCGGCCTGTCAGGATATGGCAGGCCATATCTCTACCAGCGACGGAGTCTGCATGGAATGCACGGGCAACACAAACGTGCGTAATGTAGACAAGACGGCCTGCATTACTGCGACCGACTGCCATAAGAACCTGAGCACGAATCCCAACAGCATCTTAGGCGATGACTGCATCACGGACATGGCTTGTATAGAGATGTCCGACCATGTTGCCCAGTATGATGGAGTCTGCCAAGAATGCGAAGGGGACACGTCAGCTCGCAACCTAGCCAGAACTGCCTGCGGTGTGGACAGCGACAGCGACGGCGTCATCGATAGCGAGGATGCCTTTCCCGCCGATAACTGCGCCGGCCTAGACAGCGACAGTGACGGCTTCCCCGACAGCTTGGTCGATGACTGCACCACTACCCTGACTGCAGACATAGACGACGATAACGACGGGCTGATAGAAATCGCAAGCTATGCAGAGCTCCAGAACATGCGCTACGACCTTTCTGGGGCAAGCTACAAAACGAGCGCTGCGGCATCACCGCTGATTGCTGGAGCGCCCGAAAGCGCTACCGGCGACTGCACTACCGCCGTAGGCTACCATGTTGACGCAACGGGCGCAGCCTCCCTGGCCACAGGCGACGTGCCCGATGGCTCAACGCTCGTGAGTGTCTACCTCTGCGGCTACGAGCTGACGGCAGACATAGACGCAAACGCAAGCTGCCCCAACTACGACGGCAGCAATGGCGATGATCTAACGCCAGATGACAACGATGACAGCAACGCAGATGACTGCGGCAGCGGCCAAAGCGCCTGGGTCCCTGTGGGCGATTGCAGCATTGACCTGAGATGCGGCGGTAACACTCCCAACTCCGTCTATTACAAGCCCTTCACGGGCATTCTGGAGGGCAACGGCCATAGGATCAGCAATTTGTATTACAAGGCAAATGCGAACCACGGAGGCCTCTTTGGTTATGCAGACGGGGCGAGCATAAGGAACCTAGGCCTAAGCGCTGCCTACATAGACACAGGCACGAATGACGAGGCGGGGGCTTTTGTGGGGCGTGCGGATAATAGCAGCATAAGCAACAGCTATGCGACGGGCAGAGTCTTGGGTAATGATTATATCGGCGGGCTTGTGGGGCGTGCGGATAATAGCGCTATCAGCGCCAGCTATGCGGCAGGCAGCACCTCGGGTAATGATTATATCGGCGGGCTTGTGGGGTATACGGTTAATAGCAGCATAAGCAACAGCTATGCGGCAGGCAGCACCTCGGGTACTGATCAGATCGGCGGGCTTGTGGGGCGCCTGGAACGCGGCGGCAGTATAAGCAACAGCTATGCGGCGGGCAGTGCCTTAGGTAATAATCATGTTAGCGGGCTGGCGGGAGTGATATTTGATAACTCTAGTATAAGTAATAGCTATGCGGCGGGCAGCACCTCGGGTAATAATTATGTTGGCGGGCTGACGGGAGCAGGGGGAGGGTTTGGACCTCTCAATAATATCATGGGCAAGAATTATTACGTGGATGCAGATGGCATGAATGGCATCGGCTTCAGAACCTGCGCAGATACGGTCTGCATACGCGCCGGCGCAGCAGATGATACTGATGAGCAGCGCCGCGCCTGGCTCCAGGCCACGCTGGATGAAAGCACTGCCAACGACGCTAATCCCGCCGGCTTGGGCTGGGATGGCAGCATCTGGGGCAACTTCACGACAGCAGGCGAGTATCCGTGTCTGAAAAATATGCCCAAGGGCGCGCCGGTGTGTGAGTGATCACGGGGGTTTCTGCTGACTGCGGCGGTGCTGGAAGTAGGCGGCGCTTGTGGCCCGCGGCGGGGGCTCTGATGACTGGGGCGGGGATGGAATAGGCGGCGTTTGTGGCCCGCGGCGGGGGTTTCTGATGACTGGGGTGGGGATGGAAGTAGGCGGCGCTTGTGGCCCGCGGCGGGGGTTTCTGATGACTGGGGCGGGGATGGAAGTAGGGGGCGCTTGTGGCCCGCGGCGGGGGTTTCTGATGACTGGGGCGGGGATGGAAGTAGGGGGCGCTTGTGGCCCGCGGCGGGGGTTTCTGATGACTGGGGCGGGGATGGAAGTAGGGGGCGCTTGTGGCCCGCGGCGGGGGTTTCTGATGACTGGGGCGGGGATGGAAGTAGGGGGCGCTTGTGGCCCGCGGCGGGGGTTTCTGATGACTGGGGCGGTGTTGTAATAAAGGGCGTCTGGCGTTGTTGTAATAATGTAGCGTTAGTTTTGCTGACAACGGCGGGGAATGTAATAAAGGGCGTCTCGCCGCCGTATTATGTCGCGTTGGGGCTGGGTCTCATGTGCGTTGCAGTGATGACAGCGGCGTTGTAGTAATAAGGGGAGTCTGGGCGCTGCTGTAATAATGGGGCGTTGGTTTTGCTGACTGGGGGCGGGGATGTAATAATATAGCGCTGGTTTTCATGACAAGGGCGTTTGTTGTAATATGCGGCGTCTGGGCGCCGCATTATGTCGTATTTGCGCAGGGCCTCATGTGCTCTGCATACTAGAACAATCCAGTGCAAGGCATAGGCATTGCGTCACGAGCACAGGAGGTGCGAGAGTCTGGCGCTAAGAATGGCAAACCTACAGAGCTGACAATACGGATATAGTTTTTTCTGGAGCTGTACATACTAGAACAATCCAGTGCAAGGCATAGGCATTGTGTCACGAGCACAGGATGTGCGAGAGTCTGGCGCTAAGAATGGCAAACCTACAGAGCTGACAATACGGATATAGTTTTTTCTGGAGCTGTTCATACTAGAACAATCCAGTGCAAATCATAGGCATTGCGTCACGAGCACACGAGGTGCGAGAGTCTGGCGCTAAGAATGGCAAACCTACAGAGCTGACAATACGGATATAGTTTTTTCTGGAGCTGTTCATACTAGAACAATCCAGTGCAAATCATAGGCATTGCGTCACGAGCACACGAGGTGCGAGAGTCTGGCGCTAAGAATGGCAAACCTACAGAGCTGACAATACGGATATAGTTTTTTCTGGAGCTGTACATATCAGAACAATCCAGTGCAAGGCATAGGCATTGCGTCACGAGCACAGGAGGTGCGAGAGTCTGGCGCTAAGGCAGGGAGGCCGTTTGCGCCAGACCAATGCCTATGCCTTGCCGTGTCGTTTGCGCCAGACCAATGCCTATGATTTGCCGTTAAGTAGCGTTGGTTTTGATAAGGGCGCCCACAGTTAGCAAAGCTCCACGCAATCTACTCCTGCACCAAAGCCGCTACACGCATACAGGCATGGCGCATCTGTGATACAATATCAATATACGCTAGCCATGCTAAAGCTGGGACAGGAGCTGTTTGACCTTGCTGGTGGAGAGCTTCGTCACCTTGGCAATGTCCGTAACGTGAAAGCCTGCTCTTAGCATAGCATGCGCAACTTCTTCATGAGCTTTCTCTATACCTTTCTCTATGCCTTCCTATCTAGCTCGTTTTTCTGCCTTTCGTATCGCTGGCATCACATATTCGGTTATATCTGCTACGGCTCCCATATCTACTTCTCCTTCGAAAATAGCTAACCTAGCTTGCAAGGCCTGTCTCAAATTAGCAAGCACTTTTTTGTTTGTAGTAAAAAAAGACTCCCTTGCAAAACTCCTCTGTGTCTCCTTTAGACGAGCAAGGTCTTTACTAAAGGCTGTCAAAAACATACTGTCGGCGCTGCCCAGCTCCACGGCCTCGATATTGATTACACGCATATGGATGATGGGATTTTCTATTACATAAACGCCCTGCGCAATTTCCTCTACAGCGCCTCCATACTCAGACAGAAATTTACGCGGCCTTTTCGAGAGCAGCAAGGTCACAGTGAGATTGTCTCTGCAGGCCTCTGGGTTAAGCTGGAGATAGTGGTAGTAATAGATCATACAGTCATGGATATCGCGTAGCTGGAAGTGATCTTGGAAGGACTTGTAGCTGAGAAGATTGTGCTAAGAGCCCGTTCCAAAACTAGGCTCTTGCGCAGGACCACAACATCGATGCGCTTTGTTACTGTGCTTAGCTCATACTCGCTTTGGACCTCATAGCCGAAGGGCGGGAAGAAATTAGCGCACTCTCGCTGCTAGCATTTTTCCTATCTTATATATATTATTAAGGATAGGAAAAATGGAAGAATTGATCAAGCTTAAGACTTATGCGCTGTGACATTCTGCTATCTTATTCCGTGCTGTTTAGAGCTGCTCTCAAAACTAGGCTCTTGCATACGCAAGAAAAGCGCTGGCCTATGCCTTGCGAAAAGCTAAGCAGGCACGTAAGCTGCTTGTAGTTGCAGCGTGTTAAGATTGCGTCCTTTGTCTTGGCAGCGGTGGGAAAAGAAGCCTTCATTCTGAGAGATGGTGCAGGCTTCTAAATCACTATAAAAATCCCACTGGCAGGAAAAAAGCTGAGACTGGCAGAGCCCGCAGCGGGCTTCTAAGGCTGCCTGAAGCTGCCTTTTTGCTTCTTTTAAGAGGTCTAAAAACAGTCTGCCTTTTTTTTGATAGAGTACTGAGCTGGGGAAAAAGTTCCGGAATTCTCTGCCCACTTCATATACTGCGGGCGTAGCATAAGGACCTCCCAGTACATGTATCTTCAAGGCGCTTAGATCAGAATGCGTATTTTGCAATGCCCTTAGCATCTCGAGTATGGAATAAAAGACAATGCTTTTTTTCAATCCCTGCCAGCCGGCATGTATGAGGCCTATCATTGCCGCTTGTTCTTGTATTTCTATGATGACAAAAAGAGGCAGGCAGTCAGCTGTTCGTATCACGAGCATAAGCTGCGGGATTTGCGTATACAAGGCGTCTCCTTCGCTGTAAAATATATTCTGCTTGTTTGCCTCTATGGAAGCTTGGCTTATCGCTACAATTTTGTTACTATGCCTTTGCTTTAGAAAAAAAACATTTTCCTTTGGAAGCCCGCTGACAGAAGCCAGATACAGCTTCTCCCTGCTTCTTTCGTCTTCTTGAGGGCAGAGCCGCCCTCCCATGCTGCCTTGCCTTAGCTTTTGCAGCTCCCGCTTGCCATAAGTGCAGCAAAGGGAGGCATAACTTCCCTGCTTTGCGTTCATCAGCAGAAAATACCCGCCGCTATGGTAGCAAAACTTCCCGGATCAATCAAAATAAAACTTCCTGTACGCCTATTATGTTTATAGAGGTCAAAGGCCAGCTCTTGCTGCGCTTTGATCCGAATCCGCCCTAAATCATTAAGAGACATTTGCGGTCTTTGGCCTTGTTCCTGAGCGGCTTTTAGGACTTCGAAGCTATGGATGTCTATGTTATGTTCAATCTCTTGGACTATCACGGGAATTTGTTTGCTGAGGTGCTGCAGCAGATACTTGGAGGGGCTTTGCAGTTTCTCCTGACTCATCCAACAAATATCCGCAGAGAACTCCTGTTGTATGCAGGGCCCGTGCCCTTCTTCGTATATTAAGTCTCCTCTGCTGAGGTCTATATCATCTTCTAAAAGCATATTGACTGACATAGGGGGAAAGGCTTCTTGCAGGCTTTTAGCTCCCAGCTCTATGGCTCTGATTCTGCTTTTGCGGCGGCTTGGGAAGGCACGCACAAGAGTCCCCGGCTTGAATATCCCTCCAGATACCTGCCCTGCATAAGCGCGGTAATCCGGGAATGCCTTGGAACGAGGACGTATAACGTTTTGTATTGGGAAGCGGCATTCGCTCAGGTTTTCATCGTGCTCTATGGCAATGCTGTCAAGGTGTCCCAAGAGCGGGCGTCCTTTATACCATGGCATAGTCTGCGAAGGGTGTACAATGTTATCTCCCTCCAAAGCGCTTACGGGGATCAAAGCCGTATCCTGCGGCTTGTAATGCAGACGATCAAGCAGGGCGAGAAAATCCCTGCTTATGGCATCAAAGACAGCTTGGGAATAATCAACGAGGTCCATCTTGTTTACTGCAAGTACAAGATGCGGAAGGCGCAAAAAAGAAGCTATATACGCATGCCTGCGGCTTTGCTCCACTATGCCCTTGCGCGCATCCACGAGCAATATGGCTAACTGGGAATTGCTTGCGCCGGTCAGCATGTTGCGTGTATATTGGATATGGCCCGGCGTGTCTGCGATAATGAATTTCCTCTGCTTTGTACTGAAGTATTTGTAAGCTACGTCAATGGTGATCCCCTGTTCTCGCTCCGCTTTCAAGCCGTCTGTCAAGAGAGATAAATCCAGAGGGACGTGGCCATTGTTGCGTCCTTTTGCTTTTTGGATAGCTTCTAAGAGGTCTGTCTGGACGGCATTGCTGTCGTATAACATACGACCAATCAAAGTACTCTTTCCGTCATCTACACTACCACAGGTAATAAAGCGCAGCAATTCCATAACTCTCAAGGCCTAAAAATATCCGTAGCGTTTGCGCTCTTCCATAGCGCTTTCAGAACGACGGTCATCTAAGCGCGCCCCTCTCTCGGTAGTGCGGCTCGCCAGAATTTCTTGAATGATTTCTGCTGTGTTTTGCGCTTGTGATTCTACTGCCGCAGTACAAGTCATATCTCCTATTGTGCGGAAGCGCACCATGCGTTTTTCAATGTGTTCTTTGGGTTCCAGCTGGATATAAGGGGAAAGAGGGAAAATCTGCTGCTGACGGATCAAGGTCTCTCTTTCATGAGTAAAGTACAAAGATGGAATAGGGATTTGCTCTCTTTCTATATAACGCCATACATCCAATTCTGTCCAGTTGCTCAAAGGAAAGACGCGTACATTTTCTCCCTTGTGTATGCGGCCATTGTATATGTTAGCTATTTCAGGGCGTTGGAGGCGCGGCTCCCATTGGCCAAATTCATCTCTTACAGAAAAAATGCGTTCTTTTGCCCGCGCTTTCTCTTCGTCTCGGCGCGCCCCTCCTATGCATGCATCCAGCTCAAGCTCCTCTATGGCATCCAAAAGCGTAACCGTTTGCAGGCTGTTGCGGCTGGCAAATTTTCCGCGCTCTTCCTGTACCCTTCCTTGGTCTATGGATTCCTGCACATAGCGGACCAGAAGCTTCAAATTATGCTTTTCTACCAGATCATCCCGAAAGGCAAGAGTCTCAGGGAAATTATGACCCGTATCTATATGCAGGAGGGGGAAGGGCAGCGGCGCGGGATAAAAGGCCTTGCGAGCCAAAAAAAGCGCAAGCAGGGAATCCTTGCCTCCGGAAAAAAGCAAAACCGTCTTCTCAAAAAAGGCAGCGCACTCGCGCAGGATATAAATGGATTCCGCCTCCAAGTAATCCAGATATTCCAAACTATGCTGCATATACAGGGATCTCCTTTTCTTAGACCCGCGCCAAGCCGCCGCCCTTGTTGTGGGATGAATAGCTCAGTGTATACTTGAGCAGCAATTTCTTAGCTTAAATGAAGGGCGGAGCTAAGACTAGCCCTTTGCGCTTATTTGTACGAGTATCACAAAGCCTTTAGAACAAACAAAAGATACAGAAAGCCCTGCTTTGTCAAGTAATACAAATGATCCTTTAGTCTGACTAGGACACTTTTAGCAAGGCTGGCGCCAGTTGGCAATGAAAATCCATACTAAAATCAGGCTGAAGGCTCAGGCCTATAAAAATATACTTGACAAATTGCGTAGGTATTAGTTAATAGGTTTTCTTCTTACTAGCGGACGGGGGTCTTATATTCCTAAACTTAGCCAAGTTTGTTTCTAAGAATAGATATAGAAGTGAATAGTCTCAAATTAGAAAAATACAAGGCAATGCTGCTGGAAGCAAGAGCCGCCATTTTGCATGAGCTTGCCGTAGAGAAGGAATATTTTGTCTACAATGAACAAGGGGACGTAGTAGATATAGCGGATACTCAGATCAGTAACTCTGTTTTGAACACGCTTTCAGACCTGGATCAAGAAAAACTCAAAGATATTGAACTGGCTTTAGAAAAAATAGAGGATGGGAGCTATGGCATATGCGAGGGGACCGGCAGGAAAATCCCTCAGGCCCGCCTCAACCATATCCCTTGGACGCGTTATACCACAGAGTATGCGCAGCAAATAGAGAGAAGTAAAAACTAAGCAGCTATAATGCTAAAATAATGAGTCAAACTGTAACGCAGGAATACAACGCCCAGAAAATCAAGATACTTGAGGGCCTTACAGCAGTGCGTAAGCGCCCCGGTATGTATATAGGAACACAGGACGCCAGCGGTTTGCATAAAATGGTCTATGAGGTTGTAGACAATGCTGTAGACGAATACATGGCTGGCCATGCGCGCAAGATCATAGTTAGGATATTAGCAGCTAACGTAATAGAAGTGCAAGATGACGGGCGTGGTATCCCGGTAGATGTGCATCCTGAGGCAGGCTTTTCTTCTTTGGAAGTTGTGATGACTAAGCTGCATGCGGGGGGCAAGTTTGAAAAAAACGCTTACAAAATTTCTGGAGGCTTACATGGCGTAGGCGTTTCGGTAGTGAATGCGCTTTCTGATTGGCTGGAAGCGGAAGTCCACCAGAATGATAGGCGTTATGTACAAAGATACCGCCAAGGAGTCCCTGAGGCGGCAGTATCTGCCCAAGGAAAAAGCAATAGGAGAGGCACTACGATTCGTTTCAAAGCAGACGCTTCTATTTTCAGTACTACAGACTATAACTACAAGGAACTTCAAAAGCGCTTAGAAGAGATGGCCTTCTTGAACAAGGGCCTCCGTATCCATCTGAGTGACGAAAGAACTAGCAAAGCGCTCAGTTGTGAATTTTACTATTTAGGCGGCATACGGGAGATGCTTGCAAAACTTGCCCAAAACAAAACGCTCCTTCATAAGAAGATCATTTACTTTGAAGCTCTGCGTGAAAGCGTACATGGTGAATTTGCCCTTGCTTATACAAATTATCAGTCTGAGAATGTGTTGTGCTTTAGCAACGGGATCAATAACTCCTTAGGAGGCACGCACTTAGAAGGTTTCCGAGCAGCTTTAACGCGCACTCTCAATGATCAGCTTAAGCGGGACGAGAACCTCAAGCGTAAGTTCGGAGGCTCTGGAAACCTTGCAGGTGAAGATGTGCGGGAGGGCCTGATAGCCGTAATCAATGTAAAACTCCCAGAACCTCAGTTCAACTCTCAAACCAAAGAAAAACTGGTAAATGCTGAGATCAAGGGCATAGTGCAGCAGCTTGTTGGGGAACACCTTGGCCTATATTTCGAAGAAAATCCTGCCAGCCTAAAGCCTATTCTAGAAAAGTGTATTCTCTCCTCCAAAGCCAGAGAAGCTGCCCGTAAGGCTAGAGAGCTGATCACAAAGCGCAAGGGCTTTCTGGAAAGCGCTTCTCTCCCCGGCAAATTGGCCGATTGCTCAGAAAAAGACCCGCAAAAAAGTGAGCTCTTCTTAGTTGAGGGAGATTCTGCAGGGGGTACTGCTAAGCAAGGGCGCAATAGACATTCGCAAGCTATACTGCCCTTGAAAGGTAAAATTCTCAATGTGTTGAAGGCTAGGGATGACAATGTGCTGGCTAACGAAGAGATTCAGACTTTGATCACTGCCCTCGGCATAGGCATAGGAGAGGGCGTTTTGGATACAAGCCGCCTGCGTTATCATAAGGTTATTATTATGACAGATGCAGACGTAGATGGAGCGCATATACGCACGCTCCTTTTGACTTTCTTCTATAAAAAGATGCCTTCTCTTATAGAAAAGGGCTGCCTTTTTATTGCCCAGCCTCCCCTATACATGGTACGCCTGGCGAAATCTCAGCATTATGCCTATACGGAAGAAGAGAAGGAAGAGATTGTTGCTAAGCTTCGTTCTGATAAAGCAAGCATCCAGCGTTACAAAGGTCTTGGAGAAATGAATCCAGAGCAGCTGTGGGAAACTACTATGGACCCTCAAAAAAGGGTAATGCTTCAAGTAAGGCCTATTGCTCAGGGAGAACTTAGCGCTGAGGAGGTAGAGCAAACTTTCAGAGTGCTCATGGGAGATGAAGTAGAGCCAAGACGTAATTTTATTGAAAGAAACGCTCAGCTGGTAGCAAATTTAGACCTCTAAGTTTTAGGCATAAGTCTTTGAGGCGGCTATGTCTTCTTTTTTGTAAGCCTTGCTTTGCCAGAGACTTTCTTTTTATGATGAAAAACTCTTTGTATATTTCCGTCTTTTAAGCAAATCTCGCGGCCAGCTAGTTTGGCCAGCTCTTTATTATGTGTCACAAGGATCAAAGTAGCATGGCGCTGCATTTCTTGCAGCAGTTTTACAACCAGATCGCCATTTTTTGAATCCAGATTCCCCGTGGGTTCATCTGCTAGCAGCAGGTCAGGTTTATGGATTGTAGCCCGAGCTATGGCGACCCTTTGCATTTCCCCGCCAGAAAGTTGATGAGGATAATGATGGGCCCTATGGGCCAGCTGTACCCGCTCAAGTAGTTCTATAGCTTTGCGCGCAGTCTGAAAATCACCTCGCAGCTCTGCCGGAATTCTCACATTCTCCAAAGCAGTCATAGTAGGGATCAGCTGAAAGTTCTGAAATACAAAGCCAATTTTCTTGCCTCTGAGCTCAGACAACTCCTTTTCATTGAAAGTCCCTAAATCTCTGCCTTCCAAACAAATCTTCCCTTCACTGGGCTGATCTAAGGCAGCTAAGAGACCTAAAAGAGTAGTTTTCCCGCTTCCCGAAGGGCCGGTTATGGCCACAAAATCCTTTCTTCCTACTTCAAAGCTAATATCATGCAAAACCTGTAAGCTTTTTGCTCCTTCTTGGAACTTGCGGCCTACTTTTTCTAAAACCAGCATATTACAAGTCTGCTTTTGCTTTGCTACAAGTAAAGCATTTTTTGCCCATAAGGTTCATTCCAGCATGATATTGCTCAAGGGATAGGGAAGTTCACATAGATAAGAGAGTTTTCTTCACAGGGACGCAAGAGCAAAGCTATGTTTTTTTTCCTTTTTCAGGTCTAAACACTATATCCCAATAGCTGCGAGCATAAACAAAAACACCTACCAGCAGAACAGCAATCCAAAAATAGAGTAAAAAACGAGTACCAGCGATCCATAGAATTTGAGGATGGCTTTGCCGAAGCCAAGGAAGGCAGAGGCTTTGCCCTATCAATAGGAGAGTGATGCCTACGCCAAGTTTTCCCCAGATATTCGTTTCCCCTTGTACCTGACGCTTATAGTGGAGGAAGCCTCCCAAAAAAATCCCTATCAATTCTCTGGCGAAGTAGAGAGTGTATGCCCAAAGGGGGAAATCAAAATATAGGACAAGGAAAGTGAAGACTGAAATTGCAAATATTTTATCACAAGCAGGGTCCAAGTAACGTCCTATGCGGGTCTGCTGTTGAAAGCTGCGCGCAAAACGGCCGTCCAAGAAATCGGTCAAAGCTGCCAAAAGCAAAATAGCAAGCGTTTGTAGCAAGCCTTCCCCGCTGGGCGCCTGCTCATAGTTGTAAGCAAAATAGACAAGAGGCGCTGCCAAAAAAGCCCTGGTAATAGAAAGAGCGTTCGCAGTATTCAGCCACTTTTCCCGGTAATCAGAATTGCCGAAAAGCATTTGCATCTATAAGATTTTTCTTTACAATAATAGTCAAGAAAAGTCTTTTCCCGCCCTTAATTATCTTAGTCTTAAGACACGCTACAACTCACCTCCCATACTCTGCCAGCGCCGCAAGAGCCTGGTTTTGCAGCTTAGCAAAAAAGCAATTCCTTAGAAAAATTCATTAGAAAAATTCATTAGAAAAAAATCCTTGACTCTCAGCAAGATCATGGCGCTATGGGGCGATGGCTTCTTTAGACAAAACTCTTATAGGCAAGAAGCTAAAGTCCTATACGTTTACTGTGGAAAGGGGGAAGCTGAGGGAATTTTGCCGTGCAATAGGTGAAACAAAGCCTGTTTTTCTGGATTCAGAAGCCGCAAGAAATGCAGGCTATGAAGATACGCCCATCCCCCCTACTTTCCAAACCAGCTTTATTTTTTGGGGCTATCCCGAGATTTGGCAGGATATGGAATCCATAGGGATTGATACGAAACGTCTCCTGCACATGAAAGAGGCTTATCAATATCACAAAGCTGTATACCCGGGGCAGAATATTCAAGTAGAGGTGACTATCAGTGATGTAAAAATAGGGAAGATGAATATGCTGACTTTCAAGAGCCTATGCACAGAAGCATCTTCCGGCCAGAAAGCCCTGGAAGGAGAAATGACTATTGTCATACCTCCTGAAATTTCCTAGTAATCCTAGATCGCCAAGCGCCCCGTCATCACGGCAAATCATAGGCATTGGTCTGGCGCAAACGACACGGCAAGGCATAGGCATTGGTCTGGCGCAAACGGCCTCCCTGCCTTAGTGCCAGACTCTCGCACCTCCTGTGCTCGTGACGCAATGCCTATGATTTGCACTGGATTGTTCTAGTATGAACAGCTCCAGAAAAAACTATATCCGTATTATCAGCCCTGTAGGTTTGCCATTCTTAGCGCCAGACTCTCGCACCGCTATTGCAATACCTATGGCTTGCCTGGCTTGTTCTGCTATGCAACGCACATGAGCAGCTACCCCAACGCTACGTAATGCGGCGCCCAGACGCCGCATATTACAACTTAGACACCCTGAGCTTCCCTTTGTTTTGTAAAGCATGATACACAAGACATATGCTTCATCCAAAGCGAATGTTAGAGAATATTTTTGCAAAGCTTCCTCCTTTTTTGATTTCTACTGCAGCTACTGTCGTATCATCTGTTATTGGAGCGCCGCTGCGAAAACTCCTAAGCTCATTTTGCAGCCCAGTGATCATATCTTGTAAAGCTAAGCGCCTGTTTTCTTTGAGGAAGGATTTCAATCTGTTCTCGCCATAAGCCGTATTTTCAGGGTTAAAGGCTTCTGTAACGCCGTCGGAATATAAAAAAAGGCGATCCCCTGGATGAAGTTTGATCCTTTTTACTTGATAGGAAGTAGGCACTACGCCTAAAAGAATATGAAAGCTTTTCAGATGCACCAATTCTCCGGTTTTAGCTTGCAACAGATAAGGGCCTGGATGAGCAGCGATCAAATATTCCAATTCCATTTTCTCCGTATCAATAAGACAAGCTGCTAAAGTAAAAAATTCACTGCCATAATAACGATCTAAAAAAAAGCGGTTGATGCTGCCTGCAGTTTCATCTAAGGAGGCGCCTTGCTTCAAGTATGCGCGGACTATAGAGCGCACAGAGCTTGCTAAGTATCCCATGCCCAAACCATGTCCGCTTACGTCTCCTAAAAAACAATAGACCTTGTTTGGCTTGCGCTCTATAAAATCAAAATAATCCCCGCTTACAGCAAGGGCGGCCTTGCTGCTGTATGCAAAAGAGATGCCCTTGATTTCATTGCCGGCGGCTTGGGGGAGATTTTTTTGCAGCTGCCCGGCTATTTGCAGCTCCCTTATCCGTTGTCTCAGTGCGATTTCTTCCATAAGAGTTTGATAACTTTCTATCAGCATATACATAATTAAAGCTGCCTCGCGCAAATAATGCACTTCGTTCATGCTCAAGATTTTGTAATCATGCCTATGCCCTACTAGAAGAGCCGCTTTGATTCTCTGCTTATGATCAGATTTTTGGAACATTCTTTTTTGCGCTCTGGCGCCTACGGCCAGCATATAATCACCTTTAAAAAGAAAGGAAAATATATCCTGATGCGCTCGTCCAGACCTGCGCAGGTAATCTACTACTATGGTTTTGGAATCCTTTAAATGCTGCCAAAAACCGCTTTGGCTTGCAATTCTTGTAATGTTTTTTTTAGGAAGACTCAATTCCGGGAAAATATTTTCGGGCAAAAGAAGGTCCAGCTTTTGCAAGTCTAAGGTGCGTCGTATTTCTTCTATACAGCTTGAAACGGCCCTTTGTATCTTGCGCCGAGAGATCAGCAGTGACATCATTTTTCTAACAGACTGCTCCAGCTTAGCGTCACTATAGAACTTATTTGCTCCAAAGCGCAAAGCCAAGCTATAGCGCACTGGATCAAGAAAGACTATTAAAATTAAAATGAAAAGGGCCTGAAAGAGCCATTCTTCTTTGTAAGTTATGGACGGGAGCAGACTCTTTTGTAAAAAAAGCAAGGAAGCGTATATGCAGCTAAAGATCAGAACTTGCAGCAAGAGGAGCAGAGATTGAGAAACTACGATCTGGAAAGGCAGAAGCTGCAGGCGATAACTTCCATAGAAAAGAGCCAGAGAAAAAAATATGAGGCCAAGAAAAAAATACGGCAAAATTGGATAAGGAAAGACATCAGCAAGTCTGAGACAAAGCAAGACAAATGGAAGGATAAGGCCAAAGCATGTTCCTATAAATAAAATCCAGCGCTTACGCGCCTCAACCCTATCTCCTGTTTTCTTCATAACATGCGCCAGCATGAAATAAAAGACGGACAAAAGGATAAGGCCGTGCATAGGGAGTAAAGAACGGGCAAGATATGATATATTCCTAAGCTCATCTTGGGCCGTGTAAAAGAGCAGCGTAAAGAAGAGCAGTACGAAGAATTCTGTAGCCAGCAAAAGAACGGGAATATAACGCTTTGTCAGGCGCAATGTCACATTAAGAAGGCTTGGTGCCAGCAGCAGCAGAGAGCAGTACCAAGCAAAGATGTACTGGTGCGAGCTTAGTACAAGAACAGAGAGAGCGGAAAATACGCTGAAATTGAAATTAAGAAAACTATGGTAGAAGTCGCGCGTGTTAAAGAAAAACCATAGACCGCAAAAAAGAAAGAGCAATGAGGAGAAAATCAAGTACTGAAAATCTAAGAAGAGAACCCGCTTGTCTTTGAAAACTGTTCGTACTTCCTCTTTCCCTCTGTCAGTAACAAGAAGGAGGCTTGCAGCTTCCTTTTCCTTGAAGAAAGGCTGCCCTTGCTTAAGTTTTTCTCCAGAAATAGAATAGATTTTCAGAGGACGCTCCGGCGCCGCTCTGATTCCTAGATGGATAATGCTTCCATCTGGACTGTAATAAAAAGGCAGACGAAAGCCGCTGTACAAAGAGAAAAAAACGCTATAGAATGCTATGCAAGCAAAGGCGGAGAAGACATAGATAAAGTAGCGTGCTCTCATTATCTTAGAGCCGCCCCGCCTCTTTTCTAGAATTAGCTGCCTCTATCATGGCGGCTGATAAAAAACACATGCTCCCCAATCCCTATAGCTTTCCCAGCCTGCATAATGTTTTTTGGAGGCTCTCACAAAGCTTTCTTATGTTTTTTTCCTAAGCGCGCCCGCCAAAGCTCCTTTAGAGTGCCCAAAAAGTATCCTATATGCTCGCCTGCCCGCATAGCCCTGCCATTCAAGCGCTTTTTGAAACTAAGGGGATGACGGAACAGGGACAGTATAACAAAAGGCGCTATGCACGCCGCATAGACACAAATCTTACAAAGGGCTATGGCCTTGATCCTGTCTTTGTCCATATGCGCGCTGGACATACCCTCATATAGACCTCTGCGAAATCGGGTAAATATGTATGTTCTATCAGGCGTGATTCTGTGATATGAGATCATAGATACCCCGTACCAAAAAATATGCCCATCTTGGCGCATGCGCATAAAGAGCTCTGCATCCTCACTCCCAAAGGCCTTTGTGCCTTTACGGCCAAGCGCCACAGAGAAGCCTTCCGGATAGCGCCTGAGTATATCTAAAGACATAGCGCAATTACCTGTCCCAAAGCCCCGTTGAGGACCAGTCAGCTTATCTAAAAAATCTGATTTGCGGCCCAAGTTGTTGGCAGGAGCTAACATAGCTTCATCAAAATGGGGGGCCTTCCCCCATGGATAGACATTCAAGACAGGGCCTCCTACAACTGCAGGCTGGGGCCGTACCTTCTCAAAGCTCGCTAAGATATGCCTGCACCAATCCGCAATTACTGTATGATCATCGTCCATATAAGCAAGATAGCTGCCGCGTGCCTCTCTGATAGCAAGATTACGGGCATATGAGACGCCTTGCCTTGCTTCAAAATAATAACGTATATTATGTTTGCTCTGCTTTTTCTGCAGCCCAAGGACGAGCTCTTTCGTGGCAGGCGGCGAGTTGTTATCTATCACAAGTATTTCGAATTGCTTTGGATCTATGCTTTGGGCAAAAAGGCTTTGCAGGCAATCTTCGAGCATCTGCGGGCGATTGTAAGTACAAACAGCCACAGAAAGTATGGGGGCGCTGGAGCGCTTTAGGGGCTCAGCTCTCATCTGTTTTTTCTTTTGCATTTTTGTAAAGAAGGGAGCTTTTAGATGTACCTGCGTACCAAGCATGCTTTAGGGCTGTTTCTCTAATGCTTGGAGGAGGCTTTGCACATCGGCTTTCGTTTCTATAGGCTGATTGGCATAGCGCGCCCTTATCCCAAGTTTGTCTGCGTGGTAAGCGCTTTTAGATTCCGCAAACTTTAAGCCATGCGCTGTAGAAATGACAACAACACGGTCCGTATTTTTTAGTAAGGAGCGGGCGCATAGCTTTTCCAGGCAGGCCAGCGCCACTCCAGTATGCGGGTCATTGAACATACCAAAGCGATCCACGCGGGCAGCGGCATTCGCCAGTTCTTCTTCACTAGCCTCTTCTACAATACCCTGCACTTCTTCCAAAGCCCGCACAGCGCGTTTATAGCTGACAGGATCACCAATCTGTATGGCCGAAGCAAGCGTTTTTTTTGCTTTGACAGCCTGATATTCTTGGAAAGATTTTTGATAGCTGCGATAGAAAGGATTAGCATTCGCGCTCTGGGCTACGCATATGCGGGGTAATTTTTTTGTAAAGCCAAGTTCTTTTAGAAGCCGCAGGCCAGAAGCAAGGGCGCTGACATTGCCCAGATTGCCGCCAGGTATGACAAAGAGATCAGGGGGGTCCCAGTCAAGCTGCTCTAAGACTTCCATAACCATAGTCTTCTGCCCTTCCAAACGCAAAGGATTCATAGAATTCGCCAGATAAATCTCTGGATGCTGCGTTAATTCCCGAACAAGCTTCATGCAGCCGTCAAAGTCCGTATCCAAGCTAAAAACCAAGGCGGCTGAAGAAAGAGCCTGCACAAGCTGCGCTTCCTGTATCTTCCCCTTAGGCAGTAATACAATAGCGGCTATGCCCGCATAAGCCGCATAAGAAGCCAGAGCCGCGCTGGTGTCTCCAGTAGAAGCGCAGGCAATAGCGCGTATGGGATGTCCCTCTGAGCGCAGAGCCTTTACGTAACTTACAAGCACAGTCATGCCCAAGTCCTTAAAAGAAGCGCTGTGGGAATTCCCGCATTGCTTTAGCCAAAGCTCACCCAAGCCAAGTTCCTGAGCCATAAGAGGCAGTTCTATAAGCGGGCTTCGGCCTTCTCCTAAAGTCACTACGTCATTCAGGGGAAGCTGAGGCAAGACCCATTCTTTTTTATTCCATACGCCTGAAGCATAAGGAGCCTTGCTTTGCCCTAGTCGCTCTCGAAATAAAGCGCGCCATTCCTCAGCCGTATATCTACTAAGCGCTTTGAGATCATGCTTAATATCCAGCAGGCCTCCACATCCCTTTTTAGGGCAGCTGTACAATATCTGATTAAGCGAGAAAAGCTCTTTGCAGTCTATACATTGAAAAAGACAAGACATGCGCGTGTCTTTTTCTATTTTAGACGAGTACATGCTGGCATCCATCTTCTTGGCTGACATGATCAACTTTCCTTAAGCGAGGCAAACTATATACTACAGTCCACTAAAAAGTTTTTGTTTTTGTGATTTAGCTTGCAAGTCAAGACTTATCAAAATCTTTCATAGTTTTTTTGATCGTCTCTAAGTCCGCCTTCACCCATTCATGCCTGCTTTGCAATTCCCTATGTATATATTTTTCCAGCTCTCTGTATCTGGGAGTCAATTTCTTATGCTCCAGCTTATAGCCCCTGTTTGGATCGCTGGTCTGGTAGCTGTTTAGGCGTTTTTGTATGTCCTTAGCTATGCCTACTTTGTATTCGTTCTTGTAAGCTTTGTTAGAAATAACATAGACGTATTTTTGATCTATGTCCGTCTGTCTAAGGTCTGTTCTCTTCGGCGGCTTTATGGAAAAGTTCAGGGCTTTCTTGTAGTCAAAAAGCTCTTCTGGGTTTGCAACTTCTTTCTTTAGCCTCTCTTGCACAAGATCATAAGCTTTTATAGAAATGTCTATGCCCACCCACTTGCGCCCCAGCTTTTCAGCGGCTATGCATGTGGTAGCGCAGCCGCAAAATGGGTCCAGCACAAGATCGCCTTTCTTGCTGCTTGCCTGGATGATGCGTTCTAGTAAAGCGAGCGGCTTTTGTGTTGGGTAGCCTATGCGTTCTTTTGATGCTGGTGGTATATTTTGTATAGCCCATATACTCCCTATGAGCTTCTCTGTAAGCAAAATATACAAAGGCTTTCCGTCGTCACTTTTTAACTGATAGGCTTTTTTTGTTTTACTGTCAAACTTTAGCTTGGGCTGCTTTTTAGGCGCTTTGTATTTTTCATAAATCCTGTTGAAAAAGAAACGACTGCCTTTCACATAAAAAAATAAAATATCATGTTTGTTGTGAAACTTCCTTGCCTTTGCTTTCATTCCAAGCTCATAATGCCATACGATTTCATTCCTAAAATTCTTTTCACCAAAGACGCAGTCCAAAAGTATCTTCAGATAATGCGACATAGTAGGATCGCAGTGCAAATACAAACTGCCAGTGTCTTTGAGTATCCGGTGGCATTCTAGTAAGCCGTATAGCCATGTAGGCAAGATAGCAGAAGTTATACTTGTTGCCGTAGTTCCTTTAGGCCCATAAGGAAGCTGTATAGCTCGTCTCGATCTTCTTGGATAGTCTTTAGCCACTCCTCTTTTAGGTCTTCTTCTTGAAAATAGTCTCTGAAGCTTGCGCCCTCTGCGCTGCTGCCTATAGGCGCTGTAAAGACTTTCTTTTTATTGAAGGGCGGGTCTAGGTATAGCAGGTCTACGCATTTGGAGTTTATGCCTTGCAATACGTCTATGTTGTCACGGCAATAAATGGACCTGTTTTGTAAGTTGCTTTTCATTGCTTTGCAAAAGCGAGGGCCGCAAGCCTGCTAGCATCCGCATGCCTTATTATTAATAGCTCTAAGCGCCTGCAAGCTTTTCTATTCGTTTTTAGTGGGCTCTTGTATGTAGTTAGCAGCGCATAAAATTCAGCTTCCATCTCTACATTAGATACAATTTGGGTAAAAGTTTTTTATATTTGGATCGCTGTTACATTGCAAGCGCTGGGTCTAGTAAAAGCTTTGATGACATAAAACTTTCCACTTGTCAAAAAACAACTTTAACAATAGATATGAAAAGCAATGTATTAAATCGTGGCAAATATATCACTATGATCGCTTGCACGCTTTTCATATAATGCCAAAGCAGCAGAAAAGCAAAAATAAAGTAATGGCCTTCCCTTCTTGCTTTCTCATTTGACGCAAGACCGTCTCTTAGTACAAGGGCAGCAAAGGAAGCTTGTTGTTTTGAAAATGATGGCAGCATTACTCTTAAGAAAAACTGCGTTGGAAATTGCCATAGTTATGTAATGGAAAAGAAATGGAAAGCGATACGCAATGAGCCTCCTTTGGCCAAGGTGTGGTGCCTTGTACTTTTTTACGAGGAAAGAGATGTCCTTGCTGTGCGTAAGGACCTCATTTCCTATTTCGGCGCTATTGATTACGAAAGCCAAGATCGTCATACAAAGCTTTGGACAAGTGAACAGCAGCAGAGCTATAGCGCAGGCCTTATCATGAGCTTTGCTTCTCTTGTCAAAAGAGAAGCATTAGTGCAGCTCCGTCTTCAGAGCCTGCGCCTGGAGCGTAAATACCAGAAAAAAGGACGCCCTGCCTTTAGCTTGGACCCCGGCTATATTACAGAATTTACTGTGGTGCATACAAGTCTAAAAGAAGATTTTCATAAGATTTATCTCTATGCGGGACTTTTTGCAGAAAGCCTCTTGCATTTTCAGCAGTGTTCCTTCCGCTCCTTTGTCCATACTCCCCCTTGTTTTGCTCGCCCTCCGATGATTACTGCCTTCAACGACATGCGCATGATATACATGGCAAAGCATGGGAGCCAAGAGCGCTCTTAAACTCTATGAAACATAAAAAGTTTTTCAAAAGCACGGCAAGGCATAGGCCCCCCGATCACAAGCGCCGCTTATTACAACGCCTCCCGCCGCCTATTGCAACGCCCGCCGCTGTCATCAATTCCCCACGCTGCTGATTCCAAGCGCCGCCTATTGCAAAGCCCCGCCGCCAGCATTATGTCGCGTTGCGCCCAAGACGCCACTTACTACGACAAGGCCCCGCCAATCCTACAGCCTCCCAGTACTCAAACGCCGCCTACT
>CBDETG010000107.1:0-133644 GCA_965242745.1 Leptonemataceae bacterium
CGCAACAACGCCATTATGTCACATTGGGCGCAGACGCCGCATATCACAACAGCTCCCAGCCACCGCTTATTACAAAAGCACCCTTGTCATCACTACAAGGCCCCTGAGCACAAACGTCCCCTTACTACAAACGCCATTTTAAGCCCAGCCGCCAGCATTATGTCACATTGGGCGCAGACGCCGCACATTACTACAAACGCCCTCGTCATCACTACAACGCCATGTATTACAACACCGCCGCCGTCAGCAAAACCAACGCTACATTATTACAACCACGCCCAGACTCCGCTTATACAATTCCGCCCCAGTCAGCAAAACAGCCACCGCCTATTCCTATGGTTTTAGATATATAGTTCCCAACAATGAAGCGGGTCAAACAAAATTTGTTTGACTCCATTGGAGTGTCTTAATAATCGAAGAAGCAGAGATCCAAGCTGGAATCTAAGCCCAACTGCATACAGCAAACAAAGAAAGCCAGCCCGGCTGCTCTTAGGCAAGGCTAGCCTTTAGCCTTTCTGCTCATGTCCCTGTTTGTACAGAAATACGGAGGCAGCTCACTGCAAGACCAAAGTTGCATAGAGCACGTAGCAAAACGCATCCAAAGCGCGCGCAAAGCAGGCAATGAGCTTGTTGTTGTGCTCTCTGCAATGGGGGACACCACAGATCATTTACTAGAAAGAGCCCAAAGCTTCCACAGAGAGCCCAACAAACATGCCTTAGACATGCTGCTTGCTACAGGCGAGCAAAGCTCCATTGCGCTTATGTCCATAGCCCTGCACAAGCTTGGCGTAGATAATATTTGCCTTGACAGGAGAGCAAGCGTCCATTTCTATCATTGGAGCGCATGGGGAAGCGCGCATTGCTTCTATCGATACGCAGCATCTCCGTACATATCTATCGCAATCTAAAGTATGTCTGGTTGCGGGTTTTCAAGGTATAGGTGAGCGCCATGAAATCTATACTTTAGGTCGTGGAGGGAGTGATACCTCTGCTGTAGCGCTTGCTGTTAGTTTGCAGGCAGATGCTTGTGAGATTTTTACGGATGTCAAAGGAATATACAGCGCAGACCCCAACAAGGTCAAGGAGGCGCGGCTCTTAGCTCGCATTTCGTATGAGGAAATGCTGGAAATGGCGAGGCTGGGAGCAGGAGTCCTGCATAGCCGCAGCGTAGAATTGGCGTCTAAGCATGGGCTTGTTTTACATGTGCGCTCCACCTTTGATGAAGAGGAGGGAAGCTTAGTTATGCCTGAGAGTGAAATACTAGAGAAGGCCCTGGTAAGAGGGGTGTCATTGAAAAAAGATGAGGCGCGGCTTTCTGTTGTGAATATACAAGATCGACCTGGCCTTGCGGCAAAGCTTTTTGGCAGTCTGGCTTCTCAAGACATATGCGTCAATATCATTGTGCAAAGCACGGGTGAGGCGGGGCAAAACACCATTTCCTTTACCGTTCTGCAGTCCACAGCTTGCAGCGGCAAAGAAGGTAGCTCAGGCATTTATCCATGAAGAAGCTAAGGAAGGATGCTTGGAAATCACTCCTCAGGTTGCCATTGTCTCTGCTATAGGAGTAGGCATGCAGTCACATTCTGGAGTCGCTGCGGCTATGTTTGGGGCTTTGGCAGATCTCCATAGCAATATAGAAATGATAAGCACGTCTGAGATCAAAATCTCCGTTGTGTTGCTGCCAGAGGAGGGTGATGCGGCCTTGGAAGCAGTGCATAGAGCCTTTGGATTGCAGCAAGAAATGTGAAGCAAGCCTCTCTTCATTCTAAGGAAGCCGCCATAGGGGTCTTTGACTCCGGCTTGGGAGGCCTGACTGTACTTGCAGCCTTAGCCAAGGCTATGCCTCAGGAAAATTTTATCTACTTAGGAGATACGGCGCGTGTTCCTTACGGCTCTCGTTCAGCTGCCATAGTCCAACGCTATAGTCTGGAAGACGCCGCCTTTCTATGCAAGAAGAATCTGAAAATGCTTGTCATTGCCTGTAACACTGCTGCTGCCTATGCGGAGGAATTGATTGCGCGCTCCTTCCATAAGATTCCTGTCATGGGCGTAATCCAGGCAGGCGTGGATGCCTTGTTTGCTTTAGACCTGCAGGATGGAGATAGAGTCGCAGTACTTGGCACGAAAGCAACTATCAAATCAGGCGTATATACCAAAGCTATCATGGAAAAAAAGAAGAGTCTGCAGGTGCTCCTCCGTCCTTGTCCTCTCTTTGTTCCCCTTGTAGAAGAAGGATGGATGGATACAGAGATCAGCCGCCTCGTAATAAGAAAATATTTGCACGATTTCGCAAAGCAGAATATCAAAGCCTTGGTCTTGGGATGCACGCATTATCCCCTGCTAAAGAAGGACATACAGCGGGAGTTCCCAGAGCTGCCCTTGATTGATTCCTCACAGGCAAGCGCAAAGCTTGCCAAAAGCATTCTTGGAGAAAGGAATATGCTTAGCGCTCCAAGGGGGCAAAAAGCGCAAAGGCGCATCTATCTGACGGACATGACAGCGTCAAGGCATGACTTAGAATTATATCTTGGAGATCTCTCTTACGATAGTATCGAAGAAGTTCGACTCAACTAAAATGGATGCGCAAAAAGAAGCAAAGCTGCTGCAAAAAGCACAGCAAGGAGACGCTTCTTCCTACGGCGCTTTGGTACAGCTTTGCCAAAAATCCCTTTATCGGAGAGCCATAGCGCTCGTAGGCCAGGCAGAGGCAGCTGAGGATTTACTGCAGGAGAGCCTCCTTCTAGGCTGGCGTTCTATCCAAGCTTTTAGGGGAGAAAGCAGCTTACATACTTGGCTTTACCGTATTCTTAGCAACAAATGCAAGGACTATCTCCGTTCCAGCAGGAAGCAAAGCGCAGATATCTCCATAGACGCCTCGCCTGCCTTAGTTTTGAAAGATGAGCGCATCAATTTGGAAAAAAAGCTTGAACTTTCTGAAGAAGCGCGCTATCTAATAGAAAAGGTGAATCTCCTCCCGAAGCGCTATCGTGCCCTCCTGCTTTTGCGCTATTACGATGATTTGTCTTATGAGCAGATAGCAAAACTCACGCACGCAAAAGTAGGCACAGTGAAGAGCAGGCTTTTTGCTGCGCGGGGCATGCTGCGCAAAATGCTGCATTAGCAATATCATAGACAAAACGTATAATAAAGCATATGAATAAGAAAAGATACACGGGGACGCTGGCAGAGCTTGTATGCAAAAAAGAAAATGGAGAAGACTGGCAAAGCGCTCTGAAAGGCCTCGGCTCGCTGCGTAAAAAAGAATTCCAGCAGGAAATAGAAGCCCAGTCCCAAACACATAGTCTCCTTGTGGACATGGCCCGCCAACTTCATAGCTGCATAGAGCCAAAAGAGTCTAAGTGGGAGCAGGCCTTCTCAAAGAAGCTGCTCCGGCAATTACAAAGTCTGGAGCAGAGTCATGCGCCTGCTTCTTTGGAGCTATGGCCTAAAAAGCTGGCAGAAGGCTGCAGGCAATGGCTTTACAACTTGGAATTCCTCCTTGCTCCTTACAAGAGACTTGCTTTTGCTCTTCTGCTTTGCGCCGGCATCTCTGCATTTTTTACGCTTCCCCTCCTTTGGTATTCGGACGAGGGCTCTTTCCCTCCAGAAAATGTCCAAACTCAGGCTCAGCCCTTGCCAAAAAGCAAAGACGAGAAAGCAAAGCAGGCTGCTGTTCCCCAGCCCAAACTCAGGCAGACAGGCAAGAGTCCAAAACAAAAAGCAAGCCCCGCCCTCATTACATCGCGCAAAGCTACGGCTAAAGCGCTTGACAAAGAAGAAGAAGAGCTGCTTTTGGCTGTAGAGCTTGCAATAGACGACGAAGAAGCTTTAGAGGCTATGCGTAAGTTAGAAGCCTATTATAGAAAATCTCAAAAGAACAAGCAGGCAGGCAAAATACGAGAGGATATAAAAAAACTGCAAAGCAAGAGCAAATCGCCGCCTGCTCCCTGACTGCTTCCCAGCACCTGCCGCTAAGAGCCGGTCTCACCTTGCTTTTTTAGAACCTATGTCTGTGCCCTTTTTATATGCCTCCATTTGCCTGAGCTTTGTTTCTCTTGGTCTGCTTTGCCTTTGCATACATAACTTTCAAAAACAAAGGGGGCGCGCTTTTGCTATAGGAGCTGTTCCTCACTTCTATCGCGAGCGTTTGGCCAGCAAAGTGAAGCTTTACTTCAGCCCTGCTTTCCTTCGCCCAAGAAACAAAGCAGCTCTGCGTGCTTTTCTCTTATACTGGTCTCACTATATCTCTTTGCATTTCCTCCTGCCTTTTTGGGGCTTTGCCTTTTTCCTGCACAGCGATGCCAATTTTCTGGTGATTGTACTGAGCATGATACTAAGCATGCAGCTGCACCAACGCCTCTCCTAGCTTTAAGACACTGCGCTTTAGCAAAACACGGCTGCGCTAGCGAAAGCGACACTTGCCTACAATAGCTCTGCCTGCCAAAGGCAGGCAAGCAGGCGGGTATTCTTGCTTGACTCTTTGCTCAGCTTAGCTTGCGATAGGCAGACATAGCTTTTTCCAAGCTTCTTAGATAGGCAGCGCCAAAAATGTTGATGTGTACCAGCAGCGGGTAGATCTGCCAAAATGCTTCGCGCTCAGCAAAGCCTGCCCCAGCTCCCACCCTTTGCGCAATTTCTTCTTTTTGTTTCATACTAAGAGGGCCCCCAAAGAGGCCTAACATAGCCAGGTCCTGCTCGGGATTCCCATAAGACAGGGCAGGATCAATCCAGTAAAGACGGCCTTTGCAGCCGGCCAGGAGATTCCCAGACCATAAATCTCCATGTACAAGTCGAGGAGCCTGCCCATCCAAAGACCAGTTTTCTGCGCAGTCACGCACAATGGCTTCTAGGTCATGACCTAAACTTGCGGGCACAAGGCCGCTTTGGTGCGCCATACGAAATTGAGGCAATATCCTGCTTTCCCACCAAAATGAGCTAAAATCCTTATAGAAGGCGTTTTTTTGTTTGAGACTCCCAATAAAATTATCTTTCGCCCAGCCATAGCGGGGATATTGTTTTTGATAAAGTTGGAGCATATCTGCTGCAAGCCCAGCTGCGCAGGACAAGATCGCCTGCCTGCTCTTGGTAAAATTTGCAGAGGGGATATCAGAACTGATAAATTCCATAAATAGCAGCGCTTTCCCATCACAGCTGAGGCAGTCATACACTTCCGGGACAGGGATTTTGCTTTCCCATAGAATCTCTAAGGCTTCTTTTTCTGCTTCTGCCATAGCATAGGAATCCATGACCTTGCAGGCTATGTGTTTGCTTACTTTCTGCTTCTTTGGGAGCATCACTTCCATGCGATACAAGGCAAAAAGGCTTTGAGAATGAAAGGATACCTTGAGGACCCGCATTCCCTGCAGGCAGGGGTGTTTCACAGCTAAGAAAGCTTTTTTCAGAGTCGCCTCCATGTCTTATGATGTCTTATGATGTCTTATGATGTCTTTTGTCTGCTTTTTGTTTTTTGTCTATGGAAGCTTCTTGAAAATGATAGAATGAGAGCGCACGCTATCTTGCGGCAAGTCCTGCGCCTAAAGTCATGAGAAGCAGCTTTGGGAAATAAGACCTTAGCTATTGGGCTTAGTTTGGCATAGAGGCAGTATCTTTTTGAAAGATAGAAATAGCGCGGCTGTTTTGCATTTGCTTTTGTGAGAGCATAGCGATAATCTCTGTTTTATGTCCAGGGTTTAGATTAAAAATCAAATGCTCACATTGCTCACGGCTGATATACAAGCCTCTTCCATGAGAATCTTCTAAGCCCAAGGGTAGCCCGGAATTTTCATCTAAGGTTGCCTGTCTTTGCAGGTAACGTAAGATTTTTTTATCCTGCAGCTTACCCGCATAGTCCACAACGCCTATGACAGTCTGCTTGCCAAAAATACCAAAGCAGAGCTCATAAAGCTGCTTCTCATAGCTGTGTTTCATTGCATTGATAGAAAGCTCATCTATAATTTGCTGTACGCATAAAGGAGCCAGATGAGATACCAGTATGGAGCTGATTTTATCAATAATGTTCCCGCATTCCTTGAAATTTTCTATCTGGTAGCAATAGTAAGTGGCTTTGCAGAATGCGTCTTCCTTTTCTTGATCTCTTTGTGTCTGCTTGCAGTACTGAAACATACGATACACATCTGAGAGCTGTAACTTTTTAACAGGCGCCTTTGGGAAATAATAGTGTATGCCAAAAGGGTCCTCTGCTAGCAATTTGCGCGCCATAATTAAAACATGTTCAATTTCTAAAAGCAGGCTTTTAGGGATGATATTGTTAATTTTCTCTTCTATAGCCATATCGATAAAATCATCCACATTGTACGCAGTCATCAAAGCATAGCGCATTTGAGGATACTTACGGCGCACCTGGCGAATCAACTCTATCCCGGACAAACCCGGCATCTTGATATCTGAGATCATAAGGTCTATCTTTCTCTGAGCGCAAAGGCTCAGGGCCGCATAGGCATCGCCCACGGTGAGAACCTCAAAGTCCCGGCTGAGATGCTCTTTCATAGCGAAGCGTATGGACTCCATGTCATCTACAAAGAGAACAGTAGCTTTTTGAGACATAAGCTTAGCCGCTTTCCTTTTTCTTAGAGTATGCCTCAGCTGTATACACAGGCTAAAAATTGGCCCTCAGCCAAGGCGCTTGGCGCGCTTTGGTATGCGCAGCCACTCTACGCTTTAGAAGGCAGCAGGCAGCTTTTTTTAAAAAGCTGCGAAGAGGGCTTTTTTTGATTTTCAAGAGCAAAAGGTATGTTTGAGAGTTAGGGCAGAACATAAGCAATGTTTTTGCATATAGACTTCTTTTAGAATTCTTTTCCTACAATCAAGCGCAGGCCAAGCTTAACAAAAGCAAGCCTGCGAGTAAAGAAAATGTTATATACGAAGCAGGGTCAAGGTAAAAATTCCCGTATTTTCCCATTTGCTCGGATCACTATATACAATAGTCTACTTGCTAATGTCACGCCCCTATAATAATATAAATGAAAAAAATGCAAAGGATACTGAAAAACTAATCGATAGCACTGCCAGCAACGAAAGCAAGGGAATCGGATACTATAATTAAGTATAATAAATAATCGCTAGTCATGTCTAGCGGCCTTTGTTATTAAAAAGACTTTTTGTATAACTAAAGGTATTGCGACTAAGAGCCGGTCTCAAAAGTAGGCTCTTGCGGCACAGGCAGAATGCGCGAGGCGCACTGGCAAAACGCTCGCTGGTAGAGTATTCGATACGCTCTGCACTTCGCCTGCCATTATCAATTTTTGATCATATGTTTTTATTTCTTCTTTGGCAGAGATTTTTTACTTGCTTTAGAAAGAGGCTTAAAGATTCCTGTAAGCTATGCAAGATATCAAAAAGACAACAACAATCACAGGAGGAGCGCTGATTCTCCTCGGTCTTTCTTTCTTTGCCTATACTGCCTTTAGCAAGTACACGGCGCTCATCCCCGCATATCTTGGCTTAGTTTTATTACTCTTGGCCTGGCTAGCCAAGCTGGAGAAGTGCTATCGATTTTCCATGCACCTTAGCTCCATACTGGCATTTTTAGGAATGCTCCCGCTTTTTATGGGATTAGGCAAGTTATTTCCATGGCTTTTTTACGCTAAGGCGCCTCAAAGACCCCTTGCAGCCATAGAAATGACTCTCATGGGTTTCGTGTGCTGCGCCTATTTCGTTGTATGCCTGAGAGCTTTCCTGCATGCGCGCAGGGCGAAACAATAGCTGCGGGCATAAGGGATTTTGCAGCAAGGCAAGGCCGCCTGGCTGCGCTATTTTATTCTTATTCGTGTTGGTTGATGGTGCAGTGGCCTGTAAAAAGCCCGCCATCCTCTACTAAAAGACTGGCAGTTACAATATCTCCGTAGAGTCGGCAAGTAGACAGCAAGGTTACTCTTTTACGGGCATAAATAGAGCCACGCACCTCGCCTCCTACTACAACTATGTTTGCTCTGATGTCTGTCTCTACAAGCCCTGAGCTGCCTATCAGCACTTTCCCTTCTGTAATAATGCTGCCCTTAAAATAGCCGTCTATACGCAGCAAATCTTTGACTTTGAATTCTCCACGAAATTCGGAACCCTTGCCAATCAAGCTGTTTACAATTAAATTTTCGGAGGGATCAGCCATCGGTTTTGCAAGTGATGTAAAAAAGCATGAGGATCGTAAGCTACAGTACCAATATGCAATTCGTAGTACAGCATGGGAATCGGCGCTTTGCCGCTCTTTCCTACATAGCCGATTACTTCTCCCTTATCTACCCTATCCCCCTCTTTTACGCGGACTCTATCCAAATGGGCGTAAAAGCTCGCAATGCCATAAAGATGCTTGACGAAGAGCTTCAAACCATATTCCGGATCATAAGAGAGCTTGTGCACTATGCCCGGCGCTGTAGCTACCACCTCTGTGCCTAAAAAAGCTCCTATTTCAATACCACGCTTGAAGTATGTTCTTCCGCGCAAGGGGTCTTTTAGCTGTCCGTATGGGCTCAGCAGATAGCCCTGTGCAGGCCAAATGCTTGGGGTATTTTCAAAGAGATGTTTTTTTTCTTTTGTGGCCAAGGCGGCCAATATTTTTTCTGTGTACTCAATAGACTTGCGAATGCTGTGATTGTCTTGGGATGCTAGGTAGATAGCGCTCCGTAAAAGTTCTTCTATTTTATTTTGTGGACAACCTGCTTTAGCAGCCTCACATTTTTTCATATTCCGCTCTAGTTTTGCGATCTCATTTCTTATCAGCCTAGTTGCTTTAGGGCTGAGACTCACTTTGTCCGTTTTCTTATCATCCAAGTAGCCGTAGAGCATAGCGATGGTTTTGCTATAACTGCGAATGAGTTTGTGCAGGGGCAGCATCTCCTTAGCTATATGAATACTTTGCATGCCAAACTGCTTGTTCCCCAGTCCCATATCATAATATTTGATGTCGTCGCCGCTCTTGTCAATGAGACTGATTACAGAGAAAAACATGACTAAGCCTAAGCCTAAGCCCAAGCTGCAAAGGGAGTACATGCTGACATGCCAGTTGACTATGCGTTTTTGCGTATGGGGTATGAGCATAATCGTAAATCGCTTCAATCCCTTCCTGTGCGTTCTCAGCAGGAAACGTTTTATGGCATCTTTTGAAAACAAAGAAGCCTGCCCGCTTTCTACAGACCTGCTTTCTCCTTTCTGCAGGTCTGTGAGAGTGTTTTCCAAGGCTTTCCATTCCTTATCTTTTTTTTTAAGAGACGCGTTCTTTTTATTATAGGCTTTGCTTAGCGCTTCCCTGCTCCAGCCTGCTTCCTTCCTGCGCTCTGCCTTCCTATGTTTTCTTTTTAAAGCCATGTACTTTATCACACGCTGATTTCAAAATCACGCAGAGCTGCTTCGAGAGAAGTTTTTTGATCTGTACTGCTTTTGCGCTGGCCTATAATAAGAGCCGCCGGCCTTGCATAGGAACCAGCTGGGAAGCGCTTGACCTGCGACCCCGGTATTACTACAGAGCGGGCAGGCACGCGGCCTTTGTAAACTACTTCTTCCTTTTGCATAACATCTATAATAGGGGTGGAAGCAGTCAAAACAACATTGGCTCCCAATACAGCCGCTTCTTCAACAATGACTCCTTCTACTACTATAGCCCGTGAGCCCAAAAAGGCATGCTGTTCAATGATAACTGGCTGGGCCTGGGGCGGTTCTAAAACTCCTCCTATTCCTACTCCTCCTGAAAGATGCACATGCGAAGCAATTTGCGCGCAGCTGCCTACAGTAGCCCAAGTATCTACCATCGTGCCCTTAGCCACATATGCGCCTATGTTCACATAAGAGGGCATTAAAATAGCGCCTGATTCCACATGCGCGCCGTAGCGGCATATTGCTGGAGGCGCTACCCTGACAGCTCTTTGGCTGTGATCTGTACGCACAGGTATCTTATCATAATAAGAAAAATGCCCGCTCTCCATGCAGCGCATGGGCGCCGTCTTGAAGTAAAGCAAGATGGCTTTTTTGACCCAGGCATGCACCTCCCAGTCTCCCGGCCCCCTTTGAGAAGCTACGCGGATTTTCCCTTCGTTAAGCATCTTGATGCTTGTTTCTATAATAGATTTGCTTTTATGATTCTCTAAAATTCCGGGACTTGCGGCCTGTTCTTCATAAAGTTGTTCTATGCCCGCTTGCAGGTCATGATCTAAGCTGGATACTGTTTTCATTACTCATTCGAAGCTGCAATAAAGCTGTGACTCATGCCAAAGAGATATAGGATATTGCGTTTTCCTAAAAGGAACACGAAGCAGTTCCAAAGGCAAGGCTAAGGCAGCTGGAAACTCCCTGTGTCATTTCGTCGTAGACTATCTGATTTTTCAAGCAATATCTTTCTCATATGTATACAAGCTACGGACATATTTCACGCTAAGCCGCTTGTGTCTCAAGCGCTATCCTTTATCAAAAACCTGTTTTGGCGGGGGCTTTCTAAGAAGTAGTCGCAAGAGCCTAGTTTTGAGATTGGCTCTCACTAGAGCTATGCGGCCTTTGCTCCTTGCAATATCTTTAGATACTCTGCAATCCTTTTCTTAGAAAATATGCTTGCAATTTTGTTGGAGCTCATGCTTTTCAAACACAAGGCCTTGCCTCTGCTTTAGGATGAAAGAAATTACGCACATCAAGAAAAGCATAAGGATAGAAAAAATCATGGGCGATAAAGGCCCTGAAATAAGAAAAATCATCACGAAGCGGGCTAAGCATTATATTTTAGATAGTTACTCACTTATAGAAGAAGTGTGGCATAGTCTGACGCATGGTCTTGGTCTGGCCTTGAGTATAGCGGGGACTTCGGTTTTAATTCTGCGGGCTGTAGACAAAGGAGATGCTTGGCATGTGGTAAGCTTTTCTATTTATGGAGCCAGTTTGATTCTTCTATATCTGGCTTCTACCTTGTATCACAGCATCACGAATACAAGGGCTAAAATTATTCTGAGAGTTTTCGATCACTGTGCTATCTATTTCTTGATTGCGGGCAGCTACACTCCTTTTACTCTTACTGTTTTGCGGCCTTCTTTGGGGTGGCCTCTTTTTGGCTGCGCTTGGGGGGGCGCTCTTCTTGGTTTTTGCTTAAAGTTTCTTGGTTTTAGAAAATACAGCAAGCTCTCCTCGTCCTTATATTTGATACTGGGCTGGCTGTGTATTATAGCTTCCTATCAGCTCTACAATGAGCTGTCTTTTGTGAGTTTTCTTTTCCTTGTTGTAGGAGGTCTCATCTACACTTTGGGCTTTGTCTTTTATATCTGGCACACTTTAAGTTACAATCACGTAATCTGGCATCTTTTTGTACTTGTGGCCAGCGTCTTGCATTACTTTTCCATATGGTATCTCGTCTAGACTGGGCATCAATTTTCTTTGCGTTTATCAGCGCTTAAGGCAGTCTGCCTGCTCCTAAGTTGACAAGACAAGGCCCTTATGGGATAATCCGTAAAAAAGCCGTCTACTTGCATGGCAAGGCAGGCCAGCATGTCTTTTTTCTTATTGATCGTATAAGGAAAAACCTTCAGCCCTTCCGTATGACAAAGGCTTACAAATTCGGGATATAAGTGTTCGTAGTTAGGATGAAGGGAATAGAAAGCATAAGACTTTTGTAATTTCTTGATATTGATCGCACGTAAATCCCGGTCGACAAGGAAGGCTTTTTTTAGATCAGGACTAAGCCTCCCTATACGCTCCAGAAATTCCAGTTTATGGGAAGAGACGATGACACGCTCCCGCATATTATATTTTTGTACATCTCTTACAATTTGATTTTCCACATTATCTTGATTTTCTGTCTTATCCCAAGATTCAGGTTTAATCTCAATATTCAAGTATGCTCGAGGGTAATTTTGAAAAAGCATAAGAATTTCTTCTAGAGAGGCTATAGAAGTTTTTTCACAGGGAGGGCTAAAATAAGAGCTGGCGTTAAGCTGCCGAATATAGGCATAGTTATGATGCCGCACAAGCCCCGCAGTGCCTGTAACCCTCTTTAGATCGCTGTCATGAAAAACAATGATCTTACGGTCTTTGCTTATCAGCACATCTACTTCTACCATAGGGCAACTCAGAGACAAGGCTTCTCTGACTGCCGCTACTGTGTTTTCAGGATATGCCCTGCTGCAGCCTCGATGCGCTATGACAAGATAGGAAGAGTCTTGATGATTACTTTGCATTGCCTTACACAAGCTATGTGGTGATTTTGCGGACTTCATGCTCCAGGCTCTGATACAATTCTTGTCTTATAGAGGCAACTTTTTGCGCAAGCTCTTCGAGTGAGTTTTTTGCGGAGGCTTGGAGCTCCAGTTTTTTCTGTTTCTGGCGGAGCTGGATTTCTAATGTCCTATCATGAAAGTAATGTTTCCCCATAGTGATGATCATAGGAAAGCCAATAATCTCCGCATCGCGAAATTTCACCCCGGGCCTCAGCCTGCGCTCATCCCAAAGCGCTTCACAGCCTAAAGAAAGAAGCTTTTTATAGAAGAGCTCTACTTCTCTTTCCTCTTCTTCTGAAGCGGTAATGCCGATGAGAAGCATTTCATAAGGAGCTACGCTGACAGGCCACGTTATGCCCTTTTCGTCATGAAATTGTTCAATGAGAGCCGACATACTACGGTTGATACCTATTCCATAGCAGCCCATCCATGGATAGAAAGCTCTGCCTTGTTCATCCAGAACTTGCATTTCTAAAGCTTTGGTATATTTTTGACCCAGCTTAAAAATATGGCCTAATTCTATGCCTCTGCTTTCTTTGAGAAGACAGGCGGGATTGGCAGGGGATGGATCACCGGCGCGCGCTAAGGCCAGGTCCAGACTTTGCATTTGAAAATCAGGGACGTAAGCTTGGTAATGATAATCCTGTTCATTGGCGCCAATGATATAATCGGGGCGTGTTTTTACGGAATTGTCCCATAGGATGATAGTATTTGTTTTACTCAAAGTAGGAAGGCCAAGAGGGCCGATGAAACCCGGAACAAGGCCCAGCGCCTTCGCTTTGGGAGACTCCATCAGGCGCAGCTCGCCATATATACTTTGCTTTGCGAGCGCTTGCCTTAGCTTGCTTTCGTTCAATTCACGATCCCCGCGCATAAAAATAAGCACAGTAGTATCATGGACTTCATACAGGAGCGCCTTGAGCACACGGTCCGGACTACTCTGCAGTTTCTCAGCGACTTCCTCTACGCTCGTGCAGGCAGAAGTGTATAGTTTTTTAAGCTCTGCATGAGACTGGCTGGGAGCTTCTTTGCTTTGTATTGTATCGCTGTAGATTACAGGGCTTGCCTCTCTGTTAGCTTTGTAATTCCCCTCAGAATCGATCAGCAAAAGCTCTTCCCCTATATTTGAGACGACCATAAATTCTTCAGACGCAGAGCCTCCCATAGCTCCCGTATCCGCCTCTACAACAAGGCTTTGCAGACCCATCTTGGCGAATATTCTTTGGTAACTTTTGCGCATGAGAGTATAGCTTTCCTCCAGAGATTCTTCGTTCTGGTGAAAGGAATAAGCGTCTTTCATAAGAAATTCGCGGGCGCGTATCATGCCAAAGCGGGGCCGTATTTCATCTCGAAACTTGCTGTGTATTTGATAAAGATTTTTAGGAAGGTCTTTGTAAGACTTGATGCTTTGGCGAGCCAGCTCGGTAAAGGCTTCCTCATGCGTGGGAGCTAAGACCTGCCAGTTTTCGTGTCTGTCTTGTAGAGAAAACAGCTCCCGTCCCATTTGTTCCCAGCGCCCTGACTTCTCCCAGATGTTTGCAGAAGTAAGAATAGGCGCTTGGCATTCTAAAGCTCCTGCCTCATCCATCTCCCTGCGGACTATGTTTTGGATCTTTCTTAGCACCCTCAGGCCTAGTGGTAAAAGATAGTATAAACCGGCGGATGCTTTCTTGCCTAAGCCAGCACGCAGAAAAAGAGCATGAGAAACAGCCGCAGCGTCAGCTGGATTTTCTCTTAGAGTAGCAATAAGACTTTGGCTAGCCCGCATAAGATAGAGATTAAAAAGAAAGACTGTGCTGCTATGATTATGATTTAAGCCTTGCAAAGAGAGCCTGCAGCGCTCATACTTCCCCTTGCGGCATCGCAGCTATAGGGCTTTCCCGCATTTGTATCAAGAAGATCATGGTATTCGGCAGCTATCAGGCAGTTTCGAAGTAAGCCAAAATATCACCTGTCTTGGTAGAGGTGGATTCGCTTTTTTGTATTTTTGTAATTCTCCCTTTGTGCGGAGCCTCCAAGGGGAAGGCAGCCTTGTCTGTAATAAGTTCGCAAAGACAGTCTCCTTCTTCTACTTGATCTCCTTCAGAAAAGTACCATCGGGCGACCTCGATTTTTTTGCTATCGCCTATATCAGGCACACGTAGAGCTATTTCTGTAGGCATTTCCTTTCTTTTTCAAACAACGCAAGCAGGCGCAAAGCTTTATCCAGACATAGAATAATAGTTGGCCGTAGAGGCAGCTATGCCCATTGCGGGAGGCACAGCTAAGCTGGCAGAACGCATTAGCAGGGCAATGAAAGCCAAATGATGGACCGTATGGCTCGCTACGAAAAGCAGCTCCCGCGCAAGACTAGAGCTACATGGCTCTGAGCTGGCTTTGGGCGCTTCATCACGTATCTTTAGCTCGCTGTTTTTAGCTGCAGCAAGCAAAGGCAGCTGCTTTTTCAAGACAGCAATCTCTTCCAAGGCTGCTTCCATATTATTTTCACAGGCCCTATTGCGCTGGCGCTTGCTATAGTCCACTTCTAAGGAGCTTCCATCCCGTTTGGCAGCTTCTATCACATGCGCTAAGCTATGATAGTGGTCTAAAATGTGGCGCACGTGAGAGGCCACAGAAGATTGCTGATATTTGCCTGCCTTAACATAGCGCTCCTGCCCGCATAATAAAATAGATTGCGCGCACTGCTCCAGCAAATCCAAATGATATTCCAGCAAATCCTGCATTTGCTTTACGCTTCTTCTTGCTAAAGGCTGTACTCAGACATTTGCAAATGTACAGCCGGGAAGGAAAGGCCGATGCCGCAAGAAATCCAGCAAAAGAAAAAGTGACAAGCGCAATTCCAAAACATAGCATTAGGAAGTCGAGCAAAAAAGCAGGCTTCGCAGCATGATATTTCTTTTTTTTGGGGTACTATATACAAGAGTCCACTAAAAAGATTTCGCAGAATTTGCTAAAAGTGTCCTATGATCCTTCAGTCAGACTGAAGGATCAAAAAAGGAAATAATTTTTGATTGCTATTTTTCTGGTATCTTTGGAAGATGTCTTTGCGCTTAAGGAGGAGCCTCTTGCATGCCTTATATTATTACTGAGCCTTGTGTCGGCGTATGCGATACTGCCTGCGTGGAAGTTTGCCCTGTAGATTGCATCCATCCCACCAAAGAAGAGTGGCAGGAAAAGGGATGGAAAGAAGATCAGCTTGAAGACAAACAGCTCTACATTGATCCAGAGGAGTGTATAGACTGTGGGGCGTGTGAGCCTGTGTGTCCTGTACAAGCTATTTTTACGGAAGACGAAGTCCCTGAGAAGTGGAAAGCTTTTATTCCCAAAAACTATGAGTTTTTTGGTCAAAGTTACAATGCTTCCTGACTGCTTCTTTTAGCATCCTATTAACAACTGCTTTGCAAAAGTCTCCTCATATTTGACAAGCAAAAGCTGCGTCTTGCTTCGCGTTTTTGTATATGACTTTTGTTCCCCATACAGTCCAAAACTCTGCATTATATGAGGAAGAGGACCGCGCCCTAAGGCCCCTGCGCCTCCGCAATTTTATAGGCCAGAGCGATCTTAGGGAAAAGCTTAGCGTGGCTATAGAGGCCGCCAAACAACGCAAGGAAGTCTTAGATCATATTCTTTTTTCCGGCCCGCCGGGACTTGGTAAAACGAGTCTGGCAAACATTGTGGCCAGGGAAATGGGCACAAAACTGCACAGTACGAGCGCCCCAGCTATCAGCCGCCCGAAAGACCTGGCGCGTCTTCTTACCCTGCTCGAAGAGGGGGACGTGCTTTTTTTGGATGAAATCCATCGCCTTCCCGCTTCCTGCGAAGAAATACTCTATCCAGCTATGGAAGATCATTGCATAGATTTTATCATAGGCGAGGGCATGGCCGCCCAAAGTATTAAATTACATCTGAAAGCCTTTACTCTGATAGCCGCCACAACCCGATCTGGCATGCTTTCTTCTCCTTTGAAGTCCCGCTTTGGCATGGAATTGAAATTAGAATATTATGATGAGGCCTCTTTAGTAAGTATTGTTTTACGCTCTGCGCGCCTGCTGAATCTCAAGCTGAGTCCTGAAGCCGCAGAAGAGCTGGCCATACGAGCCCGCATGACGCCGCGTATTGCTAATCATCTTGTGCGCCGTCTTAGAGACTATGCGACGGTGGCGCATAAGGAGCATATAGATCGCAATTTTGTGCAGAACTGTTTAGTGAAACTCGGCATAGACGACTTGGGCCTTATGTCAATAGACAGACGTATCCTTGCTTATATGATAGATCGTTATGAGGGAAGGCCCGTTGGTATCAACACGATTGCGGCTCTCGTCGATGAAGAGCCCCGCACTATAGAAGAAGACCATGAACCATTCTTACTGCGTATGGGTTTACTGGAAAAAAGCCCTAAAGGCCGCTTGGCAACAGAAAGAGCATACAAACATCTCGGCAGGAAATCCACTATGCTTCTGTCATAAAATGCAAAAGAGCTTCTTTAGGACTTTTGAAAGTTTTAAGCATCCGCATGCCTGCCTTCTAAAAAAGTAGCTGCGGCAAGTTTTACAAGGGCCTTGCTAGACTATTGCAATCACAACAAAAAGCGCCTCTAAAGCCCAAGCTCATACATGACTTTTTTGTAGAGATTGAAGTACTTGGAACGGCTGAATTCGCGTATGACATCTTCCGGAAGCTTGTCAAAGAGTATGTCCAGGTAGATAATCATTCTCCGTAATTCCCTTATGTTAAGCCGATTTTCTTGGGCGATTTCTTGTGCGAGGCCCTCATTGGATGATGGCCCATTACCAAACTCAGGCGGCGCTTCTAATACAGGCGCATCCACATTCTTGCCTTGCTGCGCAAGACCCGCTAAGCCCGGAAAGTTATCCAAATCGTCGACCATATTTTGCAGCTCCGCATCAGAAAGTCTAATATCATCAGCTTCTGCCTGCGCCATAAGACCCACATCACTGCCCTGAGCTATTTCATCATCAGCTCTTTGCCCGTGCAAGGCTTCTGTACTTAAGTCACTTTCTTGCAGGGGCATATCGGCCTTTTTTGATCTGACAAAAGCATCCTGAGCAGAAGCGCCCAAAAGAGATGCCGCTTCTTCTCCCTTCATCGCAAGAACATCACTGCCAAGATTGCTATCATCTATAATGGAACTCAGCTCTCCTTCTGATAAAGCTATATCTTCAAGAGCATCATCTGATACAGCCCCTTCCTCAGATGCAAAAGTACTTGCCTGCGTCTTTTCTATTTCCGTAGAGAGAGCATTATCAGAAGTGGGACTTGTTTTACTTGCTTCAGTACTGGCTATATCTAACTGCGCATCAAATTCCTCAAAAACGCTGTCTATTTCTTCTTGAGAAAGGGGGGCAGCGCTCTCTTCACTAAAAGAACGAGAACTTCCTGCCTTACTTTCCTCAGGGAAAACGGCCGCCAGCTCTTGCTCAGAAAGCGCTGCGCTTGTATCTTTACCTGCTTCTGTATTTGTGATATGTGTCTCAGGCAATGCAGCCTCCAGCTCTTGCTCAGAAAGCGCTGCGCTTGCATCTTTACCTGCTTCTGTATTTGTGATATGTGTCTCAGGCAATGCAGCCTCCAGCTCTTGCTCAGAAAGGGCTGTGCTTGTATCTTTACTTACTTCTGTATTTGTGATATGTGTCTCAGGCAATGCAGCCTCCAGCTCTTGCTCAGAAAGGGCTGTGCTTGTATCTTTACTTACTTCTGTATTTGTGATATGTGTCTCAGGCAATGCAGCCTCCAGCTCCTGCTCAGAAAGGGCTGTGCTTGTATCTTTACTTACTTCTGTATTTGTGATATGTGTCTCAGGCAATGCAGCCTCCAGCTCCTTGCTCAGAAAGGGCTGTGCTTGTATCTTCACTTACTTCTGTATTTGTGATATGTGTCTCAGGCAATGCAGCCTCCAGCTCTTGCTCAGAAAGGGCTGTGCTTGTATCTTTACTTACTTCTGTATTTGTGATATGTGTCTCAGGCAATGCAGCCTCCAGCTCTTGCTCAGAAAGGGCTGTGCTTGTATCTTTTACTTACTTCTGTATTTGTGATATTTCCCTCAGGGAAGATGGCCGCCAGCTCTTGGTCGGAAAGGGCTGCGCTTGTATCTATGCCAGCAGCAGGATTTTCTTCATCTATTACGTTTGAAGTTTTTTGAGCAGAGCTTTCATTACGGAAAATAGCTGCCAGCTCCTCATCGCCCATAGCTTCCGTATTGCTTATAGCTGGCTTTTCTTGAGCCTGCCCCTGCGCATTCAGCTGCTCTGCTTCGTCTTCAGTTGTATACAAGCCAAAGTCTACGTCTTCAAATTCATCCAGGTCTATAACGCCTTCTTCACCGGCGCTTTCAGGATGAGCCGCGTCTATTTCCTCTATCAGCTGCTTTTTTGCGTGCAGGTCCTTTTCTGCCGTATGCCTTTCTTCTTCATCAAAAATATTGTCCATGTCTTCAATTTCAAGGACCTCTAATTCCAGATCAGAAGCTTCTTCCTCATGTGAAGTCTTGGCGTTTTCTTCTTTCATAAGATAGGGAGGGCCTAAACAGCGCACAAAGGAAAGCGCAGCTTGGCCATAGCTTTGCGTGTCAGCTCCAAAGATACTGACAACTCATATAGGAAACATCGGCATCTTTGATCCCTTCTCTTATACTGTCCTAGAGATAATACCAAAAGAAAGCAGGCTAGGCAAGAGCCTAGTTTTGCGTCTTCTAAAATACAAAGCTTCTTGCAAGCCCTTGAGTGAGATATAAAAAAAGCCAAGACTATAAAGGAATAGAAAAAAACTAAGCGGGACATGCTGAAGAGAAAAAGCCGTATAGAAGGCAAAGGAGCAGTACAAGGCCATAGCAAACTCACCCAAAGTCAGCAGCATTGAGGACGAAGAAAAGGCAATATGGTATTTGGAAGATTTTTTGCTTATGCTTGTTTTATTTTGGTATTTGATTTTAGGAGTACGCAAAAAAGGAGAACTTTGTTTACGGAAGGCCGCAAAAAAACGCCACGCTATTGCTCAAAGCAATGCCAGACCCGATCAGCATGAGCGCTGGCAGACGCAGCAGTCTTTTGTAAAAGCGCTGGCTTTGATCCGCATATACATAGAAAAAAATAGAAGAAAATCCGGCAAAAGCAAGGAAAAGTATAAGGCTTGCAAACATGCTTATAGGTATATTCTGGACCTTCAAGGCGGAGCGGCTACTCAAGTATAAAATAGGCATAGTTAAGAGCAGGTTTGCAAGCATGAGGGGATGCACAGCATATCTGCAAAGCCGGAGGATCGCTTCTGATCTTATTTTTAGAGGAAAGGCAGAGCGGCAGATACGGCCGCAAAGTTTACGCGCCGTTTGCAGGGAGCCTTTGCACCAGCGCTGTTGCTGCTGCTTGAAGGCAGCAATGCTAAGGGGAAGCTCCGCTGGATTTACAAGATCATGGATATAGCGAAATTTCCAACCTGCTAATTCTGCTCTATAAGATAAATCTAAGTCTTCTGTAAGAGTATCGCCCTGCCAATTTCCCGCTTCTATAATACACGCCCGGCGCCATATCCCAGCCGTTCCGTTGAAATTCAGCCACAAAGCTCCATTACTTCGCGCGCTCTGCTCTATTACAAAATGTCCGTCTATGCCTAAGGCCTGAGCGCGGGTTAAAAAAGAAGCGTCTGCATTTGTATGTCCCCAACGCGTCTGCACCATGCCTATATCTTCATTGTGTAAAAAATAGGGCATGCTTTGGCGCAAAAAATTCCGGGGAGGAAGAAAATCGGCGTCAAAAACAGCTATGAATTCCCCCTTTGCCACAGCTAAGCCCGCCTTTAAGGCCCCCGCCTTATAGGCATATCTTTGCTTGCGATGCAGGTGTTGTATCGAAAAACCCCGCTTTTTGTAATGCCGCACCAGTTTTTTCAGCGCTGCGTAGGTCTCATCCGTAGAGTCATCTAAAACCTGTATCTCCAATTTGTGGGCAGGCCATTCTATCTGTGTGACGCTTCGCAACAGGTCTTCTACTACATAGTATTCATTATAGATAGGAAGCTGTATAGTTACAAAAGGCACGTCCGCACGAGAAGGGCCCCTCAGAGCTATGGGCCTAAACAGGGGGTCCTTTGCTGCAATGCAGGCGTCTTTGTCCTTACGATACAAATAGATTAAAAAATAGGAGTGTAGAGCAAAACATATAAGAAAAAACGTATCTATAGCATAGAAAAGGAGCAGGCAAACAAGAAGATATTCATGCCAAGACAAAAGGAGACTCTCTTTCATCGGTATCGGAGCGATACGCTGCTTGGCAGTGTGTCCATGCGCGCTGCCCTAAAGACTAGCTCAGGAGTGGAGCGATCACTAAGGCTACGATAGACATGAGTTTGATCAAGATATTGATGGAAGGCCCTGAAGTATCTTTCAAAGGGTCCCCTACCGTATCGCCTACAACAGCGGCTTTATGGGCTTGGCTGCCCTTAGTAAATTTCTCTTTTTTGATTACCACGCCCTTTTCAATCATCTTCTTAGCATTATCCCACGCTCCGCCCGCATTCGCTTGAAAGATAGCCATCAAAACACCGCTTACGGTTACTCCTGCCAGTAGCCCCCCCAAACTTTCCGCATCCATCAAAAAGCCTATTGCAATAGGGCTAAGGACCGCAATCAAACCGGGCAGGATCATACGGCTTAGGGCAGCCTGCGTAGATATTTCCACACAACGCGCATACTCTGCCTTGCCCTCCGCCTTCTGCAAAATTTTCAAATCCTGAGCGCTGATTTTCTTAGAGGAGTTCTCATACTTTTTCATCACAACAAGGGCTTTTTTTAGGGAAGGAATTTGACGAAACTGACGCCTTACCTCTTGGATCATACTCATTGCCGCCTTGCCCACCGCATTCATGGCTAGGGAAGAAAAAACAAAGGGCAGCATGGCGCCCAGAAAAAGCCCGGCCATAACAGTAGATTTCGCAACATTGATGCTTTGTATGCCTGCCTGCGTCATAAAGGCAGAAAAAAGCGCCAGCGCTGTTAAGGCGCCTGATGCGATAGCAAAGCCTTTACCTATAGCCGCCGTTGTATTCCCCACAGCATCAAGTTGATCCGTCCGCCTGCGCACTTCTTGAGGCAAATCTGCCATCTCGGCTATGCCCCCAGCATTATCTGAAATGGGCCCATAGGCATCTACTGCTAACTGTATGCCCGTATTGGCAAGCATCCCCAAAGCGGCCAAAGCTACCCCGTAGAGACCTGCCGCATAGTGTGAAAAAAGTATGGCTCCGGCAATGAGGCAAGTAGGCAAGGCCGTAGACATCATTCCTACGCCCAAGCCAGCAATAATCGTAGTAGCAGGGCCTGTGCTGGACTGCTCTACAATAGAAAGGACTGGCTTTTTGTTAGTGCCCGTATAGTGCTCTGTAACGATTCCCACCAGCATACCAGCAAGCAGACCTACAAGCACAGCATAAAAGACTCCCAAAGCGCTGAACTCACGCGGGACTGCAGAAGCATCGCCGCCAAGCATGTGCAGGATAGGAACAGCTTCCCAAGTCTCCGGCAGTATGGAAGTGATAGCAATGTAGCATAGCACAATCATCACCACAGAAGAAAGCCAATGCCCCGTGTTCAAAGCCTTTTGTGGATCGCCCCCTTCCCGTATACGCACAAAGAAAGTACCTAGAATAGAAGAAAAAATACCCAGCCCCGCTAATATCAAAGGTAAAAATACAGCGCTCAAGCCTCCAAATTGATCCAGAGCGCCTGCCTGAAAAATCCCCACGAAGGCTGCGCCCAAGACCATAGAGCTAAGTATAGAACCCACATAAGACTCAAAGAGATCTGCTCCCATGCCAGCGACATCACCTACATTGTCCCCAACATTATCAGCTATCGTGGCTGGATTCAAGGGATGGTCCTCAGGTATGCCTGCCTCTACCTTCCCCACTAAGTCTGCGCCAACGTCAGCTGCCTTCGTATATATCCCCCCACCTACACGGGCAAAAAGCGCAATAGAAGAAGCGCCCAGAGAGAAGCCAGAAAGGATATTCAAAATACGCACAGGGCTGCTGCCGGCAAAGAGGTAGTTGCTATATAGCACATACAATGCGCCCAGACCCAGAATCCCAAGACCTACTACAGATATGCCCATAACAGAACCACCGCTGAAAGCGATTTTCAAAGCCGGCGCAATTCCAGAGCGGGCTGCATGAGTGGTGCGATAGTTCGCAAGAGTAGCTACACGCATCCCAACAAATCCTGCCAAACTGGAACATAAGGCACCTATGACAAAAGACAGCGCCACGACTGGGGAAGAACGCTCCTCATCGCTCATAGAGTTTGCTAAGGCAAGCAATACGGCAACAGCAAGTACGTACCAAATCAAAATACGATACTCTGCCCGCAAAAAAGCAAGCGCTCCCTCCGCTATATGATGACCTATATTTTGCATTTTTTCCGTTCCCTTCTCCTGAGCTTTAACCCACAAGAACTTCCAAAAGGCAAAGAGCAATGCAAGAACCCCTGCCAAAAGCGCCATGTAAACGTAATTCATAAATGTTTTCTACTTCCTTCGCTATGTATTAAAAGCCTGAGCAAAAAGCCGCTATGCCAACAAAGTTCCCTTTAGTTTTAGCATACTCTCCTTAAGCAGCAGGAAAGCTCTTAAGCGCCAAGCTGATGGGGCAGTGAAATGTACGTTCCTGCATATGTCAAGGTGATTTTGCCACAGGATAAATAGTTGCGATAAATTTTTGCTTGTAATATAAAAACGCGTTCTTTTCAATGGCATTAAAAGCGCACCCTGCCAGTGTTGTCGCACTAGCAGGATGCTAACCAAACACTTTGTGTCCAAAAGAGTTATGGCTAATTGTAAAAGACCTAAAACGTTCCCAGTTTTACAAGTATCTTTTTCCTATTCCTCTTTTAGCTTTGCCTTAGTTGTTAGTATCCTTTGCGGGCGGGGTGCGCCTTAATTCTTTTAAGGAAGGTGTATAAATGAAGAGTAATGTGAAAAAGTATATTAGGGCTTTCATGTTTGTTTTTGTTCTGCCTGTTGTCTCCTGTAAGACGGGGCAAAGCATAACTCAAGAGTCGCCAGCGCAGGCAAGACCTGCAGATGGCACAACTCAGCTAAGGTTATGTAGGCACGTTCAGACGAGGGAGTATAATCCCAGCGGACATGAAAAACAAAGAACGGCTACCTATATCCGTTATGACGAACGCGCAGCCTTGCTAGCCAAGCTGCACGGAATCATAAAGGAATTAAGAAGAATCGTTGAAAACAAAAGCGTTCCGCAAAAAGAAAGGACCGCTCTAACCAATTCGCTGACAGATATATCAAAAAGTATCATTGCAGAGAACAAAGGGAAGGATAACGATTACTGCCCCTTACAGTGGAAAAATGGGAATTAAATCAATTATGAAAGCATATAAAGTTTTGATGATAAAAGAAGGCGCTATGGGCGCTTTCTTTTTTGGCGCTTCTGGGATAGCGATTCGAAGGCTAGAGAAAATTCTTAATGAAGAAGCAAAAGATGGCTGGGAAGTCGTATTTCAGGTTATTGAAAAAAGGAGAATGTTTCTGTTTTGGGAAAGGGAGACTCTAATTCTGACCTTGTCCAAAAACGTATAAAGACAAATATAGTGAGGTGTAAAAATGGAAAAAACAGACAAAAGTGAACGTGAGTGGTTAGCTACTTCGCTGCTATGTTTCTTTCTTGGCAGCCTGGGATTTCACCGATTTTATGTAGGTAAAATTGGCACGGGGCTATTACAATTCTTTACCCTCGTCGGATGCCTAATTTTGTGGACATTTGCAACGATGATAGGCCTTGCGAGCATGTACGTATTCTTCGCTTTTATCGGCGTGATCTGGGGAATTTGGCTATTTATAGATTTTATCATGATCCTTTGCCAAAAATTCAGAGATAAAGAAGGGCGCATCATAAAGAGCTAAGTAACTTCTCAAGAGTAGTTTTTTATGGAAGGCGTGTAAATGAAAAAGACAAACAAAGCTCTAAGTTATGCCTTTGGCCTAAAACGTAGTTTCCAACAATCCAGCCCTGCTTTTTGCAGGGCTGGGAATGCTATGGCTAAGCTTGCGGCCTTATGGTTCATGTCAATAGGATATTAATACGGCATTACTTTTTGCCTTAGGCGCTGCTTGACTATTTCTTTATGGTGGTATTGGATCTTCTTAGCATATCCTCATGAGCGCCGCAATGCAAACTATAGAAATACAAAAGATGCTAAAAAGCCGCAAGCAAGCCCACTTACAATTTTTGTAAAGTTCTTTGACTTAGCAGAGGCCCTTTAGGAAAATGGACATAGTCAGAGTAAAGTATTTATCTTTATTATTAAGCTTCTATCTTCTATTGTATAAGCTTCGTTTTTTAGATAATGCGCTTTCTTTAATACAAGCAAAATAAGCAAGCGGCCTGCCCCTGCGCAGGAGAGACACAAGAAGTCAGCAGTCTATAAAATACATATGAAAAGAACATACCAACCTAAGAAACGCAAACGCGCCCGTACCCACGGCTTTCGCGCGCGCATGGCTACGGCAGGCGGGCGAAAAGTGCTGCTCCGTCGCAGAAAAAAAATGCGCACTTGTCTAAGCGTCTCAGACCTAAAGCATAAAAAATAAGGCCTGCCTGGGAATTTGCAGGTTACGCTATCAGACCTGATCGCATGAGCGCAAACTGGAAAAACAGAACCTTATTTCACGGCGACAATCTCGCCTTCATGCGCGCCATGAACAGCGAGTCCGTGGACCTGATAGCTACTGATCCTCCCTTTAATAAGAGCCGGGACTTTCATGCTACGCCCGATAGCCTTGCGGCGGGCGCATCCTTTCAAGATAGGTGGTCATGGGAGAAGGACGTGCATCAGGAATGGATAGACCAGATTACAGACGATCACCCACGCTTGATGGAAGCGATTAAAAGCGCGAGATCCGCGCATTCGGACGGCATGGGCGCGTACATGTGCTTTATGGCCGTGCGCCTACTTGCAATGCGCCGGCTCTTGAAGCCGACCGGCTCGATTTATCTCCATTGCGACCCGACCGCTTCGCACTATCTCAAGGTCGTCATGGATGCGATTTTTGGCTATAGGAATTTTCTCAATCAGATTGTTTGGCACTATCGAGGTGCGGGTGTTCCACGAGATAGTTTCGCCCGCCGTCATGACATTATTCTGCGTTATACGAAGCGCAAGGGCTGCCATCATTTTGACCCCGACCCGGCGCGCCAACCTTACGCGGCGGCAACTGTAGAGCGTTTCAGTCATTATATCGGGAATGTTCGGGGCGACTCCGACTATGGCCAGCAAAGTCTCAATCCGCTTGGCAAGCATCCTGACGATGTGATTACCGACATTCAACCGATAGCGCCATCATCGAATGATCGAGTGGGCTATCCGACGCAAAAGCCGCTGACTCTCTATGAGCGATTCATCGCAACAAGCAGCAACGAAGGCGATCTTGTGCTTGATCCCTTTGCCGGGTGCGCGACAACGCTTGTTGCAGCTGAGCGCCTCGGCAGGCAATGGGTGGGCATCGACATATGGAAAAAGGCGCATAAGGTTGTAGTCAAACGCCTGCATGATGAGGTGGGCATATTCGGGGACGTGCATTACTCACAGGCTTTGCCAAAAAGGACAGATGAGGGCGACACGCATGCGCCATATCTCCAAGTCAAGCAATCCATCCCAGAGCCGCCGGGTCCTAAAATGTCCAGGAAGGAAATGTACGAGATTCTGCTCTCGCAGCAGGGAGCGAGGTGCCAGGGCTGTGATCGGAAATTCGATGATGCCCGCTACCTGGAGCTTGACCACAACACGCCCAGTGCAGACGGCGGGCTGAATCACATATCCAACCGCATCCTGCTATGCGGGCCCTGCAACAGGCTCAAGAGCAACACAAAAACCTTATCAGGCCTGAGGCGAGAGAATAAGAAACAGGGATTTATGCGGGGCGCTCGGTGATGCGGCGCAATCCATGAAACTCTCAGAGCTTTGTATATGCGATACTATTCTCTTAAAGGTAAAAAAAATATTGCTTGGCTTTTTAGGCATGGCCGCTTTTATGCAGAAGGTAGCCTGTCTATGAAAGTAGCAAGGCAGGGCAGAAGTGATGCTGCGCAGGAAGCGCCAAAAGAGCAAAGCAAGTGGCTAATATGCGTATCTACTAAGCTGGGTAAGGCCGTTGTGCGCAATCGCCTGCGCCGCATCCTGAGAGAAAGCCTGCGCCTTCTAGTAAAGCAGAGGGTCGTGAAAAAAGGCTGCCTCATCGCCCTTTTTCCAAAGCACGCCTTCCTGCAATTAGACCATCTGGAACGCTATGCCCTTGTGCTTCGGCTTTGCAAGAAAGCGCATCTCTTATGAAATGGATCAATCAAATCGCTGTCTGGCTTATTGTTTTGTACCAAAAATGGCTTTCGCCTATATGCGCCGCATTGGGAGCCGAATGCCGCTTTTATCCAAGCTGCTCTGAATACAGCCGTATTTGCTTCAAGCATTATACTTGGCCTAAGGCTTTGGCAATGAGTCTATGGCGCCTTTTACGCTGCCAGCCCTTTGCCAAAGGCGGCGTGGACATGATAGAAGACAAAAACAAAGGGCAGCGCTCAGGCTTGGACCAGCAAATAAGCGAGAGTAATAGCGAATGAAGCAATAAGGATTTTTCTATGTATAGCAAAATCTAAAATGCAAAGCTTCTTAGGCCGCAGTGAAAATGCTGTCAAAACGCAAATATGGATTGCGCTTATCCTTTACATTTTACTATGGGGAATATAGCATATCCTCACAATTCCTTACTGGAGTTTCTTGTATATTTGAAAGAACGAATGTTTCTGCCAGACCCAAATATAAAGTTTTCGAAACAAAGCCCCGCCAGATTTACAGGTAAGGCTCTTTGATTTTGGGAAAATGCGCATGAACCGAAGGAAGGATCAAGCTATGGCTTGACAAGTCTGTTTTTTGTCCTTGACGCTTTATCAAGTTACTGTTTATTCTGTCCTTGGAATAGCGGGGCTTTGCGCCCGGGGGGACAGAACAGCGTCTTGCTAGCTTGGCTTTACTTTTAAGTTAAGTGTCGCATCGGCTGGGCTTGTGTGACTCTTTCCCGCTATTCCCACTCCTGCCTTGGTCTTAGCGCCCGGCTAGCTGCTTTTTCCTTGACTTTTGCAGGGCATGTTATAGCTTGAAATTGTGAAACGAATAAGAACTTTTTTATGCTGTTTGCAGTGTTGGCCTTGCCTGCTAGTATCCTAAGTAAGCCAAGCACAATCCACTGCGAATATAAGGTAATCATAGAATACAACAGTGATGGCGCAAAGCGCAGTGTACTTTCCTATACTTTACTAAGATGAGCACAGCAGCAAAAGCAATAGAGCTGGTAGACAGCTTGATAGAAGCCAATATACCCAAGCTGGTAGCTACGCAGTTAGTAGGCTATGTAGATAGCAAAGAAGGCCATAAGGAGGAGATACTGGCTCAAGTAAAAAGTGTAGATAACAAAGTAGATGCCTTAGATAACAAAGTAGATGCCTTAGATAACAAAGTAGATGCCCTAGATAATAAAGTAGATAACAAAGTAGATGCCTTAGATAATAAAGTAGATGCCCTAGATAACAAAGTAGATGCCCTAGATAACAAAGTAAATGACTTAGATAATAAAGTAGATGCCCTAGATAACAAAGTACATGACTTAGATAATAAAGTACATGACTTAAACAACAAAGTACATGACTTAGATAATAAAGTACATGACTTAAACAACAAAGTACATGACTTAGATAATAAAGTACATGACTTAAACAACAAAGTACATGACTTAGATAATAAAGTACATGACTTAAACAACAAAGTACATGACTTAGATAATAAAGTAAATGCTTTAAACAACAAAGTACATGACTTAGATAATAAAGTACATGACTTAAACAACAAAGTACATGCTTTAGGCAACAAAGTAGATGCCTTAGATAACAAAGTAGATGCCTTAGATAACAAAGTAGATGGCATAGATAAGAGACTTGGGAAAGTAGAAACAAAGATAGGATTGCTAATGTGGCTTATTGGAATAGGCGCTATGATTATTGGAGTAGGTTTTGTGTGGCTAAGGGACGACATGAAGGACCTGAAAGCTGACATGCGAGACCTAAACGCAAAGCTGGATCAGATTATACAAAACCAAGCGCAGGCAAAGCCAAGCTCACAGAAATAGCCTGCTTTTACTTGACTCTGCAAGGGGCCAGCAGGCCTGTCTCTTAATAGCTGCAGTACAGTGTTTACTTAGCCATTGCGGCGCAAAGCTATGGTATTCTTTTGTGTTCTTTCATACTTTCTTGCTTGACTTATTCAGGGCACACGAAAGCCTTTATTTATGAGCGCAATAAGGACTTTTGTATGTATACTTGCGGCGCCGGCCTGCCTTGCCTGCGCAAGTGATGGCGATAGTAATACGCAAGATAACGCGTATGCTTGCAAAGCAGGCGATTATGATAAATGCGATGACAGATTAAGAGACTATACGCTGGAATGTCATAGTAATGGCAAAACGGTAAAACGCATAAACTAAGCTGCTGATAATGAAGAACATGACAGAAAGGCAAAAAGGCATCGACTGGATCAGAAATCAGCTCGACCATGCTGCCAGCAAGGGGCTGGGCGCAAAAGCTGCGTTCAGAAAGGGGGGCAAAAAGCCGCTATGAGTTCTGCTGCTTCTACCCCGCAAGGCTTTCGCTTTCTGCCTATTGTCTTCTTTGCTTTGCTGGCTGTGACTCTGCTTGAGTACTTCAGCTCCTCCAAGCAGGAGCCCCCCCCCAAGAACGAAGAAAACTCAGAGCAAAGCCCGCAGGCGGGGGGGGGCTTGCAAGTCTCCTCCCCTGATAAAACTGCGCAAAAGCAGCAAGGCGCCCATGATTTTCGTTTTGCTAAGGGCAGAGAGCAAAAGCATATGGTAAACACGCATAAATACCTTGCGGTCCTGAGTACAGAAGGGGGGCGCATCCAAGCGCTCTATATCAAAAGCCACGAGAAACTGGCGCTGCCTAAGAAAGTGATCGCAGCAAGCAAGGACCCCATCGCCGCAAAGTATCAGGCCCTTGAGATCACGCGGGGCAATGGCATGGATTTTCAACCTCATCTCTATTATTCAGCTTCCCGCTCTTCCCAGTTAGGGAGCCCTCCCTTAAATAAGGCAGCCTTTCGCCTTAGTTCTTACAAGACCTACGAGGAAGCGGGGATCACAGAATTGCATTACACGTTGCCCCTGCGCTTTCGTTCCTTTCGCCTAGAGCTGACTAAGCATTACCGCTTTTATGATAAGGAGCATTATTTCCGCCAGATCACAGTCCTGCGTAATTTAGAAAGGCGCGAGTTTCATCTTGGCTTTCGCATCAATGGCAAAGACTACTATGGGGACCTCTACTATAAGCCCTTTGGCGATCTGGGCTCTACGGAAGGAAGCTCAGCAGGGGCTGCCGGCGCAATGCTTGGAGGAGCTGGGAAGTTTTTCTATTACAACAAGGAGTTAATAAAGCGCAGCGACTTCTATCAGTCTGCCGGGGGAGGATGCTCTTTCCCAGCAGGCTGCACCTCGCCCGATATGGACGGCCCGTATTCGTATTTTACGCAGTCTCCCGATTCGCTTGTCTTTATGGGAAGCCATAGCCGTTATTTTTTCGCCTACGCTGAGTTTTTAGCCCCGGAGCAAGGCCACATACATCGCCCAGATGGCTATCTTTACAAGAACCAAACTGATCCCGAAGGCAAAGAATCTATGACGGCAGTCTTTTCCCATTTTCGCTTGGCTCCTCGAAAGAGCGCCCGTCTCGACATAGGAGATGCCCAAAGCCTTCTTACTCCAGAAGGCAGCTTGGAGAGCGCAGCTGCAGGAAAAGGTCCTCAGCTTAGGGTCTTGCAAAGGGAACGCAGCGACGCTCTTATCTTGGATTCAAAAGTCTATGTGGGCCCGCGTTCCCCTGAGAGCCATCGCTTTGTCAATCCTGCCTTGATGCAGGCGGTTTTTGGGATAGAAGAGCCTAATCAGGAAGCGGAAGAAAGCATACATTACTCAGCCTATACCGCCTTTTTTTCAGGGATTCAGGACCTTATTGTGCAGATCATGCGATGGCTTTACCAATATACGGGAAACTATGGCTGGGCTATCATTCTTATTGCTTTAGCTTTGAAACTGCTTACTTTCCCACTAAATCAAATGCAGGTTAAGAGCATGCAGCGCATGTCTGCTCTTCGCCCAGAGTTAGATCATATCAATAAACAATATGCAAATAATCCTCAGGAACGGCAAAAGAAAACGATGCTCCTTTTTAGGAAGCATAAAGTAAATCCTGCCAAAGGATGCCTTCCTATGCTTATACAAATGCCGGTTTTTGTCGGGCTGTACAGCGCCTTCTCAGCCTCCATAGAACTCTGGCAAAGCCCTTTTCTTTTTTGGATAGAAGACCTTTCGCAGCCTGATAGTATAGCTCATATAGCTTATCTGGATATGCACATTCGCATACTGCCTATTTTAATGGCAGTATCGCAAATAGTCTACCAGCGCTTTAGCAGTATGAGCGCAGACCCTCAGCAAAAGATGATCATGTACATTATGCCTGTCATGATGCTGTTCTTTTTTTGGCAGATTCCCAGTGGAGTAACCCTGTATTGGACTGTACAAAATTTGATCTCTATTGTGTGGCATCAGATCTCGAATATATCTTTTAAGTAAAGGGAAAATATGTGATGTGAAATAGAGCTGTACTTGGGATATTCCTTTTTCTAAGCAGCTCTTATATGGAGGATAAAATGTTACCTTATTTATTGGAATGTGAAGCCAAAACGAAAGCAGAAGCAGAAGAGAAATCTCTCGAGATATTGCAAATGCAGGCGGAGGAGGTGGAACTAGAATTAGTGCAGAACACAGGCGGCTTACGGCGCTTGTTTAAGTCTTCTCCCGTTGTCTTGCGGGCAAGACCGAGGCGCAAGGACATAAGGCAGGAGGCTGCTATTCGAGGAGTAGTGTACACCTTTTTGCATAAACTGCAAGTGCCGGGAGATATAAGCCATATAAGCGAAGAAGATGATCATTTTTATGTGGACTTGCATTCGAAACACCCCCCCGCTTTAATAGGGAGGCACGGGCGAACTTTGGATGCCTTCCAGTTTCTCGTAAATCTTATTGTTGCCAAATGGGTATACAAAAGTAAGCGCGTTGTCTTGGATGTCTCTGATTATAGGAAAAGACGCCGCAAGACTTTGGAGACAGTGGCCTTCAAGGCTGCAAATAAGGCAGATCAAAGCGGCCGTCCCTTAGTTTTGAATTATCTGAGCCCCTACGAAAGGCGCATCATTCATCTGCTGCTCGAAGAAGATGCGCGGGTTTATACAGAATCTATCGGAACAAGCGTTTACAAACGCCTGCGAGTCATACCCAAAGAAGCAAGAAAAAGTGATAGAAAAAGTGATAAATACCTAGATGATGAAGACTATGATTCTAAGGAAGACCATGATCCTAACGAAGACTATGATTCTAACGAAGACCATGATGCTGAAGGCTATGATTCTAACGAAGACTATGATTCTAAGGAAGACCATGATCCTAACGAAGACTATGATTCTAACGAAGACCATGATCCTAACGAAGACTATGATTCTAAGGAAGACCATGATCCTAACGAAGACTATGATTCTAAGGAAGACCATGATGCTGAAGACCATGATTCTAAGGAGGATTATGATCCTAAGGAAAGCCATACAAAAGAAGATAGCTGAGGAAAAGAGACTTAGAGCCGGCCTCAAAAGTAGGCTCTTGCGACACAGGCAGAGTGCTCGATGCACTCTGCACTTCGGGCACCATAAAGGTGCCCTCAGGAGGTGTCGCCATTTGGCTCCCCCTTCGTTTCCATTTTATATCATGATAGAGCTAGAGCGCTGCCGACTCTGAGAGCATCTATGCAGCGCGATTAGTTTTTGCGATTGCTTTTTTCTTGCGCCGGGCATCTTACTTTTTCCATCTTAAGCATGAGAGCAAGCAAGGAAGCACGTGTTCTGCTATGCCTTAGCTTCCCTTTCTTTTCTCTTTGGCGTTATTTTTGGCCCTGCTCTCTAGGTTCATCCAAACGATGGCGTAAAATCATCCAGATGATTTTGCAAGAGCATTGTTATAGAGATGCTATTGAGAAACATGGCCCTTTTGAAGTCGCTCTGCATCTCACAAACGATAGAAACATAGCGCAATTAAATGAAAGCTTTCTAGCTAAAAAAGGAGCTACAGATGTCTTAAGCTTTCCCCTTATAGCCTTTCCTCATGGCCCAGGAAGCTCTGCGCTGAGAAACAAAGCCCGCAAAGCTGCAGAAGTCTTGGAAGCTTGGCCAAGGCCTGCAGCTCACATTAGTTTAGGGGACATAGTGATCTCTTATCCAAGCTGCAAAAGAAATGCTAAAATGCAAAAAGGCAAGAAGCCGCGCAAAGAATCTATCAGAGAGGAATTTCTAAGGCTTATCATACATGCCATACTTCATCTTTTTGGCTATGATCACGAAAAAAGCGGGAAAGATCGCATCTTAATGGAAAAAAGAGAAGAAGAAATGTTCTTATACATCATGCAGACATGCTGCAGCTGCAAAGGCCGCAAAATAGAAGCTCTTTTTTAAGTCTGCCTTCGACAAAGACAAGCAAATCGCATAATACATTTCCTAAAAGACGCTGTCTCATTAGAGAGGGAAGCCATCGTGACAGCAAGAGATGAGAGGTACAATAGAAAGCTGCCCAGATAAGAGGTGTCAATTTTTGATATGAATGAGGCAATAATTTCTTCTTGCAAAATCAGAGAAAATACTATATCTTTAAAGCAGGGGAAGCCACTTTATGAGCTCTAAGAGCTTAGTACCCAGACAGGATAGGCCTAAGCAAAGTTACTTGAGACGCAGAAGGCTCTTGCTTTATCAAAGAGAAGTGCAGGACTTCATGTCTCATTATCCTAAGCTTATGGCTTATTCCCCATATCAGGCCAGCTCCTCTCAGTTAGAGAAATATCTCCGCTTACGCCTTGAGAAAGGTCTAAGTCACAAGGAACTGCGTCTGCACAAATTGGCCATAGAACATTGGCACATGCGGGAGAAGAATAGAAAAATACTTTTGCGCATCCCCACGCTGAAGGCTGTCTTCAAAGAGCTCCGGGTTATCGAGTCTGATGAATTGGAAAGACTCTTTCATAATTTCGGTATGCATCTTTGTGGACTGCTCCTGCGCCTAATCTATGCCTCAGGGCTGAGACTGGAAGAGGCCTTGCATCTACAGCGTAAAAACTTTAATTTCCAAAAAATGACGATCTATGTGCATGATGTGAAGACAGGGAAATTTCTTAGAGAGACCATTTTTTCTAAATCTTTGCTTTATGAGCTGAATATCCTAATCCAGAGCGCCAAAAGTGATGACTTTCTTTTTTCTTCGCGTAATATAAAAAGCAAAAGGAATATACCTCTAGCGCGAAGAACGCCACAGATTTTTTTGACAAATCATTGCAAAGAGCTGGGCTTAGAAGGCCTCACCGTGCGTGCTTTGAGAGATAACTTTGCCATCCATCTTCTCAAAATGGGCATAGATTGGAGGCATGTCGCATCACTCATGGGTCTGCGGACAAAAAAATCAGTAGAGCGTTATCAACGCTACGTTCACCCAGAAGACCTAAGCATTACTTCGCCTATGGATCATTATCAGGGCTTCCGGCACAAGCATAAGCCACCCATACATATGCTCACTACTATCTAAGCCCTCCTTTTGCCTAAGCGAAAATAGAAGGCGCTTTAGGATGATTATTTGCCAGAGAGCATAACTCTATCGCCTATATGGAGCCGAAATTGTCCGCTTGCTTTGCTGCTTAGAAGGCGTACGCGGCTTATATAAGGGCCTAGTTCTACGATTTGCAGACCTGCCAGCATTGGGCTGTAGCCAAGGAGGCGCAACTTGCTCTTTGTATTGATCCCGTCATATTTCCCTAAATTGATATAAAACTCATTTCTGCTGCGAGCCCTTTTGATAATTTTCCCTTCCACCGGCAGAAAAGCAAGCAAGGCGCCTCGCAGCTGTATAGCTAAATCTACCAAGGCATTGCTTTGGCTACTTTTGAAATGGAAACTTTGTAGCGCCAGGCCTGTGTGAATGCTGTGCAGCTTGCAGCTAAGCTGGAGAGAGCCTGCCGCAGCATATCTATAACTGCCGCTTAGGAGATAATGGATCTCTTTGGCTCTCTTGAAATGCTTTCGCAGAAGTTTGCTATGATCAGAATGATAATAGAAGTCCCAATCAGAAGAGCTTTGCCCGACTTGGAGCTTGCTGAAAAAAGCAAGGCGTTCTTGAGGGCTGGGGCTTTGTACAGGTCCCGGCGCCGTTAACTCTGCACTTAAAGCCTCTGCTATATTGCGGGACGCATCCGGATAGGCTACATAGCTTTGCTCAGGGCTCAAGTCAAAAATAAAAATCCTAAACGAACTGCGCTGAAAGCTCCCCTTCTCACTGCTGAGTGCGGGATTGAACAAGCTTTCTCTGTAAGCTATATTGTACGTGCGCCTGCTCCAAGCCCTGTCAAATCTATAGCGCAATTTTACGTTTTGCGGCTCTAGCTGCAAAAGCCTTTGATAGAAAAAAAACATAGCCTCATAATCCTTTTCTGCCTGGGCTAAGGACAATGACATACGGAGCGCAGGAAGGGATAGAGGGTGCAAAAGCAAAGCGCGCCTTAAATGAGACTGCATAAAATCATGCCTGTATGCCCTGCGGTGACGGCGCGCTCCTTCTACATGGTAGGCGCTGAGCTTCACTCCTAATTGCCTTAGCTGCGCTGATACTCCTCCAGCCGTATTTTCTGACTTGCGCTTGTCGCCTCTTATCGCTATGCCCTCCATACTGCGGCGCATAAGAATATCCTGCGGCGCAAGCTGCAAAGCTCTCTGCAGCGCTCTTAAATCTTGAGCCAGTTCTTTTTGTATAGTCTTGCTTTGGAAATCGTATTCTCTTATTTTTAGCAAAGCCTTCAGATACATAAACTGCGGGTCTTCCTCCTCTCCTCCTATATCAGCTCCCCATTCTTGGATTCTCCTCAGGGCTTTTTTATAGTTTTGGAGCCTAATTTCCATATAGATGAGAGACTTGTCTATCTCCCTATCATAAGGCGCAAGCGTCCTTGCTTCTAAAAGAGCATGGTAGGCTCTTTGTAAAATCTTTTTGCGTTCATGTTTATTTGCAGTTTCTTCGCTGAGCGCAGCATACAATGCAGCCTTAGCTTTATAGAGCTCCGGGCTAAAAGGGGCAAGGGCGCTTATTTGCTCAAATTCTTCTTGGGCCTCATGAGTCTGCTTTTGCTTGATCCAAAGCCTTAGCAAAGCTATGCGCGAGGGTATATGCTCAGCTCTTAGATGGAGGGCTTTACGGAAGTAGAGTTGCGCGAGCTTAGGATTGTCTTTGTGCGCATACCAAAGTCCCCTAAGATAGGAGCTCTCTGCGTCTTCTTGAAATTCTTTTTGGAGCAAAGCAAGCAGCTCCTGCGCCTTTTCCATTTTATCTAATTTGATGGCGATCTGGGCCAGGGCTGTGATCGCCTTCTTGTTCTTGGGGAAAATACGCAGGATGTAGTCATAGGAGCTTTCGGCCTCTTTCAAGGAGGAAAGGCGGGTATATGCCTCAGCAAGTCCCAAATGAGAAGGAAGATGTTGAGAATGGACCTCTAAAGCTTGACTATAAATACGAATTGCTTCTTTGTAATTGTTAGTCCTTGCCGCCGCCCTTGCCTTTTTGTAATAGTATGAAGCGCTGCGCAAGTTCTGCCCCTCTGCTTCCAAACTAACAAGGGCTAGAGAGCATAGGAGCGCTATAGAGCAAAGTGGATTATGCTTATGAGATAAGAATTTGTACATGCGAAATATTCGAGCAAATATTCGAGCAAATATTTAGGGAACAAAATAAGCGGCGTTGCAAAGGCCCTGTGTCCCCAAGTGCTGCAGGCGCAGGCGAAGGTCTATGTAGCGGCCCTTGAATTTGGAGCCAAGTTCTGTACGATAGCTTAAGACGTATCGCTCATCTTTCTTGTTTTGCATGCGAGTGTATAAATCCGCAAGGGCCTTATTGTTCAAAGCGTGAAAGTACTCGCCCTGGCTTTGCAAGGCAAGACTTTGGTAGAGCCTGCGCATCTTCTGCCTGACTTCTTTATCTCCCGCTCCTTCATAAGAAAGCACATAGATGGCTATGGAGTGGCTTTTTGCATATTGCCTAATACGTGCAAGGCTGTACGTAGAAAAGGCCTTGGGGTATTGCTTGCCTGAAACAAGCAATACCAGCGCGCGTGCTCCCAGCCTTTTGTTGAGATGGCTCAAAGCCATATATAAGGCCTTGCCTAAATTGGGAGCGCTGCTGAGATTTTGCTTGTTTTGCATGATTTTGCGGATGCGGTGGGCCGCCAAGCCCTTATAGACAAGACGCGGGTCATCATCTGCTCTCAGCAGGTACATGGTGTCCGTAATGCGAAGAGAGGCAAGACTAGCCTCCAAAGTTTTGGGGAAATAACCTGCATAGCGCTTGTGCATAAAGGGAGAGTGCTCTTTGACCAAAGCCCAGGCAAGGCGGCGATTGTAAGGCTTCGTATTATCTACTTTGACAAACTTAATGCGGCTATCATTCTCAGTCAGAACAAAGCTGCGCTTACTAAGCCCTTGGATAGGATGACCTACGCGGTTTTGCGCAGAAATAAAGAGAGCCACCTCAGGGAAGGCCCTTATGTCCACCTTTTGTATTCTGCAGTCCAAGTTGGAGATACGCATGCCCAGAGGCGCTAAGACATACAAACGTTTTGCTCCATAGTCTCCTACATACAAAGCGCCTGCAGGGTCTGCCTGCACAGCAAAGGGACGAACAAAATGGAGGCTCTTGTTTTGCTTCGACCTTAAGCCTTTCATCTGAGACCAAGTCTTGTTTTCGAGATGATACAAAACAAGACCCTTACGCTCATCTGCGATGATCAGATGCTTATCCTGCAAAGTCAAGCTGCGCGGACGTGCAAGATACGAAGATTGTATAGATCCTAAATAATTGCCGTCCCAATCATAATGATAGATATGCCCCGCATCTCTATCAGCGACATAGAGACTGTCACGCTTATCTATCAGCAGCCCGGCAGGATAACGCAGGAGCGGGCCTTTTTGTTCTTTGTGCAGGTCCAGGAGGAATGCGCCTTTGAGATCGAATTTCTGTACTCTACGGTTTCCTATATCAGATACAAATACCAGCTCATCCCGGATTGCTATGCCTCCCGGCCCGTGAAAACGGCCTGCCGCCTTGCCTGAAGAGCCAAAATGAAAGAGCTTTTTGCCCCTTGCGCTGTATACATGGATACGATCCTGCTTGTAATCACAAACATAGAGCTCCCCCTTTGCATTGACTCCAAGACATAAAGGGCTCTCCAAGGGATTGAAAAAAGAGCCGCTGTACTCCTGAAGCGCATTTCCAGAAGGAGAAATACGTAAAACATTATTGGAACCGTACGAAGCAAGATAGACATAAGAGCTTTGGTCTATAGCCAAGGCCGAAGGGCGTAGAAAGGAAAAACCCGGCCATGCCTTAGGCCCATAACTTTGCCATAGTACATAAGAAGGCACAGCCTTAGGAGGCGCAAGCCTCAAGCGCAGTATCGCGCTTCTTTCCTTTGCTAAAGGGTAGCCTCCCTTCAAGTTTTGATCCAGAAATTCCCATTGCTCCAAGGCATTAGCCCAGTCGCCCGTATAATAGTAAGCATCTCCTAAATAGAGCCGCGCTAGATGGAAATAAGGCTGCACAGACAAGGCTTGGTAGAAGAACTCCCTTGCTGCTTCATATCGCTGGGCATGGTAGAAAAGCAGGGCTTTATGAAAGAGATCGTATGCGCGCTGCTCTCTCAGGCGAAACATAGGCATAGACTGCGCCTGCAAAGGAGGCGCAAGGCAGAGCCATAGATGCAGGAGCATCAGATATAGAAAAAGCTTAGGGGCCGTAGCGCAGTGTACTGTATATTGGGAGTACATCCTAAAAGCTCCTACGTCATCGGGCTTTGCCCAAGCCCTGCAGGCAAGCCTGAGTTTGCTTAGGTCCCGCTACCTGCGCGAACGAGAACGAGAACTGCGCCCGCTTCGACTCCCGCCTCGACGCACGATTTGGACTCCGTTTTCTCCCAAGCTGTCTCCATGCTGATTATCCCTGTCTATTGTATGCTGAGCCTGCGTAAAGATCATTTTTCCCGCTGCCGTCTGGATTACAGATGTAACGCTGACTTTGACTTTTTTACCAAGATAGGGGCCTCCATTTTCTACTACAACCATAGTGCCGTCCTCCATATATCCTATACCCTGGTTTTCATCTTTTCCTTCGCGTAAAATTTCAATAGGGATCTGCTCACCGGGAATCACAATAGGCTTTAAGGCAGTGGCAAGATGATTCAGATTTAGCACCTCTACGTTCTGCAGCTTTGCTACCTTGTTTAAGTTAAAGTCATTGGTCACGAGGAAGGCATTGCTCTCTCTAGCCATGCGGATCAACTTGGCGTCCACCTCGCGTATATCCGTATAGTCTTTGTATGATATGCGCACTTCTATGTCATCACGATCCTGAAGCTTATTTAGCATATCCAGCCCTCTCCTGCCCCGCTCTCTTTTCAAGGAATCTGAAGAGTCACTGATCAGCTGGATTTCACGTAAAACGTAATTAGGAACAACAAAGGGTCCCTCCATGAATTTTGTCTCCGCAATATCCATAATACGCCCATCAATGATAACAGAAGTGTCCAGAAGCTTCTCACGCTGTCTGTTATGCTTGCGGGAATGGAAATCAGTACCGAGCTCTTCTTCCTGAGATAATGCTCCAAAGGGCGCCAAGAACTGCGGCATTGTTATTGCGCTGTAGGCAAAGAGCAGCAAAGGGAAAAGATAGCTGAGCAAAGCAAAGACTTTGCCTTCGATATCCCAGCTTAAAAAAAACTGATGCAACAAATAACCAGCCAAAAGCCCGCATAAGATGCCCCAGCAAAAGCGCCACAAAGTCCCCGGAGAGCGGAATATAGGAACGATTCGATCGCAATAAAAAATAAAAAGCGCAAGTAAAAAGACAAAGGCAGCAAGCCCAATCCAGTTAGTCTGCGCAAAGGAAAACCCTTCTAGAGTAGAAAGGGGGAGAAGCGCCAGCGCAGCCGCTGACACGCGATATATGTGTTTCATAATTATGTACCATCTCTTTTGTTAATAATTTTGTACTGGTATGTCTCATGCCTGAGAATCGATTTACGTTTTGCAAGTTCATCTACGCCAAGATTTCTGATATGATATTGCCGGCTTCTTCTACGCTGACGTCTTTTGTCAGAGCTATTTCATTAGATATAAGCTTATAGGCAGACTCATACAATCTACGCTCCATCAAAGAAAGCTCCCGGTCACGAGCCCGCTTGTAAAGATTCCTGCATACTTCCGCAACCTCATAAATACTGCCAGACTTGATTTTCGTCAGATTATTCTGATAGCGAATTTTCCAGTCTTCTTCCGTATCCACCTCATCTCTTCTCAGGAGATTCATCACCTTCGGAACTTCTCTTTTGGAGATAATGGGACGTATACCCACTTGGCGGGCGCTTTCTACTGGTACCATCACTTTCATCATAGTATTTTGGATTTCCATTACGTAGCAATTCTTCTTTTTGCCAAGTATGCTCTCCCTCGAAATAGAAGTGATATGGCCGACCCCATGCATAGGGTAGACAAGGTAGTCACCTACTTTAAATTTAGGCAGCTTCACCTTAGACTTTGAGGCGCTGGACTTGCCAGTAGCAGTTTTGGCAGGGGAGCTGCGTCCGCTTGTACTTGCTTTTTTACGCGTTGCGATCTTTGCCTTTTTCTTTGCAAGTTTCGTTGATCCCTTTTTTGCAGCTTTTGTTAACTTTTTCTTTGCAAGTTTCGTTGACTTCTTCTTTGCAAGCTTTGTTAACTTTTTCTTTGCAGCTTTCTCGGATCTCTTTTTTGCTTTTGGCATAAGACACACCCCGTACAGACACAATTTTTGAAGAATACTTGTTATGTCAAACTTTTTTTACTTGCCACTTTTTACATGCCTTTGTACATCGTCCCTATAATATATTTTATGAGCGGCGCACAAACTTTGACCCACCCAAGCCAAGCCCTTTTTGCGGGAGAAAAGGAATTCCCAGTAATACCTGTCTGCGAGCATTTTGCCGGTAATGAAAAGATGATCCTCAAAGCGATGGGCCTGCAGGAAGAGAAAGGCGGCGCTTTTGATATAACGCAGGACTGCGAAGACGGAGCGCCCCAAGGCCAAGAAAAAGAACATGCCCATATGATTGCGCGTACTACGCAAAGTGAGCATAATAAGTTCCAGATGGCGGGGGCCCGTATTCACGACTACAGCAATGCCTATTGGAAGCAGGATGTGGAGATTCTAGTAAAATCATGCGGGGATAAACTCAGCTATCTTACAATACCCAAGCCTACCTCTGCAGATCAAGTAGCTGAAATCATAGAATATATCCAGCAGACTGCCAGCCAGATTTCCTTAGATCGCATCATACCCATCCATGTCTTGATCGAAACCCATGGCGCTCTGCGCGATGTGGAAAAAATTGCCGCCCTGCCCTGGATGCAGGTCCTTGATTTTGGTCTCATGGATTTTATCTCAGGGCATTTTGGCGCCATTGCTTTGTCCAACATGAAAAGCCCGGGGCAGTTTGAGCATGAGCTCCTGCGTAAGGCCAAAGCAAAAGTAGTAGCAGCTGCCCTCGCGCATGGTATTGTACCTGCGCATAACGTTACTCTGGACCTGAAAAATTATGAGCAGACCAGAGCGGATGCCTATAGAGCGTATACGCAATTTGGCTTCCTGCGCATGTGGTCCATATATCCCACGCAAATCGATGCGATCCTAAATGCCATGCAGCCTGAGCATGCCCAAGTAGAAAAAAACGTGCAAATCCTGCTGCATGCCCAGGACGCCAACTGGGGGCCCATACAATATGAGGGCGAGCTCCATGACAGAGCTACCTACCGTGGTTTTTGGACCCTGCTCCAGAGGGCCAGGCTGGCGGGGGTAGACATTGGGCAGGAAGCCCAAGAGCGCTGGTTTGCTAAGTGAAGGCATGCTCACGCTTTTGCGGGCGCGCTCTCCTGCGCCAATGCTTTTTTGAAACTCTCATAAAAGGATAACAGCTCCCTAGGCCTTTGTGTCAGACTTTGATTTTGGAAGCATCAAGAAATCCTTATCGCAGCCAAAAAGAACCCCGGCAAAAGAGGGCAATAGCAGCCCGGGACTTGGCTTTAGAAATCTGTTCTTTTCTAAACGAGAAAAAAGCAGAAGATGTCCTGCTTTTGGATCTCTATAAAATCAATTCTTATTTTGACTACTTTTTACTAGCCTCCGCCTCTTCCCAACCCCACCTGAGCTTCCTGCAGGAAAGACTGCGCAAGGATTTTAGCGAGCACATTGCGAAAAAAAAACTTAGCGCCCACAGCCAAGACAAGCGCTCAGGCTGGCTCATTATAGACATGGTAGATATTGTAGCGCATCTCTTTTTACACGAACAGCGTACATACTACAATCTGGAGCGTCTATGGGGCGATGCAGAGCGTCTGTATCCTTGATGGGGAGATTATCGGGTCTTATATCGAGTGCCCGGAGGCGCTGCAACAGGTCTTTAGCGGCAAAGTTACGTAAAGCTATGAGTATGATTCACCATAAGCTTTAAGCAAAACCGAGTCTATCATCATGCTCATCGAGCGCAAGCAGTTTCCTAATCTATTACCTTCTTCCTGACTTAAGTGCGCCTGCAAAGCCCGCCATTTTGGCCAAAGAAAAAACTGCAAAAAAACTGAATTTATATTGACATAAATATACATATGCTATTCATATTGTAAGTATGAAAGAACTTACTGTAAAACAACGGAAAATTTTTGAGTATCTGGAAAGATACGCATTGGAAAAGGGCTATCCTCCTACGATACGTGAAGTAGGGGAGGCCTTTCAAATCACGGCTAAGGGCGCATATGATCATCTGAAGGCCATTGAGAAAAAGCGCTATATCAAGTGCATCAGGAATCGCAGCCGGGCGATTGAAATCCTCAAATCCTCAGATGGCACAGCGATGCGCTCCAGCAAAAACAGTACCTTGAGCATACCTCTCTTGGGAAGAGTAGCTGCTGGAATGCCTTTGGTCGCTGAAGAAAATATAGAAGAGTATCTCAGTTTCCCTCGTTCTATGGTCAAAGGAGACAAGCTTTTTGCCCTTCGCGTTACGGGAGATTCCATGAAAGATGCCGGCATTTACAACAGCGATATTGCCATCATTCGCAAACAGGATCATGCCCAAGAAAGAGACATAGTAGTCGCTCTTATGGAAGACGAAGCTACGTTGAAGTATTTTTATCGTGATGCGAAGAAAGGAATACGGCTAGAACCCGCCAACAAAGCATACAAAGCTATATACACGCGGGATCTAGCCATTCTGGGCAAGCTGGTCGGCATCTATAGACCCATAGAATGATAACAAGCTGCAATATACAAGCGTCTTTTTTGGGAACCATATACAAGTTCTACTAAAAACGAATAGAAAAGCTTGCAGGCGTCCTTAGGGTTAGTAATAATAAGACAGGCGGAGGCTTGCGCGCTTAGCTGGCCCTTGCTTTGTACAAAACAAATGAAAAGCAATCTGCAAAATAGGTCCATTTATTGCCGTGACAACATAGACATATTGCAAGGCATAAACTCCAAATGCGTAGACTTGATATACTTGGACCCGCCCTTTAACAAAAAGAAAGTCTTTACAGCGCCCATAGGCAGCCACGCAGAGGGCGCAAGCTTCAAGGATGATTTCAGAGAAGCAGATCTAAAAAAAGAATGGCTAAAGACCATCCAAGAAGACCGGGACGAGCTCTACAGCTTCCTTATGGGCATAAGAGATTACGGCAACAAGTATAACTTCTGCTATCTTGTCTACATGGCTATACGGCTTATAGAATGCCACCGGATACTCAAAGACACGGGCAGCTTGTATTTGCACTGCGATCCGACTATGTCGCATTACTTGAAAATACTTCTAGATTGCGTCTTTGGAGAGAAGAATTTTAGGAATGAAATTGTTTGGTGTTATACGGGACCTTCATCTCCAAATATGCGTCAATTTAGCAGAAAAAATGACATTATTTTGTGGTATTCTGTAGGTAGCACATGGACCTTTAATGCGAATGTTGTTAGAGTACCGCACACAAGACTTAACACAAATAAGAAGAGCAGACTTCTTGCGGAACCATTAACAGCTGAGCTAAGAGCTAAGTATTTATCAAAAGGCAAAGTCCCTGAGACTTGGTGGACCCAATTTAGTCCAGTGGGTAGAATCAAAAGAGAACGCACCGGCTACCCCACGCAAAAGCCACTCGCTTTACTGGAGCGTATCATCCAGGCAAGCAGCAAGAAGGGCGAGCTTGTGCTGGACCCTTTTTGCGGCTGCGCTACCACATGCATTGCCGCTGAAAAGCTGGGGCGCAAGTGGGTGGGCATAGACATAAGCATAAAAGCTTATGATCTTGTGCAAGAGAGGCTAAAGAAAGAGGTCGCAAATCCAGAAGAACTTTTTGATTACCAGAAAGCCCTGAACTTTTCCACAGAACCACCTAAAAGAACAGATCGCAGGCAGACAGATATAGAGCAAAAATACGTCTATGTGATTTCTAACAAAGCCTACAAGAACGAATACAAAGTAGGCATAGCTCATGACATACAAAAACGCCTAAACAGCTACCAGACCAGCGATCCAAACAGGGGCTATAAGCTGGAGCATAAGAGCCCGTCCCGAAATTAGGCTCTTGCGACACAGGAGGTGTCGCCATTTGGCTGACGACGGCCAGAATGGTCGGAGGGAAAGCCAAATGTGAGCAATTTTAGGGTTTCCCTAAAATTGCGTCTGTCGCCAAAACTCATGGATGGGGTTTGGCGACATGCTCTAAAAAAACTGACTCCCAGATACAGAGAGCTGGAAAGATATATACATACGGAATTGCAAAGCAGGCATGAATGGGTGAAGGCGGACTTAGAATCTATCAAAAAAGCTATGAAAGATTTTGATAAGTCTTATCTGCTTTGATAAAGAGGCTAAAGCTAATCACGAAAGCAAAACTTTTTAGTGGACTTGGTATATAGTTCCCTTTTTTTCTATTGCTTTAGGATTTTTAGAAGAAAGATGAAGCTTGCCGTATGCTCACCTTCTTTTTGCTCGCATTCTGTGTTAAAGGAAGAATTACGCTCTTGCTTCTCGGACATCCGCTTCAACGAAGAAGCGCAGGACTTAAGGGCTGCTTCCTTCCCTCGTAGAATTTCTGCAGGATGCAGAAGCTGCGATCATAGGGCGTGAAATGATAGACCAGCAGCTGCTCGACGCCCTGCCTAAGCTGAGATATATAGCAAAGTATGGCGTAGGGCTAGACAATATTGACCTGGATTATGCGAAGAAGAAAGCTATTGCAATAGGACACAGCCAAGGCACAAACAAGCGTTCCGTAGCAGAACTTGTTTTATGTTTCCTGCTGGGTTTGTCGCGCAATGTTTTCTTTTCCTATAACATGCTGTAGCAAGGAAGATGGTTCAAAGGAGGCGGTATGCAGTTAAGCGCAAAGAAGGTGGGTATCATCGGCTGCGGGAACACGGGCAGCGAAGTGCTGGCATTACTTGCGCCCTTTGGATGCCACATATTTGTAAATGACATTCGTGATATAAGCGGGCTGATTGCGCAGAAAAAGAAGGAGGCGTACAATATCCAATTATCCTCCAAAAAAGAAATCTACCAGAACTGTGATTTTATTTCCCTGCACGTGCCTCTCACAAAGCAAACAAAAAATATGATTCACAGGAATGTTTTGGCCGCTATGAAAAAAACGTCTTATCTCATCAATACAAGCCGCGGCTCTATTATCAAAGAAGACGATTTGGTATATGCCTTGCGCCGCTCGTGGATTGCGGGAGCCGCCTTAGATGTCTTTGCCAAAGAGCCTCTATGCAATGCGAAGCTTCTGAATCTGCCCAACCTTGTCTTTAGCCCGCATATAGGAGGCAATAGCAAGGAAGCCGTGCTTGCTATGGGCAGGGCTGCTATTGAGCATTTGCGCGCATACAGCCAAGCCAGGCAGTTTCATTCCTCAGTATAGGCCGTAAATTTCGGTTCTTTTGCTTCAGGATCAAATGTGATAACCACGCGTCTTAGGTTTTCGCGGAAAACTTTTTTGTATGTTTTGTAAGATATTTCTACTCCCGCATGCAGCTCATTGCGCACTGTCAGAGTGATGGCAACGGGATTATAGATATTTGCCAAGTACCTTTGATCCATATTGCGCATCTCCTGAATATGCAGCTCTAGTCGTTTGTACTTTGCATAGGCGGCTTGGATTTCTTCTTTTATATCTGGGTGTAGATTTTTGCTTTGGGCAATGAGCTTTTTAAAGCGGAGCATTTCTTTCGTGACTGCCTCGTATTGTCTTTTTACATTTGCTACGTCTTTCAAATAGGCTGCATGATAATTCTTGTTGGCGTCATGCACACCCATGCGGATTTTCGTCGGCACGCCGCTGAGGTTCCCAAGCTGATTGCTGACAAGGGAGCCGTACACAAAAATCTCCCCCCCCACGATGACGGAACGCTCTTTGCCCATAAGCAAATTACCATGCACAATCAATTTCGTAGCGTTTAAGGAACGCTCTACATAGGCGTCCTTAGCTACGTAAACTTTACTGTTATCCAGATACATAGTATGCAAATCTCTTCCTATGTAGATCATTTTCCCATCCTTCGCATTGATGCCTTTATGCACCCGCAAAGACTGAGTTGTACGTACATCATTGGATTCAATAAAACCCTGTACCTCTAAATCACCAAGACATGAAAGCAATGCGCCCGCTTCTACATCACCTTCTACATAAACACTGTCATCATAAATGATGTTGCCCGTTTCCAGACCAACATTCGAATCTATATGCAGCAGGCGGCTGATAGAAATTGTGTTCCCATCCCTGTGAAAAATACCTTTTTCCTGCGCAATATAAGTATTGAGCTTGTCTACAAAAGCAACATTAGCGCCGCAAACCAGCCTTGGGTCCTTAGGCTCTGGAGTCGGCACTTTCTCACCATAGACATTGATACCAGCTTTACCCTCTATGGGTGGAACACGCCGAGCCAGGACTGCGCCTTGTTTGATATGCTTGAATTTATCTATATTACGAAAATCCGCTCTGCCTTCCTTGTCAAAATGAATGCGCGTATCTTCTTTAACAAGCATTTGGATGCGCCCATCTTGAGGCATTGTCAGTGGCTGCCCAAGCGCGATATTTTTTATTTGATAGCTGCTAAGAGCGCTGGATAGCTCATTGAACTGCTTTAGCTCCTGCTTTAGCCTTGCATGCTGTATCCCATAAACTACATGATTTGCGTTGCAAAGCGCCATCAAATCTTCATACCTCAACTCCCTCGCCATGGGGAGCTCAAGCAAAACGAGATCAACCCGCATTTTATCACTACTGATCTCCAAACAGCAATGAGAGCTGATATCCGCTTCTCCATCCTGTTCTTCTTTCTTAGCAACCGTCTCTGTATATGGCATATAAAAAACCCCTGTTACTATAGAATATAGGTAAAAAACAGTTTTCTGTCAAGCTTTAGAAATTCCCAGATTATGTCAAAACTTGTTATTTCAATTTCAAATTAGGACACTTTTAGCAAGTTTGGCTCTAAACTCCCGGCTGCTCCTTCCATTCTGCGCATGGAATTTAAGTTAGCTTTCGCCCTGCACACATCTTTTTGAAATATGTTTATAGAGCGTTTTGCCTGGAAAGTATACCTAAAGTAGGCGAATAGAATTTTCTACTAATCCTTTCTGCCATGGCGCTCCGGGTCGCATGCAAATACGCGGGTGTTTTGTTGCGGTACCTAATTCCATCGCTTGCAAATTGCGCACGATCAGCACGATATACTTGATCTTTCCTGCGACTTTGACTTTATCTCATGGGCTATTGCTTATTTTGGATAAGCCTAATCCTTGAGCAATTTTTCTGCAGCTCATGTCCCGCCTCCCTTCTTTTTTCGATGACACGAGGATCTTCGTATGTTATTTTGTACATGCTTCTGCTTCTTTTTCTAGGGTTTAGATTTGCCTAAATGGGGGCAGAAGCCTTGGTTGTCCTACATCATTTTTGCATTATTTTGTCCTAGTCAGATTGAGTTGGCAAAATGTCTGTAGGTCTTACAAAATTAGCCTAAGAAATCCTTGACATAAAAACATTGTCTGATTATATGGCCATAGAGAGCTTTTATGCTCTCTATGGCTTCGGGCTTTTTGCCCGATTGCCTATGCTTTTGTCAAAATGATCCAAAGTAACTACTTCAGAGACAACCCGGATTTATTGTTCCACTTCAAAAACAACATTGCATGGGAAGACGTGATTCGTTCCTGCGAGCAGGACTTTGCGGATTATCAGGAATATGAAAAAAACAAGCCAGAAGAGCTGGCATATGCGCCTTCCAATACAGAGGAAGCTTTAGCTAACTACGAAGCTGCCTTGGATTCCATCGGAGACATAGCCGGTAATTTTGTATCCGCCCGCGCCATGCAAATGGACAAAGAAGGCTTAGGCTATGAAAAAGGCCGGGTTATATTTCCTCAGGCAATGGTCGAATGCTGCGACAAAATTGCGCAGGCGGGGCTGATACCCTATGGAATCGGACGTTATGTAGGAGGCCTCCATCTTTCTGTTACTGCGCAAATGATGCTGATAGAGCTTGTCTCCCGCAGTGATATGTCTTTAGGCGTGTGCGTGGGCGCTCCCAATATTGCGGAAATTGCAGAGTACTGCCAAAGCGAGGAGATCGTTCAAGAATACCTGCCTAAGATCAGCGCGGGCAAATATTGGTCTGCCATGGCCTTAACAGAGCCGGATTATGGCTCTGATCTCTCTAACATACAATGCAAGGCGCAAAAAGATGCGCAAGGTACATGGCGTATCAACGGCACGAAGCGCTTTATTACGCATGGCTGCGGCTTTGCAGATAAGCCTGCCTTGATCTTTACTTTGGCCCGCACAGGCAGCTCTGAGAATGGAGCAAGGGCTCTCTCCTTTTTTCTAGTGCGCAGCCAAGACGTAGAAATTGCCGGTATTGAAAAAAAATTAGGAATACACTGCTCTCCTACTTGTGAAGTGGTTTATCATGATAGCCCAGCCTTACTGCTGGGTAAAGAAGGCTATGGTCTGGTGAAATATGCTATGAACATGATGAACTCTGCAAGAGCTGCCATAGCTGCGCAGGCTGTGGGGGCGGCTCAGGCGGCCTTTTTTGAAGCGCGCAAATATGCAGGCGAGCGCAGGCAGTTTGGCAGGCTTATACAGGATATACCCAGCGTGCGTAAGATTCTGGATCGTATCGAGCGGGAAGTCGCCGCTATGCGCTGCATGCTCTATGAGACAAGCCGTTTTATTGATCTTTGCCAGTGGACAAAAAGAGCTATGGACCGAGGCGAGCCTCTGCCTGCAGGCGAGGTCTTTGAAAAAGCGAATGTCCGTAAATATGAGAAGCTGGCGAACTTTTTTACTCCTTTAGCCAAGTGCTATACCTCCGAGATGTGTAACTCAGTAGTTTATGACGCATTACAAGTCTTTGGCGGGGCTGGTTATACGGAAGAGTACGATATAGCTCGTATTTATAGAGATGCGAGAATCTTAACAATTTATGAGGGGACCACACAGCTGCAAATTGTAGCCATTATATCTCAATTTCTGGCTGGAATGGGGGAACAGGGTCATATCCGAAAGTATATACAAGAAGCAAGGGCGATCTTTCCTTTCTCTCTTGCTTTAGAAAAACTCTGTGAAAAATTTGAGCAGCTTGTGTCTGCTTTCAAAGAGCTCCAAGGCAGCCAGACGCGGGATAGCGTAGCAGATAATGCTGTGGAGGCCATCATTCGCCTTATAGGCAGCCTTTTACTGGAAAAATCTACGCATTTTTGCACAGGTGATGAACAAAGGAGCAAAAGGCAGGAAATGGCAAACGCATATCACGTAGACTCCCTGGTCAGCATCACCTCGCAACTCCTTCATATAGAAGAAATATCGAAATTGTCTAAGCTAAAAAAGCATGCTGTTTCTGTATAGTATTCCCAAGCTGCAAGCTACTTTCAGCCAAGCCAAGCCTATACATAGTCTCAAGTATATAAACTTAGGCGCTGCGCTGATTCTCAGCTTTGCGCTTATATTCCATTGCTCCAAAGGGAGCGACCCAGCAGCCCCTGCTTCCGGCGATGGCGCAGTCCTGCCTCCTGTTGTGCAAAATTATCCCGATGTCATAAGGGACATAAGAGGAGAGCCTATTCCAAAGATCCTTTTTGAAAACGAAGGCGGCGCGCAGATCATATCCTGCACTCTCAGCCTCCTATGCCTGCAAGTCTCAAATTGGAGCCCACTCCAGATCAAAGAAGCTGCAGAATTACAGGCACAGCTCCAGCAACCGGCGGAAATGGAGAGTACAGCATCAGCCTGACGAACGCCGGGTGCAGTGATACCTTTATCATCCGCTTTGCATTCTCTGAGCTATTGGCGCCGTCGATTTTGCAGGTCCCGAGAATCAGATTTTTGAGACCTTCCGTCCTGTGCATTTTCGCTTAACAAACAAGGGAGGGGGCAACATACAATCCTGCACTCTGCAAAGCGGCTTCTCTCCCAGATGGCCTTGACATTGCCGTTGCCTCCGATATGAGGAGCTGCATACTGCAAGGCAGGCCACTATGGAAGCAAGGGCTGCGAAGATACAAATTGCAGTCTTACAGGAAGCCCTTGCCGCAAAGAGGAATGCCATGGCGTGGTGCCTGCCTTTGACATTGCAATTGTACAAAACCTAGCTTTCCTTAGCCCTCTTGCAGATCAAACTTACAGGGTGGGTACGGCCGTGTCTGTAGATATGGATAACCTAGGGAGCAGCTGCTGCCAAGTGCAGCGTCACCCCTGACTTAGCAGAGGGCTTGTCAGTATCTGCCCATGCTTCATCATGTAGAATCAGCGCACGCAGAGTCATCCTCAAAAAAGCAAGACTATACTATCACAGCAGCAAACGCTGCCGGGACACATTCTGTTACTGTAAGTATTGCTGTAAATATTGCGCCTCCTATGCTCAGCGATCTCTTCGCTCTAACATATCCTACCGGCGCTAGATTTAGCATGAGCTTTACAAACAGCGCCCTTTGCAGGAGAGATCAGCTCTTGTGCACCGAGCCCCCCGCTCCCTGCTGGAGTGAGTACGGCGCCCAGCGCTGATAAGAGCACATGTACAATCTCAGGGACTGCCGCTTTGGCATTGGATAATCAGATCTATACAATTAGGGCGGCAAACGCAGGCGGCAGTGGCAGCGCAACTGTCCTATTTGCCTTGCAGGCTGCTATCCCCGAGCAAAGCTTTACTTTGGGTGAGCCCGCCTCAGCAGACATTGTAACTGCCACGAAGTGCCGTATTAGCCCCAGCCCTGCCGCAAGGCTTATCCATATTTGTGCAAAGCAAAAAATGCAGGATCACTGGCACACCAGGTCGCACTGCGCCAAAGCGGGATTATACTCTTGAGATAACAAGTACTTTGGGGAGTTATTCTTATGTCCTAGCTCTCAGCGTGGCTATTCGTCCTCCTATGCTTATGGACCTTGGAAGGCAAAGCTATGTTGCGGATTCCAGCTTTAGCATAAGCTTTACAAACAACGCATTTGCAGGAGAGATCAGCTCTTGTGCGCCCAGCCCCCAGCTGCCTGATGGGGTGACTGTAAAGCCCAGCGCTGATAAGAGCACATGACAATCTCAGGGACTGCCGTTTCTGCATTGGATACGCAGAGCTATACATTAGGGCTGTAAATCCCAGCGGCCGTGGCAGCGCAACTGTTCTATTTGCCTTGCAGGCCGCTATCCCCGAGCAAAGCTTTACTTTAGGTGAGCTCGTCTCCAAGAAAATTGCAGATGCCACAGACTGCCGTATTACTCCTAGCCTGCCGCAGGGTTTATCAATATCTGTGCAAGGAGGCGAGTGCATGATCACCGGTATCCCACAGATGGCCGCTGCAAAACGGGATTATACTCTTGAGCTGACAGATACTCTGGGGACGCATTCTTTGATCCTAAGTATCTCTGTGCTTATTCCTCCTCCTATGCTCAGCGATCTTGGGATGCAGGTATATACGACTGATACCAGCTTTAGTCTGGACTTTGCAAACAGCGCATTTGCAGGAGAGATCAGCTCTTGTGCGCCCAGTCCCCAGCTCCCTGCTGGAGTGAGTGTCAGCCCCAGCGCTGATAAGAGCACATGTACAATCTCAGGGACCGCCCTTGCTGCATTGGATGATCAGAGCTATACAATTACGGCTGTAAATCCCGGCGGCAAAGCAGCGCAACAATAGCATTTACAATTACTGCAGAAGCCGCCATTGACATAGTTCTTTATAGGGCATCAGCAGACACAGACGGCGATTTTGCTGGTAATGCTGAGAGCGGAGGTATGCATGCCCATTGCGCTCTCATGTGCCCGCAAGCTTTAATAGACGCAGGCTATGACAGCGCCAAAGCCTTCTTTTGGAGCGCCTATAGTGATCTTCCGGTTGCTACAGGAACAGCGCGAAGCATCAGCCGATCTCTTGGAGGAGACCCGTCTTACAACGGCGGCATTATTACGAATGTAGAGCGCAGCCGTGTCAGCGTCAAAATCCTGATTGGTACAGAAATTCAGACGCCCTCTACAGCCTTTCACTCAAGTGATCCTATATACTATTATAGCTACGCCAAAGCCAGATGAGCCGGAGGCAGACTCTTATTCCTACTCCACAGCGCTGGGGGCGGCCTTGATAAGTATTTTCGCTTTAAGCCCGATGGCACACGATGATCCGGATTTTATGTTCTCATCCCTTATTCATTATACGAATCTGTCGACGGGGCTTATCTGCGTAATACCAGCATTGATCTTACATTATGCTCCGATGGCACAAGTACAAGTGAAGTAGATCAGGTTACTATGTTGTTTGCAAATATAACAGGTCTCGGCGCCGTGCATACTCTTGCGCCACACCGCTATCCTGCAACATTAGTCTGCCTATGCTGTGCGTTATCCGTAAGTAAGCAAGAGTAGGCAGCTCTTGCTGCAGCAATGGTATATGCGCGCCCCTTATTCTATTTCTATTCTATATTTAGGGCTCTGACAAAGGCCTCCAAGGCTCTGGAGCGATGGCTGCGGCTGTTTTTGGTCATGGCATCCATTTCCCCAAAGCTCATTTTTGAGCTCTGGGTCCCAAAAAATCGCATCATAAGCAAATCCTTGTTTGCCGCGCAGCTCTTCAAGAATCAGTCCCTCTGCCTGACCCTCAAAAACATACTCCTGCTCCCCGCCGGCATAGAAAACAAGCGCACATACAAAACGCGCTGTGCGTCTTTCCCTGGGGACCTGCTGCAATTCTGAGAGCAAAAGCAGGCAGCGCTCCTCAGCGCTTAGGTGCGGGCCGCCATAGCGCGCGCTTTTTAAGGCCTGGACGCCCATCCAGAGCATCAACAAGCAAGCCAGAGTCATCAGCCAGGCAGATATGGGAATAGTACTTTGCATAGGCCCTTGCCTTGAGCGCCGCATTGCCTATGAAGCTGTCTCTATTTTCTTCTACTTCCAAAGAGGCCTTTTGCCCTTGCTTTGCAAGCTGGTGCGGCGCAAGGACGGGGATGGAGAACCTATGGAGGATCTTTTGGATTTCCCCAAGTTTATGCTGATTAGAGCTGGCCAGGAGCAGGCCCTTTGCCTGCAATTCCTGCTTGAAAGACGCTAGACTCATTTTGATTAAAAAACCATGCTAAGAGCTATATACTTAAAAACACAAATATAAGAGGGAGTGCATGTATAGACATGGCAAAAAAGTCTATGCAAAATAAGGCGGCTGCGCAATGAAGATAGCTATGGTACGTGCCAAGCGCCAAGCAATTCTATAGACAACATGGTCACTGTCAATCAAAACATATTATACCGTTATACAACCCACGGACTGTAAAAGGCGGGAGATTATTCCCAGCAAATTCTATTATCATTTGCTACAACCGCAACCATTGGTGAGCATGCGCTCCTAACCGTTGATTCGCTTGCAAATCAACGGTTTACATTTTTAACTAAAAAAACCAAACTATTCTAAAGAAATAGATATGAAATTATTTTTTATTATTGTTATATACTAGGTGAGTGGTGCAGGGTAAATACAAACTCAGCAAGTTTCGCTTCGGTAGATATGCCAAAATTTAAAAAAATCACAATCCCCCGCTATCTGAACAAAAACGCATTGTCGCCATTTTGGATCAATTTGAGGCTTTAGCGCATGATATTTCTATAGGCCTGCCCGCAAGAGCTCCAGGCCCGCCGCAAACAATACGAGTACTACCGCGAAAAGCTTTTGACATTCAAAGAACGGGAGATACGCTAAAAGCTGCCGGCTCTGACTTTTTTTCCGCTTTATTTTTCTTGACAAAATATCGTATCATAATAGTATATTCAATATGGATTGGAAAACGGCTTCTTTTAGCATTGCGTCAGTGTTGCTACTTGTGTCAGTGTATCTTGGTTTTATATACAGACCTAAAAAAGAGATAAGAGAAAATAGAGGCCTCATAATCAGATCCATAGCACAAGATAAAGCCTCACGCAGCAAGGCGCCGCTCTCTGCGCAAGATAAAGCCTCACGCAGCAAGGCGCCGCTCTCTGCGCAAGATAAAGCCTCACGCAGCAAGGCACCGCTCTCGAATAGACGCGCAGGGGCGCATCCCTGACTTTAGGCCACGCAGTCCATCATTCATCACTGTAATTTCCTTGGCTCTGGCTTCTATACGGTAGGAGATCCTAAAGATACTCAACAGTTTTAAAGAAGCGTTGGGAACGAATACTTGGGGAAGATTGCTTCACTTCAGCCCCTTAGAGAAACAAAAAGAGCATGCTTGCAGCTAAAAAATACGATCTCCTATGTAAAAACCCGCAGAGCACTGTTGTGGGGGAGTATGTGCGCAAAAACGGCGGCGCATCGGGCTATCAAAGCGAGGCTGCTCTCGAACGCGCGTTTATCGAAGAGCTGCAAAATCAGGGCTACGAATATATTAAATATCACGTCGGAGGCCGGGATGATTGGGAATCTCCGCCTGCAATTGGAGAGGCTCAATGAGATCCGTTTTAGCGACGCTGAATGGGATAATTTTTTAGAGGCGAAAATAGCCAATCAAAACCAGAGCATTGCTAAGAAAACAAGAAGCATACAGGAAGACTATATCAAAAGCCTGCGTCGTGATGATGGAACTGTAAAGAACATCTACTTTTTACGAAAAGACAATATCCATGACAACGCTTTACAGGTGATCAATCAATACGCTGCCGCAGATGGCCTGCGCCCCAGCCGCTATGACGTGAGCATACTTGTAAACGGCCTGCCGCTGGCGCACATCGAACTAAAACGGCGCGGCGCCGCCATCCAAGAAGCCTTTAATCAAATTGACCGCTACCAACGCGAAAGTTTTGGGCATCACCGGGCTTTTTGAATATGTGCAGATCTTCGTTATTTCAAATGGAACGCATAGCATGTACTATAGCAATACGACCCGCAAGCAGCATATTATGGAAACAAGCGCAAAAAGAAAAAGGAGCGTCATCACTCAAGCCATAGCTTTGAAATTACAAGCTGGTGGGCGGATGCTGCCAACAAAAGCATTCCAGACTTAATGATTTTACGAAGACCTTTTTTGCAAAGCACGCATTGCTAAATATTTTAACTCGTTACTGCGTATTTACGGCGGAGGAACAGCTTTTAGTTATGCGTCCCTATCAAATTGCGGCTACGGAAAAGATCATCAATAAAATCGCATGCGCCGCAAACCATAAAAAGTTTGGCAGCATTGATGCGGGCGGCTATGTTTGGCATACTACCGGCTCCGGCAAAACCTTAACCAGCTTTAAGGTCGCGCAGCTCGCAAGCAAGCTCTCATACATAGACAAGGTCTTATTTGTAGTTGATCGTAAAGACTTGGACTACCAAACCATACGCAAATACGATAAGTTTGAAAAGGGAGCCGCCAATAGTAATACAAGTACCGCTGTCTTATCAGGGCAGCTGGAAAACCCCCATGTCCGCATTATCATTACCACCATTCAAAAGCTCGCCCGCTTCATAGAGAGAAAGGCAAAGCACGCTATTTTTCATAAACATGTCGTACTGATATTTGACGAGTGCCATCGCAGCCAGTTTGGCGCAATGCACATGGCTATTACTAAGGCCTTTAAGAAATATTACGTTTTTGGATTTACCGGGACGCCGATTTTTACCCTAAACGCCGCTTCTGCTGGCCGGCCTGATTTCAAGACGACTGAGCAGGCTTTTGGCCTTAAACTGCATACATACACCATTCTAAACGCCATTGTTGATAAGAACGTCCTGCCTTTTCGGATAGATTATGTTTCCACAGTAATGGAGGCTGAAGATATACAAGATAAGCGCGTTATAGATATTGACCGCCAAAAAGCTCTAGAAGCTCCGGAGCGTCTGGCAAATATCGTAAGCTATATACTGAAACATTTTCACCAAAAAACCAAAGGCGGCAGCTTGTATAAATTGAAAGGGCGAAACATAGCCGGCTTCAATTCCATTTTCGCTCTTTCTTCGATTGAGATGGCAAAGAAGTATTATGCGGAATTTAAAAAGCAGCTCAAGACGGCGCCGAGCGACAAAAAACTCAAAATAGCTATGATCTATAGTTTTGGAGTCAACCAAGAAGAGGCGGATGGAATTACAGACGAAAACTCAGAGGATACCAGCGGACTGGACAGAGGTTCACGAGATTTTTTAGAGAAGGCCATTACTGATTACAATGAAATGTTTGGCACCTCATATAGCACCGAGCGTGATAAGTTTGAAAAGTACTACAAGGATATAAGCAGGAGGCTAAGAGAGCGCGAAATTGATATGCTCATTGTGGTAAATATGTTTTTAACCGGCTTTGACGCCACAACTCTTAATACGCTTTGGGTGGATAAAAATCTTCGATTGCATGGCTTGCTGCAGGCTTATTCACGCACCAATCGGGTTTTAAACAGCATAAAGACTTTTGGGAACATTGTCTGTTTTCGCAATTTAGAAGAGCAAACGAATGAGGCTATTGCTCTTTTCGGCGATAAAGATGCCGGCGGCATTGTGCTTTTGAAGCCCTACGCCGCATACTATAAGGGCTACAAAGACGGTGACAACGAAATACGAGGCTATGCCAGTCTGGTAAAAGAGCTCTTGGAGCGTTTCCCTGTTGGAGAAAACATTATAGGAGAGCAAAGGCAAAGGGAATTTATTAAATTATACGGTGAGATTTTACGAATGCGCAATATCTTAACTAGCTTTGATGATTTTGACGGTAACGAGATATTATCCAAACGTGACACGCAAGACTATCATAGCGCCTACATTGATCTTCATAATGAATTTCGCAAGAAGGAACAAGCCGAAAAGGAGAATATCAATGATGATCTTATCTTTGAGATGGAACTTGTAAAACAGATAGATGTCAACATTGATTATATTTTGGACCTGATTAAAAAATATCGGGTACTATATACCTAAAACCACAAAAAATGTCACACCATTATAGTAATGTAAGGTTATGAAGACATTGATGGACTTTACAAATAGATCTGCCAAACAAGCTGACTGCATAAAACATCTTGAAAGTATAAGATATAAGGATGGCATATATTGCCCACACTGCATGCATACTAAAATCTATAAAACGCAAAAGAAGTATCGTTGTGCCAATAAAGCTTGCCGTAAAGATTTCACAGTCACAGTAGACACAGTATTTCATAATAGCCAGATACCGTTACAAAAATGGTTTATTGCTATATTCTTAATTACTACAAGTAAAAAAGGAGTTTCCAGCGTTCAGCTTGCGCGTCAATTAGGCGTCACACAAAAGACGGCTTGGTTTATGGATCACCGCATACGCCACGCGTATAACGAGGATCAAGCAGTGTTTTCAGGCATAGTAGAGGTAGACGAAATGTTTGTGGGTGGTAAAGAAAAGAACAAGCACGCCAGTAAAAAGAAAGGCGCGTTGCCTCCGAAAGCCGCTGTCGTGGGCATAATCCATCGTGAGCAAAAGCAAGTCATAGCAAAGCACGTGCCGAATACAAAAGCAATAACGCTAAAGGGCTATATTTATGATAATGTAGCGATGGGCTCTGTTGTTATGACGGATGATAATATGGGCTATAGGCGTATGCAGCATGCGTATAAGCATAGAGCAGGCAAGCATGGGCAAGGTGAATATGTGAAAGGTGAGTGCCACACTAATAGCATAGAGTCGTTTTGGGCGACATTCAAGCGTGGCTATATCGGGATATACCACTATATGAGCTCGAAGCATTTACAAAAATATGTTGATGAATTTATGTTTAGACATAATAATAAAGAAATTTCAAGCGCAGGCTTATTAAATTTCACTTTAGAAAATATGAATAACAGAATAAGCTACAAGGAGCTCACCAGTGGATAAAGACAGCAAAGACAGCAAAGACAGTAAGGACAGCAAAGACATAGAGGATTGCTCATTTGATGAAGCTCTAGAGGTTCTTTTGAACCCGCTAAAGCAAAGCAGCAAGTAATTCTATGAACAGTCTTGTAACTCTGTCAATGAATGAGAAAGATTAGAGAGTATAAGCAAATGCAGCTATTTTAGACTATTCCTGTGGTTTTAGGTATATAGTACCCAAAATATCACGAAGGCCATACAAAAAACAAAGAGATACTAATTGACATTCAAAAAACCATTGCCTCTAGTCCTGAGTTGCGTAAGAAAAAAGAGCTTATCACTCAGTTTCTTTCTTCGCTTCAAACAGACGCTGTAATAGAAGAATATTGGGAGAACTTTGTGGATAAGAAAAAGATTGAAGAATTAAATCAGATCATTGAAAGTGAAAATCTTGAAAAAACGAAAACCTATGAATTTATGAAAAACGCCTTTCGCGATGGTAGTATAACAACGACAGGTACAGCTCTCGCTGATATTTTGCCGCCTATGTCGCGCTTTTCTCCAACTGGAGAACGTACAAAAAAGCGCGAAAAAGTTATACACAAACTTAGCGATTTCTTTGATAGGTTCTTGGATATTGCGAGTTTTTGATTTGGAAGGGAACATACCATCGAGTAATCTGCCTCACAATGGGCGCCCCCGTTTACCCCTTTTCGTTTTTTCCACGATTTTATAGCCTCTGGGTCTATCCAAACAGTGAGTTTCGTACGCTCCATTAGACTACGATTGTAACTTGACCAGTTACTAAGTTTATATTTAGATTTCAGGTGTTGTTGTATAAGGGTGCGCTGGGCCTCTGCATGCTGTACATACCAGAACAATCCAGTGCAAATCATAGGCATTGCGTCACGAGCACAGGAGGTGCGAGAGTCTGGCGCTAAGGCATGGAGGCCGTTTGCGCCAAACCAATGCCTATGATTTGCCGTCATGGATGTCGCCCGCGCCAGACCAATGCCTATGGCTTGCCGTGGCGTTGTTGCGTAACTCACGAAATGGCCGATAAGTGCCATATATTGCGGTTATACGGCCTTCGTAAAATGGGAAACGCTACTCTCGAAAATGCTTGAATCGGCCTATAAGTGCTATATATTACGTGGAATCGCCGATTCTCGCTTTTGCGTTACGCAACAACGCCGCCCCCCGTCATCACCACAAGGCCCCTGCGCCGCTGAGCCTGCCTTTACGGTAGGCGAAGTGCAGTGTGCATTGGCACACTGCCTGAGCATATCGAATGCTCTGCCATCGGGCCTTTTGCCAGATTACATCGACAGCCCGCGCCAAGGTCATGATACTGCATTATCTTGTGTTTTGGAGTGGGAAGACCTTTGCTATGTTTCTGAGCTCTTGGTAAGCCCTGGCTATTTGTTCCTGCCTGCCCCTTTGCACGATCTCCTCGTAGAGCTGCCTTGCCTCTTCGAAGTCTCTGTTTTTCTTCGCTATTTGCGCCAGCTTTTCCAGGACATGAGGATAGTTCATAGCCTCCTTCCTGAGCAGAAGGGAGTCTAACAGGGCTTTTTTTTGTGGAATTTCCAGATTGCGCAGTCTAAAGTAGGCATTTTGCTTTATCAGGTCTTGTTGTTTGCGTAGCTGCCCTTTGAGCTCATGTCTTTGGGCTTGGAGCTGCTTCCATTCCTTTTCTATCAGCGCAATAAGCGCTTCTACTGCGCCAAACTCCTTACGCGCAAGTATGAGATATTGCCGTGCAGCCTCCTCCTCTTGCTCTTTTTGGCTAATGTGCGCAAGTCTTTGCAGGCTTTCATAGCGCTTGGCGATAACAAGGGCCTTGCGTGCTGCCTCCTTGTCTTGGGAAAATCCCTGAATCTGCGCTGCGGGCTCTTTTTCTAAATAGCTATGATAGAGCTCCTTAGCCCTTTGCCATTTCCCACTCTTATGATAATGCAAGTCTGCCAGGGCTTTGACTATGGCAGCAGTCTGCTCTTGGGCTGGAGCCGTCTGCAAAAAAGTCTCATAGCTCTCTGCTGCCTTGGCATAGTTATTCTGCTCTATATAAAGCCCGGCTAAACGCAAATACTGCTTTGATACGGCTGCAGGGGGCTTTTCTCCTGCCTGTGCAAGCGCATGGCGCAAATACAGGCGCTTGAAAAAGACAGCTTTCTTTAATTCTGAGGCTTCTTGGTAGGCATCGCTTAGTAAAGCAATGTAAAAGGGCTGAAGAGGATGAATTTTATGCGCCAGCTCCAAAAAAAAGATGTAAGAATACATATGTAAAGAAGGCCGTGCGCGCTTAGCAGGCAGTACCGCCCCTTTTGGATGCCCTGCCAGATAGGCCAGGCCCTCGCTCTTTGCAGCAAAGGCCCTGTCTTCTATTGCTAAACGTCTTGCCTGCAAAGCCATCCTATATGCTGCGTCCCCTTGCAGCTCTCTACGATTATTGTAATACTCCCTGTACTGCCCTTGGCGTATTGCTTCGAGCTTTTTTAGGGCATCTTCCCAGCTTGCCTGCGCCTCCCTCTTCTGGGCCCTCAGTGTATCAAGCGCTGCATCTTCCCCCCTTGCCATTTTTGCTAAGGCTATATCTACTTGGCCTGCTGCTTGCAGGTAAGCTTTCTTAAGGGCAAAGTATCGCTTTAGCTCTGCTTGAAAAATCTGAGCTGCTGCCTGGATTTGTGGATTCCATTCCTGCGCAATGCCTTCGTTAGAAGCGAAATAACGCCGCATCCATTGGTAACGCTCTTCTTTTTCTGCCAGACTTGCTTCCTCACTGAGCTCCCGGCGCCTGCCCTTGGGAAGCCAGCTTTCAGATCGAAAGGGCTGCAGCTGCGCCCTTTCCTCCAGTAAAGGGGGAGCGATAGCAGCATAACGAAAGGCCATAAGGTACTGTGCTAGTGATTTGCGAGGTTGATCTAAGGCTGCAAGGCATTTGGCTGCAAGAACGTGAAGGCGAAAAAGATAAGGAGATTCCTGTAAAAATTGCGCTTTGGGCTGATGTGCAGACGCAAAGGAGAGCTTTCTTTCATACATTCTCTGCAGCTCTTGTTCTAAAAGCTGCCTTTCTTGCGCGATAGGATTGTCGTTGGGAAGGCTGCTGTAGTAATTTTCTAAAAGCGAGGTGACCCTTGCCTGAATTTGTTGGTAATTTGGAGCTTGTGCTTGGTACTGGAGTTCGAGTTCTCGTATGCTTTCTTTGCTTATTAGGGCAGAGGGTGAAAACTGCGCAGGCGCTGCGCTTTGAGAATGCAGGCTTTCATAAAAAACTAGAGCAAGGCAGGCAAAGGCAGGGAAAATATATAGAGACCTCATAGATAGCGCAGCTTTTTTAATCTTTAGGCAGACCGGCTCTTAGCATATGAAGGAAGGGCGCTTGCAAACAAAGCTCGTATTAGGCAGCATTCTATTGCCATTGCCGTCTATAAATTCGGTAAGAATACAATATAACATAAGAGCCCCTGGCATGAGCTGCAGCTTTGCACTTGTTTGCTTCTTCATTCCCCAAGCGCTGTAGAGATATTGGAAAGGGAAATAGCAGAGTCAAGGTGAAAAAATCGATAGACAAAAAGCCTCTCAGCTGCTGTGCTTGCATTTAGCTTTATGTTTGCTCTAACAAGCGCTTCCAGTCAAGACCCGGCTCTTGCTGCTAATCCTCTTTTATCACAAGGGAAGCTGCCTGCTTTTGATAAGATTCAAGCTGAGCATGCAGCGCCCGCTGTCCGCTATATGCTTGCAGAGGCCCAAGCATACCTGGAGCAGCTTGAAAAAAAAGAAGGGGATTGGGAGCTGATACAGGGCTTAAACGAGATAGATTATGAAATCCGCCGCATTTTTGGACCGCTGAGCCATTTGCTGGGGGTGAAAAATAACCCAGCCCTCCGCGATGCCTATGAAAGCGTGATCAAAGATATCGTTGCCTTTGAAGTGCGTATCAAACAGAGCGCTAAGATATACAAGGCCCTATGCAAGATGGATGCCGGCAGCTCTTTTGGCAGCTCTCAGAGAAAGAGAATTCTTGAGCTGCGTTTGCTGCATGCCCGCCACGCTGGAGTGGCCTTGGAGGCAACAAAGCAAAGGCAGTTCAAAGAGATTGTTTCTGAGCTGACGGAGCTGTCTGTGCAATTCTCAAACAATGTGCTGGATGCTACCAAAGCCTTTGTCCTAGTGCTGCGGGATAAAAAAGATGTCGAAGGCCTGCCTTTATCCAGCTTAGAGCTGGCTGCGCAAAATTATACAAATCACGCAAAGGCTTCTCAAGCAGGCAGGGCCAGCGCAGAAGATGGGCCGTGGCTCATCAGCTTGGATGCCCCCTCATACCTCCCCTTTATGCAGCATGCGCATAATCGCTCTTTGCGGGAAAAGTTATACAAGGCCTATATCAGCCGCGCTTCTTCTGGTGATTTTGACAATACAGACATGATTCAGCGCATCCTAAAGCTACGTAAAAAACAAGCAAAGCTTCTGGGCTATAGCAGCTTTGCTCAGCTGCGTTTGGACACGCGCATGGCAGGGAAGGTAGAGGCGGTATACGAGCTGATAGAAGAGCTCCGTAGCGCCGCATGGCTGCCTGCGCAAAAAGAATGGCAGGAGCTGAAAGATTTTGCGCGCAGGGAATCCCAGGAAAAAGACTTGGAGCTGCAGCATTGGGACATTCCCTATTGGGCAGAGCGGCTCAGAGAAAAGCGTTTTGCCTTTACACAGGAGGACTTACGTCCTTATTTTCCTTTAGGGCGCGTCTTGGCAGGGCTCTTCGAGCTAAGCAAAGAGATTTTTGGCATTGAAATCCGCCAGGTATTTGGAGAGGCTCCTGTATGGCATCCTGACGTGCAATATTTCGTGATTATGGACCAAGATAGGAAGCCCATTGCTTCTTTCTATTTAGACCCTTATTCGCGGCCGCAGGAAAAAAGAGGGGGCGCATGGATGGATGAGTGCGTAAATCGTTGCAAAAGAAATGGCAAAATCGATCTGCCTGTGGCCTACCTTGTCTGCAATGCCTCTCCTCCTGTAGGTAAACAAGATGCCCAAAATGCCCAAAATGCCTTGATGAATTTTAGAGAAGTAGAAACCCTTCTGCACGAATTTGGACACGGCTTGCAGCACATGCTTACGCGAATTGATGAGGCAGACATATCAGGGATCAATGGAGTAGAGTGGGATGCAGTTGAGCTCCCTAGTCAATTCATGGAGAACTGGTGCTACCATCGCCCTACGCTCACCTCTTTAAGCGAACATGTAACAAGCAAAGAAAAGCTCCCAGCAGAGCTCTTTGAGAAAATTCAGCAGGCGCGCACGTATAGAGCCGCCTCAAACATGTTACGCCAGTTAGGCCTGAGCCTGATTGATATGGAATTGCATGATCGTTTTGATCCTGACTCTGAAGATATTGCCCAGACGCAGAAAAAAGTAGATGCCTTGACGAGCCTTCTTCCTCCCTTGCCAGAAGATCGTTTTTTATGCGCTTTTTCACATATTTTTGCGGGCTCATATGCCGCAGGTTATTATAGCTACAAGTGGGCAGAGGTGCTTTCGGCAGACTGTTTTAGCGCTTTTGAAGAAGCAGGCTTAGATAAGCCTCAGGCTCTCAAAAAGACAGGCATGCGTTTTAGGGATACAATTCTTGCTTTGGGCGGCAGCCAGCATCCGGAAGCAATCTTTCAGGCTTTTCGGGGCCGTAAAGCCACAACGGCAGCTCTTTTGCGTCATTCTGGTTTGACAGCCTAAATGTATACAAGCAGCATGAAATTGATTCTTATGCGCCATGCCCAAGCAGAGCCGGGCGAAGATGATTTTCAAAGGCCCCTCAGCGCGCAAGGGCGAAAGGACGCGTACAATATGGCCTTATTTCTTCACAGCGCCGGCTGTTTCCCCTTAGAAATACATGCCAGCCCCCTTAGGCGGGCCCAAGAGACGCAAAAAATTCTTTGGGAATACATAACGGCAAACCTCAGGAATCCTCCGGAATTCAATAACGTACAAGAGCCATGCGCGATGTATACCGAAGACAGCTTAAGGCCCGGGTTTGGCGTAGAAACAAGCCTGCGCTTATTGGAAAAGCAGAATCTGAGCTCCAAGTATTTTTCTATGTGGGTCCTGCATGCGCCTGACATAGCTTTCGTGGCTGCCTATCTGACAGCTATGCCTGCGGGCAATTTCTATTTTTCCCCCGGCTCTGCGCTGGCTCTGAATCTGAATCCTGCGCATAGCAAAGGAGGGCAGGCCATGCAGATTTGGCACAATCAGCCGGCGGCTTTGAGAGCGCTCTTTGCTGAGAAATGAAGTAATCATTTTTACGAAACATTTTTGCTCAGCCGTATCGCGCAGCTGGGCTTTTTGGGGGCTATATACAAGAGTCCACTAAAAACGAATAGAAAAGCCTGCCTGCCTTTCTGCCCACTGGCAGGCAAACACTTAGAGCTATAAATAACAAGACATGCGTGCCCAGCTTCGCTTTTTTGCAAAAAACAAATGAAAAGCAATCTGCAAAATAGGTCTATCTATTGCCGTGACAACATAGACGTACTACAAAATATAAACTCCAAATGCGTAGACTTGCTATACCTAGACCCGCCCTTCAACAAAAAGAAAGTCTTTACAGCGCCCATAGGAAGCCGCGCAGAAGGCGCAAGCTTCAAGGATGATTTCAGAGAAGCAGATCTAAAAAAAGAATGGCTAAAGACCATCCAAGAAGACCGAGACGAGCTCTACAGCTTCCTTATGGGCATCAGAGATTATGGCAACAAGTATAACTTCTGCTATCTTGCCTACATGGCTATACGGCTTATAGAATGCCACCGGATACTCAAAGACACGGGGAGTTTGTATTTGCACTGCGATCCCACAATGTCGCATTATCTCAAAATACTTTTAGATTGCGTCTTTGGTGAAAAGAATTTTAGGAACGAAATAGTTTGGTGTTATCCTCCTGGAGGGCGTGCCCCTAAATTCGGGTTCCATCAAAAGCACGATCTAATTTTTTACTACAGTAAATCTGCAGCGCCGAGATTCCATCATCAGTTTAGGCCCCTGAGTGATTATCAGATTGGCAAATTTACAAAAGTTGATTCTGAGGGAAGGAGATTTAAAGAGTATCGCAGCAAGACTCGAACATACCTAGACAAAATGCCCGGAAGCCCTATCCCCTCATGGTGGACAGATATATCTTCTTTAGGTCAAACAATTTCCAAAGAACGCACTGGCTACCCTACGCAAAAGCCGCTTGCTTTGCTGGAACGCATCATCCAAGCCAGCAGCAAGAAAGGTGACCTTGTCCTAGACCCTTTTTGCGGCTGCGCTACCACTTGCATAGCAAGTGAAAAGCTGGAGCGCAAGTGGGTAGGGATAGACATAAGTATCAAAGCCTATGAGCTCGTGCAGGAGAGGCTAAAGAAAGAAGTAGCCAATCCAGAAGAACTTTTTGATTACAATAAAGCCCTGCGCTTTTCTACAGATCCGCCAAGTCGCACAGATCAAGGCAAGGATGATAGAGAAAAAAAGTATGTATATATAATCAGCAATCCTGTTTTCCCGGGCATCTATAAAATAGGAGTAGCTAAGGACTGGCAAGCACGGCTAAAGTCTTTCCATACGGGCGCGCCAAGCGACTATAAGCTGGAATACAAAAAGCTAACGCCACACTATAAGGAAACAGAAAAATATGTGCTTGAGAGGTATAGATACAATAGGGAATGGTGTAAAGGAGACCTTGCTAAAATAAAGAAAGCTATAAAGGACTTTGATAAGTCTTATTTGCTCTAACAAGACACTAAGAGCCGGTCTCAAAACTAGGCTCAGGCAGAGTGCTCGATGTACACTGGCAGAAGGCTCGATGGCAGAGCATTCGATATGCTCTGCACTTCACAAACCATAAAGGTCTGTTCAGCCTTCTGCACTTCGCCTGTCATAAAGGCTTGTTCAGGCAGAGCGCTCTTTGCGGGAAATGAAGTAATCATTTTACGAAATGTTTTTGCTCAGCCGTATCGCGTGGCTGGGATTTTTTATGAAAGCCTTGCTCTGTCCTCTCTTATCATTCTGATGCGTTATGCTATAATTGTAGAATATGACGGCACGCGCTACGCTGGTTTTCAAATCCAGAAACATGTCCCTACTATACAAGGGGAATTAGAGAAGGCCTTATTACGCATTTTGCGCCTGCCGATACGCATAAGCTTTGCAGGCCGTACAGACTCAGGAGTGCATGCCAAGGCTCAGGTAATCAGTTTTGCTTTACAGGAGAAACTTGGCGCCTTAAAAAAACTAGGACAGTCTCTCAACGCTGTGTTACCTGCTGATATTGCTGTCTCTTCTCTCATGCAGGTGCGGGAAGATTTCCATCCCCGCTACACCTGCCTTGCGCGGGAGTATGAGTACTGGATTTGGAATCACAGCCTCCGCTGTTCTTTGGAGGCAGGCCGAAGGCTATGGCTTAGGCAAAGGCTTTCTGTGGAAAAACTCAATCGTGAGCTCCAATCCATCACAGGCCTCCATGACTTTGCGGCTTTTACTCCGCCCAAAAACCAGAGTGGATCAACAAAACGTCACGTCTACTTTGCAAAAATCCTGCTGCAACAGAAACAAGATCAAGAAGGCGCTTTACTTTGCTTTCGCATCTGCGCAAACGCCTTTCTTCACAATATGATCCGTATCCTTTTAGGCAGCCTCATAGATATAGAGGCTGGGCGCAGCGCTTTGAGCTTGGCTGAGATACTCAAAAGCAGGGATCGTCGTCTTGCCGGCAAGACTATGCCGCCTCAGGGATTATGTTTCGTTAGGGCTTACTACCCGCCGAAGCAGGAGGTCTTGGGGAATGATTTTACCGGGGCCAGCCTGCCGCTATGGGAGCAGGCGCCTAGTTACCTGCAGAGCGAAGATATATAAGCCTGTCTGCGCGGCCTTCGTTTTTAAGAGCGGCCTTGGATCCTTCTATTTGTTTCCTGCACAAGAGCCCGCATCAGCTTTGTGACAGCGAGGCGCTTCATAAGTCTTTGGCGATATCTCAGCTCTCGGCGCGCAGCTAAGGGCAGGTCTTTGGCCTCTATTTGACCTGCTTTCATACGCGCATAAATCTGTCTTTGTAAAATTTGGAGTCTTGCAAAATCTTTACGGTAATGGATGCGGGCTAACTCCCATATATATTCACCTTTATTGATTTTGGTCAAACGGCCATCAGGCAAACGAAGGGTGTCTCCAGGGAAAACAAGATCGGGGTCGCGAAGCTGCTCTGCAGTGCTCCTGCTGCTCAAGCCTCTAAAACCATTACGCTCGGCTAAAACAGCGGCATACTGCGCCAATTCTGCCGTAGAAGGACTTACTTTGCCTTCACCTGGGACCTCTCCTTGCAGCTGCATACTGCCGGGAGGCGCTAATGCGGCAGCTGTTATCTCCGCTTTGCTGTCCCCGGCAGCAGAAACATTATTACTTAGATAGCTGAGCAGCTGCGATGCGCCGAAAAAAAGCAGGGACGCGATAACAACAACAGGCGCTGCGCGCAGAGCGAAGTTGAGAGCTTCCCCCATATTTTGTCTGCCTGCCTCCCATCTGTCTTTTGCAAAGAAATTACGAAAGGGTATAAGAGACAAGAGGCGCTTCCTTTGCTGCTGGAGCTTTTCTGACCAAGCCAAAAACTCCTCCGAGTCCTCCATGAAATGCGAGGCAGACGGCGTCTTTAACCGCAAGGCCTTTGTAAAGGCTGCTAAGCGCTGCCTCTCTTCCAGGAAGCGCAGTTTTTCTTTATACAATTTCTCCAGAAAGATCAGGCTGGGAAGAAAGGCTTGGGCTGTATTTGCATCAGAGCGGTCCAGAATCTTTTCCCACAAGCGCAGCTTGTAGCTATAGGCGCGCGGTTCTTTTGCGAGTTCTTCTGTAGGGGGGGGGGCGGTATATGAGAGGAGAGGAGCGGGAAGGCGCTTAGCGAGGAGAAAGCTTTGCCTGCCTCCGCACAGGTAGAGATGGCATACAAGCCCTTTTTTGCCCAAAGCAAGCCAAGTCTTGTAAGAAATCCAGGAGGGATGAGACCTAAGGTATATACGCCTTAAGAGGCGCTTATGTGATGGGGCGTAGGAAGCATAGGCAGGCAGGGTCTGCAAAAAACGACAGTAGACTCCCATATTGTGACGGTGCGCTGCGTCTTTTGTAAGCAGCTTCAGCTGTCTTTGCAAGCGCCTCAGCCCCTTTCTGATGCTCAAGCTGTCTGCCTCAGTTTTCATATGGAAGAGCATGAAGTTATACAGGAAGCTATAGCCGGGCATGTCGTCTAAGGCATCCAAAAAGTCTCCTACTAGGCTTGTATTTTCCAAAGCTTCGTGAAAGACGTACTCTGTGTGAGGCAGGAGAGGGTACCTGTGCTTGCGCAGACGCAGCCTTGCAAAAAAGCTGGGTGAAGGCGAAGCTGGTATCTGCAAAGCAATGTGAGCCATGCCTGCTTGCAGGTCTTCTCTTTTGTCTATGGCCTGTATTTCCACATCATGAGGGGCACGGATCATATCGAAGCTCCTGCGTATGGGCGCTTTTGCAATAGGAAAAAGTATTTGCGTGATCTTATCCTGCCCCTCTTCCAGGCGCCAGCTGAAGGCTGCATGGGAACGACTGCGGGAGCTAAATAAGGCATGGCCTTCGAGGAAAGGTATGGCGCTTCCATCATAGATGTATTGGTAATTGCTGTTTTCGTAGAGTCTCTTAAGACTTTTGGCGATATTTTCTTCGGCAGAGTAAAGACTAAGGGACTGCTTTTTTGCGTTCTTATGGCGCAGGACTTCTGTAAAGCCGGCATCTAAGGCAGAGTGGCCTAAAAGAGCCTGCACGCGCTCAGGATCAATTCTTTCCTCAAAAAGAGCATAATGCGGGTTTTGGCAGGGATTGACCAAAGCGCCCTTAGACTGGAAATTCCAGTATAAAAAAGGCTGATGAGGACCGGGAGAATATTCCTCTCCAAGCCATAAGAAGCTACGCTTTGCTCTGCTCCCCATGCGCAGATCAGGGCGCTTTTTTAATGCGTGATGGATCATGGCATATTCTTGTTCAATACCTAGCTGTCTTTTTTGCATGTTATGCAGATCAAAAACCCGGCTGGTACCTACCAGAATAACGAAATTACCATTCTTCATAATATGGACTGTCGCCCTATCCTTGCCTAAACTGAGAGAGGGAGGGCCTATGGGATCAAGCTCCATAGGAACAGGATTTGTGTGCATATCGGCGGCATAATAGCCGGAATGATTCTGCTTTGGCTGATGCTGAGAACGAGCAATTCTATATACCTCTTTCATCTTATCTGGATGGCCTATATAGCCTATATCATCTAGTTTTTCCCGGAGCGCAGCGCTGAGCCAAGCGAGCTCCTGACCTATATCCAATTCCTCACTAGAAGGCAAAATCACATGAGCTATATGGGGCAGAATCTCAGAGTATATCGCCTCACCGCTGCCAACACGGACGAAGGGACGCTTGTCTCCGGAGCGCAGGCCTACATAGACTAAAAAGCTGTCGCGCCCTGTTTGGAAAATACGATCTCTGGCGCCGATTCTATGTAGCTCTAAGACGCTGTTTTCTCTGCTCTTCCTGCTGGATTTCATACTATTGTTCGTCTGCTTTATATTCGAAGATGTAATTTGCTATGCGAAACTTTTCACCTGGGGCGATAAGCCTGCCCTCTTTCTGTGAAGAAGGAGATAAATAAGAGACTAAAGAAGGCCCTTCTGTCTGCACTTGCAGGCAAAGCCTGTCTTGATAGAATTTTGCCTTCAAGTTACAGATCTTTGACGAATCCAGCCCCCTGATCTTGAGATGGCAGTTGCGGCGGCCTATGCTGAATTTGTGAGAGCGCAGTTTGTCTAAATGGAATTCGTCTTGTAAGGCGTGGCCCGTGTCTTTATCATAGTAAACGAGCTTCCCTCTAAGTTTATGTCTGGTCAAAAAGCGATAGACGCAGGCTCCAGCCAGCGCAAGCAAAGATAAGCAGCCTATAAGGCCCAGAAAGACGAGTAAAATTCTTTGCCTGCCCTTACTGTCTATATCTGCGCCCAGCTCTGTCAAACCAGCCGTGCTGGAATCTTGGAGCGTCGTGACCTGCCCTGAAAGAAGAGAAAGTTGACTTGCCAGCTCCTCCCCCTGTATCTTGCCCAAGCTGATGTAATAGATATAAGGGTCACGGAAAAGACTCCCGAGCCAGCTCTTCTTCTCAAAGGAGCTCAACTCCAGGGCCCTGCGCTTCTTTAGCCAAGGAGGAGGATCATCCAAGCCGTCTGACATGATCACAAGCAAAAGCCGTCTCCCAGCAGCGCTTAATGCTTCGCTTTGCTCGCTTAAAGCGATCAGCATGTCCTGCATATTGGTATAAGCGCCCCTGGCTTTAAGGGAGTATATCTTTTTTGCGATCTCTGCCTTGTCGCTTTCATCCCGTATGATGTAAGTCTCATGGAAACGAACTTTGCTGTCAAAAGTCATGAGAGAAAAGCTGTCTCCTTCTTTGATCCTTTCCATAAAGGAAGGCATGTTTGCCTTGAGCTTGGAGAGCGCGTTTGCGCCGGTGCGCATAGAGGCTGAGGTGTCAATCATCACAACATAGTCAGCAGCTTGAGCGCAGGCAGCCATGCAAAGCGGCAGGTATGCAAGGCACAGATGCCGCGCCATGTGTCGTCTTAGAAGTTTTCTCTTTTGTAGTATCTTCATATTTCCCGTCCTTTTAATATATAACAAAAACCTAAGCCCTAGCATTCCGCATAATGTCTTGTTTTTTTAATGTACTCGCGCAGGTTTACATTGACGCTGTTGTCCCTATCCAAATACTCCATAAGGATAATGTAAAACCACATAAGAGTATCTTTGCCTGTTTCTATGCCTCTGTATCCCCCTCCGCTTTCCCAGTCTTTTAGAAGCAGGCCTTTGCCTAAAACGCAGATCATGTCTACTTGATGATTGAGAGGGCTTTGTTTTTTTTCTATGATGCTAAGCAGATTTTGCTTGAGATAGAGCAGGCTTCGCTGTGAGCCGTAGGCAAATAAAATAGAATAAAGGGGGATAATAGAGTGTGTCAATTCTTCTTTGTTATGCGCATAGAGAGACTTCAGAGCGCGCGTCAAAGCTAAGTGTGTTGCGATCACATGGGATTCGGAAAGATCACTCTCCAGACTAAGAAAGGCATGAAGATTTTCGGCCAATATATAGCCTCCGCTTAAAGTCAGGTAAGACTCGCACCATTTTTTATAGATTAAAAGATCGCAATCTTTTTTTAGAATCTGCTTATTATTTCGAACCTTGCCTGTGGCTATAGAAAAGCTCACAGGCACATGGTGTTTTAAAAAGACATAGAAGGCCTCGTAAAGGCTTAAGTCTTTCTTTTTGCCAGGGGCGGGGCTGCCCTTTTTTTTAAGACTTCTGAGAAAGGATTTTTCTACAAGCTCTGTCTGATGACTAAAATAAGGTGCAAACATAAACGCTACCAAGCATACTAAGCCTTGCTAAGGAAGCCCTAAGTTAAGAAGCAGGGTGAAGAATAAGAGACTTTAGGAGCTTCCTTAGCTAAAACAAAGCTAAAGCCTTATTCACATCGTGTTTCATAAAGCTTTCGAAGCGCTTGGAAGCGCCTTCGGCCAGGTACTTCTGCAGGCGGCTTACGTTCTTAATTTTCGTACCTGCTACTTGGAACAATATGACTCCCCCATGCTTGACCTTCCCCCACTTAAAAAGAGAGTTCAGGTCTTGTATCAACTCACCTTCATGATATACAGTAACTTGATTTCCGGGATGGGCTATCTGGTAAGACTCAATAATATTTTTCCATGCCTCCACATTTCCGTTATGAAACAGCTCATTGGTCACTTGAACAGAATACTGCGGAGTAAGCTGCATTTTGCTCTTGGCTGCAGGAGAAGGGGCGGGGCTTGGAGAATTGGCGGCAGCAGTGCGGGGCTTGGCAAAAGAAGACGTGCTGAGGAAAAAATCAGGATGGCTTTCTACGTTTTGCTCTGGATGATTCAAAAGCGCAAGCAGCGCATCTATTGCCTTCCTTGCTGTTCCCTCACTGCTTTTTTTTAAAAAAGCATATATAATACAGAGCTCATTTTGTTTGAGGCTTTGTATGCTTTCCCAGTGTTCAGCCCTGCTGGGATTGATAGGCCTTAGGCCAAGGTGCGGATGGTGATAAACACAAAGGAATTGAACATTTGTCCAAGATTGGCAATGCTTGACAATATTCTCAAATACGCTGACATCCTTGTTCAAGTTATGGCACACATGGGGAACTTGCAGCTTATCACGCAAAATAACGGAAATGATTGGCAGCACCTGCTCCTGTTCTAAACTCTCTTGGCTTAGCATCTGATGAAGCAAATCAGCCAGATTCACTCCTTTGCTCTGTTCTTCCAAGAGCCGCGTAAGGCTTACTACATGCCTTAGGGTTTGATTAAAGCGCAGCTTTGTATCCAAAGTTGCGTAATGTGATGCTAATAGATGCGCCATATTACAAAGTTAATGCCTTCTTTCTTGCTTTCTTGCTTGTACCTTCTTCCCGCCCTTTGCAAAGAGCTTTACTGCGCCAAGACGCAATAAACGCGCTCTAAGCAAAAGCAGAGCTGCTAACTAGAGCCAAGCCAAACAACAAGACCTACGCTTATCAAAGCTCCTTAAGCCCCATCTCCTTAAGCTTATCGTCATAGGAAGAAGGAGTAACATCCGCAGAGCCCTGCACTCCTCCAGAAGAAGAACCAGAGCCTCCGCCCGAAGGAACAGAGGGAGCAACTGCAGAAGCCGGGGGAGTATCATCATTTTTATTGGCATAACTTTCGTAGGCCATTGCAGCCATGCCGGGTTGTTTCTCATCGTCTTCTTCTTCACGGAAGGTCTGATGTATATCAGCGCGGACAGTGGAACGACGGCGTTTGAAGCTGGCAAAGGCAGCGTCTGCAAAACCCCTTGATATGCCAGAGAGGAATTCGTTTAGGACATTTGCCATAGACTTCATGATATACTGCTTACGCTTTGTTGTAGTAAGGTCTACATCCAACAAGACTCCGGGCTGCAGCTGGTGAGGATTGATCTCATAGGCAAACTTGTTAAACTCTACTTCAAGCAGGTTGAGACGTTCGTCTATTACTACCCTCTCAAGAGGATTTTGATAACTGTACATTTCGTTGAGCTTATTACGCAGATACACTAACTTGTCTATAGTGTTCTTTATCTCAGTGGTATAAGTACGGTTATTTTTCTCCACAAAGGTATTGGGCGCATTACGGAACTGGAGCGTATTCCACTGCAGCTCATCTTCATCGCGTAGGATTTCTTTGCGCTCTTTCCTCCACTGCGCAGGCATGATCTTTGAAGCAAGGTCTTCGAAATCTACGATCTTGCGCAGCACAAAAAACTTTCTTTTACGCTGCTCATAGAGTACATGTATTACTTCCCAAATAGCCTCCATCTCCCTTAGATAGGCGGCAATGCGGTGGTCATAGGCTCTCTTAAGGTCACGAATTTGGTTTTGGTCGAAGTAGACAAGACGCATGCCGTAGCGTTCGTCTGGCAAATTCGCTTCTTCCTGATCTTCATACTCCCGAATGTTTGCCTCGCGCGCATTCTTTTGATTATCACAGAATTGGTAGCCTAGTTTAGAAGTATCCAGAATAGAAGTTAGAGTATTTACAGCCGTATTGAAGCCCCTGTTGCGGATATTCTCAGAGTCAATAATGGCCTTGATCTGCTCGCGCAGGTTTAGGGGGTCATAGTCTTCTTGATCCACCTCTGCTCTAAGGCCTTCTATTTTATCCATGAACTTTTTGGCCAAAATCGTATAGCGCCTTGAGTTAGGATCAGTGATATTATCATCAGTGAATTTTTCCGTAGTCTTGATTTTTTCAAACATGACTTCGCTGTTATTCATCTCGACGCGGCCGCTGTCTAGAAGCTCTTCTTTGAGCTGCTCAATTTCCCTGTCAATCAAGTCAGCAATGTGGTTAGAGAGCTGCTCTTTCAAAAGATGCTCCACAGTTACTTGATAGTGAAAAATAGGGCTGATAAGCTCAGAATCAAGAATGTTAATGGAAAGCTTTATGTCTGTTACTGTTTTAGGACGGTGTTTGTTGTCCTTAAAAGCGCACTTGACTATAGAGTATGCGTTTTCACCCCGAACAAAGGCGCCCACGTCCGTTTTTTGACGCAGTATGGAATTCGTATCCATTTCCAGATCATAGACCCCGCGCTGGATGTGCCCCTGCAAGTGGCCATACATATTGACAAGGGATTTTTCAACCTCACCCGTATTGAATTTATCAGAGCCGCCGACTTTGTCTAAGATTTCTACAATTTCCTTAGGCGTATAGCGGGCAAGGCTTTTGATCTCTTCCTTATCTACAAAATCACGCACCTTTTTTACCATCTCATCTTCTACAGTGATGGCATAACGATTGAACATATTGACATATGCCTGGTTTACGTAATTGTATATCTTATCTTCTATGCCTGCCATAACGTCTACGTCTTTCAAGACTTCAGGCGGCAACTTTTTCTGCGTGAATTGCGATATGTAGCGAGATGCCTCGTCAATAATCTTCTTAGCTTCACCCGGCTTATCACGCCCTTCCCATACTAAGGAACTACGTGACGCCACTGCACTGGGTAATACAGGGTCAATTTTATTTGGACTTTTTGGAAACTGTCCTGACATGCTTTTTCCTCCTTAGCGTCCTTACTTAATGTTAAGACGCAAATGTTTGCATATAGCGCTCTGATAAGAACAACATGGAAAGAATACTACAATAATACAATACTACAATAGCGCCATGAAATCTTCTTCATCTGGAAACAGCAAACAAATTCAGTGTAATATGTGACATGAGGAGAATCAGCCATACTTTTTTCAAGTAAAAAAAGCTGCTACTCTCTCTTTTTTCATCGTATTGCTGGGCCAAGAACTTTAACACGCCTTGCTAAAGTACGAACATAAATGAAAAATACTAGCTCTAAGCATATGACTATTAAAAAACATTTTTTATTAGCAAGGAGTTCCATTGCTGATCCAGGGCTTTCTATAACAAGGCATTTTTGTTTTTCCCGCGTTTTTTTAGAGATCTTGCGCAGAGCTGGATTCTCTATAGCTGTAATGAATCAGAAGACAAATCATAAAGAACAAAGCTCACTTGCTTTTCTTATATCAAAAATGTCACAAAAATTATTTAGTTTTTCTTCTAAAACACTGTCTTCAATATGCTCTCTACATTTTAATACATTCTTTTTATACGCTTTTCTATATTCTTTTTCGTAATCCAGCATTTATTATCATCCTCGCTAAGTTATAGTCTAGTCTTCGGCGATACCTGCCATCCTTTCGCAGACCCTTAAAAGGCGTCAAAAAAATATCTTTTGTAGAATCTCGAAATTCGGATAGGATAACATTAAACTTCTCTATCGCATCTTTTGTTATAGAAAAATCAAGGGGAACCCAAGCTCTAGTAATTAACCTAGAAGAAGGCTTAATATTATATTTAGCTAATTCCTTACCTAAACAAAATACAATACTTTCTCTTAGGCTATTATCGATATTTCTTATACCAATACTGCCTTCAGATACATTAAATTTTACAAGCACCTCACCATTAGTTTTTTCTAAATTTTCCAAAGCCCTTTTCAATTCAGAATAGATCCCTAAAAACGTATTATTTTCATATATCTTTATATCTTTAGATATGCTTTTTTTGAATAAAGCTAAACATGTTGGGTTATCTGTACTTGCAAACAATAACGAATTTATTAAAATAAGACTATCTAATCTATCATGAAAAAGACCTGAAGTTAAGAAAGACGCAGGCAAGAGCATTGCTACATTTTCACAATGTAGTAAAGCTTGCTCTAAACAAAACTTGTAAAGATTATCATAGGGAATATGTCTTGGAAACTCAACTTTATTTCTCTTAGCAAAATAACTGCTTAACCATGGGGGATTAGTTATACAAGTATCATAAGCTTTAGGAAAATTTTTTATTGTATCTTGATAAGAGACTTTATGAGACTCCAGGTTTTATGTCATAAGATTTGTAATCCTTGATTTTATCCTCTAATAAGCGTATAATATTATTTGCGCCTGCAAATGGCTCTAATACTGTCCGTGACTTTAATTGAATGTCCTCAGCCCAATGACAAAAGGGAACTAAATGAAAAGGGTTCTGTATCGTATAATGAATCCCAAGTTGTCTTTTTAGGCCTGCGTCCATGAATTTATAATATACTATGCTACAAGCGTGACAATTTCAGCGCACCCATGCGCGCCCCGCTTCACCATGCTGTTCTTACTCAAGGCTGGATAAGAGCAAACTCGACGCGTCTATTCTTCGCTCTGTCTTCTTTTGTTTTTTCCGCTATCGCAGGTCTGCTGGCGCCATAGCCTTGAAGTTGGAATCTCTGCAAGTTGATATTGTTTTTGGCCATAGCTTGTATTTCACTCAGTACGCTTTTTACTCGAGCTAAAGAAAGTCTGCGATTGTAACTGACAGTATGGGTGCTGTCTGTATGGCCTTCAATACGAACGTGCGCAAAAGGGTTGGCTCTGAGTATGGCAAGGAGGGCGGAGATTTTTTCTCTTTCCTGCTGCCTGATACGGCTGCTATCTGAGTCAAAATAGATGCGAATATACTGCAGGCATGCAAGCTCCTCTTTTATGCAGTTTCCTTGGGAGCCGGGCTTTCCCGAAAATGAGTCACTGCCGCGATCTCTTTTTTTATATAAGACGATCTTATGGCTGTCGATCTTCGACTGAGGCAGCTTGGCTCTATAGTCGAGCTGCAGTTCTTTGGGCAGAAAGCCGGGGGCGCTGATTCTAACTTTATAAAGATAACCTGAGGAAAGATGCCTTTCAAAATTGTTTACCGGGCGGGATCGAAAATAGGGTCTATGAAATATCTTACTTGTTCTCACGATAGCTTCTTTGGCTGAGCTAATGCTCACGCTTGCTTCAAGGCCCAGTATCTCCTGAGAAGAGCCGTCTATGATTTGAGCCCTAAAAAGTACATCCACCTCATGATAGAGCCAAAGAGGCAGGCGGACCCGGTATAAATCAAAGCTGTCCTTTCTAGCCTGCAGGGATTTGCGATCACTGCAAAAATAAGCCCAATGCGCATCCTGCGTGATACTGAAGTATTCATCATCCCACCGGCTGTTAAAGGGCCTGCCAAGATTGCGCGCCTCTCCCCAGCCGCCCCCTTTAGCTGCGCGGCTGAAATACAAGTCATAGTGGCCCAGGCCTCCAGCTCTATCAGAGCTGAAAAACAAGAGCTTCCCGTCAGGAGAAATACTGGGAGCGCTTTCATGAGCTGCGCTGTTTACATAAGGGCCCGCATTCCTCGGAGTCTGCCACCTGCCCTTTGTATCCATGCTGCTAAACCATATATCATAGCCGCCATAGCCTCCTGGACGATCCGAGGAAAAGTAAAGTATATCTCCTTGATGCGGGAGGCTTGGCATGCGGTCATTAAATTTGCTGTTTAGGGCGCTCAAGTGTATAGGCGGCTGCCATTTTTGATCCCGATAGTAGCTATGGTAGATATTGAGAGCAGCAAAGCCGCCGCGCTTGTTTTGCGCGCTCCTGTAAGAAGTAAAAAAGATTTGTCTAGGGAAAAGAGCGCGGTAAAGCAAGGCGGGAGCGCCCTCAAAGGCGTCCGTATTGATAGTAAAAAACGAAGACTTTTCTCCCACGCCTTCCGGGGGAGCAGCGCCGCTCACAGGATTAGGGAAGGGAAAGCGCAGAGGCACGACTTTGCTCCAAGCTGCGCGGGCCTTGCTTTTGTGGTACGTTTTGTTTTCACTCATCCAGATATTGTAACTGTTGCGGTAGCCAGGCCGGTTAGATTGGAAAATCAAGTAGCGTCCATTTGGACTGATCTGCGGGGCGTAGTCTGACTGGTAGGAATTTATATTCCAGAGGTTTTCTATGCTTGTTTCTCTGTTTTTTTCATCATCTGCCGTTTTCTGCTGGGCCTCTATCGCAAAAGCTGTAAGGTACAAACTCAAGCAGGAGGCAAGGCGCAAAGAGCGGCTTCTTTCAAAATACGATGCCATGTTTGCGCAGTCTTTTCTATTATGTTTTCTATTGTGATTGTAAAGCATAACTTTCAAAAAACAAGAGCTGACTTTGGCTGAGCCTTGAAGCAAAAACTATGAAGAAAGACAAGAGATCTTTTGGAGCCTGTTTTGGAAAAGTAAGTCCAATTTCTTTGGAGAATGCGGTACAAAATCAAAGACGCGCTGCCACATAGCTTGGCTTTCCATGCACAGATATAGAAAAAGACGCGGGTCAACAGATTCTATTTTCTTTTTGATAGAAACAAACATTTCCTGCCGCAGCGTCTTAAAATAACGGTACTTCCCATCTTTGCCTTGAAGCATTTCCCCCTTTCTGCACAAGGCATCCTCTGGAAAGCGGGCCTGTATCCTTTCCTTCAAAGCCGCAGTGTAACGAAAACTGCCGGTAGACAGCCACGCAATGCTCTCAGGATGGATTTTTGTAAAGATGGAATCTATTAAGCTGTGATACTTGTTTTCCCAGTCCTCTATATAGATCAAGGGGTCCAAGTGAAAGGCCACTTTATATCCGGCCCTCACCACTTTTTGGGCTGCGCTGAGACGCTCTGCAAGACTAGCCGTCCCTTCCTCGATCGCATCAATCACTTCCGCGGGGTTCAAAGACCACGAAACAATACTGCGCCCGCGATGATCCAGATTCAGGATGCCGTCTACATGCGGGGATTTTGTTTTCAGTTCCAAAGTCGCATTGGGGTGTGACGCAAAATAACGCACCAAATGACCTGCCATGCCGCTGAGAGGATCAAGGGCAAGGGAATCCGTATATTCTCCCGTGCCTATGCGAAAGTGAAAATTTTTCCCGCGCGTTCTTTGATCCAGCTCCCGAAACAGGTCTCCTAGATTAGCATACAGCGTCATAAGTGGATGGTTTAGAAAGGCTTGGAGATAGCAATAGTGGCAGTCATACAAGCAAGCCTGCCCCAGATGCAAAACAAAGTACTGGCAGCATAACATTCCATCAGAGCCCGGACAGCTGGAAAAAAAGCTGCCTTTATGCGCATAGACTAAAAGATCAGAGCGCGATTCTATTTTGCCGCTGCGCCTAAAACTCTCCAGCACTGCGAAGGGCTCCTTTGTATATAGGATTTGAGCGCTGGCAGGCGCCCGCTCTTCAATATTTTGGACAATGCCCTGACCAGACAGGTCTTCTTGTATATAGATACGTTTGATTTCTTCTATGCCGCGCATTTGCTAATGATTACGAGAGCTCACAAAAGAAGGCAGTGTCCGCAAAGCCTCGCTATAGTCTCTTGCTACTCCCTTGCCTAGACTCTCTTTTACAACCAGCTTTTGCAAGTCTTTTTCAAGGGCATCCCTCCTCTGGCAGCTTTCTTCCAAGCCAAAGACAGAGGGATAGGTCAATTTCACGCCATCTTTTGCAACTGCCTTGCCCATTTCTCGCACTTCGCCGGTAATGTCGAGTATGTCATCTTGTATTTGGAACAACAAGCCCAGCTTTCTGCCATATTCTTGGTAACGCAGAGCCCTTGCTTCTGCAGCGCCCCCTAAGAGCGCGCCTATATAACAAGCAGAGCTAAAAAGTCCGGCCGTTTTCTTTTCATGAATGTTTTGCACGCAGGCTATGCGCTCATCCTTTGTCAAATCAGAAGCTTCTCTCTCGCACTGTAAATCCAGGGCCTGACCGGCTATCATGCCCTCCATGCCAGTGTGTTTTAGGAAGTTTCGCAGACAGGCCTCTAAGGGAAAGCCGGGCCTGAGCTTTGCTGCCTTAAGCAAGAGCTCAATGGAAAAACTATGCAAAGCATCTCCGCCAAGTATAGCGGCCCATTCTGAATATCGTATATGGCAGGCAGCTTGGCCGCGGCGCATCTTATCATCATCCATAGCGGGTAAATCATCGTGAATCAGAGAATAGCTGTGCATTGCCTCCATGCTGGCAGCAGCATAAAAAGCCGTTGGATGCTCTTCATGCTTGATGCTAGAACCCGCGCACATCAAAAGCAAGGCGGGACGCAGGCGCTTCCCAGGAGCGCACATAGAGTAGAGCATAGGCTCAGAAAGCGCATTCGGCGCGCGCTTGATCCATGGGACAAGCGCATGACTCACAAAGGCGTCAAAGCCGGCAGCTAAGTCAGAGATCGTCTTTTGGCAGGCTTTCATGCGTGCAAAACATAGTTGCAAAGTACAAGCAACAGGACGCTGCCTGATGATCTAAAACGGCGCCTGAGTATTGTCTACGCGCGCTAAAGAAGCCCTAAAGCGCCATCCTGCAGGCAAGCTGAGGAAGAGACAGCGCCTGTATCGTATCTACGCCAATGATGCCGCTTGTAAAGCAGAATTTCAAAAAACGTGCCTGCTGCACTATCACTGACTGCCAACTCAATCTGACTTTAGGACAAAATAATGCAAAAATGATGTAGGACAACCAAGGCTTCTGCCCCCATTTGGGCAAATACCAACCCTAAAAAAAGGAGCTAAAGGCGCATACAAAATAACATACGAAGATCCTTGTGTCATCGAAAAAAGAAGGGAGGCAGGACATGAGCTACAGAAAAATTGCTAAAAGATTAGGCTTATCCAAGATAAGCAAGTATAGCGTGCGCATGAGATGGAATTAGGTATCGCAACAAAACCCAGCAGCGAAAAACAAAGTCGCAGGAAGGATCAAGTATATCGTGCTGATCGTGCGCAATTTGCAAGCGATGGAATTAGGTATCGCAAGGCAAAACACCCGCGTATTTGCATGCGATCATGGAGCCGGATGAGCGCCATAGGCAAAAGCGCCGATATTTTCCCTCTTTAGGCAGAAGGCTTTTCTGTTTGGGAGGATTAGTACAGTTTTTGTTCTCACGAGTAGGCAAGATAGACTATTATTATAGACAGAGGATCAGAAAATTCATCATGAAAGAGATATACAGCGGATGCTAAACACCCGCGTATTTGCATGCGATCCCGGATCGCCATGGCAGAAAGGATTAGTAGAAAATTCTATTCGCTTACTTTAGGTATACTTTACCCAGTCAAAACGCGCTATAAACATATTTCGAACATATTTCAAAAAAGGATGTGTGCAGGGCGAAAGCTAACTTAAATTCTATGCACAGGGCAATCTTAAATGGAAGGAGTAGCCGAGAAGCATGCAGCCAGAATTTGCTAAAAGTGTCCTAAAGTCAGACTGAAGGATCACATATTTTCATATTGGCATGACAGCATGAAAAATACTTGCTTGACATATGTCAGCAGGAAGGTCATATATGCAAAAGCTTACTCTGGATTATGCTAATGCTCCGAAAATGAAAAGAAATAACCAACAAAATGGGTCTTTAGCCTTATATATAATATATATAATATATATATATTATATAATTGGACAAAAAACTAAATTGCTGCGGCCATTACCGGCTTTATTTTGTCCCGCATATTTGGTATAATATTGCTAATATATGATACAGGAGAGGCGCAAAAAATGATTGATAGATTGCATTATACCCCATCGCACATAGCTAATTTTTTCTTAGGGAAAGAAGATCATGATATAAGCAATTTGAAGCTTAATAAGTTAGTATATATCTCTGTAGGCTTTTCATTAGCGATATTGGACAAAGATTTATTTAAGGAAGATATTGAAGCATGGCGTTATGGGCCTGTGATTCCATCTTTATACCATGAATTTAAAGGCTATGGCGCTACCATAATACGGGTATTTTCCAAACAAAAGGGCAAGGATTACCCAAAAATTGAAGCTAAAGAAGATAAAGATGTGATAGATGTTTTAGGTATAGTGTGGCAGTATTACAAAGGGAAATCGGGACTAAATCTCATACATTTAACTCACGAAGTAGGAACGCCTTGGGATATAGCTTTTAAGCCCAATAAAAACAACATTATCAGCCGGGAAGCAATGAAAACTTACTATTCTGTACTTTTTGATGACTGATAAAATATAACCTACGCTAATTACAACAGCGCTAGAGCTAACTATTCTGTACTTTTGATGACTGATAAAATAGATAAAGTTAGGGAGAGAGCAAGCGAAGATTCTTTAGCAATCGATAATTTTGGCAAACAATCCGTGTTTGAACAAGCCAGACAAAATCAAGACGATCTTGAAGCAAGCATGAGCGAAAAACGCAGAGGCTGAAAATAGCTCATCATACCATTGTATATAGCTTTATAGGCTTGCTGGTGTCTGTTATGTTTGTGGGTGTTATTATGTGGTTTGATCCGAAAAAATTAGATTTGTATATCTATTTCACATCGGCTTTGCTTCCTTATTCAGCGTCCTAACTCTTGCTTTCGGTTTCGTTGCTGGCAGTTCTATCGATTAGTTTTTCAGTCTTTATCGGCTTCTACCTTGACAGATTGGCTTTGGAAAAGCGCTCTTGCCGTTGCTCCTGGGGGCGTGCATTCTCCTGTACGCGCCTTCCATGCTGTAGGCGGCGAGCCTGTCTTTTTTAAGAAGGCTAAGGGGGCGAGGCTATGGGATCTCCAAGACAAAGATTATATTGATTTTTGCATGGGCTTTGGGCCGCTTATTTTAGGGCATTCTCCTCCAGAGCTTGTTGCGATTCTAAGCTCTGTTTTGGAAGAAGGCGCATGGCCTCTAGGGGCTTGTGAGCCTTATTCTTTGGCCTTGGCGCAGTGGCTTTGCCGGGAAATACCTTGGATTGAAAAGATTCGCTTTGTTTCTTCTGGCACGGAGGCCGTGATGAGCGCTGTTCGTTTGGCCCGCGCTTATACTGGCCGTAAGGGGCTTCTCAAATTTGAAGGCAGCTATCATGGTCATGTGGATTCTCTTCTCGTAAAAGCGGGCTCTGGGCTGGCTGGGAGCAGCGCTATGGACAGCGCAGGCATAGGGTCTTGTGCGCAGGATACCTATATTCTGCCTTTGCATGATGAGCAGGCGCTGGAAGATTTTTTTGCACGCAAGGGGCGGGAATTAGCGTTGGTTTTGATTGAGCCTTTGCCTGCCAATTATGGGCTTTTGATCCAAGCCGAGAGCTTTTGGTGGAAGCTAAGCAGGCTTGCCAGGGAATACGGCGCGCTTGTGCTCTTTGACGAAGTGATCAGCGCATTTCGGGTTGGTCTGCAGGGGATGGCCGGAATTTTAGGGATACAACCAGATATCCTATGCTTGGGAAAAATTATTGGAGGCGGCTTTCCTATAGGCGCTTATGGCGCAAAAAAGGAGCTGATGGATATGGTGGCGCCCTCTGGGCCGGTATACCAGGCGGGCACTTTGAGCGCTCATCCCCTTGCTATGCAGGCTGGTCTGGCTGTGCTCAAGCGATGCAAGAAAGACAACATATACCAGGACTTAGGACAAAAAACAAAGTATTTCTGCTCTCGATTAGAGGGGCTCTTAAGCAAAGCTGAGCCGGAGGCATGGGAAATCATCCAATACGCTTCTTTATTCTGGATCAAAAGCAGTGGGAAGCAGGCCCCGCATAAGCAGAATTATGCTTCTCTTTTTCATAAATTTTTGCGGGCTTCCATCTATCTACCCCCCTCTGCCTATGAAGTGGCTTTCTTAAGCGCTGCCCATACAAAGGCTCTCTTGGATGAGGCATTGTGTAAAATAGAAGATGCGCTAAAAAGCTAAGGCATTGCAGGCAGGCTAAAAATACGGGCGCTATAAGCTTGAGTGCGCTAAAAGTCAGATTTATAGCATCTTATCAGTCAGTGAAGAAAAAACCGTATAGAGAGCGGGAACTATATACAAGAGTCTACTAAAAAGATTTCGCATGATTTGCGATCTTTGCCTTTATCGAAGCAAAGGCATTTTTAGGGAAACCCTAAAATGCTGAACCTACCTTCACGGTAGGTGAAGTGCAGAGCATATCGAATGCTCTGCCTGAGGGCACCTTTATGGTGCCCGAAGTGCAAGAGTGCTGAACAAGCCTTTATGGCTTGTGAAGTGCGGTGTGCATGGGCACACTGCCAGAGAGCGCATCGAGCACACTGCCTGGGGCAGCTAAGACTTATCAAAATGTTTCATAGCTTTTTTGATGGTCTCTAAGTCCGCCTTTACCCATTCATGCCTGCTTTGCAATTCCGTGTGTATGTACTTTTCCAGCTCTCTATATCTGGGAGTCAGTTTTTTATGCTCCAGCTTATAGCCCCTGTTTGGATCGCTGGTCTGGTAGCTGTTTAGGCGTTTTTGTATGTCACGCGCGATGCCTACTTTGTATTCGTCTTTGAAAAGCTTTTTGTTGGATATGACATAGACGTATTTTTGCTCTATGTCTGTCTGTCTGCGATCTGTTCTTTTGGGCGGGTCTGTACTGTAAGCTATACCTAAGTCAAAGCCTTTATGCTTGCCAAAAAGTTCTGTGTCGCTTTGCGCTTCTAACTCTTTAGCCAAGCGCATGTTGACCAGCTCATAGGCTTTATGACTGACGTCAATACCTACCCACTTGCGCCCCAGTTTTTCAGCTGCTATACAAGTGGTAGCGCAGCCGCAAAATGGGTCCAGCACAAGCTCGCCTTTTTTGCTGCTTGCTTGGATGATACGCTCCAGCAAAGCAAGCGGCTTTTGCGTAGGATAGCCGGTGCGTTCTTTTGCTTGAGAGTTTAGTATTGAGATTTCCCAAATATCACGCATAGACTTTTCCCGACTAGAGTCTACATATTCTTGCCTTACAACTCTCCCTTTTTCAGTAGTTGAAAACCTTTTACCTTTATGTTTTGACTTTGGGCTATAGGGTTCTGTTTGCTGATTAAAATAATTATTTTCTGACTGAGAATAGAATAATATAATGTCGTGCATTCTTTGGAAATTTTTAGTAGCCCCTGTCCATCTCTGATAGCCCCATACAATCTCATTCCTAAAATTCTTCTCTCCAAAGACGCAATCCAGAAGTATTTTGAGATAATGAGACATTGTGGGATCGCAGTGCAAATATAAACTGCCAGTGTTTTTTAGTATCCGGTGGCATTCTATAAGCCGTATAGCCATGTAGGCAAGATAGCAGAAGTTATACTTGTTGCCATAATTCCTTATGCCCATAAGGAAGCTGTATAGCCCGTCTCGGTCTTCTTGGATGGTCTTTAGCCATTCTTCTTTTAGGTCTTCTTCTCTGAAATAATCCTTGAAGCTTGCGCCTTCTGCGTGGCTGCCTATAGGCGCCGTAAAGACTTTCTTTTTATTGAAGGGCGGGTCTAAGTAGATCAAGTCTACGCATTTGGAGTTTATGCCTTGCAATATGTCTATGTTGTCCTTGCAATAAATGGATCTGTTCTCTAAGTTGCTTTTCATATTTTTCTGTAAAAAAGTGGGGCTTAGCCAATCCTTCCAGCCCTTGCATGTCTTATTATTTATAGCTCTAAGCGCCTGCAAGCTTTTCTATTCGTTTTAAGCGGGCTGTTGTATTGATCCCTAGAGAGCGGAAAAAAAAGTAAAAAAGGCTTGCAATTTCCAGAGCGCCTAAGAAGATACGAGTGATTTTTAAAATAGAATTGTTTCTGTAAGTGGATTTCCCCGCTTGGCTTATTCTTTTTTCTATTCCGATAAGTCTTGTAGGGATTTTTGCTTACGGGTGTTCTCCTTATCTTGCCGGGTCTTGAAACAGGCCCGGCATTCTTTGTAGACGCTAGAAGGGCTGCTCTAAGCCAAGCTCGCATGGCCGTGTAATCAAAAACGGCAATCATCCTATTTTCCCGCATACTAAAGAAAAAAGCTATCCTGTGCTTGGCAAAAATGCTTGCCAGGAAAAGAGGATAGCTCTTGCATAGCGTAGATGTTAGATTTGACAGATAGACAGCGCAAAGAAGCAGAAAAGATTTTACGCTATCTGAAAAAAATGGAAGATATCATTGTGACTTCTCCCAGCGCAGAGCAGAAGGAGAGGCTGAGAAGGGACCTTGTTATTTACAAGAGAGACCTTGCGCGGCGTATCCCTAATCTGGATGTGCATAACAAAAGAGCAGCTGAGATTGCCTCTTTGCTTGGAATAGAATTGGATAAGACAGCATCTTCTCCGACGAGCCCCAACAACCGCAAAATAGGAGAGCTCCTTGCCGCTATCCCTATCAAGCAGGCAAGCCCCCGCTGTTATGACTCTGAAATTAACTTTTTATCTACAATCCTGCTCCTCGTGGAGAATGTCTACTGGCTTGCCTTATCGCCGCACCATTGCCATTTAGATTTCTCCCATGCTTCCAAAAGAGACAGTCTGCGCATGAAGCTGGACAATGCCTTACGCAGCCTCAAAAGCTTGGTAGACACGATTGAAGAAACCCTAAGCTTGGATCAGGCCGATTCTCACAAGAAGCTTATGGATATTAAGGGGCGCTACACGCGCTCTTTAGTAATGGAAACAAATGGCTTTATGACTGAGACCAGAAACTTTTTAAGAGACCTACTGCATGGTGATAATTACAAGAGAAGCTCTTTGCAAAATCCGCATGAAAGGATTAGGATAGGGCAGCTGCATAAGGAGGCTGCCACAATAGACGGTAAAACGGTAAGAGAAGCTCTGAGTGAGTTTTGCGCATTGTGTGAAGAATCAATCGAATATTTGGCTCTGCCCAGGCTCTAAACAGAAACATAAGCATCATAATGCTGCAATAATGAGGTGAAAACTATGGCGCTTGTCAAGACGGCATCTGAGGTAACCAATTCTACTATAGGAGAAAATTCCTACTTCAATGGACGTTTTTTTATCAATGGGTCTTTGAAAATAGACGGCAAATATGAGGGACAGTCTTTGCGTGTAGATCAGCTTTACATAGGTCCCACTGGCAAGGTCAAAACGAATGTGCAGGCCTCTTCTGTTATTGTGGAAGGCTCAGTTATTGGCAATATCAAGGCTGCAAATAGGGTGATGCTTTTGCCTACAGCGCGCGTTTTAGGAGATATCAGCACTCCAGAACTGATCATTCAAAACGGCGTAATATTGGAAGGCAGGTGTATGATAAGCCACGACTTGAAACATTCGGCGCGCTCTTATATAGAAGGAGAATATCATCGCGACAGCCTTGCCTTTGAAAAACTCTTTAACCTGAACGGGAAACGAAGCCCACGCTAAGTATAACTTTGACATCTCTTATTTGCATTGTAGGAGGCGATCCGGCCGGCATAGCGCCGCAGCTGATTGCTGAGAGTCTGGCTGGTATTTTTTCTCAAGCTGCTTTTGACAAGTCCAAGGCGCCCAGCTTTCTGTATTTCAGCACTGCAGGTAAAAGGCATAATGAAGAGATCCAAAGGCTTTGCGCAAAAGTATCTTTCCCCTGCTGGGAGCTCTTCCCCTGTCTGCCCTTAGGCGCACAAGAGCGGGAAAAATTAGATGCGGCAAAGCAAGGCGCTTTTTTTTTGTATGACATTTGCTCACAAAGACATCCTCTCTCAAAGATGAGGGAGCAGCCCTATATAGAGATAGCGCCTGGGGAGCCAAGCCAAGAAAGCGGCCGCCTTGCTTTTAGAGCCCTGCAGGAGGCTTGTAATTTCGCTGAGCTTTATGGGATCAAGGCAATGGTGACAGCGCCTCTTTCCAAAGAGTGGGTGATTCGAAGTGGAGAGAAGGATTTTTGCGGCCATACGGAATATCTAAGCAAACGCTTTGGCTGTGAGACCCTTATGCTTATGCACGGGAAGGAGCTAAGCGTAATCCCGCTTAGTGGACATATCCCTCTAAGGCGAGCGCCGCAGGTACTCAAACAAAATGTAAAAAAAACAAGTCTCTTGTATATCTTAAAACAAGTGCAGAACATGGATGCAAGCTACAAGGAGCGGCCATGGGCCTTGTGCGCTCTAAACCCCCATGCGGGTGAGGGGGGGCTTATAGGCAAAGAAGAGCTCTGGCTGCGCAAATGGCGCAGGGAGCTTTGCGCATATGGTCTGCTTGTAGAGGGGCCTTTATCTGCCGATGCTATATTCATGCAAGACAATCTTAGGAAATACCGCTTAGTGCTGGGCTGCTACCATGACCAAGTTCTGATTCCCTTCAAAGCTTTGGAGGCTTACAGAGGGATCAACTGCACCATAGGCCTGCCTTTCCTGCGCACAAGCCCGGCTCATGGCACTGCTTATGCTCTGGCCCTTGCCTCAAGTCAGAGCAGGGAAAAAGTGGATGCGCAAAGTATGACTGCCGCCTTAGATGTGGCTATCCAAGACTGCCTTGCATCTTAAAAAAGAACCTTTTACAAGGCGAAATGGATTTACAAGCGCTGCTTCTGCCACTTTTTGCTTTCTGGCTGCTGGCCTTGCTTTTGCTTTTTATGCGGTGGGATATAAGCTGGCTTTGGAAAATTGCCTCTGCTGTCGTGTTTTTATTTTATCTTAACTGGTTTTGGTCAGATATCTATCATGTCTACTATATTTACCGTTCCCGCTTTAGCTTAGAGTTCTTTCGCTTTTTAGAGCATGCTTTCAAATTGCTTCCTTTGCTGCTTTTATTAGCTTGGCCCCCTGTGCTTCTTATGGCATACAATGCTGGCAGCAGACGCACGTCAGAGGGCATTGTTAGTAAAATGCTTTTGGTGACGCTTTTTTATTGGCTTTTCTGGTTTAGTAAGGACTATTGGGGCTTGTTTCTAGAGCATTGGTCTTTGCGCGATCTCTTCCAATCTCTCCTATGATTCTTTCTATTGTTCTTGTTCTTGTCTGAGACTTTGGCGCTTAGGGCTTTTGTCTAAGAAATGTGTTGCTATGTCTTTTTTCCAATGAAGACATAAGTAAGCGTCTACCTGCGCTAAAGCAAGCGGGGATCACAAGTCGCAAGCAAGAAAGCAAAAGCATTGCCGGAGAAAAGAACCTAGTATTGCTGCCTGCCAGCTCTAAGATAGATGCGTCTTCATAGCCTTATGCAGTTCTCTGCGAAACATGGGAATCACCTCCTTTTCAAACCAAGGGTTTTTTTGGAACCATCCTATATTACGAGGCGAGGGGTGGGGCAGAGGGAAGTAAGGGCTATAGCTATGGGCTTTAGGGACTATCTCGCTTAAACGCAGGCCTTGCTCCTTCTTAATGTAAAAATTACACGCATAAGAACCTACCAAAATAATAAGCTTCAGATGCCTAAGGCTCTGCAAAAGCGGCGGGTGCCACTTTGGAGCGCAGGCCTTAGGAGGAGGCAGATCACCGGAGCTGCCTTTCCCTGGATAACAAAAGGCCATAGGTATGATGGCAAATATACTAGTATCATAAAAGCAGTCCCTGTCTACCTGCATCCAAGAGCGCAGGCGATTTCCGCTTGGATCATTCCATGGTATCTTACTTCTATGCACTCGTATCCCGGGAGCTTGGCCTATGATCAAAATACGCGCAGCAGGATGAGCGCGCAGGATAGGATTAGGGGCAAAGGGGAGCTCTTCTTTGCAGAGTTGGCAGGCAGCTATTTCTTTGAGTAAAGCTTGCATAAGTCAGCGCATAGATCAGCTCCTCCAGCAGCTAAGGGCAGGCGGCATAAGCTTTTGCGCATACTGCTTTTGCTTTGCTATGCTGCAGACACAATGTCCTTTTAGCAAGAAAATTAACGCATGCGCGTTTTGTATTATATAAGAAGCAATGTCCTTTTGCTGGTTTTCTTGGCAAGGGCTGCGCTTTGTTCTATGACTAATAATGCAGGATATATATGTGCGCAGAGAGTCTATGCTAATGCAAAATGGGAACCATATACAAGATTCCACTAAAAAGATTTCGCATGATTTGCGATCTTTGCCTTATCTTATCAAATAAGACTTATCAAAATCCCGCATAGTTTTTTTGATAGTTGCTAAGTCCGCCCTCACCCATTCATGCCGGCTTTGCAATTCCCTATGTATATATCTTTCCAGCTCTCTGTATCTGGGAGTCAATTTCTTATACTCCAGCTTATAGCCCCTGTTGGGATCGCTGGTCTGATAGCTGTTTAGGCGTTTTTGTATGTCATGAGCGATGCCTACTTTGTATTCGTTCTTGTAAGCTTTGTTAGAAATCACGTAGACGTATTTTTGATCTATGTCTGTCTGCCTAAGGTCTGTGCGCTTTGGCGGATCTGTAGAAAAGCGCAGGGCTTTCTGGTAATCAAAAAGTTCTTCTGGGTTTGCTACCTCTTTCTCTAGCCTCTCCTGCACGAGCTCGTATGCTTTTATAGAAATGTCTATGCCTACCCACTTGCGCCCCAGCTTTTCAGCTGCAATGCACGTAGTAGCGCAGCCGCAAAATGGGTCCAGCACAAGGTCGCCCTTCTTGCTGCTGGCTTGGATAATGCGCTTTAGTAAAGCGAGCGGCTTTTGCGTAGGGTAGCCTGTTCGTTCTTTTAAGTTGGCTTTGTAAATATCATCCCACCAGCTAAAAGGGATTTTCCCTTTTTTTGCCTGCTTCTTCCTCCATTCTTGAAGGCTTTCTCCTTCCTTTTGCCACTTTTTACCGCCGTGAGGGCTCCCTCCTTTATAGGCAAGGCTGATACTCTCTTTGTGAAATTGCCAAGAGCCCCCTTTAGAATACCAGAAAATAGAATCTGTGTTTCTGGGGAATTGACGTATATATGGAGTTGATGCCGTCGAATAACACCAAACTATCTCGTTCCTAAAGTTTTTTTCACCAAATATGCAATCCAGAAGTATTTTGAGATAATGTGACATTGTGGGATCGCAGTGCAGATACAAGCTGCCAGTGTCTTTGAGTATCCGGTGACATTCTATAATCCGTATAGCCATGTAGACAAGATAGCAGAAGTTATACTTGTTGCCATAATCTCTGATGCCCATAAGGAAGCTGTAAAGCTCGTCTCTATCTTCTTTGATAGTCTTTAGCCATTCTTTTTTTAGATCTGCTTCTCTGAAATAATCCTTGAAGCTGGCGCCCTCTGCATGGCTTCCTATGGGCGCTGTAAAGACTTTCTTTTTATTGAAGGGCGGGTCTAGGTATAGCAAGTCTACGCATTTGGAGTTTATGCCTTGCAATACGTCTATGTTGTCACGGCAATAGATGGACCTATTTTGCAGATTGCTTTTCATTTGCCTGCATAAAACGAGGGCCGCCGAGTCTGGCCTGCGCCCGCATGCCTTATTATTACTAGGCCTAAGCGCCTGCAAGCTTTTCTATTTGTTTTTATGGACTCTTGTATATAGTTTCCAAAACTAATACAAAAAAAACACTTGATGGAAAATTCTTAGTAGACAATGTCTTAAGCTTTACTATCGTAGGCGAAACTTGGGGGCGAAACTTGGGAGTCTTTTGCTTTGTTTTTGTATCAAAACCAAGGATATAGGGGGGATGCGGGCAGCAAGGCGCTCTATGTCTTGGGCTCGAGTCCCGGTGGTTTTTTATGGCATCTAAAAATTCTGTTAATAGTATTATAGGTCCCGGTTCCGTTTTTGAAGGAAAGTTTTATATAGCGGGGTCTTTGCGTGTAGATGGGAAATTTGAAGGCGAGATCAAAACGGATGAGACTCTGCTTGTAGGGCCTACAGGCAAGATCAAGACGAATATACACGCAAAGAACGTGGTGGTAGAGGGGGCAATGATCGGAAATATCCATGCTCAGAACATGGTGCAGCTGGAAGCCACAGGCAAAGTCTTGGGTGATATACATGCTCCCGTTATCAATATTGCTCCCGGAGTTGTAGCTAAGGGCGCTATCAATGTGACAGGAAATGGGAAGAAGAATGCGAAAGCTCTTGTAGAAGAAGCTTATGGCGATGCTAAGGGCTCTCTAGACAAGGCAGCAGAAGACGCCAGCGCAGCAAAAAAATAATTTTTACGTTGATATTGGTCGATAATGGGACAGGGCGGCGTATTTATCAGGGGAGCGATTCATCTTTGAGCTATGCCTTCCTAGCCGCCTTTGACGCATAGTTTGCAGGCCTTTGCTTTTATATTATCTATGAAAGAGCTGCAAAAGAGCCTTTATGTTATTTTTTATCCTTGCTTATGCGAAAGTTTTATGTATAATATAATGATTGTATTTGGCAAAGAATTACGCAGCCTCTTTCATCTCTATTTAGAGAGCGCTAATATGTGAATGCTATGTACCAGATTCCTTTTAAATATAAGAAAAAGAAACGTTTTACTTTGAAAGGGCGTTTTGCTCTGAGTTATATGGGGCAAGGCATCTTTTATTACACTTTGCCGGGTCCTGATTATCCTATCGTTGGCAAGATAGAATTGACAAGGCCCAAGAGCGGTTATTTAGGAGGGCTCATCCTTCTTGCCACCTTAGGTTTTTTTACTCTCCACTGGCGCAGCGATTTTTCTAAGCAGGAGCAGCTAAGTGAGGATGTGTCTGCTTCTGCCTCTAGTGAAGAGGACCTCAAACGCCTTGAGAAGGAGGGGCGTTTTGAAGAGCTTGATGAGCAGTCTGAAGAAGCTAAATCTCGTTTGTATACTCTGCATAAGCCTGTAACAAGCTTGCCTCCCAGCTCCAATCGTCTGCGTATCAAAAAGTATCGCGTGCGTGAAGGTGATACTCTAAGCGAGATAGCTGCCCGCTACGAGATACCGGCTACTATTATAGCGGCTACATCCAAAATCAAATACAATGGCGTGCTTATGCCGGGTCAGGAATTGCTTGTTCCTAATAAACCCGGTCTTATGTATGAGCTCAAGAAGGGAGAGACCTTAGCTGCGATTTTGCATAAATACCGTATTGATATAGCGGCTTTCCAAAAGGCAAATCCTGCAATCTCAAAGCTGGATATGCTCGAAGAAGGTCAGGAAATTTTTCTTCCTAATGCGCACATCCCCATCCCTCCTTTGCGTTGGATACGTCCTGTAAGGGGGCGTTTTACCTCGCGTTATGGCTGGCGTCGCCATCCCATTCATAGACGCAGGCATTTTCATACAGGCGTAGATATTGCTGCGCGTTACAAGTCGGTCAGGGCAGTGCGCTCCGGGCGCGTAGTCTATGCTGGTTATTTAGGGGCTTATGGTAAGGTTGTCGTGATTAGGCATAATAAGAGCTTCAAAAGCCTCTATGCTCATTTGAGTCGCATCAGGACCAGAGTAGGCAGGCTTGTACAACAAGGACGCATCATAGGCGTTACAGGTAATACGGGGCGTTCTACAGGGCCTCATCTGCATTTTGAGATCATTCGAAATGGAAGGCCCGTAAACCCTCTGCGTTACGTGCGTTTTTAATATTTTTCTTGACAAAGAAAAGGCTTAACGCTATAAGGAGAGTCTTCTTGTGATTTGTAGTTGCAAAGCAAGCGCTGTTATATAATCTTGTGCCGATATTAAGAGCAGGTCTATGCGCAAGCGATACTATTCTTAAGATATGATTCTTGTAGGCTTGGACCTTAGATTGTAGTCTTATCTATTGCATGAGTCAAACTCAGAGGCTCAGCTCGAAAAGAGATGCCTTCCTAGTGTCGTAAAATATCTATACTTGGTATAGCAGACATGTATCCCCGAATTATATACAAAGTTGCCTCAGCTTTAAGGAGTAAGAGGCTTTAGAGTTAGAATGGAAGCCTTTTCATTTTCTGTATCATTAAAGGGAGTTTTTATATCTTGCAAAGCTGACAAGTATCCAAACTCAGTCTGATTTAGTTTTTAGAGGGAATTTGCTTTTTTGTTTTATGTACTATAGGAAGCGGGGAACTTGATGGAAGCAGCTCAGAGGCTTTTATGTGTTTGAAGAGAAATTGCCTCTGGAAACATTGCCTTTAGTTGTATGGCAAGCTGTTCTATAGCCTTCCATTTGTCTGCTGGGATAGACGGCCCTTTGCTGGTATCTGAGAGGCAATAGGCAAGCAAAAATTGTATTTGGAAAGGAAGATGACAGTATCGTTGCTGTCGAAATATCAAAAGCATCTGCTTTAGAAAAAGGAGTGAGAAACTATGGCTTATCGAAGAATGCGCAGTAAGGAATATTTTGCTGAAAGGGACAAGGACGAGAGAATGGATACAGATCGAGGGCGTGATTATTCTTCTCAGGAAAGGCGTTCTTATGATTACAGCACGAATGGGCGGAGATCGAGAGGACGGCGCTATTATTCCTCTTCTTCCTTTCATGAGGAGCAGGAGGAAAAAAATCAGCCCCTTCCTGGAAGCGGGCCTGATGCCCCCCCGCCGCTTGATTTAACAGAGCTAAAAAAGCAGCCTGTAGATAAATTAGCGGAGCTGGCCTCCTCTATGGACGTGGAGGGTGTTTCTGCTCAGAAAAAGCAAAACCTGATCTTTGCAATTTTGGAGAAGCAGGCAGAGCAGGATGGGGCCGTGTTTGTTTCGGGCACGGTGGAGCGTATGGGGGAAGGCTATGGTTTTTTACGCAGTCCGGGCTATAACTATCTGCCAGGCCCGGATGATATTTATATTTCTCCTACTCAGTTTCGCATTTTTGGTCTGCGCACGGGAGATACCATAACAGGGCAGATACGCCCTCCGAGAGAGGGGGAGCGTTTCTTTGCAATGCTACGCGTGGACAGCATCAACGGTGTTTCACCTGAAGAGGCGGGCAAGCGTATTCTCTTTGACAACCTGACTCCTCTCTATCCTGAAGAGCGTCTTTGCATGGAGTGGAACCCAGCCCATTTAGATACGCGCATTATTGATCTCTTATGCCCCATAGGCAAGGGGCAGCGGGCCTTGATTGTAGCGCCTCCGCGTACAGGTAAAACGATACTCATGCAAAATATAGCTAATGCTATTACGAATACGCATCCTGAAGTAACGCTTATGGTGCTTTTGATAGATGAGCGGCCTGAAGAGGTAACAGATATGGCTCGCAGTGTCAAGGGGGAAGTGGTTTCTTCTACTTTTGACGAACCAGCTTCACGCCATGTGCATGTAGCAGAAATGGTGATTGAGAAAGCTAAGCGCCAAGTAGAGCAAAGAAAAGACGTGGTGATCCTTTTAGATTCCATTACTCGTTTGGCAAGGGCATATAATCAGGTGATCCCTACTTCAGGAAAGATTCTTTCAGGCGGAGTAGACTCGAATGCCCTGCATAAACCAAAGCGTTTCTTTGGAGCTGCAAGGAACATAGAAAAGGGCGGCTCTTTAACCATCATTGCCACCGCCTTGGTAGATACTGGTTCTCGTATGGATGAGGTGATTTTTGAGGAATTCAAAGGGACAGGCAATATGGAGATTCATCTGGACCGCCGTCTTTCTGATAAGCGTATCTTCCCAGCCATTGATATTAATAAGTCAGGTACGCGCAAAGAGGAGCTCCTGCTGAGCCAAGAAGTGCTTGCGAAAGTTTTTGTCCTGCGCAAGGCGCTGAGTCCCATGGGGCAGACAGAGGCAATGGAGCTGCTGCTAGACAGGATGAAATCCGCCAAAAGTAATGCAGAGCTGCTTGGGAGCATGAATATCCCCACAGCTTAAAAAAGCATCTAGCCCCCGTGCGTCTCAGAGGAGCAAAGACCTTCCCTGCTTTTTCCTTTGCTGTCCTTTTGTTTTTATGGAACGGCGCTGATAGTCCTGCTCTAAGCGCCAAGCCTTACAAAAACAAGGCTTTTCAGATTGGCGAAGAGCTTCATTATACGATACATTGGACCTTCTTTCATGCAGGCTATTCCTCTATACATGTTGTTAGGGAATTTGCTTATGGCGGACAGCCTTGTTTGTTGTTTGAAAGCAAGGCAAGGAGTACAGGCTTCTTAGGCTCCCTCTTTCATGTCAAAGATCATATACGCAGTTATTGGGATTATCGCAGCCAGCGTTCTCTCTATAGTGAAAAAAATATCAAAGAAGGGAATTACCTGCGCAAGTCCCGCGTATATTTTCGTCCAGCCAAGCGGGAGGCAAAGTGGAGCCTGCAGACCTATTCGGGTAATACCAGTAAGATAGGAGTAAAAAAGAAAGGCCTCATCAGATGGAAGAAAAAGTCCGGCTTGGCTCAGAAACTGCCTAAGCGTGTGCATGATATGCTTGCTGCTCTCTATTACAGCCGTGCGCATGGCCAAAGACTTCGCGTGGGCGGGGCCTTTTATATAGATGTCTTTGATGATAACAAGCTCTCTAAGTTGAAAATGGAGCTCCTCAGGAAAGAGAGCCTGCGGCTTGAGGTCAATGGAGAAGAAAAACGTTTTGATGCGGTTGTGATCAGACCGCATATCAGCACTGCGGGAATTTTTCGAACGAAAGGTGAGGTGCGTATCTGGATTTCTGATGACTCTTATCGCTGGCCCCTTTGGATCAAGGCAGAGGCTCCGGTACTGGGGCACATACATGTCAAATTGTACCGTACTGCGGGAGTCTTGTAAAGAGGAATGGATTCAAGCGCCGCTGTCTAAAATCATGTCTGACTCTGATAAAACTCCGACGCAGAAAGCGGAAAATTTGCAGGATATTGTAGCTTTATGCAAGCGCAGGGGCTTTGTGTATCCTTCCTCTGATATTTATGGCGGCATGGCAAACAGCTTTGATTATGGGCCTTACGGCGTAGAGCTTTTGCGCAACTTAAAAAATGCGTGGTGGCGCAGCTTTGTGCATAACAGAGAGGATGTAGTAGGTCTGGACAGCTCGATACTTCTTCATCCTAAAGTCTGGGAGGCAAGCGGCCATATTGCTTCCTTTCATGATCCCTTAGTAGATTGCAAAAATTGCCGAAAGAGGTTCCGCGCAGATCAATATCTCAGTGAATCCCAAGGCATAGACAGCTCAAAAATGAGCTTGGAGGAGATGCAGGCTGTCTTTGTGGAAAAAGGCAGGGAATGGGCCTGCCCCTATTGTAAGGACAGGGGCTGTTTTACTGAAGTGCGGCAATGTAATCTTATGTTCTCTACGCAAATGTATGCCCATAGCGCGCAGGAGGAAAAGGTATACCTGCGCCCCGAGACAGCGCAGGGGATTTTTATCAACTTTCGTAATATAGTAGATTCTTGCCGGGTAAAGCTTCCCTTTGGCGTAGCGCAGATAGGCAAAAGCTTTAGAAACGAAATTGTAGCCAGACAGTTCGTCTTTAGGACGCGCGAATTTGAGCAATTAGAGATGGAATACTTTTGCCAGCCGGGCGCCCAAAAAGAGCATTTTGATCATTGGCTGAACTTTTGTATGGAATGGCTTTATGAACTTGGCATATCTCAAGAAAAACTGCGCATACGCGAGCATGGAGACAAGGAACTCAGTTTTTATTCTGATCATACGGCGGATATAGAATACCACTATCCCTTTGGCTGGGGGGAACTCTGGGGGCTTGCCTCGCGCAGAGATTATGATCTTAGAAAGCATGCAGAGCTGAGCAAAAAAAATCTCCATTATTTTGACCCGGAGAGCAAAAAAAGCTTTTTGCCTTATGTTGTAGAGCCTGCCCTGGGGCTAAACCGTCTTTTCCTTTGTGTCCTTTGTGACGCCTATGCTGCGCAGCCTAAAGAAGGGCGTATATATCTAAGCTTAGCCCCCGCGCTTGCGCCTGTCAAGCTTGCTGTCTTCCCTTTGCAAAAAAAGGATGCTTTGGCCAAGACAGCGCAGAACTTATATCAGCAGCTGCGCAGACATTTCACTGTGCAGCTGGATATGCAGGGCTCTATAGGGAAACGTTATTACAGGCAGGATGAGCTGGGCACTCCTTTTTGCGTGACTGTAGATTATCAAAGCAAGGAAGATCAAAGCGTGACTCTGCGTTACCGTGATACGGGAGAGCAGGAACGCGTTGCTATGGATCAGCTTCTTCCATTGCTGAGGCGGAAGCTTGCTCTTTCATAGCAGGGGCGCTAAAAGGCGCTTTCGTATTGGCTTGTAAGTTTGCTTGTTCTTTGCAGCTGCGCAAAGGATGCTGATCTTTTGGCTCTCTCCTTTTATGATGCAGATCAAAGCAGCAGCGGCTGCCTCATCGCATGCCAGGCCTCTTATTCTCCTTATGCCTTATTTTCTTCAAAATATGCAGTATTTTTCTTTTCCTAAAGCTATTTTTGAGCCGATTATGTAGTATTAGCCTAGATTGCATAGGCAAGTATTTTAGGATAAGGAAGGCGTATTATGATGTCAGCAGATACTGCGCAGGCAAAAAATTTGGTAGAACAATTCTGTAATTATTTACTCGTTGAGAAAGGCTTATCTGAGAATTCTATTTTTGCTTATACGTACGATCTAAAAAAGTTTCAAAGCTATCTGGATCATTCGCATAAGAATCTTCTCAAAGTAAAGGCTGAAGACATAAGCTCTTTTCTCAAGGAGCAGACAGCGAAGAGTATTTCTTCTCGTTCTCTGGCACGCTCTGTGGCTGCCTTGCGTCATTTTTATAGGTATCTTCAGGAAGAAGAGAAAGTTGCAAAAAATCCTGTAACTACGATCACTAGTCCCGCTGTCAAAAAAACTCTACCTGACTATTTGACCTTAAAAGAAATAGACGAGCTTTTTGCAAGCGTAGATGAGGATGATACTTATGAATTGCGCGATAAAGCTTTATTTGAGCTGATGTATTCGGGGGGCTTGCGTATTTCAGAGGCCTGTTCTTTGTTCCTCGAAGATTTGGATATGGAAAATAGTCTTGTAAGCGTAAAAGGCAAGGGAGGAAGAGTCCGCCTTGTTCCCTTTGGAGAAGAGGCCGCTTCTCTTTTGCAGCGTTATCTGAGCAAGGCGCGGCCGCGCATCCTAAACAAGAGAAGCAGCGATTATGTGTTTATTAGTAAAAAAAGCGAAAGGCTGAACCGTAAATCAGTATGGCGCTTTCTTAAAAAATACTTAGAGCGTACGAAAATCACCAAGACTGTTACACCTCATACCTTCCGTCATAGCTTTGCTGCCCATCTTATACAAAACAATGCGGATGTGCGCACTGTGCAGGAGCTGCTGGGACACATAGACATCAGCACTACGCAGATATATACGCATCTTAGCAAACCTGCGCTCAAGAAGACGCATAAAGAATTCCATCCGCGTAGTTAATCTTTTTTGACCATCCTTCTTGAAGCTGTGTCCTAAAAAAGCAAAAGCCTGCAAGCCTGCAGCAGACAGGCACGCCATTGAGACCAGTTCTTAGAATGACTCTCTATGTAGCAGCAAGCCCGATCAGTCTGGAGCCGGATATGGGGCAAAGGGCATTGTCCTTGATCAAAGCATGCCCAGTAATTATAGGTGAGGAAAAAAAGGCCTTGTTTCGGCTCCTGTCTTCCTTGTCCATAGCAGCAAAGGAGTACTATTTCCTGAATGAACACAGCACAAAGCAGGATTTGTCTGCTATGGTAGAAGCCTGCAAATCTAAGGATGCTGTGCTTTTGAGTGATTGCGGCACCCCGGCCTTTTGCGATCCCGGGGCAGAGCTTGTTTTTGCCTGCAGGTCTCAGAACATTCCTGTGCTCAGCGTGCCGGGCCCTAGTTCTCTTGGCGCCTTTATCAGCGTATGTGGTGAAAAGCTGGATCATTTTTTTTTCAGAGGATTTTTGCCGGCTAAAAAAGAGGCCCGGGAATATGAGCTGAAAACTTTAGTAAAGACGAAAATACCTATAGTGCTTATGGATACCCCTTATCGTCTGCATAGTCTGCTCGGAAGTTTAGGAAGGCATTGCTCTAAGGATAGGCTTTTTGTCTTAGGCTTGCAATTAGGAGACAGCAGGGCAGAGAAAATCTACAGGGGAAATATCAGAGAGCTGAGAGCAGAGCTGAAAGCAGCCGGCATTTCTAAGGCAGCCTTTCTTGTGCTCATTATGCCGCAATCAAGGCGCGCAAAGCCGCTAAGGTCTGCGCCTTGATTGCTTTTTCCTGCGCCAGAAGCTTTGCGTAGCGGCGCTCAAGTTCTGCGCCAAGGCTATCACTTTCCTGCCTGCCGCTGTCCTGCGTCTGCAGTTTCTTTTGGCGCTGCGCTTTGATTCTTTGTTCTTCCAGCGCTAACAATGCTGCCGGGCTGCGTATGACTACGCAGGCAATCTGCTTTGCGAAGGAGCCTGCCTGGTCTTTAAAGTGATAGGGAAATACAGAAGCCTCTTTGGCCGCTCTGCTTGCCCTTTCTTGGCCTAATAAAGCTGTGGCTGCATTCCCGCACAAAAGCGCTTTTTGAATCCCGCATACTTCCAAAGTCCTTAGGAGATAAGGCAGGCAGGCCTGCGCTCTATGCTGCCAGTCTGCCTCACTGCTCCGGCTATGATCAAAATGACATGCGGGATACTCTTGGTAGTAAAGAGTATCTTTTTCTACAGCCAGCGCCTTCAGCATACGTTCAAAAATCTCATCTGTCTCTTTCTTCCCAAAAAGAAAGCTCTGACTCCGATCCGGCAGGAGAGGGGCAGCTGTTCCAAAAGGAGCGTTGTAATACAAGCATAACAAAGGTTTCGTTCCTATGCGGAAATACCGGCGCACTGGATACAATCTCGGTTTGCAAAAAGAACAAGTGAAATTTACCGGCAGCTTGGCCTTGTTGTCCTCCTTTTCTTTACTGCTGGATATGGCAGGCCCTTGCTTGCTGGGAAGCTTGAGTTGTATGCTTTCTGGTGAAGGCTCATAAGAAAAGGAATCCCTAAATGGCAGCCTTGCCTTGCTTGTCACGATTTCAGATAAGATGCGGGCAAGATTTTTGACGATAAAGCGCAGATTTTCTGCGCTTTGCTCTTTGTTTTGTTCCTGCTTTGGGTTCATATTTGATATGCTTCTATTTGCATGCGCTTTTGTTTTACTGCTGTATGAGTACGATCAAGCTCATAAGCGCCTGCCTAAAAACTGCAATGCGCTTGTTCGTATCTGCGCCCTGCAGTCTTGCAAAACACTTTAAGCCTTAGGGCCTATCTTACTGCGCTTTAATCCTGCGGAGGCTCTTCTTCTCCGCCTAAGAGCGCAGCAAGTTCCCGCAATGCTTTTTGCTCATCCTGCCCATGAGCCTCAATCCTTACTGTACTGCCGGGTCCAAGGGCCAGCATCAAAAGGCCCATAATGCTTTTCCCGTTGACTTTGGTTCCTGCTGATTCCAGCAGTATTTCTGAGGCATAGGTGCTGGCCTTATTTACAAAAACAGAGGCCGGGCGGGCATGGACTCCTTGTCTGGAACGAATCGTTACTTGCACAAAGGGCATGGGCAAAGAATGAAACATAGCAATCATAGCAAAGAAGCGATGCTTTTCTTTTGCATAGCATGCGCTGCGCATGTGCCGTGATGCTTTTAGAATCCTAAGACAAAAAGATTCCTAACTCAATAGCAGGCAAAGGATTTTTTATTTTCATGATATTTTGCATAAGTCTGCGGTTCATGCGCATTTTTTCTCAAAATCAAAGAGCCTCAGTTGTAAATCTGGCGGGGCTTTGTTTCTAAACTTTATATTTGGGTCTGGCAGAAACATTCGTTCTTTCAAAATATACAATAAACTCCAGTAAGGAATTGTGAAGATATGCTGTATTCCCCAAAGTAAAATGTAGAGGATAAGCGCAATCCATATTTGCGTTTTGACGGCATTTTCACTGCGGCCTAAGAATGTTTTGAATTTTAGATTTTGCTTTAGGAGCTTAAAAAGAATTGCAATCTGCCAAGGCTTTTTGTAGATTTCCGCAATTCGCAAGGCGTCTGTTGTAAAGTCATTTGTAATGATGTTAAAGTTTTCATTTCTGCGTTCATCATGAATTGTAATCAATCTAAGATGGTCTTCATATTTCTGTGTGGCATAGTTAGAACCTCCGTTAGTGTAGCGGCCTTTGCGGCAAACATACCCCAAGCAAGACTACATTGTACAGCAATTTTTCTCATACGAAGCGAAGAGCTATGTTTAATACGACATAAAATTGAAACGAGCATAGCGCAATCCTAGCAAAAGAGGGGCAAAAACGAAGGCTTTTTAACTAGTTGGGAAACTATGTACAACAGGCCACTAAAAAGATTTTGCTTTCGTGATCGTAGTTAGTCTTTTTCATAATTGTTCGGTTTGTTTGGAGAATGTATCATAGGGAAGGGAGAGACCTCCGCTACTACCAAAGCGCAATGCATATGAGTTGCCAGAGTGTTGGCCTGCCTTGTGGTGGCAAAACACTGCGTTTATGGATCATGTTTTTGCCCATCTTGTTTGCCTCCCAGCCCCCATTTCGCCCTGGCAATTTTCTTTTCGGGATAAAGCGCTCTATAAACCAGCGCTTCCTGGGAAGCCCTGGTATTCGAATAAGAAAGCAAGACCGCTCCTGATCCCTCTGGGGGCAGGTCTATGTCTAAGAAGGGATTGCCTGTATATAAAGCTACAAACTTTGCCCTGCCCCCGCTCTGAAGACCTTGGAGCATGTTCCTCCATAGCGCCAATGAGCTTTCTTTGAGGTGTACTAAATAGATCAAGTCGCCTTTTTCCTTTCTAAGTTCTTCCCAAAGCAAGCCCTTGTTTTTCTCATAGAAAATCTGCTTGGCATGCAGACCCATACGCAAGGCTGCCTGCAGCATGGCATGGCTTTGCGTAAAAAGACGGATCCTGGCGTATTCTTTGAGCTTGAAGCCATAGAAGGGGCGCCCCAGAGAAGCGATGGCCTCTCTGGATATGATATGATTAAGGCTGATGCCCATGTCTTCTTCGTAGCGTTTATGAAGCTTGCGATACTGATCCTTTGCTTGTTTTTGCAGTTTTGCGAGAGTTTGCTTATGATTGAGGCCAGCAGCGATGCCCTGCCACGCTTTTTGTTTTTTGGAGGGCCACTCATAGAACAGCCCTCTGCTAAATTTCAATGCAAGCTGACGCTCTAAAGCAGCATCCAAATCCTGTATAGAAAGCGATTTGTTTTGGAAAGCTTCTAACAGGGCTCTATACATCTCAGGCAAGAGGCGAGCTCCCTGCGTTACAAGAAGCACATCTACTCCAGCTTCAAAGGCCATGCGCGCAGACAAAGCCGCTTTGTAACGTTTCGTGATCGCTTTCATCTCCATAGCATCCGTGCTCAGCATGCCTTGGAAGCCTAGTCTTTGGCGCAAAAGTTTTTTGAGTATGAAGGGTGAGAGAGTTGCCGGCTTTTCTGGATCCAAAGAAGTAAAAAGGATATGCGCGCTCATAATAGCTTCCGCCTGAGCTTCCTTGATGCTCTTTGTAAAAGGCAGTAATTCTACTTGCAAGATCTCTGCAAGACTCTTATTGATACGAGGTAAAGCAAGATGCGAATCCATGTTGGTATCACCATGGCCAGGGAAATGTTTGAGCACAGACAAAGAGAGAGCAGCCCTGTTGCCCTGCACATATGCTACAGCCATACGCGCTACTTCCTCAGGAGCGCTGCCAAAGGAGCGTAAATGAATCACAGGGTTTGCAGGGTTGGTGTTTATGTCCAGCACAGGAGCCAGAACCCAGTTAATGCCAAGGGAGCGCAGCTCATAGCCTGTCAGGAAAGCAAGCTCCCATACGTAGTCTGCATTCCCGATTTGCCCCAGGGCCATAGCAGCTGGGAAATCGAGCTTGCTTTGCGATTGCACCCGCTTGATGTGCCCCCCTTCCTGGTCCGTGCTGATCCATAAGGCGATGCCGCTGCTTTGGATACTGAGTTTTTGTAAAGAGCTAGTCAAGTCCTTGATCTCTTCTGCTGTGCCCAGATTATCAGCAAAAAGGATCATTCCCCCCGGTTTGTAAGTCTTGATCTCTTGAAGCAGGCCCGGCTTGATTGTTTTGCCGCGCATAGCTATATGAAAAAGCTGACCTACCTTTTCTTCTAAAGACATAGAAGCTATAACATTACGGCTTGCGTGTTTGAGGAAGGCGCGCTCTCTTTTGGCTTCCAGCCCTCTTTGCTCTCTGAAGAAAAAAAATACAGCGCCAAAGAGGGCTGTGCCAAGAAGAGTAGCGTTAAGGAATAGAAAAAGATAGCGGGGAATACTCATAGGAAAGGGGGCTAAGGGCATATATCTTGTAAGAAAGCCGCATTGCCTCTATGCAAGAGCTAAGACGAGCTTTGTATGCGATCTAAGAGAAGAGCTGCATCTTTAGGGTGGAATCTGTATTTCAAGGCATTGCTTTAGAAAATAGAGCCAAGAGCTGATTCGTCTTCATCTTCACCGACTGAGTCTATAATTTCAACAGAGCCAATGATCACGCCGCACAGCACGCTGTCTTTGTCTATATCGTATTCTTCAAATGTAAAACTATCTTCTTTTGTAAGACTGGCGTATATATAAACCCGCTCTCTGATATCTGTATTTTGACTTCTGTATTCGATTGTTTTGTCGCCGCGCAATATAGCTTCCGCATAAGGCTGACGTATACTGATAGCACGTTGTATGTTTTTGTCGCTTTTTAGGCCTTTGCGAAACTTGGGTATCCAAACAGCTGGCTGTGCTTGGTTAATCGGCTTTAATGGGCTGGCCAGCCTTTTTGGCTTAGCCAAATACCATTTATAGCTTTCATAGGCCATAAAAAGATATAAGAGCGCCTCCCAAGCCTCTCATGAAGTTTGGGAACAGAGGAAAGCAAAGGCTCAAATGAGCCGCCGCCAGGCGCTTTGCACAAGCTCCCATTGGCTGCATCTCAGCTGAGATGCAGCCAATGGGGAGTAGGATAGCTCTAAGCTGTTTTTTTTGCGTTTTGCGCTGCTTTTGGCTTTTTATGCGCCGCACTGCTCGTATTTTGCAGACTTTTGGCATAAGCGCTTACATTTTTTTGAGCCTCTGCTATCTTATTTTGGGCAAGATGTGAGTAGTGGCCGATTTGAGCGCTGAGTTTTTGATACTGCTCCTCGCCTAAAACAGACTTAAGAGCAAGAAGCGCCTGCTCGTATCCTTTTTGAGCCTGCTCTGAAAGGCGTTGGAATTCCTTTTCTGCCGTATCGGACACTTGTTGGACGGTAGATAAGGTGTTGTGTAATACTTCCCTTACTTTCTGCGCCCCTTCAGAGGTATCAGCTTCGCCTTTGAGTTTCAGCTCTTCAAAAGAAGAGACAAGCTGCTTCAAACCCAGCTTTAAACCCTCTTCACCAACCTTTAGTAACCCTATCCCTACATCCAGAATGTTTTTTATACTTTGCTCTACATTAAGCATAATTTTCCTCCTTAACCAATTATGGAAAAAATCAAAATGAAAGAAATCACAATGAAATACAAAAATTCAAAATGAAAAAAATCACATTGATAAGGCCACTATCATATGCGGTCATAAAGATACAAGCATTTTTTAGTAAAAAATTGTAAAATCGGGAACTATATACAAGAGTCCATAAAAATACATAGAAAAGCTTGCAGGCGCTTAGACCTATAAATAACAAGACAGGCAGGAGGCTTGCGGGCTCAGCTGGCCTTGGCTTTGTGCAAAACAAATGAAAAGCAATCTGCAAAACAGGTCCATTTATTGCCGTGACAACATAGACGTATTGCAAGGCATAAACTCCAAATGCGTAGACTTGCTATACTTAGACCCGCCCTTCAATAAAAAGAAAGTCTTTACAGCTCCTATAGGAAGCAACGCAGAGGGGGCCAGCTTCAGAGACTATTTTCAAGAAGAAGACCTAAAAGAAGAATGGCTAAAGACCATCAAAGAAGACCAAGACGAGCTATACAGCTTCCTTATGGGCATAAGAGATTATGGCAACAAATACAACTTCTGTTATCTTGTCTACATTGCTATACGGCTTATAGAATGCCACCGGATACTAAAAGACACGGGCAGTTTGTATTTGCACTGCGATCCGACTATGAGCCATTATCTCAAAATACTTCTGGATTGCGTCTTTGGTGAAAAGAATTTTAGGAATGAGATAGTTTGGAAAAAATACAGTGGCGTGAAAAATTATGTAGAAACTAAATTTACTACTGCCACAGATTCTATCTTCTTTTACTCGAAAACAGATAAGCCAAAGCTTAACTCTATTTATGAAAAAGCAAGCGACAAGTACATAAAATCTGAGTATAAATATGAAGATAAACAAGGCGTATATGCTTTATTGAGAGGCAGGAACTACCAAAAAACAGGCAAAGCAAAAAAGAAATATTTATCAGATTTTAGGGGTTCTTTAATTACTAGCCTGTGGATAGGGGAGGAAGTAGCGCCGTTAAATACTTCCTCCAGAGAACGCACCGGCTACCCTACGCAAAAACCGCTCGCTTTACTTGAACGCATCATCCAGGCAAGCAGCAAGAAAGGCGACCTGGTCCTAGACCCATTTTGCGGCTGCGCTACTACGTGCATAGCAGCCGAAAAGCTGGGGCGCAAATGGGTAGGCATAGACATAAGTATCAAAGCCTATGAGCTTGTACAGAAGAGGCTAGAGAAAGAAGTAGCCAATCCAGAAGAGCTTTTTGATTACCAGAAAGCCCTGCGCTTTTCTACAGATCCGCCAAAGCGCACAGATCAAGGCAAGGATGATAGAGAAAAGAAGTACGTATATATAATCAGCAATCCTGTTTTTCCAGGCATCTATAAAGTAGGGGTAGCTAAGGACTGGCAGGCACGGCTAAAGTCTTTTCATACGGGCGCGCCAATCGACTACAAGCTGGAATACAAAAAGCTGACGCCGCGCTATAAGGAAATAGAAAAGTATGTGCATGAGAAGTATAGATACAATAGGGAGTGGTGTAGAGGAGAGCTTGCTAAAATAAAGAAAGCCATAAAGGATTTTGATACGTCTTAGCTGCTTTGATAAAGGCAAAGATCGCAAATCATGCGAAATCTTTTTCGTGGGCTCTTGTATATAGTTCCCTAAAATCTGCGCTATTTCCATTTCCTATTGGACTTTAGCAGCGCCAGGAAAGCCGCCGCATCCATATGACTTAGCGGCAAGCTTTGTATGCTAAGGCCATAAGCTTTTATGGTGAAGATTCGCCTCAGGCTTGCCTGCGCTCCTTAGAACTGTGCTTTGTCCAAAGACATAGTATGGAAATCCAGCCAAAATCGCTCATTGGGCGCAATTCTACTACGATCTTGAGTAAAGCCTGAAAGCAAAAACTCAGGGCTTATCCAATCAGAGCGCCTCAAGGCTGTTTGCATCTCAAAACGTTTGCAGAAAAGAGGCTCTAAATCAGACTCTATCCAAATTCTATCCTCAGTCAGAAGAGATAGGTTTTTTTTGGAAACAAGCCCTGGCTTTCTTTCTTGGAAGAGCCATGAAGAGGCCAGCTGGCTAAGCCTTGCTGCGCTTTCTCCGCGAAAAACTAAGCGTGGGTGATCATGAGTGCTTTGCATAGCCGTAGCTCGGCCAAGCAGCAAAAACACCTGCGCATACCAGCCTGCAAAACCGCGATTTTCTATAGAGCGTCTTGTCTCTAAGACAAAGGGCAGCAGGTCCAGAGCTTGCAAATAGATTGCAAAAATATTTTTCTGATCCAGGCTGGAAAGCTGCTCCAGCCTATGGCTTGTCACATCCAGCAAAGAGCCGGCATAGAGGCTCTCGCTTCCTAAAGAACATAGGAGGCCTGCCTTTTGTGAGAGCCTTTGCTCCAAATGATGCGTAAAGATCGTCCACTCACGACCGAAATCCTCTACTCCCTCCCTGGCCTGACCTGAAGGATGCGCGCTTTGGATGCGAAAGCTTTCAAGAGAGTCGTGCAAACCCGGAAAGAAGAAAGCAAGCATGATAAAGAAGCCTGAGCTATGGGGACTCTTCGCTTCATGGAGATAGCTCTGCAGCCATTTTGAGGGCGCTGCAAAATGGAAGGCCTTTTGCCAAGAATCATAAAGTTTTGTGTACTTTTTCTCTAACTTCTTCTTATGAAAGGAGAGCTGCAGTTGTTGTTTTTGCAGGGAAAAAAAAAGCTGCACAGTCAAAGCAAGCATCCAAACTCCTAAAGCATAGGCAAGGAGATAGCCCCATTCTCCCATTCCAAAGGGCTCTGCTTTCTGGAACCATTCATAAAAAAGCAGTCCTGTAAAAAAAAAGCAAAGATGCCACTTCATCTTCCCCCAAGAAACAATAGAGCACAGCAGAGCGCAAACAGACAAAAAACGCAGTATCGCCAAAGCAGTATGTCCATAGCCTTGGGCAAGATAGATGGTAAAGGGCAGGCCAATGGCTGTATAAACCAGATAACTGTAGCGCTGAAAGCTAAGGGGAGTGATCTTTTTTGTACGACAGCTTGACCAGAGAGCAAAAAAAAGGAGAAACTCCATACTGAGCCCGAAGCAAAACAGACTCATTTGGAAAGCATAGCTTTTTAGATAAAAGATTCTCTGGATGATCAGGGCGCCTAAGGTGCCTGTATAAATGAGCAGAGCGATGGATATCTGCCACTGCTTGAGAGTTTTATGCGATAGGGCGCTAAGGCTGATGTCTTTTTTTTGCGCTTCATTTTTTCTCTTTGATCCCGACATAGATTTTTTCTATTCCTAAGCTGCGTAAGAGGTCCAGCAAGTCCAGCACCTGCCCATGCTTCACATTCTTATCAGCGTATACGCTTAGTTTTATATCCTTTTTCTCTGAAGCAAGACCAGCAAATCGTTCTTGTAGTTTGTTTTGCGTGATGACTCTCCCTGCAAGCAGAATCCGGCCTTTGGCATCCAGAGCCAATTCCAAGTCAGGGCTACTCTCCCAGCGCTTGTCGCTGTAGCCCACCTCCGGCAATTCAATACCCAGGGCAGAGGGAAGCAGGCCCGGAGCAGAGGCCATAAAGATAATAAGTAAAACAAGCACAATGTCCGTAAAGGGTACAATATTGATGCCGCTGAAACTGCCCAGACTCTCGTTTGTGCCTTTTTTGTAATCCACCATAGAGCCTTGTTATTCTTTTATAGTTTTAGAAAAGATCACAATAAGATCCTAGTTTTGGGGCTGGCGCTTAAAAGAAGCTTTACGAAAAGCATAAAGCACCATGCTGGAAGTCAAGGCAAAGTCCGCATAGGCTATGCGGCTTGCAAAGTGATAGGCTGCCATAGAAAGGTAAGGCAAGGGGCGCCAGGGTCTCCCCAAATAGCCCCGCGCCTTGCGAAGCTTGGCGAGCAGAGGAAAATCTACGCCGCGATAGAAGCGAAAGTCTCCAAAGCCGAAGGGCTCAAGCAAAAGGCGCAGGCTTTTCGTGGAGTAATAGAAAAGATGGCCAGGGAGATAGTAATGGTAAGCTGCGCCCTTAAGGCGGGCTTGCCAGCCCAGGAAGTTTGCAGTTTGGATCACGAGCAGGCCCTTCGGACGTAAAATACGGGAAAGCTTGCTTGCCAAGCCCGCAGGATTTGGGATATGCTCTATTACCTCTATCAAAGTGACAATATCCATGCTCTGCTCTGGGAAAATTGTCCCCTCCCCCTCTGCCAGGTCCCCCTGAAGTACCGCTAAGCCTTCTTTCTGCGCATGCTCGACGGCATAGGGCGATATATCAAGGCCATGGGCTTTGTAGCCAAAATCCTGCGCCGTCTTTACAAAAGAGCCGAAGGCGCAGCCTATATCCAGCAGCTCAGCCGGCGCTTGGACAAAACGAGCTATATTTTTTAGACGCGCGCGGTGAACGATAGCGTCATAGCGCTCATAACGTCTTTCATCTTTGTAACTGTACGCTGCGCTGCCATTATAGTAATCTTCATTATAGAACTCTTGTAAAGCTGCGGGGGCTTGCTCCTGCATTTGCAAAGAGCACTTCCTGCATTCTACAATTCGAAGCGGAACTTGAAAGGACTTGGTATTGTACAGGAATTCCGTTTTGCCGTAACACAAAGGACAGAGCACGCATAAGCTTTCAAAGAGGGAGTCTGCAAGGCAAGCAAAAGAGCGCAAGTAAGACGAATATATGGAGACGGCGGGAGTTGAACCCGCGTCCTGCAGCGCAGGGAACTCGCTCCTACATGCTTAGTTGGCTTTGCATTCAAGAAGGAAATGGCTGCCTGCCAACCTGCTACCAAATCTTCCCGCAATCTTTAAAATTTGCCGTACTGCAGATTGCCTCAGAGCGGCTCACCCTGTCTAACATTCGCATCCCATGTAGAGCCCGCAGGGGAAGCCATACTGGAACGCCAGCTGTCTATATTATGCAGCTAGAGAATACTCGTTGTCAGCAAGTATAAGGTGAGGTTTTGAAGAGCTCCTCAGGCTCTGCATGCAACTTGCACCCTGGATCACAACAGTCGAAACCAATACGTCCCCTGAAAGATTCCAAAGTCTATAATATATCACGCATAGTGCAGGCAAAAGGAGCTTAGCGCAAGCCTTTTTTTATGAAAGAGTAAAATAATTCGAAGCTTGTTCTGATATGCAGCGCACCCGAGCCTGCCTGTGTCGCAAGAGCCTGGTTTTGAGACCGGCTCTTAGCAGCGTAGAGCTCTTTTCCCCAAGTCTCATATAACAACGCATAGGCAAGGGCTTGGAATCCTGCTTGCTTTCGTACTTCCACGATTCTTTTGTGCTAAGTAGGCTCTGGCAAAATCTGCAGGCTTTTGCAATTTCCCATAAGGAGGAGATAGTGGCTGAACATTTCCGTCTCTGGTCTGGTCGTTCTACAGGCGCGCTGGCCCAAATCGTCTTAGAATTAAGCGAGTCCATCAGCTTGGACCGGGAGTTATACGAAGAAGATATACGCGCATCACAGGCCCATGCCAAAATGCTGCATAAAATAGGCGTCTTGGAGGAGCGGGACTTCCAGAAAATCCAGGAGGGGCTTAGACAGATCCAAAGAGAAATAGAAACAAAACAATTTCCTTTTGATATACATTTAGAAGACATTCACACCCATATCGAAAAACGCCTGATCACGATCTGCGGTGAAGCTGGACGGCGCATCCATACGGCGCGCTCCCGCAACGACCAAATTGCCGTTGATACTCATCTCTTTGTTTTGAAGAAAAGCAAGGACTTAGGCCAAGCCATTCTAAACATATGCAGCAGCCTGCTAAAGCAGGCAGAGGCCCATAGAGAGACCCTGCTTCCGGGCTATACGCATTTGCAAGTGGCGCAGCCCACGCGCCTTAGCCATCACCTTTTTGCCTATTTCTGGGCTTTTTTACGAGATGTGCAGCGCTTCTCATATGCTGCCCAAAGAGCAGCAGAGCTCCCCTTGGGCAGCGGCGCTTTGGGAGGCCTAAATTACCCAATAGACCGGGAATTGTTGAGGCAAGAGCTGGGTTTTGCTTCCATTTACAAGAATTCTATGGACGCTGTTTCTACTCGTGATCATATACTGGACTTCCTTTATGCTGCAACGCTTTTCCTCAGCCACGCTTCACGTCTTTGTGAAGAAATTGTGCTTTGGCACTCTCAGGAATTTTCTTTTATGTCTTTGCCGGATCATCTGACTACAGGCTCCAGCATCATGCCTCAGAAAAAAAACCCGGACCTTGCTGAACTTATTCGAGCAAAGGCAGCCCGTCTGCAGGCCAATCTGCATAACCTCCTTAGCAATCTGAAATCTCTTCCTATGAGCTATAACAGAGACCTCCAAGAAGATCGATTCCCTCTGCTGGATGGCTCCAAACAGAGTCTGCTTTGCGCCCGCGCTCTCGATGCCATGATCCGTGAAGCGCAATATGATACAAAGAAGATGCGCGCAGCCTTAGAAAAGGGTTTTGCTACAGCAACAGACCTCGCAGACGCCTTAGTGCATGAAAAAAACGTAGCTTTCCGGGATGCTCATCATATAGCAGGGCAGGTAGTCAGGCATTGCATAGAGAAAGGAATCCCGCTGGAAGCATTAGACGCCGCAAGCAGAGCGAAGTACAGCCGCCATCTTGAAAACGAGGATTTTTACCAAAAAGCTGTCAGTCTGGAAGCAAGCGTAGAAAAAAAACAAAGCTACGGTGGAAGCTCTCTGCAGTCTCAAATACAACAGAGCAAGGAGGCCAAAGAAGCCTTGGCGCACTGGTCAGCCTACCCATGGCCCGGGCCTTATTAGCTCTCAGCTTTGGTAGAGATTTTTTCCTTTAGCTTTGTTCTTAAAGAGCGGTAAAAAAGGAGCGTGCCTATTACTATCATGATCTGCATACTTCCCGCAACAGCTGAAAGATAAAAGAATACTTCCTTCTTTGTAATCCATGCGCTGTAGGAAAGGAAAAGGCTTTCCAGAAAAGAAAAACACATCGGGCCAAGCATAAAGCCAAAGGAGCCGCATCCCAAGAAAATAGACATTGCGGTTGCTCTGAAGCCTTTGGGAGCAATCAAGGTGGCAAAGGCCATGGTAGGCGCAGACATAAGCCCAGCTCCCACGCCAGAGAGAATAAGCAAGGCGTAAAGCCAGCCGCTATCCCGTATATTTCCTAAAAAGAACAAAGCCAGGCCATTGACGGCAGAACCCAGCAATATCAAAGGAAGTATGCCCACACGCTGGCTAAGCTTCATAGTGGGATAGGCAAGCAAGGACATAGGGATCATTACCAGCCCAAGGGCCATGCCAGCCTTGCCTGCGTCCATAGCCAGATTCTCACGTAAATGTATATTAAAAGAGCTTACAAAAAAACCGGCCGTAAAGCGATCTATGAAGGTGTAAAAAGCAGGCAGCAGCAGGTAGGGCTCTAAAGCAAGAGTCCTGCGGCAATAATGAAGAAAGGACGGGGAAGTTCTAGCTCCTGGAGCAATGGCAGAGTCTCTCTCTTGAAGAGGAGCTAAGGGCGCATCCCGCAGCAGAAAAAAGGCAATGCAGCCTATACAGAGCATGATGGCAGCGGCAGTATAAAAAACCAGCAAGGGCTCTTTACGCCCCAAGGCTGCCAGCGGGAAGCCCAGCCCCGCTCCTAAAGTAAGCAGCATGGCCGCAAAGCCTGTCAAAAGCCCCTTTTTTTGAAAAGGCTTTTGCAGCTTTTTACTATGTTCATGATCTGCAATGGATGCGATCAATAATCCCACCACAAAGGCGCTCACGCCGCCTTCCATAAAGCGCAGGACAAGGAGCGTCTCAAGACTTTGCGCATAAGCAAGAGCAAGAAAACAAAGCGCATTGAGGAGGGCAAAAAGAGCAATGATCTTCTGCCTGTTTTGAAGGCGATCTGAAAGATAACCTGCAAGCGGCGCAAAGCAAAAGGAAGCTGCCATAGCTAAGCTTAGAAATAAAGCGGCATCTATATTCTTACCGCCCAGGCTGTCTTTTACAATGTCTTTGACTAAGGGAACGATAATGGTAGACGACAGCATGGAAAAAAAGAGTAAAGCAAGGCACAGCCAAAGACTGCTCTTACTTATTCTTTGCGTAAAAAACATAGAAGCCCTAAAGGCGTCCTCAGTACCTCAGCCATCGCCCTAAAGCTTTGTTTAGCGTTTCTGCTGGCTGTCCCTTTGCATCAGTATATTAGCCGTGCGGATCTTTTGTTCTTGCAGATAGCTGAGCACCTCAAGCAGCCGTTCCATAGTAATACTTTTTTCGCCCGCAATGACAATTTTGCTCTGACTCTCTTCTGCAAAGAGCAGCGCCAATGCTTTTTTTAGTTCCAAGAAGCTGCGCAGCTCTTTACCATTTAAGGCATAGGAATGCAGCCCTATTTCAAGAATCGCATCCTTATCAGACTGCTGGAAGTTCTTTCGAGAATCCGTCTTCTTTGGCAAACTCAGGTCTAAACTCTGGTAGACACTGCCTATCGTCAGCATGAAAAAAAAGAGCAAAATAAACAGAATGTCCAGCATAGCTGTTAAATCCGGGCTCAGGTCTGCGAAGTCCCCTGCTTCCTTGCTTATGCTGCTTCCTATGATCATTCTATATGAAAGAGAATGGGAAGCTCAATCCAATGCTCCTTAGCCTCGCTGTCTCTTTTCTCCACTTCAAATTCCCACTTCTCTACAGCCGCAATGGCTGCCTTATCCAAAAGCCTATAACCAGAAGAGCGATGAAGCTTCCACTTGGAAGCACGCCCTTCTGTCCCAATGAGCAGACGCAGCACTACTCTCCCCTGCTGTCCCAGTTCCCAAGCGCGGCGCGGATAACGAGGAGGGAATTGGCGCACATAGCGCGCCTTGTATATAACGCTGGCAGGGTCCTGCCTGGCAGAAGAAGCAAGGCCGGGATTTTGCAAAGGAGAAGAGCGGCCTTTCTGCTTCCTTCGCACTTTTGCAGACTTAGCTTTGGGCAGGATTTTATGCGCTGCCAATATGTACTGCTCCTTTTTGCCCCTTGCCAAGGCATGCAAGAGATACTTTTCTTGAAGATTACTAGGATCACGCAAGTCTATGCTCGCACTCCTTTGGAAGGACATGGGCAGCGAGGCCCGCGCATCAAAATGCAGCCTAAAATGATGCGCCTCTTGCAGCTGCTCCTGTCCCAGCCCAAAGAGCATGCGCTCTATACCATAAATAGCTGCAATATTTGCAAGCAGAGCCAAAGCAAAACAGACAAGCCAGATATAACGTACAAGCACAGCTTTCGGAGTCTCTAGTTGTTTTTTGATGAGGAGATGCATGCTGCAGTTCCACAGCCGCTGCCAGAAAATACAAGGCAGCCGGTAATGAGAATGTGTCTCATTATCAATTAAAGACGATTCTAAGAAAGCCCTCCTGTACAGCAAGACATTTTTAGACAAAGCAGCAGTTCCATAATTTACGCAAATGACGCTCTACTTTTTCTTTGCCCGGGCTAAATCTTATCGAGGAATGCGTTAAAAGCTGCCGAAGAGCATTAGAGAGCGAGCTTAGCAAAAGGAGTATATATGATACGTTCTTTATGGACTGCTGCCAGTGGTATGATAGCGCAGCAATTCAACATAGATACCGTTGCGAATAATCTTTCCAACGTAAATACCACAGCATTTAAGAAGAACAGGGCGGAATTTGAAGACCTGATATACCAGCACCAGGTCTTAGCTGGCACTCCTGCTACGCCTGTTTCCGAAGTCCCTACGGGCGTCTCTGTAGGACATGGGGTCAAGGTAGCGGCAAGTCAAAAATTCTTCGATATGGGGAATCTGCAGTCTACAGCTAACAGCTTTGACTTGGCTATAGATTCCCAAGTAGGTTTCTTCAAGGTCCTTCTGCCGGACGGGAGCTTTGCCTATAGCCGTGATGGGAGCTTCAAACTCGACTCCAATCGTCAGATCGTTACTTCGAATGGTTATCTGCTCGAGCCCCCCATCATCCTCCCTGAGGGCGCCGTAAACAGTAGCTTTCAAGTATCAGAAAATGGGGAAGTAACAGCGCGCTTGGCTGGAGATGAGCTCCCCATTCCTATAGGGCAAATAGAACTCACGCGCTTTGTAAACCCTGCGGGCCTCAAGGCTATAGGGCGCAATCTTTTTCAGGTGACTGTGGCCAGCGGAGAGGGCATAGCCGGGGTGCCGGGACTGGACGGCTTGGGCGGCATCCTGCAAGGCTTTTTGGAAAGCTCTAACGTAAAGCTTGTAGAAGAAATGGTAAATATGATCGTAGCGCAGCGGGCTTATGAATCCAATTCTAAGGCCGTTACAACCACAGATTCTATGCTAAGCACAGCCATCGCTATGAAACGCTGATCATTTGACTAAGCTATGTCTCCTTCCTTTCATCCTGTTTTTTCTTTGAAAAGGCATCATGCCCTCGAAGCTTACAGCAATCAGAATTTTCCCAGCTCTATCAAGAACGCAAAGGCTGGCAGGAACAGCAAAGCAGAGCTCAAGTATTACTTTCCTTCCCTTTTTGCAGACAAGCTCTTAGATGCAAATACGAAGAAGTCTCTATACGAAGGCAGCGCAAAAAGCGCAGGCATAAGGAAAGAACACAAAGAACAAGGCTCCTTTAGCAGTCTCATTGGGAAACAAGCGCCAAAAGAGCTTAGCAGGGAGGAGATTCAAAGCGAGATACAAAAGAGCAGAGAAAAAAAACAGCTCTACGACGCTGCCTTGGAATTCCAGTCCCTCTTTATTGATTCTGTCCTCAATGCCATGCGTAAGAATTTACGTCCTCAAAATGATCTCTTGTACGGCGGCTTTCGCCAAAAGCTTTTTGAAGACATGCTTTATGAAGAATATTCTCGTATGCTTTCACAGACAGAGCACTTCCACCTTGCTGACAAGATATACAACCAGAGCAGATAAAGCAGCCAGGGCGCTAGCAGCGCTCCTTAAAAAAAGACATTTGAAGAATAAGAACAGTGCTGTGCGCCTACTAAGAGCCGGTCTCAAAACTAGGCTCTTGCGACACAGGCAGAGTGCTCGATGCGCTCAGCATTTTTAGGGCAACTCTAAAATTGCGTCTGTCTCCCGCATGCCCGAGTAGGCAAAAGCGCCACGCCCCCTGAGCAACCGCGCGCGCCGCCTACTACAAGGCCATTTTAAGCCCAAGCGTTGTTGTAATAAGCGGCGCTTGTGGCCTGCGGCGGGGGTTTCTGATGACTGCGCCGGGGTGGGAAGTAGGCGGCGTTTGTGGCCCGCGGCGGGGGTTTCTGCTGACAGGGGCGCCCGGAGAAATAGGAGGCGCAGGCGCTCTGCGTGCTGTACATACCAGAACAATCCAGTGCAAGGCATAGGCATTGCGTCACGAGCACACGAGGTGCGAGAGTCTGGCGCTAAAGCAGGGCTGGCAATACGGATATGGTTTTTTCTGGAGCTGTACATATCAGAACAATCCAGTGCAAGGCATAGGCATTGCGTCACGAGCACACGAGGTGCGAGAGTCTGGCGCTAAGGCAGGGAGGCCGTTTGCGCCAGACCAATGCCTATGCCTTGCCGTGTCGTTTGCGCCAGACCAATGCCTATGATTTGCCGCTATGTCACATTGGGCGCAGTTAGCAAAACCAACGCTGCTTATTACAACCACGCCAGACGCCGCTTATTACAATACCCTCGTTTTTTGTAAATTCACATTGCATGCTAAAGAGCTGGTCTCAAAACTAGGATCTTGCGACACAGGAGGTGTCGCCATTTGGCTGACGACGACCAGAATGGTCGAAGGAAGCCAAATGTAAGCAATTTTAGGGTCTCCCTAAAATTGCGTCTGTCTCAAAAATACATGGATGTATTTTTGAGACCAGTTCTAAAGAGTATAAAATAAGATAGCAGAATGTCTGAGCGCATAAACCTTAAGCTTGATCAATTCTTCCATTTTTCCTATCCTTAATAATATATATAAGATAGGAAAAATGCTAGCAGCGAGAGTGCGCTACTTTCTTCCCGCCCTTCGGCTATGAGGTCCAAAGCGAGTATGAGCTAAGCACAGTAACAAAGCGCATCGATGTTGTGGTCCTGCGCAAGAGCCATATACCTCCCCTTGCAAAGCTGGAGCTCTTCCATTACTTTTCTGATCACAATCTGCTCAGCTACAAGTCCTTTCAAGATCACTTCCAGCTGCGTGATATCCACGACTGTATGATCTACTACTACCACTATCTCCAGCTTAACCCAGAGGCCTGCAGAGACAATCTCACTGTGACCTTGCTGCTTTCGAAAAGGCCGCGTAAATTTCTGTCTGAGTATGGAGGCGCTGTAGAGGAAATTGCGCAGGGCGTTTATGTAATAGAAAATCCCATCATCCATATGCGCGTAATCAATATCGAGGCCGTGGAGCTGAGCAGCGCCGACAGTATGTTTTTGACAGCCTTTAGTAAAGACCTTGCTCGTCTAAAAGAGACACAGAGGAGTTTTGCAAGGCAGGCTTTTACTACAAACAAAAAAGTGCTTGCTAATTTGAGACAGGCCTTGCAAGCTAGGTTAGCTATTTTCGAAGGAGAAGTAGACATGGGAGCCGTAGCAGATATAACCGAATATGTGATGCCAGCGATACGAAAGGCAGAAAATCGAGGTAGACAGGAAGGTATAGAGAAAGGTATAGAGAAAGGTATAGAGAAAGGCATAGAGAAAGGTATAGAGAAAGGCAGACAGGAAGGTAGACAGGAAGGTAGACAGGAAGGCAGACAGGAAGGTAGACAGGAAGGTAGACAGGAAGGCAGACAGGAAGGCAGACAGGAAGGCAGACAGGAAGGCAGACAGGAAGGCAGACAGGAAGGCAGACAGGAAGGCAGACAGGAAGGCAGACAGGAAGGCAGACAGGAAGGCTTAGAGAAAGGTCATGAAGAAGTTGCGCATGCTATGCTAAGAGCAGGCTTTCACGTTACTGACATTGCCAAGGTGACGAAGCTCTCCACCAGCAAGGTAAAGCAGCTCCTGTCCCGGCTTTAGCATGGCTAGCGCAGCTACATGCGAGCTATGCAACAAGGCCCATGGAAAAACTGATTCACAGCTACGAAGATCCGCAAGTTGGGCGGCGGGAGAGGGAGTGAAAAATATAAAACTTTCTGCACGCATTTACAAGCGTAGGAATATATGCAAATACCGATAGATAAAGTACGTTTATGGAAATTGACTTTCAAGAGCTCATTGCATTACCCAAAAAGATAATCGAAAAGAATATTTTGTTAGAAGAAAAAAATATTGAATATAAATACCCTTTTGTAAAAAAATATTATTTGCGCTCTGAAGACAAAAATCAGTTTTCATTTTTGCTCGCTGTAAAACAAAGCGCAAAAAAGGCTATGAAGCTTAGCTTGCATCACATGGAAGATCGCGCTAATTATGGGCTTTTGCGGGTAGATTATGGCGGCAGACACAAAAACCCTGTAGAAATAAATCAACATGTGCCGGAAAAATTCAAACCTTATGCCGGGTCATTGTTGGATAAAGCCCATATTCATTATAGCGTAAAAGGGTATAAGAATTTGGCGTGGGCTATTCCTTTAGATGATGACCCCTTCCCCATTAAAGATATTGGCTTAGCTGGAAGCATTGCTGAGGCTTTTCAAGAGTTTTGTAATAGTATCAATGTAAAAACAAAAATTAGAATGCAAAAGGAAATATTTCAATGAGCTGGCTGAAAACTTATATAGATCAATATTATCAATTTCTAAAAGAACAAACTCTACTAGAAGAAAATGAGATAAGTGGCTGGACAGAAATAAAAACGCCTTACATAGGGATATTCAATGATGGAATTGATATTTATGCTAAAAAAGAAAATGGAAAGATCATGCTATCAGATGATGGTCAAACATTACATAATCTTGAACTTAGTGGCGTGGGAAGTCAATCGCACGTCAAGAAGAAAAGAACTTTTAGATCAAATCCTTGTCAATTATGGAGTAAAACTAAAAGCTAATGAACTAGTAGCAGAAGCAAATGGGAAAAACTTTGCACAGCGAAAGCATGACATACTTTCAGCTATTGCGGAAGCTAACGATTTGTATTTTTTGGCAAAACATACAGTAGCTTCGGTTTTTCGAGATGATGTTAAGGGTTTTTTAGACGACCATGAAATAATTTATACTCCTCATTTTCTAGCTAAAGGAAGCACTGGGATAGAATTTGCTTTTGATTTTCAAATTGCCTATCCAGAAACAGAAATTGTGATCAAACCGTTTAATAATCTTACTAAAATGAACCTTCCACATTTCCTTTTTACATGGGAAGATATAAAAGTCATTCGAGAAAAACAGAGTGGCAAAAACGTAAATGGCCTGGCTATAATCAATGATAACGATGGAGAGCAGAGTGAGAAAGAGGAATATATAAACTTAATCTCAAGCAAGGGGGCAGATTATATATTCTGGAGTCAGCGGTATATTCCTGATAATATCAATAAGCTAAAAGCAGCTTAAACCCCCTCCCCCCTCACCTCACCCCCCGCAAAGCTGAAATTGTCACAATAGTAATATATAATTCCGCCAAAGTCAAGCTGCAAAATCAGCTTTACAGATATGCGCCCTATCGCAATATGCGGAGGTTCCCGCGCTGCTCTTGCAAAGCTCTATAGAGCCGGTCTCAAAACTAGGCTCTTGCGGCACAGGCAGTGTGCCCATGCGCTCTGCGCTTCTGGCGCCATAAAGCTTGCCTCAGGCAAATCATTGGCATTGGTCTAGTATGCAGCGAATACTAAAGGCCTGCGACTCTGAGCGCCGCCGCTAACACGACATAATACAGCTCCCAGACTCCGCTTATTACAACACCGCCGCCGTCATGAAAAGCAACGCTGCATTATTCCCAATTCTGCCTACTCCCCGGGCGCCATCGTCATCACTTCCCCCGCCGCCTATCCCCAACGCCGCTTATTACAATGCCCTCGTTTTTTGTAAATTCACATTGCACGCTAAAGAGCATAGAATAAGATAGCAGAATGTCACAGCGCATAAGTCTTAAGCTTGATCAGAAACAAGAGTCCGTTGCTTGCTTCTGGCTTTTGTAAATTCACATTGCACACTAAAGAGCATAGAATAAGATAGCAGAATGTCACAGCGCATAAACCTTAAGCTTGATCAATTTTTTAAACGAGAGTGCGCTACTTTCTTCCCGCCCTTCGGCTATGAGGTCCAAAGCGAGTATGAGCTAAGCACAGTAACAAAGCGCATCGATGTTGTGGTCCTGCGCAAGAGCCATATACGCCCCCTTGCAAAGCTGGAGCTCTTCCATTACTTTTCTGATCACAATCTTCTCAGCTACAAGTCCTATAAAGATCACTTCCAGCTGCGCGATATCCATGACTGTATGATCTACTACTACCACTATCTCCAGCTTAACCCAGAGGCCTACAGAGACAATCTCACTGTGACCTTGCTGCTTTCGAAAAGGCCGCGTAAATTTCTGTCTGAGTATGGAGGCGCTGTAGAGGAAATTGCGCAGGGCGTTTATGTAATAGAAAATCCCATCATCCATATGCGTGTAATCAATATCGAGGCCGTGGAGCTGAGCAGCGCCGACAGTATGTTTTTGACAGCTTTTTGTAAAGACCTTGCTCGTCTAAAGGAGACACAGAGGCGTTTTGCAAGGCAGGCTTTTACTACAAACAAAAAAGTGCTTGCTAATTTGAGACAGGCCTTGCAAGCTAGGTTAGCTATTTTCGAAGGAGAAGTAGACATGGGAGCCGTAGCAGATATAACCGAATATGTGATGCCAGCGATACGAAAGGCAGAAAATCGAGGTATAGAGGAAGGCAGACAGGAAGGCAGACAGGAAGGTAGACAGGAAGGTAGACAGGAAGGCAGACAGGAAGGCAGACAGGAAGGCTTAGAGAAAGGTCATGAAGAAGTTGCGCATGCTATGCTAAGAGCAGGCTTTCACGTTACTGACATTGCCAAGGTGACGAAGCTCTCCACCAGCAAGGTCAAACAGATCCTGTCCCGGCTTTAGCATGGCTAGCGCAGCTACATGCGAGCTATGCAACAAGGCCCATGGAAAAACTGATTCACAGCTACGAAGATCCGCAAGCGGGGCGGCGTGAGAGGGAATGAAAAAATATTGACAGGTAAAAAGCAGTTATGCTATAAGTAGCGCATGAACAAGAAGGAACACATAAGGAAGCCTTTAAGGTCAAGTTATGCTCCATCGCGTATAGCTCCTATTGTTGAAGTAGTTTTGAAGATGGAAGAAATGGAAAGAGAAATGGAAAAAGAAAATTCATCTCAAAGTACAAAATCGCAAAATAATATAGAGAGCGCGCCTTAAAGATAAGCAAAACTGCCTTATTGCTTTGGATAGTAACTTGCAAATCATCATTGATGCCTTGCAACTCATAGTAACGCTTGGCGCGGTTGCACTGGCCTGGAGGCAGTTAGCGCGTTTTAGAAGGACGCATTCCATGGAGATTGCTCTTAGTTTAGAGCGTGAAATTACAAAAAGAGAAGAAAAGCTATTTGAGCTTACAATTCAAATTCAATCATTTACAAACAAGACCAACGTTGAGGCTGATAGAAAAAAAATCTTTGAGGAATTCCAATACCAGCAAAAAATTTATGCGGATGCGGTTGATAAACTTTGCCTCGCTATTTTGAACAAATACATAGAAGGACGGCTTTGGCGGCGAGAGTATAAAGCAATTATATCTGATATTCGTGATATGCTGGGTGCAGGTATAACAAAAAATGAGTACCCGAACATTCATGCCTTGCACACAAAATGGTCATCCAGGTGACTGCTGTAAAAGTCATTCGATGAGCTGACGGGCGCCCCCGCGCTTCTCTTGCAAAGCTCTGATAAATTGAAATAGCAGGGAGAGGGAATGAAAAAATATTGACAGGTAAAAAGCAGTTATGCTATGGGTAATACATGGACAAGAAGGAAACGATAGAAGAGACTTTCAGGGAGAGTTATACTCCATCGCGCATTGACCCTATTGTTAAAGCAGCTTTGAAGATGAAAGAAATGGAAAGAGAAATGGCAAAAGAAAATTCATCTCAAAATACAAAATCGCAAAACAATAGCAAGAGCACGCCTTAGAGATACCTCAATACTGCCTTATTGCTTTGGATAGTAACCTGCAAATCATCATTGATGCCTTGCAACTCATAGTAACGCTTGGCGCGATTCCGCATATTGCAATATGCGCAGTAGCTAAGCTGCGGCGCTTTCCGCGCTGCTCTTGCAAGGCTCTGTAAGAGCCACTTCTAATAAATGGAAAAACTCATCCACAGCTACGAACATCAGGACAAACAGCGCATAAACAACCCGCCGGCAGGCCTTGTGACCTCCGCTACCGACCCCGATACCGGGCAAAAGAAGCGCTACGCTTATGACCCGCACCTGGACCCGCAGCTGCAATGGGCGGGCAAGGCCGAGCACACGTCTTTTGAAGTCCCCACCCGCTCCCTGCACGTGCACGAGCGCATCGACGCGCACACGATCATTGCCGCCGTAAAGAACAAGACGCACAAGGAGGGGCAGGGCGACCTGTTTTTTGCGCAGGAGCGCCAAAGCCCCCTGCGCCAGGCCATCGAGTTTTACAAACACAAGCATAACTGGAGCAACCGCCTCATTGCCGGCGACTCGCTTCTCGTTATGAATTCGCTTTTGCAAAAAGAGAACATGGCGGGCAGGGTGCAGTGCCTTTATATGGACCCGCCCTACGGCATCAAATACGGCAGCAACTTTCAGCCCTTCGTAGGACAGCGCAGCGTGCAGGACAAAGACGAGCACCTCACCAGCGAGCCCGAAAGCATCAAGGCCTTCCGCGACACATGGGAGCTGGGCATCCATTCCTATCTCAGCTACATGCGCGACCGCCTGCTGCTTGCCCGCGAGCTGCTCAGCGAAAGCGGCAGCGTCTTTGTGCAGATCAGCGATGAAAACGTGCACCTTGTGCGGAGCATTATGGACGAGGTCTTTGGCGTGGAAAATTTTGTAGCGACAGATTATTTTATCAAAAAACGTAACAAGCATGGTTTCAAATCGAGTTACTTGGTCCTCAAGTGAGAAATTATTTACTTTGGTATGCTAAAAATAAAGCGCAATGTAAAATATAATCATCTATATGAAGCTCTGAGTCGCATAGAAATTATAGATTACTTTCTACTTTGGGCTGCCAAGTTGAACTAAAAGATAAGGCACTTATACGGAAACTAACGAAAAAGAACGCGGAATGACCCGGATAAACATTTACCTGAAGGCGCAAATATTTATCGATAAAGTTGGGTCAGACTCGAAAGCGGGCATCCACCACCGGCAAAAGACAGCCTCTATGAGTTTGGCAAGGCGAAATCGTTTCCCTGTCCCCCAAATAGCACAATGGAGTCTCCAATATTCTAAAGAAGGATTGGAACTGCTTCAAAAAATGATTACGAATCGGACGTATTGTTAAGATTGGAAAAACACTATCACTGGATGTAAATAAGTATTACCCCCTGAAGGTGCCACTAGAGGTCTGAAGAATAAATACATGCTGGTTTTGCACATGGATCCGGAACTAGACAAAATCATACGTTGTCCAAACATCTGAAAAAGTCATCCAACGCTGCATACTCATGACCACCGACCCCGGCGACCTTGTCTTTGATCCCACCTGCGGCAGCGGCACGACCGCCTACGTTGCGGAGCAGTGGGGGCGGCGCTGGATTAGCTGTGACACCTCGCGCGTAGCGCTTACTTTGGCCAAGCAGCGCCTGCTGACCGCAAGCTTTGATTATTACGAGCTGGCGCACCATCAAGAAGGCGTGGGCAGCGGCTTTGCATATAAAACTGTGCCGCATATTACATTGAAGTCTATCGCCAACAATCCTGATATCAAGAAAGGAATGACGCAGGCCCAAATTGACAAAGCCATCGCGCGCCATGCGGCGCAGGAGATTTTATACGACCAGCCCCTGTGCGATGCGAAAAAAGCGCGCATTACCGGCCCCTTCACCGTCGAGGCCGTGCCGGCGCCGGTCGTTAAATCCGTAGACGAGCTGCTGGAAAAGGCAAAGCCCCTGCCGGCTGACGCCTCTGTTGCCCGCTCTGGCGAGACGGCGCGCCAGGAGGAATGGCGCGACGAGCTTTTGCACAACGGCATTCGCGGCAAGGGCGGCCAGCGCACCATCTTTACGCGCCTGGAGGCGCTGCCGGGCGCCTACTGCATTCATGCCGTCGGTGAGGCGCAGGTCCAGACTGCCAAAAACAAAAAAAGCAGCGCCAGCCAGCCAGTCAACAGCGTCGTTGCCTTCGGCCCCGAACATGCGCCTATGGAGCAGCGTCAGGTCGAACAAGCTCTGCAAGAGGCGCAGACGCTGGTTCCCAAGCCTGCGCTCATCGTGTTTGCGGCCTTCCAGTTTGACCCCGAAGCCGGGCGGGAAATCGAGGAAACCAGGTGGCCGGGCGTTACTTTGCTCAAAGCGCAAATGAACAGCGACCTGCAAACCCACGACCTGAAAAAGAAGCAGAAAAGTACGGACGCCTTCTGGCTTGTTGGCCAGCCGGATATCGAGCTTGCGCGGCTCAAAAGCGGCGCAGACAAAGGCAAATGGCAGGTTAAGGTCCTGGGTTTTGACTACTACGACATGCAAAGCGGCAAAGTAGATTCAGGTAATGCGGATAAAATTGCGCTGTGGCTGCTGGATACGGATTATGACGGGCGCTGCCTCTATCCGCGCCAGGTCTTCTTTCCGCAAAGCGGCGCAGGCAATGGCTGGCGACGCCTGGCGAGAAACCTGAAAAGTGAAATTGACGAAGAGCTGATAGCCGCCTACCACGGTACCGTCTCGCTGCCCTTTGAGCTGGGGAAAAACAAACGTATCGCCGTCAAGCTCGTCGATGAGCGCGGCATAGAAAGTCTTGCGATCAAGCGGGTGAAATCATGACGGCCGCAAACAAAGGCATCGAGCAGCTCATTATCAACACGCCCTATCGGGAGCCGCAGGAATACTGGAAATATGAGCCTGAGACGAAGGACTTTCACCGCCTGCCAGGCCGCCGTCCAGCCGGGTATGTGATAGCCTCTAAAGATGCGGCAAGCTATGATGATCCCGGAACTTTTATTGCAATAGAGCTGGCTAACCAAATCCGCCCGCGCGTAAAAAAGTGGCGCGATGCGGCTTATCCGGGAGTCACGGGCCTTACGAGACGCCTGTTAGAGCATTGGCATGATCGCGACGAGCTGGATATGCAGCGCTTCTTTTTTTGCCAGTTGGAGGCCATGGAAACGCTGATATGGCTCAAAGAAGCGCATGACAGCGAAAAAGTCGGCATTACAATACCAGATGACGGCGGCGCTTTTCAGAGGCTCTGTACAAAGATGGCTACCGGCAGCGGGAAAACTATCGTAATGGCTATGCTCACCGCCTGGCACATATTGAACAAGCTCAGCTATCCCAAAGACAAGCGTTTTTCCAAAAACGTTTTGATCATCGCGCCCAGCCTTACTGTCAAAGAGCGTTTGGCTGTGTTGAAGCCGGCGGCTGAATCGAACTATTATGAACAATTTGATATTGTGCCCTCTTCTATGCGCGAGCGCCTGCAGCAGGGCAGAGTCATAATCCATAACTGGCACGCCCTAAACTGGGAGGATGAGGAAGCAATCCAGAAACGCCGCAGCGTCGACAAGCGCGGCCCAAAAAGCGACGCTGCTTACGTGCGTGAGGTACTGAAAGACATGTCCAACTCCCGCAATGTGCTTGTGATCAATGACGAAGCGCATCATGCCTGGCGCGTAAATCCAAGCGCCATAGGCAAAAAAAAACACGCAAAAGAAAGCATTCAGGAAGCCACAATCTGGATCGGCGCGCTCGATCGCATCCACCGCGTCTTTGGTATCCTCACAGCCCATGATTTTTCAGCTACTCCTTTTCATCCCTCTGGCTCTCAGAACGAGGAGAATTCCCTTTTCCCGTGGATCGTCAGCGATTTTGGATTGAATGACGCCATAGAATCTGGACTAGTAAAAACGCCGCGTATCGTAGTGAGTGAAGATGCGCTGCCCGACGCAAAAAGCTATAAACCGAAGCTGTATCATTTGTTTGGTGATCCGGGCATCAGAGATGATCTCAGCAGAGCGGCAAAGCAGCATGAGCGCCTCCCGGATCTGCTTATCAACGCTTACTTTTTATTAGGCACGGATTGGCGTAAAAGCTATCAAGCGTGGAAAAAAGCCGGCTCCCCTGTGCCGCCGGTTATGATCAGCGTCTGCAATCGTACTGAAACTGCGGCGCGCATAAGGCACGCATTTGATACGAAACATATTGCTATTGAAGAACTATGTGAGGCCGAGGGTATTTTGCATATTGATTCGAAAGTATTGAGCGAGGCTGAGGAGCAAGGCGCAAATAAAAAGCAAAAGCAGGCGGAGGCGCTGCGCAAGCAGGTAGATACAGTGGGACAGGAAGGAAAGCCGGGGGCAAAGATCAAAAACGTAATTTCTGTTGGTATGCTCTCAGAAGGATGGGATGCCAAAACCGTCACTCACATTATGGGCTTGCGGGCATTTAGCAGCCAGCTTCTTTGTGAACAGGTTGTAGGGCGGGGATTGCGCCGCACATCGTATGAGACAAATCAAGACGGGTTTTTTGAGCCAGAATACGTAAATATTTTTGGCGTGCCATTTAGCTTTTTACCGCATGAGGACGGCGGCACAGGACTTGACGCTAAAGCTACTAAGCCTGCCGTCAAAGTGCAGCCGGAGGATGCAAAATCCGAATATGCAATTTCTTGGCCTAAGGTGATCCGTATTGAGCGCAGCTTAAAAAGCATACTGAAACTTGATCACGCAAAAGCAGCCGTATTGCAACTGAATGCGGCTGACATACTAAAAGAGGCGACTATTGCGCCGCTCTTAGATGGGCAGACAAGCCTGACTGAACAAAAAAAGATACAAATCAAAGACTGGTCAAAGGAGCATCGAAGGCAGGAGATTATATTTCAAACAGCAAGCAGCGTTTATGATGAGCTTGGGCTCGCATGGGGCGGGAATCGGGCCTTGCTGCTTGCTCAAATCCTTCGTTTTACAGAGCAAATCATCGCATCCGATAAAATCAAACTAGCGCCTCAAATTGATAACGAAGACGAAGATATTAGAAAAGTGGTCATCACTTTGTGCATGACGAAAGTTGTAAGGCATATCTATAAGGCAATACAATATACAAACACGGAAGAGTTAAGGCCAGTCTATCATTCCCATCAACCAATACAAGGCACGGGGGACATGCCTATATGGTACACGCGAAAGCCCAATCATAGAACGCGCAAATCGCATATCAATGTATGCGTTTATGACAGCACATGGGAGAGCGCAGACGCCTACCAGCTGGATGAAAACGAGAACGTATTAGCCTGGGTAAAAAACGATCACCTGGGCTTTGAGATATACTATATGTACGAAGGCGTAGTTCACAAATACCGGCCGGATTTTCTCATCCGCATGAAAAATGGTACAATGCTTATATTAGAGACAAAGGGGCAGGAGAGCGAGCAGGATAAAGTCAAGAATCAGTATTTGCAGGAATGGGTAGACGCTATAAACAAAGACGGCACATTCGGCCGCTGGCAAAGCGCTGTGGCGCGTGAAACAGGCCAAATAAAAGACATTTTGGCGGCGCTTGCGCAAGAGAGATAAAGGGATAGCGTGAGCTTATGGCATTAGGAAAAAAACAGCCTTTGCGTGAGCATCACACAAAGGCTATGGAGTGTGATGGCATCGGCTAAGCATAGTGAATGATCGCATTCCCTTCGCTGTCCCATTCCATCTCGACCTTATGCTTTTCTATATACTTGGCATAAGCCAGCATAAACTTATGAAAGTCCAGCCCCTTCATCGCCAAAGCGTCTTTGACTGCGGGGCTGTCTTCGCCAAACTTCTTTGTAGCAGCTTCTACAAACTGCTCAATCATCGTTTCTTTTTGTTCTTCGCTTATCATAGTCCTTATGACTATGATACACGCGCAGTGCGATAATATCTTAGCGCAAAGCTAACACAGTTTAGGGCAAAGCAAACAAAGCAAAGGCGATATAAACAAAACTAAAACTGATTCGGACACATGCTATTTTCTGCTCTCTTTGCTGAGATGCTGCGCGAAACTAGGCGCATGTCTTTAGATTATCCCGCGCCGCTTTTGCTTGGATGAAGTTACATTTTCTAAAAAGCGCGCTTTACTTCCACAAACGCCGCTGCTTACTACAACAAGGCCTTAAACCCCGCTGTCAGCATTATGTCGCGTTGCGCCCAGACGTTTTGTTGTACAACACCGCCCGCCGTCATGAAAACCAACGTCCCTGATGACAAACGCCCGCCTGTCAGTCCTACAGCGTCCTAGTACTCAAACGCCCCTTATTACAAAATGGAAAATGCTGCTCTCAGAAATGCCTGAATAGACGTATAAGCGCTATGGCGCCTGCGTGGAATGGATGGGTTTTGAGACCGGCTCTTAATACAAAAAACGAAAAAGATCGTGAATATGCAAAAGGTAACGCAGATCTTCTGTGCCATACCAATGGCGCAGCAAGCTTGCCCGCACAGCGTGATTGGGCGCAAGCTTGAGCAGACCCGACAAGTCACGTCGAAAATCTTGAATCAGCAGCAGATCGCCATACAACTTAAGGGAAGCATAATCGTGTTCTTTTTGTAGGATGCTGCGGCACTGCTCCAGAGCCTCCTCAATCATAAACTGCTTGTAATAAACCTGCGCTAACAAAACACGTAATTCCTTAGGCACAGAAGGCTTATAATCAGCCGCAAGATTGAAGTAATACTGGCTTTCGCCCCAGTTTTGCTTAAGATAAGCCAAGCGTCCTAAAGCATAGAGCGCAGCAAAGGCATGAGCAGGCGTAGAAGCAAGGGCTAAGCTAAGGCCGTAGTACTTGCGGGCTTTCTCAAACTCTGCTTTCCCTAAATAGACAGCCCCCAGCCAGAGTGATGGCTCAGGATAGCAAAGGGAAGCGCTTCTCTTGCCTGCTTTCAGAGAGAGGCCAGCGCATTTTTTGAAATTCTTAGCAGACCTAAACTCCGCCAAGCTGCGCATAAGGGCGATGCTCTCCTGCATCCGCCCTGCCTTGCGCAATTCCTCTGCTTTTTTGTAAATCCTTTCGTTTGTGAATTGAGCCTGCTGCACAAGGTCATGGTACAAAGCCAGCAAAGCCTCCGTCTCTTCCAAAAGGAAGTACAAACGACCTAAGGCTAGATAGGCCTCTAAAAAACCGGGATTTTGCTCTACAAGGCTGAGCCACTGCCTCTTTGCTTCTGCCGGCGCCAGAGAGGGAAGAAGGCTTAGAATAGCGTTATAGCGCTTCCTTTGCTCTGCATATTGCGCCGGCCCTTCTCCTTCTGGAAGCGCATAAGCAAAGACAGGGTCTTTTGCAATGTCTTGGGCGCGCCTTCCTAGACTCCTGCAGTCATACAGCAACAAGACCAAAATAAGGGCGGGGAAAGCAGACATCCATCTCCAACTCATCATTCTAAGACAAAACTCAAGCTATATTCCAGCGTTAATGACTCCCGCGAAATACCTTCCGGGAAAGAGGGAAAGGGGGCAGCATGCCGTATACTTTGCAAGGCAGCCCGGTTGAGGCCCTGATGCGGGCTATGGGCCGTAATCTCCAAAGCAAGCAGATCGCCCTTAGGATGGATGACAAAGCGCAGCCGCACTGTGCCTTCTTTTGCAGCCTGTTTTTCACGGCGGGGATAGCGCTTCTGATTCTCTACCCTACGGCGTATATCTGCCAGGTAATTTTCCAGTATGCTCTGATGCTTTTTAGCAAGTTCATTGCTTTGCCCCACTGTCTGCTCGTCTTTGGATTTTCTAGAAGACTGCGCTGCGATTTTTGTAAATTCCCTTGCCCTGGGCTTGGGAGAAACAAAACGCAGAGCTATAGGCATTCTCTTGTATCGCTCTATAGGAACATGGGCCGCAGAGTTATGCAGCAAATAAAAAGCACAAGCAAGCGCAAACGTAAAAAAGACGTAAAAGAAATTTCCTGAAAGAAGCATAGAGCTAAACCAAGACTTGCAGGCATAGGAAATACATTTCATCCTCATGTTGCAGCGCTGCGCTTGGGAGAAACAAAGCAGGAAGTCTTGCCCCTTCCCTCAATCATACGCCATCGCCCATTTTTTCTAATCAGACAGAGAGGCTGGAGTCGCAGCATGAGGCTTCTCCATAGCAGCAAAAAGCGGGTCTTGGATTGCAGCTTCCCTAAAACCCTGCTTGCGCAAAGAACAACTCTCGCATTTTCCACAAGGCCTGCCCTTCGCCTGCGGCTGATAACAACTGCTCGTCAAGGCATAATCCACGCCCAGACTAAGCCCCTTGCGTATAATATCTTTTTTGGATAAATGCAATAAGGGCGCATGAATTTGGACAGGCTCACCTTCCACGCCGCAGCGCATGCCTAAACTTGCCATGCTGCGAAAGGCTTCGAGAAACTCCGGGCGGCAGTCAGGATAGCCAGAATAGTCAAGCGCATTGATACCTAAAAAAATATGACCTATAGCATAAGACTCCGCCAAAGCAAGCGCATGGGATAAGAAAAGAATATTTCTAGCAGGGACATAGGTAGGCGGGATAGCACTCCTTTGCTTCTTTGGGCTTGTGTCAAATACCTGGCCAGCTTCCTTTGGCTGCGTTTCCTGCACCAGACTGGAACGAAAGATCGCAGAGTCCAGCTTGAGCACCTTGTGGGAAAGAGCATAGATTTCAGCTAATTGCCGGGCCTTTGCAAGCTCCCAGGCATGGCGCTGCCCATATGCAAAAGAAAGAGCAAGACAACGATGGCCTTGACGGCAGGCCCAAGCTAGAACCGTAGCAGAATCAAGACCCCCACTTAATAGAACAATCGCTGTACAAGTGGGGCTTGCCATCAAAAAGAGAAAAAACTAAAAAAGAGAACATACAGAAACGCTGCCCTAACGCTTAGAGAATTGCGTACCACGGCGAGCCTTATGCAAGCCATATTTCTTGCGCTCCACCATACGAGAGTCACGGCGAAGGAAGCCGGCCTTTTTTAGGACATCTCTGTGCGCTTTATTCTGCGCCTGCAAGGCTCTGGCTATACCCATACGGCACGCCTCTGCTTGGCCATGAATGCCCCCTCCACTCACGCGAATCTGCAGGTCAATTTTCTTAGAGGCCTTGACCAGTTCCTGAGCTGCCAGCGCAATTTGGCGCAGGTGTATTGTAGAAAAATATCGATCTACAGCTAGATTGTTGATAGCAAAATTGCCTGAGCCATTGTAAAGCTTAACGCGCGCCACAGCTGTCTTGCGCCTTCCTACCGCATTGAATACTTTCTTTGTCATAGTTTAACAACTAAGCCAAAGCAAAGGCCTTGACTTTCTGGGCGCTATGCGGCTGTGCCGCCTCTGGGTAGACATAGAGATTTTTTAGAAGACTACGCCCCAGCGGCCCCGAAGGCAGCATACGTTTTACGGCTAATTTTACAACTTTCGTAGCGTCTTTTTGCAGCATTTGGTTTAGGACGATCTGCTTCAAGCCCCCCGTATAATTACTGTGCTGGTAATAGATTTTTTGCTCCCTTTTTTTACCCGTCAGAGCGACATACCTTGCATTCACTACCACTATGCAATCTCCTATGTTCTGATGGGGCGCATAATCCGGCCTGTGCTTGCCGCGCAAACGAAAGGCAATGGACGAAGCCATACGCCCCAAGCGCTGCCCCTTAGCGTCTATGAGAAGCCATTCCCTTTCTATCTTTTCGTTAGGAGTAAAAGGCGTCCTTTGCTTTTGCAGTAGATGAGACATGTTTTAGACTACAAGGTCCACGTTTCCTGTACCCCGAGGCTTTGTCAAGAAAAATTGCGCTTGAAACAGCAGGCAGCAGGCGCTAGGGGACAGGCGGGGGTAGGAGGTGCGGGATGGAGAGCTTTTTTTCATTACGAAGGAATTCTATCGCTTGCTTTATGGGATCGTACCAATATTTTACGTCATCTTGTTGCTGATATGAAAAATGGTAAGTATTCAGCACGGGGATTTCCTTTTTTTTCTCCGCATCGTAATAATAAAGTTTGAGAGGATGACCGTTTATTGTTTCGCTCTTAAAGACACTATCGCCTGATATGCCAAATCTCTTTCTATCCTGTGGGGTTAAGGCATGCCCGCTTCTTGTTTCGTCAAAAATATTCATCGCAATGATTAGATCAGGTTCCAGAATCTCAATTTCTCTTCGGACATAATTGTAAGGCTTAGTTGAAATAGAATAGGCCTCATGGATAAGAGGCCTATTGGCGTCACGCTGCCTATCTCTTTGCAGTATCTTTGAAAGATTTGTAAACGCAAAGCTAATGCCATTTTCAGTTCCAAAAGTCGGCGTTAGTTCATGAGCATCAGGAATGCAATACCAGGCAGGCAGTCCATGTAACAAAGCATAGCTGATCTTAAACATACGACGATGGAAGAGACACCTATTAATATGCCCACCACCAATGTGATTGTCTTTATAGCAATGAAACACCCCTTCTATGTAATTAGTAAAATCATCGCCTGGAGCTGCGTAGGCTTCCCACCCTATATATAAAATCTTTAATCTTTGCTGAAAGTAATATGGATAAAAGCCATACGATATAAAATCATCTGCGCTGTATTCGTGCTCGCTGCCGTCTATGGACTTGAGTCTGTTACTATTTCTATCAAATGCTTTTTGCCATTCTGTATATAATTCGTGCAGATCAGCCTGCTTTTCATTTGGATATTGCATTGGATATTGCATTTGTTTTCTCTCCTAAGTTAATATACAAAGTAATATGGAGCTACGAAGCCAGCCTCTAACACAGCCATCCCCGCAAGCCCCATACCATACTTTTTGATTACGGCGCTTCCTTCTTGATAACTATAACCTGAGCAGCCCTTACTCCGTACTTCTTGGCTATAAACTCCTTGTCTTTTGTGCTGCTTTGGCAGTCCATAACCAGTTCTACTTTTGCTCCTTTTACTTTTGCTGTGACTTTTCTCATCATAATGGTATACCTCGCTTGAAAAAACTAAAACGCACCCTGCCTATAAGAGGATACCAACAGCTTAGCCTCAGGCTACAAGAGTAAGGGAATTGCAAAAAAGACTTGAAAGCTAAGGGCCTTAGCCGTCTTTTAAAAATAGCCATAACTCTTCCCAGAGAAAAAGGGTTCTGGTCAGCATCCTGCTAAGTCTATCCACTTGGCAGGGTGCGCTTTTCTCCATAAAAAAAGCAGGCGTTTATATATGCAAGCGAAAATAAAAACTGTTGAGAAAAATTGCGCTTGAAACAGCAGGCAGCAGGCGCAGAAGACTTAAGAAGAAGATTGGTATTTTAGCAAACGAAAAACTCCTTTGGAGGGCTTATAGACCTCGCTGGGATATTTTTCTACAAGTTTCCAAAGGCATCCATTCACTGTTTTTGGGTGGGCATCAGGTTCCAATTCCTCCATTCTTTTTAGAAGCTCTGAGCGGCGCAGGCCCTCTGGATGCTGCTCCAGCAGCGCAAACATTTTTTCATATATGCGATGCGTAATCGGCTTTGACATAGCTGCCTTTCCTCATGTGCGAGCGTCACGCTCCATCAGCCCATCGCCATGCGCCTCGAAAGAAGGCGCTGCGCTTAGGGCAATCGCAGCGGGAACTGGGCTGGGGCGCGCTGCATGATGATAGCTGTTTTGGGAAACACGGAGTGCAAGCTTAAAAAAGCTCTGAAAAAATCTTTTTCATTTGCTTATCTCATGATCCTCTTTACGATTTCTTGAGAAAGGGTCACAGCTTTGCCTCTTTTTCGAACTCCCTTACAGAACTGAATGCGCAGAATATGTCATCCTTTATATACTCCTTCATCCATTTACAGTAATCTTCCTTTTTTTCGGTCATAAAAAAATGCCTGCCCAAGTCACGAGCAGCCTTGCCCAAAGTACCGCTTCCCGCAAAAGGGTCAAAAACCAAATCTCCTATGAACGAATAATATCTAATAACGCGCTCACACAATTTTTGGGGAAAGACAGCAGAATGTACTTTGTCAAAGCAAGGATCAATGCGCCATACATTACTCGTGTCATACTCTCCCTGCACTTTGCTCTTCTCGACAAGCTCCTGTGGATATTGTTTGATGTTCCAATCAAT